>DASRFJ010000183.1:0-11074 GCA_035651595.1 Streptosporangiaceae bacterium | reverse complement strand
CGGAATCGGTCTCGTCTACCCTGTCGTTTTCCTGCATGCTGTCCGGCGCGTTTTCTGCGAGGTGCGCGAAAAGCAGGTCTTCTATCAGCTTATCGAGTTTCGACATGCTCCGCTGAAGACCGCCGCAACCGCCTTTTATCTTGTCTGGGCACCGGTAACCGTAACAAACTGTGCCAGCCTTATTCTTGTATTTGAAGCCGGCCATGGACCGGTTGCACACCACACCGTTGTCGTGTGTGCGCCCGCACCGCAAGAGTCCGGTCAATAGGTATTTGCGGGTTCCCCTAGCACTGAAAGTCTGCCCCTTCCTTCGTGCCTCTGATTCCGCCACGAGCGCTTTCCACTCATCCACCGATATAACCGGCTTCCAGTTGCCCATTATGTAGCGGCCGCCCGCGTCTTTCAGCGCGACGGCTTCAGGGTCGGAATAGAGGTTTTTCGGACGGCCCGTCTTGTTTTCCTCGCGCAGCGAACCGTTATACACCGCGATACCAGCGACAGAGGGAGACAGGAGAACCTGCCGGATAGACGTCATTGACCAGATATTCGCATAAACCGGCCGAATTCCTGAGGCGCGGAAGTATTTGACAATACCAGCCCACGACTCACCAGCCATGAACTTTTTCGCAGCGTCGCGGATAAGCGCCGCTTCCGCCTCGATCAGGCTTCCGTCTTCCCGGTAGCCGAAACGCCGGCGACTTCCCGTGAAACGGCTGCCGTTGCCCTCCTGCGCCACCTGAAGACGCGCACGGGCCACGCGCCGCGCGGTGTCCTCGCTCGACTTGTTCGCCATCGCCACGAGCACGCGCGCCATCGCGCGACCGTTGGACGTGCGCAGGTCGATATTCCCGGTCACCGTTTCGACCGGCCGCTTGTAATACTCGACTAGGTCTATCAGGTCTTCCAGGTCGCGCGGCTGGCGGGCGAGACGGTCAATGTCGTAGAAGATGATCCCGTCTATCTTCCCGTCCTCGTAATCAGCCAGCATGCGCCGGAACTCCGGGCGGTAGACCCGCCACACGCTACGCCCGTTCGGAAGCCGGATACGCCGCTTCTTGTACGCCGACGTGTCGTTTTCCGGGTACCACTCGGTGACCTCCCCGTCCAGGCGACCGGCCAGCGCGGTTATATCCTCTTTCTGCCGAGTGATGCCCTTCTCAGACAGGTGCATCTCTCCCGTCTTCGGGTCCTTGACCCACTCGTCTTCGGAGATGCGCACGTCCCCACCCCAGCGGAGACCATGCTCGTCCGCACTGCCGCGCCGTTCTGTAGCCATGCGAGTAGCCTACGTCTACGAATGCTCAGGTACGTACACATAAGGCCCGGCAAAAACGTCCTCGCCGATCGTCACCGACTGGTGCGCCACGATGTGCGAGCCGCGCCCGATCACGCATCGGTCGCCGATTCGCAGCACCGGCGACGGCCCCAGGTCCTGCCCGGGCACCATCCCCGCGGACAACGTCACCTGGGCGGAGATCAGCACTTCCGAGCCGACGAGAATCCAGCGCTCACCGAACACCGAACCTTGCGGGAACGTCATCATCGATCCGGCCCCGAATGCGGCGAACCGCCGGGCGGCCGACGTGTTCGCGGTCACGACGCCCTTCCGCTGGGCATACCGCCAGGCCCAGTTGACCAGCCGCCACGAAACGTTCATCGTGTGACACTAGCGGCCAGCTGGCCGCAGGCGCCATCTATCTCCCGTCCCCTGGTGTCTCGCACCGTCACTGGCACCCCGTGCGCCTCGAGCCGCCGGACGAACTCGGCCTGCGCGGCGGGGCGGGACGCCGTCCACACCGAACCCGGCGTCGGGTTCAGCGGGATCAGGTTGACGTGCGCCAGATGCCCGGCCAGCAGCGAGCCCAGCATGTCGGCTCGCCACGCCTGGTCGTTGATGTCCCTGATCAGCGCGTACTCGATCGACACCCGCCGCCCCGTCGCCGCCGCGTACCCCCAGGCCGCGTCGAGCACCTGGGCAACCCGCCACCGCTGGTTGACCGGCACCAGGGTGTCGCGCAACGAGTCGTCCGGCGTGTGCAGCGACACCGCCAAAGTCACCGAAAGCCCCTCGCCCGCCAGCCGCTCGATGGCCGGCACCAGCCCGACCGTGGACACGGTCACCGACCGCTGCGAGATGCCCAGCCCGTCCGGCACCGGGTCGGTCATACGCCGGACCGCACCGAGAACCGCGCGGTAGTTCGCCAGCGGCTCCCCCATGCCCATGAACACCACGTTGGACACGCGTCCGGGCCCGCCCGGCACCGTGCCCGACGCCAGTGAACGCGCCCCGGCCACCACCTGCGCGACGATCTCCGCGGTGGACAAGTTCCTGGTCAGCCCCGCCTGCCCGGTCGCGCAGAACGGGCAGGCCATGCCACAGCCGGCCTGCGACGACACGCACATCGTGACCCGGTCCGGATACCGCATCAGCACCGACTCGACCAGCGCCCCGTCGAACGTCCGCCACAGCGTCTTGCGCGTGGTGCCGTTGTCGCAGGCCAGCTCCCGGTCCGCGGTCAGCAGCGGCGGCAGCAACGACGCCGCGAGCGCGGCACGCGACGCGGCCGGCAGGTCGGTCATCAACGAAGCGTCATCGGTGTACCGGCCGAAGAAATGCCGGGACAGCTGCGCCGCGCGGAACGCCGGCTCGCCAAGCTCCGCCACGGCAGCCCGCCGCCCGGCCGGGTCCAGGTCGGCGAGGTGCCTTGGGGGTTTGGCCGCGCGCGGAAGCAGGGGCAGGGGTCGTTGCACTGAAGTCCGTTCGGATAAAAAGCTTGTGAACTTCCTAGGATATGCGTATGCCTCCCGCTCAGCTCCGGCAGCCCGCCACGCTGCTGGAAAGCGTCAGCCCCTACGGCAGCCGGCGCGTGACCGTCGAATACGACGGCGTGGTCACCGCCGCCTACCTGCACGACGACACCAACGCGCGGTCCGCGACGTGGATCGCCAACCACGTTCCCGCGCCGCCGGTGACCGATCAGGACCGGGTGGACGCCGGCCAGGCGCCGCTGCTGCCGGCCGGCTGCGTCCGGCACCCGGCGGGACGGCCGCCGATCGACCCCGCCGCCCTCGAGGCACTCTGGTTCGAGGAAGGCGACGGGGTGGCCGTGCTGGAGAGCGGCGGCCTGCTCGCGGTGATCCCCGGCTGGGCCGACATGAACCGCGGCATGCCCGGGTACAGCCGCGACGTGATCGGGCAGACGCCGTTCGGCTGGTCGCTCGAGGACGCGATGGAGGGCCTCGCGCCGCGGCTCGAACGGGCGCGCGCCTACTGGCGCTGGCGCCAGGCGCCCGACACCTGGGGCCAGTTCCAGCAGGCGCTGCTCGGGCATCTCATGGCCAGGCTCGGCCCCGGCGGGGATTACTGGGAGGCCTCGAGCGGTCCGGCTCCTCGGGTCGGAATTTCCGAACGACCTGGGGTTACACACCGTCCGTACACGGTGCTCGCCACCGTGGGGATGAGCTGCCAGCGGATGCCCGTGGTGGAGCAGGTGCTCGACGACCCGCGGGACTACGCACGGGTGGAGCTTGCGCTGGCGACGACGTTGCCTTCGGCGGAGGCGGCGCGGGTGTTCGGCTGGCTGGCCACGTATCCGTGGCGGGCGGTGACCTGGTTCGGGCCCGGGCACAGCGTCCGGTGGTACCACTCGCCCGCGACGTTCCCGCTGGGTAGCGGGTATGAGGGGGTGCTGCTGCTGGATTCGCCGTCCAGCGCGCTGTCCGGACCGGACGCGCCGGACTTGTCGGGGTTCATGTTCGGCGGAGATCCGGTGCGGTTCCTGTGGGTGATCCCGATCACCGAGCGGGACCGTCAGCTCGCCAAGGAACGGGGGTCCGCCAGCCTGGTGAACCGGCTGGCGGCCGCCGGGCGGAGTTGGGTGATCTAGTGGACGTGGAGGTTGACGCCGAGTAGGACGAGCCACCACAGGAAGATCGCTAGCAGGGCACTGGCCAGCGTCTTCAGCCAGGCGAGCGTTATATAGCTCCGGTCCCAGGCAACGAAGACGCCGATAACGACGTACAAGACCCAAAGCAGGTTTCTAACCCGCCACATGGCTCGCTCCTTCTTAACGATCCATGAAATGACGGGTGCTTAACTGCCCTTAGCCGTGCGGGATAAACGAAACAAGAAGGAGCCAGACAACCGGGGCGCTCATCAGCAGCGAGTCAAGGCGATCAAGCAAACCGCCGTGACCTGGCAATAGCGTGCCCATATCCTTGATATCCAGGTCGCGTTTTATGCTTGACTCGATGAGGTCGCCGGCGATCGCGGTGACCACGACCGCCGCGCCGAGCAGCACGCCCTGCCAGGCGTGGCCGTGCAAGAGCAGCGTCACGGTGAGCCAGCCGGCGACGAGGCAGGCCGTCATTGAGCCCGCGAAGCCCTCCCAGGTTTTCTTCGGGCTGATCTTCGGCGCCATCGGGTGGCGGGTGCCGCGGCCCAGCGTGATGCCGGCGAAGTAGCCGCCGATGTCGCTGCAGACCACCACGATGACGAACGTGATCACGCGCTTGTTTCCGTCGTGCGGTGCCGCGAGCATCGCCGAAACGAAGCTGGCGAGGAATGCGATGTAGATGCTCACGAACACGCCGGCCGTGGCGTCCCTGACGTAGTTCTCCGTGCCGTTGACGAGGCGGTAGCCGAGGATCGCGAGCACGGTGAGCGCGGCGGCCGCCGCCATGCCGCGGTAGCCGAGCCAGTACGTGCAGGTCAGCATCGCGACCGTGCCGAGCCCGAGTGGCACGATCGGGATGTCGATGTGCTTGTTCTTGAGCGCCTTGGCCAGTTCGTCCAGCGCGATCAGCACCGCCCCGCCCATGTACAGCAGGAACGTCGCCTTGACGGTGAGCAGCGTGAGCAGCACCAGGCCGCCCATGACCGCCCCGACGCCGATCGCGGCGGGGAGGTTACGGCCGGTCCTGATCTTCGGTTTCTCCTCTTGGGCCTGGGCTGCCACTCAGACCTCGAGGAGCTCGGCTTCCTTGTGCTTGAGCAGCTCGTCCACCTGGCCGACGTAGGTCTGGGTCAGCTCGTCGAGCTCGCGCTCGGCACGCCGGACGTCGTCCTCGGGCGCCTCGCCGGACTTGATCATCTTGTCCAGCGTGTCCTTGGCGTGGCGCCTGATGTTGCGGATCGAGACCCGGCCGTCTTCGGCCTTGTGCCGTGCGGTCTTGATGTACTCCCGCCGGCGCTCCTCCGTCAGCTCCGGCAACACGATCCGGATGATCTGGCCGTCGTTCGCCGGGTTCACGCTCAGGTCGCTGTTGCGGATCGCGCGCTCGATGGCGGACAGCGAGCTCTTGTCGAACGGCTGGATGACCACCATCCGCGGCTCCGGGACGTGGAACGACGCGAGCTGGTTGATCGGGGTCATCGTGCCGTAGTACTCGACCGTCACCTTGCTGAACATGCCTGGATGCGCCCGGCCGGTGCGGATCACGCCAAACTCTTCCTTGGCGACCGTGACGGCCTTTTCCATCTTCTCCTCGGCTTCGAGGAGCGTGTCATCGATCATTGTTCGAGCCTAGTCGTTTTCGCCGGTGCTGGGTCGGCTGGAGACAAGCGTGCCGACGCTCTCGCCGCGGATCGCCTTGACCACGTTGCCCGCGCCCATGAGCGCGAAGACCACGATCGGCAGGCCGTTGTCCATGCACAGGCTCACCGCCGTGGTGTCCATTACCCGAAGGCCCCTGCTCAGGTATTCACCGTAGTCGAGTGAGTCGAACCGCTTCGCGTGCGGGTTGGTGTTCGGATCGGAATCGTAGACGCCGTCCACCTTGGTGCCCTTCAGCACCGCGTGCGCGCCGATCTCCAGCGCGCGCTGCGCCGCGCAGGTGTCGGTGGAGAAATAGGGCGCCCCCAAACCCGCGCCGAAGATCACCACACGGCCCTTCTCAAGATGCCTGATCGCGCGCCTCGGGATGTAAGGCTCGGCGACCTGGCCCATGGTGATCGCGGTCTGTACCCGGGTGTCGACGCCGCGCTTTTCGAGCACGTCCTGGAGGGCAAGGCAGTTGATGACCGTGCTGAGCATGCCCATGTAGTCGGCCCGCGCCCGGTCGATGCCGCGCTCGGCCAGCGCGGCACCGCGGAACATGTTGCCGCCGCCCACCACGGCCGCGACCTGGATCCCCTCGGTGGTGGCCGCGAGGATCTCGTCGGCGAGGTGCTGGACCACGTCCGGCGAGATGCCGAGCGGCTCGCGGCCCGCGAACAGGCCGCCGGACAGCTTCAGCACCACCCTGCGCCAGCTGGGGTGGCTCGAGGAGGTCTGGGGGATGCCCTCCCCCAGTGAATGACTCCCTCCGTCTGGTTCGGGCATGCCTTAAGCCTGGCCGACCTGGAACCTCGCGAAACCGGTGACGGTGACGCCCGCGGCGGCGAGCACCTTGCTGACCGTGGTCTTCGGGTCCTTCACGAACGCCTGCTCAACCAGCGCGACGTCCTTGAAGAACGCGCCGACGCGGCCCTCCACGATCTTCGGGATGGCCTGCTCCGGCTTGCCCTCGTCGCGGGTGATCTGCTCCGCGATCCGGCGCTCCTTCTCCACGACTTCGGCGGGGACCTGGTCGCGGGTCACATACTGCGGGCGCATCGCCGCGATCTGCTGGGCGAGGTCCTTGGCCGTGTCCTCGCTCTGCTTGTCCAACTGGATCAGCACACCGAGGGTCGGCGGCAGTGCCGCGTCGCTGCGGTGCAGGTAGCTGGCCACGTAGCCGCCCTCGAACCGGGTGAACCGGCCGAGTTCCAGCTTCTCCTTCAGGCTGGCGCCGGCCTCCTCGATCAGCTGGGTGACCGTGACGCCGGGCTTGGCCTCGGCCTCGAGCAGAGACGGCTTGTCCTGCGCCTTGGACGCGATGGCCGCCTGCGCGATGTCGGCGGCGACCTGCTGGAACAGGTCGGTCTTCGCGACGAAGTCGGTCTCGCAGTTCAGCTCCACAAGGACGCCCGCGCTGGTGCCGTCGAGCTGGGCCGTGATCAGGCCATTCCCGGCCGTCCGGGTGGCGCGCTTGCCCGCGTCCTTGGCGCCCTTCACGCGGAGCAGCTCGATCGCTGTCTCGAAGTCACCATCGGCCTCCTGCAGTGCGTTCTTGCAGTCCATCATCCCGGCGCCGGTCTGGTCCCGGAGCCGCTTCACGTCAGCGGCGGAGTAGTTCGCCATGTCCTCTATCTCTTCTGTTCTGGGATGTGTTCTTGCGCCTGGTTCGTTGCGCTTTGGTCGTTACGCCGTGGTCGCTACGCCTGCTCGGCGGCGTCCTCGGCGGCCTCGACCGCGGCTTCCGGGGTGGCGGCCTCGGCGGCGGCCTTCGCCTCGGCGTCCGCGTGCGCGGCGTCCGCGGCGGCCTCGGCCGGGCCCTCGGGGGTCTCGGTTTCCGTGGCGTCCGGGGTCGCGACCTGCGGCGTCGCCGCCTCCGGAGTCGCGGCCTCCGGAGTCGCGGCCTCCGGAGTCGCGGCCTGTGCGGTCGCGGCCTCCGGCGTCGTCGCCTCCGCTTCGCCAGCGCCGACCAGCAGTTCGCGCTCCCACTCCGCCAGCGGCTCCTCGGCGCCGACGCCGGCCTGCCCGGTGGGCTTCTCGTCGCCGTTGGCCGCGCCGGCGCGGGCCATCAGGCCTTCGGCGACCGCGTCCGCGACCACCCTGGTCAGCAGCGCGACGCTGCGGATCGCGTCGTCGTTACCCGGGATCGGGTAGTTGACCTCGTCCGGGTCGCAGTTGGTGTCGAGGATGGCGACGACCGGGATGCCCAGTTTGCGCGCCTCGTTGACGGCGATGTGCTCCTTCTTGGTGTCCACCACCCAGATGGCGCTCGGCACCCGGGACATGTCCCGGATCCCGCCCAAGGTGCGGTCCAGCTTGTCGTGCTCGCGACGCAGCTGGAGCAGCTCCTTCTTGGTCAGGCCGGAGGCCGCCACGTCGTTGAAGTCGATCTCTTCGAGTTCCTTCAGCCGCTGCAGGCGCTTGTACACCGTGGAGAAGTTGGTGAGCATGCCGCCGAGCCAGCGCTGGTTGACGAATGGCATCCCGACGCGGCGCGCCTGCTCGGCGATCGCCTCCTGCGCCTGCTTCTTCGTGCCGACGTACATGATCGTGCCGCCGTGCGCGACGGTCTCCTTGATGAACTCGTACGCGCGGTCGATGTAGTCCAGCGACTGCTGAAGGTCGATAATGTAGATGCCGTTGCGCTCGGTGAGGATGTAACGCTTCATCTTCGGGTTCCAGCGCCGAGTCTGGTGTCCGAAGTGGACGCCGCTCTCCAGGAGCTGCTTCATGCTGACGACCTGAGCCATTGGCTTGGTCCCTTTCACTGTTCCGCGCCGCCTGGTCGTCCGTAACGTTTCCCCGTAGCGTCCCATGCGTGACGCTTGGTGACCGTGGAGTTAGCGTTGCGTCGTTGCGGCGCTGCTCGGTTGGTTTCCTGGTGCCCGTTGGTCTGACGCGCCTGCAGCCAGCGTTGTTACGCTGGCGGACCGAGCGGCGCGCCCCCTCCGTTCGTCATTGCGACTCCCGGAAGGCAAGCGGACACGCGATTTTGGCCGTCACGGCGGCGGACCCGGATGAGCCCAGCCCTGACGACCGCCACTAAGAATACTTGAAGTTCAGCGTTTCCGGGTTTCCGGGTGTTACGGGGCGCCATGACGAGTGCTGTCAGGCGCGGGGGTGGGCCTGTCGGTAGCTGGCCTTCAGGCGCTCGATCGAGACGTGTGTGTAGATCTGCGTGGTCGACGGCGAGGAGTGGCCCAGTATTTCCTGGACGCTGCGCAGGTCGGCGCCGCCCTCGAGCAGGTGGGTCGCCGCGGTGTGCCGGATGCCATGCGGGCCCGGATCCCGGCTGGCCCCTGCCTCGCGCAAGCGAGTGTCGACTATCCGCCGCGCGGTGCGCGGATCCATCCGGCGCCCCCGGATGCCGAGGAAGAGCGCGGGACCGCTGGCCTCGGTCACCAGGACTGGCCGGCCCGTCTGTTGCCAGCGGACGATCGCCCGCATGGCCGGGATGCCGACCGGCACGGTGCGTTCCTTGTCGCCCTTGCCGCGCACGCGGATCGTGCGACGGCCCTGGTCCAGGCTGCCCGCATCCAGTCCGCACAGCTCGCTGACGCGGATCCCCGTCGCGTAGAACAGTTCGAGCACCGCCGAGTCCCGCCGCGCGACCGCGGCCTCGACCGGGTCAGCGGGCGCGGCCTCCGCTGCCTCGTCCAGACCGCCAAGGACCGCCGCCATCTCCTCGCGGTGCAGCACGTGCGGCAACGTCCGCCTGGTTTTGAGCGTGCCGAGCAGCGGTCCGGGATCGGCGGCGAGCCATCCCTGCCGGTGCGCGAACGCGGTGAAGGCCCTGGCCGCCGCCCCGCGCCGCGCGACGCTGGCTCGGGCCGACCCGGACTCGTGCTGCTCGGCCAGCCAGCCGCGGAGGTGATGCAGGTCGAGCCCATCCGGTGCGGTGATCCCGTCGCGATGCGCATGGCCGAGCAGGGACGCGACGTCGCCGTGATAGGCACGGATCGTGTGGGGGGACAGCGACCGTTCGGCGCGCAGGTGCCGTTCGAACTCGGCAAGCGCCGTGGCCAGGGCCACCGGAAGTTCCGGCAGCGGGTCGTCGGGCGCGCCGTTAGCCATGTCCTCAGTGTGCCAGGGTTACACCGCCTTCCTGGTGAGGCGCCAGCCGCCGTCCGCGCGCTCGATGAACCCGCAGCCCGCCAGCACGCCGATGCAACGCAGCACCGTGGTGGGCTCCAGGCCCGCGTTGCGCGCGATCGTCGACAGGCCTACGACGGCGCGGACCGGGAACGCGTCCAGCACCCGGGCGGACTCCAGGTCGAGATCGTCGCGTGGATCAGATGGCTCGTCCTTGCCCGGGGACGGCCACTCGGCGCCGATGGGTTCGAGCATGTCCCGGACGTCCCCGGCGCCGGTGACGAGCGTGCCGCCGAAGTCCCTGATGATGCGATGGCACCCCGCGGACTGCGCCGAAGTCACCGGGCCGGGCACGGCCATCAGCGGCCGGTTCAGTTCGGCGGCGTGCCGCGCGGTGTTGAGCGCGCCGCTGCGCTCCCCCGCTTCGACCACCACGGTGCCGCCAGTGAGGGCGGCGATGACCCGGTTGCGGACCAGGAACCGCAGCCGGGTGGGGTGACTGCCCGGCGGCAGCTCGCTGACGATCAGGCCCGCGTCCGCGATGGCGGTGAACAGGCCGCGGTGCCCGGCCGGATAGGCGTGGTCGACGCCGCAGGCCAGCACGACGACCGTGACACCGCCGATGAGCAGGGCGCCGCGATGGACGGCGGCATCGATGCCGTAGGCGCCGCCGGAGACGATCGTCCAGCCCCGCTCGGCCAGGTCGCCGGCGATCTCGCCGGCCACGTGGACGCCGTACCCCGTCGCGGTCCGCGACCCGACGACCGAGACCGATCGCTCGGTTGCGGCGCGCAGGTTCGCATTGCCGCGCAGCCACAGCACGCAGGGCGCGGCCAGCCCGAGGTCGTCCAGCGCGGCAGGCCATTCGGGGTCGCCCGGGCAGGCGAGCCTGACCCGGCCATCCCCGGCGGCGCTGGCGGCGAGCACATCCTCGGGAGGCAGATCTGGGAGCCGGAGCCGCCACCGGCTCAGCGCCCGGGTCAGCGCGGCCCAGCGGGCCCGGTCGGTTTCCCGGCATGCCCGGGGCAGTTCGCCGGCCTTGATCGCGGCCAGCACCCGGTCCGGCGGGCAGGTCTGGAGCAGTGCGCCGAGCGCCGGATCGCCCGGCTCGGCCAGGTAGCTGAGCGCCGCCCGGGCCAACCGCGCCCGACTCAAGGCCGCATCCCCAGCCGCCGCGGCCACCTCGGTACCGGCCACCACATCGGCTACATCGGCCGCGGTCACTGGGCCACCCCCAGCCACAGCCCGAGTGCTTTGTCGCATTCGTCTTTGCCGGGGCGGTCGCGGCCGTCGAGGTCGGTGATGGTCCAGGCGACGCGGATGACTTTGGCGACGCCGCGGGCGCTGATCGTGCCGCGTTCGAGTGCTTTCTCCACCATGGCCAGGGCACCGCGGGCGGGGGCCCAGGTGCGGCGCAGTTCGGCGCCGGGGACTTCGGCATTGAG
>DASRFJ010000182.1:0-29819 GCA_035651595.1 Streptosporangiaceae bacterium | reverse complement strand
GTCCCGGACCCGGTCGCCGACCCCGGACATGCCCAGCTCGTAGGTGTATCCCTGCTCGTACCGGTAGCTGCGCCGCACGTCCACCGGGTCGATGCCGTTGAACGCCTCCTTGGCCAGCCGGATCACCGTCGGGTCCTTCGCCGCGATCGCCTCGGCCAGCTCGAGCGCCGCGTCGCGCAGCTTGTCCCGCGGCACGACCGCGTGCACCGAGCCGAAACCGTGCAGTTCCGCGGCGGTCACCGTCGCCGACGTGTACATCATCGCCCGCGCCTTGTGGTGCGGCACGAGCCGGGACAGGTGTGTCGCTGCGCCGAGCGCGCCCCGGTCCACCTCCGGCAGCCCGAACGTCGCGTCCTCGCTCGCCACGATCATGTCCGCGTTCCCCGCCAGGCCGATCCCGCCGCCGAGACAGAACCCGTGCACGGTCGCGATCACCGGCACCGCGCACTCGTACACGGCCGCGAACGCGGCGAAGCAACCGCGGTTCACCGCGACAAGTGCCCGCGGACCGCCGGCCTGGAGTTCTTTGATGTCGACCCCGGCGTTGAAGCCGCGCCCTTCGGCCCTGAGGATGACCACGCGCGTCGCCGGCGCTGTGCCAACTTCTCGGATGGCCTCGGCCAGCTCAAGCCATCCGCTCGCCGGCAGCGCGTTCACCGGCGGATGGTCGAGGATCACCTCGACGATGCCGTTCGCCTGGTGCTCGACCCGGATCATGGATGCTGGCTGCTCACGGACAGGACCTCCCCGGTCAGGTAGGACGAGTAGTCGCTGGCCAGGAACACGATCACGTCGGCGACCTCCCACGGTTCGGCGGCCCGGCCGAACGCCTCCCGCTTGGCCAGATCCGCCAGGAGTTCCTCGCTGGACGCCTTCGCCAGGTGCTCGTGCATCGCGATGCTCGGCGCCACCGCGTTGACCCGCACGCCGTGCGGCGCCGCCTCGATCGCCGCGCACCGGGTGAGCGCCATCACGCCGGCCTTCGCCGCCGCGTAGTGCGCCTGACCGGCCTGGGCCCGCCAGCCGATCACCGAGGAGTTGTTGACGATCACCCCAGTTTTGTTCGGCAGCATGTGCTTCAGCGCCGCCCGGGTGCACCGGAACGTCCCGTTCAGCGTCACGTCCAGCACCCGGAACCACTGCTCGTCGGTCATCTCCGCCAGCTTCGTGTCCCCGCCGAGCCCCGCGTTGTTGACCGCGACGTCGATCCGTCCGTAGGTCTGCGCGACCGCGTCGAACAACCGCCGCACGTCGTCTTCCACCGTGACGTCGCACGGCACCGCGAGCGGCTTTTCCCCCATGATGTCCGCCAGCCGCGCCGCCGCCTCGCCCAGCCGCCGCTCGTGCCGGTCGCTGATCGCGACCCGCGCCCCCTCCTCCGCTGCGCGCTTAGCGGTGGCAAACCCGATCCCCGTCCCGGCAGCCGCGGTCACCATCACCGTCTTACCCGCCAGCAACCCATGACTGTCATGCACCCCGCTCACCCCTCACCACGCACGCCCTCGGCGCCACCCGCGCCACCGGCCATAAGTGAACACCTGTCTTGGTACGCCAAACCGACACTTTTCCGTCCGACTTTTGGCGAAATATCCCTATACGCTCCGTCGGTTTCGCCAACAAAGACAAGCTATGCATCGGGATCCTAGGCGTTTTGGGGGAGTGTAGCGGTCAGCTGGGCTAGGGCCGTCCGGGCTTCTGTCATGATCCGGGTGATGAGGTCGGCGCACGTTGGCAGGTCGTCGATGACGCCGGCGACCTGGCCGGAGGCCAGCGTGCCGAGGTCGATGCGGCCGTCGACCATGCTGGCGCGCAGCATCATCGGCGTGTTCGCCGCCATCAGGACCTGGGACCAGGACAGCCCGTGGGCGCGGCGCATCGCCAGGCCCTCGCGGATCATGTCCCGCCACGAGGTCCCTGCCCCGCTTCCCGTCCCTGCCCCCGTCCCTGTGCCTGCCATCCGGCGCCAGGCCCTCGCCGACTTTACCGATCGGTAAAGTTGAGAGGGGGCGATGGTTCGGGAGGCGCGGTCGAGGGATTCGGCGAGGGGGGTGCGCAGCACTCGTTGCGGGACGCCGTCTATCGCGGTGGTGACCAGCGTGTCCGTGACGCCGCGCGTCAGGTATTCCTGCTTCGCCGCGTCCGGCACGGGGCTTTCCGCGGTGAGCAGGAACCGGGTGCCCATCGCGATCCCGGCCGCGCCGAACGCGAGCGCCGCGACCAGGCCGCGCCCGTCATAGAAGCCGCCCGCCCCGAGCACCGGGATGTCCACCGCGGCGCAGACCTGGGGGAGCAGGATCGACGTCGGCACCCCGCCGGTGTGCCCGCCGGCTTCGGCGCCTTGCGCGATCACCGCGTCCGCGCCCAAGGCCGCAACTTTCTCGGCGTGCCGCAGCGCGCCGATCGTCGGCAGCACGACCAGGCCGGCGTCCTTCAGCGAGCCGATCACCCGTGCGGACGGCGCGCGGGCGAACGAGGCCACCCGCACCCCGTGCTTGACCAGCAGCCGGGTCCGGTCGGTCAGGTCCGGCGCGTCGCCGCGCAGGTTGACCCCGAACGGCGCCGTGGTCAGTTCGCGGACCCGCGCGATCGCCGCGTCAGTCTCCGCCAGCGTGAGCGTGGCGGACGCCAGGATGCCGAGCCCGCCGGCCGCACAGGTCGCGGCCGTCAGTTCGGGCGTCGACACCCACCCCATCCCGGTCTGCACGATCGGGTACCGCACCCCGAACAGGTCGCAGACCGCGGTGTGCAGCACGTCAGCCAAGCGGCACCTCCCGGTGGCGCGTCTCGCGCGGGTCGAGCACCTCGCGGATCAGCCGCAGCTCATCGCTGTCAGGACTCCGAGTCTGCGGTATTTCACCGGCGATGACCAGATCAAAGCCGGTATTCGCGACCACCTCGGCGACCGCCACACCGGGATGCACCGAAACCAGCCGCATCGCGTGGTACGGCCCGCCGAAGTCGAGCACGGCGAGGTTGGTGACCACCCGGCATAGCCCGTACGGGCCGGGCGTCTTGTCGTAGCCGATGCCGCTCACCACGTCGACCTTCGGCACGAAGACCCGGGCCTGATGCCTGGGCACCCAGTAGCTCACCGGGTGGCAGGCCGTGTTGCCCGGGGCGCCGCGCATGCCGATCAGCGCCCGGTCCGGCTTGGCGAAGTCGGCGCCGATCGCGGAGATGTTCATGTTGCCGAACCGGTCGAGCTGACTTGGCATCATCATCGCGTGCCTTCGGCCCGCCCAGGCGAGGTCGAACACGGAGCGGAACGGCACCCAGCCCTCGACCGCCCGATCGCCGGTGACCAGCATCGCCTCCCCGTCGGACAGCATCAGGTCGGGGGCGAACGTGGCCCGCGCCAGCCGGGCCCCGATCGACGGGATCACCCCGAACGGGCTGGCCAGCAGCTCTCCGTCGCCGCGCCACGCGTCCGCGCAGGCCGCGATGCACACCTCTGCTCGCGTCACGCTCACCGCGCCCGCACCGCCCGCTGGTAGTCCGCCTCGGTGCCGCTCAGATATCGTTCCGTGAACTCCTTCCAGCGCGCCGGATCCTTCGCCGCGGCGACGTACTCTCGCTGGAACGCCTCATCGCGGTCGTAGTCGGGTGCGCAGGAGGTGAAATGAGCGCCGTTCTGAGACTCGATGACACCAGCGGTCATCCAGCGGGTGATGCGGAGGGACGCGACGCCGGCGGCGGCCAGGTCCGCCGTGCCGACGAGCCGCTCGCAGGATACGTAGGCGCGGGCGGCGGCCGCCGCGAACAGGTCGTCGAAGTACAGGTCCGGGCCAAGGAACTGTGCATTCCCCGCCGCGTCCGCCCGGTTCAGGTGGATCAGCGCGGCGTCTAGCGGCAGTGCCGGCACCGCGAGCAGTTCCTCGCCGTCCGGGTAGGGAGAGCGGACGGTGCGCAGGTCCGGGTCGAGCCGGGTCACGTCGGAGCCGAGGCCGGCCCTGGTGGGCAGGAACGGCAGCCGCAGCGAGGCGGCGTACAGTGCCCACTGGAGCATGCCTTCGTCCCACTCGGTGGCCTCGACCGCGCCCGCCTGGCGCGCCGCCTGGAAATGCGGCTCGAGCGGGATCGAGTCCAGCGAGACGAAGCCGTAGACCAGGCGTTTCACCTTGCCGGCCGCGAGCAGCAGGCCCACGTCCGGGCCGCCGTAGGAGACGATCGTGAGATCGCTCAGCGGCGAGCGGAGGATCGCACGGACCAGCGACATCGGCTTGCGCCGCGAGCCCCACCCGCCGATCCCGATCGTCATGCCGGAGCGCAGTTCCGCCACGACCTCGTCGGCCGTCATCCGCTTGTCCGCCACCCGCCCCACACTATGCCGCCCAGCCCAGGCGTAGCAAGCGCTTGGTTGACAGGGTGCGGGGCCATGCTTACGGCGCGGGCGTGGCCTCCGGGCGGCTGGCGGCCAGGGCGGCCTGCTCTATCTCGATCACCGATTCCTCGCGGAGCTGGGCCTCGTACGCCTTGCCGCCGCCGCGGGCGCCGAACAGGCGGCGGGTCCACACCAGGTACGCCACCAGCAGCAGGTTGACTCCGAACGCGGCGACTCGCAGCCAGGTGGCCTTCACGGTCAGGTCGTACACCTCATACGGGAGAAAGACCGACGTGGCCACCACCGCGAAGTACTCGCCCCACCGTTTGCCCAGCCACAGGCCGATGCTCTCGATCAGCTCGATGATCGCGTAGCCGGCCAGGCCGAGCGCCAGGTACGTGATCGTCCGCGAGTCGAGCGTGAACGCGTGCTGGATGAGGCCGATCAGCTTGGAGTGGTTGACGTCGAAGCCCAGGTCCTTGTAGAGGTCGCGGATGGCGGGCAGCGCTTCGTTGAACGTGCGCTGGATCCCGGCCCTGTCGTCCTTGAACCGCCAGACCCCGTACGCGGCGCCGCCGAACACCAGGAAGCGCAGGAACCGCTCGACCGCGAAGATCCGCAGGATCAGCGCGCTGCGCAGCTCCTTGCCGCGGGGGACCAGGGGAGCCTCGGCCGCCGGGCCCTTGCCGTGCGTGCCCTTGTGCCTGCCCGCATCGGCGGCGGTGCCGGTGTCGGCGGAGGGCGGCGGCACGAAGGCCGCGCAGCGCAGGCACCGCCATGTGGTCCCGCCCGCGCTGCTCGCCGCCAGCCGGTCGCGCAGCTCCGGCTCGTCCGGCTCGTACGTCACGTGCCCGCGCCGCGCGCACCCGAACAGGCTCCAGTCCATCTCCCGACAATAGGTCAACCCAGGCGGCAGGCGTTACGCCTGGCCGCCGCGGGCAGCCGGCGTCAGGATGTCGCCGACGGCTTCGACCAGCCGGGTCATCTCGTAGGAAACCAGGTCGGTGTCGCACTCCAGCGAGGCGAGCACGGCCAGGCTTGACCCGTCCGTGATCGCCATGACGAACATCAGGCCGCCTTCCATCTCGACCAGCGCCTGGGTTGGCAGACCGGCCTCGAAGATGCGCGCGGCACCCTGCATGAGGCTGACCAGCCCGGACGTGATCGCCGCGAACTGCGTGGCGTAGGCGTCCGGGATGTGTTCCGAGAGCGCGAGCGGGACGCCGTCCGCGGATACCACGACCGCGTGCGCCACGTCCACCACCCGCGCGGTGAAGTCGTTGACGAGCCAGTTAAGGTCCTGGCGGTACGTGTAGTTCAACGATCAGCTCCCTCTCCCGCGCGCTGCGCCGGCTGGCCCTTGGCACGTCGTACACCGCGCTGGAATCCGCCCAGGCGGTTACGAGCCATCTCTGGTGTACGAGTCGGCCGCGAGCCCGCGGCTTCGTCTTGACGAGCGTCGGCTGGCGGACGAGTGGGGCCGCCCGCGCGGTGAGCACCGCGCACCGATCCAGGAAGCAGGTTCGCGCGGGGCACGCGCAGCGGCAGTCCGGCGGACGTCTGCTCGCCGCGCACCGGCTCGGCGATGATCTCCGCGGCGTGCTTGCCCTCGGCCCAGCCCGCCCCGAACTGCTGCTCCTCGTTGTCCGGCTGTGCTTTCCCGAACTCGGGAATCCCGTTGCCAGCCGTCCCGTTTCCGTTTCCGTTCCCGGATAGGCCATGTCCGGAACGTCCGTTGCCGTTACCGGGGGCCCCGTTACCAGCACCGTTACCCGCGCCATTGCCGCCGATGCCGAAGCCGTTACCGGCCGTGCCCGCTCCGGCGCCCACGGTCTCCCGGCCGCTGCGGAACCACTGGGACGACGACGCCCCGGTGCGTGCCGGGCCGGCCGACTTCTTCGGCTGCGGAACGGTGACCTGCGGACCGGTGCCCGCCATGCCCGCCATGCTTGATTGCGGACCGGTGCCCGGCTGCGCGCCAGCGGTCACCGCCGCATCCCTGCGGTTGTTGCCGCCGAACGCGGGCCGCCCGAACCGGGTGCCCGGCCACGCGGACGGCGCGGCCTCCCGCTCGATCACGCTGTCCGGCAGCCAGACCAGCGCGGTCAGGCCCTGCGGAGAGCCGGCCAGCAGCCGGACCCGGACGCCGTGCCGCTCGGCCAGCCGCGCGACGGCGAACAGGCCCATGTGCTTCGACACCGACACATCCATGACCGGCGGGTTGTCCAGCCGCCAGTTCATCTCCGCGAGCCTCGCGTCGGGAATGCCGACGCCGCTGTCGCTGACCTCGAGCAGCACGCCGCCGGTGGTGAGCACCTGGCCCGACACGTGCACGATGCTGTCCTTGGGGGAGAAGATCGTGGCGTTCTCGATGATCTCGGCCAGCAGGTGGACGACGTCCGTCACCGCCTGCCCGGTGACCGCGACGCCTGGCTGGACTCGCTGCGTCACGCGGCTGTACTGCTCGATCTCCGAGGTCGCGGCGCGGGCCACGTCCGCGAGCGGAACGGCCTCGCTCCACTTGCGCGTGCTCTCATGACCGGCGAGCAGCAGCAGGTTCTCGGAGTTGCGGCGCATTCGGGTGACCAGGTGGTCCATGGAGAACAGGTTGGCCAGGCGACCAGGGTCGTCCTCGTTCTGCTCCAGCGAGTCGATCATCCGCGCCAGGCGCTCGATCAGCAGCTGGCTGCGCCGGGACAGGTTGACGAACATGGCGTTGAAGCTGGTGCGCAGCATCGCTTCGTTGCCCGCGAGCCGCACCGCTTCGGCGTGTACCTGGTCGAACGCGCGAGCCACCTGGCCGATCTCGTCCGCGGAGGCCACGTCGATCGGTGCGACCTCCAGGCTGGAGGTGGGGTCGGCCACTTCGCCGAGCAGCCGCACGCGTTCGGGCAGCTGCACGGTGGCGATGCCGAGCGCGCTCTGCCGCAGCCGGCGGAGCGGGCGGACCAGGGAGAGCGCCACGGCTATCGTCGCGAGCACCACCAGGAGCAGGATGACGATGGTCAAGATGGCGGTGATCAGCTCGGAGCGCTGCGCGCCCTGCTGCAGCGTCTGGCTGCGCGCGACGATCGACTGCGCCACCTGCAGCTCTAGCTGCTGCATGTCGTTGACCGTGGCGGTCTCCGCGGCGAACCAGGCGTTTGGCGCCGCGGTAGCGGACAGACCCAGCGAGGACAGGTCCGGTGCCTGGAGACCGAGCACGAGGTTCTCGTACTGCTCGGCCTTGTTGACACCGAGCCCGGCGACGAGGTTGGTGAACGCCTGCTGCTCGGCCGGGGTTGCCGTCGCGTTGAACGTGTTCTTGTCGGCGCCCTGGTTGCTCACCGCGGTGGTGAACGCCTGCAGCTCGCCGTCGGCGAACAGCTGCTGGGTAAGCGCATTGAACAGCAGCGCCCGCTGCTGGCTTGCCTGCTCCTTGGTCAGGGCCAGCGCGTTCAGCGTCTGCACGTCGCTGACCAGGCCAGAGTCGGCGGTTCCTTCAGCGATCTGGCTGTTGAGCGCGATCATGTTGCCGATCGTCGTCGAGTAGGCGGCGATGGCCGCGAGGGCTTCCTGGCTGGCCACCGCGATATCGCGGGTCGTGTTCAGGTCGCGGATCTCGGCCTGCACGGTGGCCACCCGGGCCTGGATGTTCGCCGGGAACGAGCCGTTGATCTTGCCGGCCAGCTGCTGGACCTGGGCGGCCACCACGTCCGTCGCGTGGTACGAGGATTCCAGTGACGCCTTCGTCGCGTTCTGGTCGGAGGCGGGCACCTGGCCCATCGTCTTGTCGCGCTCGTCCTCCAGCGCCTGCACCAGGTTGGTGACCTGCTGCCCCAGCTGGGCGAGCTGGGTCACGCGGCTGAACTCGGCCGCGCTGTCGGCCGCCGACGCCACCCGGAGGCCACCGAAGACCAGGCCCATGATCAGCGCCATCACGATCACCGCGATCAGTCGCCAGGACACCGGCCAGTCCCGCAAGTCAAGCGGCCGCCTGCCCCGGGGCCGGACGGCCTCTTGTTCCCTAGCGTGCTGGCTGACCTTAGTGGTGCGCAGTCTGGCGCTTGTCAGCCCATGGCTTCCCATGCTGATGTCCTTGCTCGTTACGCGCTCTCATCAGGACGTGTACTGCCGACGTGTCCGCCCCACCGCAACCACCGGCCGCCTCCGGCTGTACAGATGTGCGACAGCTACTCTAAAGCGACTGTCACGGTAATGCTGGGTAATGCACGATAATGCGTGATATATCCGGTAAAATGCTGATCTTCCGTATTTATCGCACGGAAACCTAGCTGCTCCAGTGCGGCTTTGTCGCGGTAATCGGGTCCGATCCGGGGGCGCCGAGCGGGAGCACCTGATGGAAGGCACCGTGCTGCCACTGGAAGATGAACGCTGTCGCGGCGCCGTTCTCGCCGAGCGCGTCGAAGTGCACCTTCCCCTGCACGCTGTTCAGCGTGACACCGCTGTGCAGGTAGCTGATGATCTTCTGGTTGTCGGTGCCGCCGGTGGCGACGACGGCCTGTTCGGCCACCTGGCCGACGGCATAGGCCTCGGCCACGTCGGCGTTGACGCCGCCCGCGGTGCCCCCGTACTTGGCGACGTACTCCTGGACCATGTGCTTGCTCACCGGGTCGTCGAATCCTGGGTACCAGCCGTCCGGCACCATCATCCCGTTGGCGTTGCCGACGCCGACCACCGAGGTGAACGCGTCACCCTGGTCCGGCCCGGCCGCCGCGATGAACATCTTGGGCGTGTAGTGCTGCTGTTCGAACGCCTGCATGAACACCTGCACCGTCGGCACGTCGGGTGAGCCGAGAACGACGATGTCCGGATGGGCCGCCGCCACCGCGTCGGCCGGTGTCTTGTAGCCGGAGAAGTTCGGGCCCGGCAGCTCCGGGAACTGCTGCGAGTACACCGTTGTCACGCCGAGGGCCTGCAGTTCCGTCTGGGCCAGCTGCACCGGGGGGTCAGCGAACGGATCCTGAGCCATCGGGTATGCCGCGGTGAGCGGCTGATGCAGGCTCTTGATCCAGGTCACGAACGGGACCAGGGAGTCCGCCACGGGCAGGCTCACGTCGAACACGTTGTGGTCGGCCTGGTTCGACGGGGTGTCGAAGACCGCAGGACCACCGCCGGCACCCTCGAGGAGCGCCATCCCGAAGCGTGCCGCCACCGCTGACGCCGGACCGGTGAGTAGTGTGGAGAACGGCCCGAATGCCAGGTCCACGTGGTCCTTGCCGAACAGCGTCTGGTAGTCGGCAACCACCGTGTTCTGGTCGCTCTTGTCGTCGAGGATGGTCAGCTTGACCTTGCGGTGAATGCCGCCCACCTTGATGCCGCCCGCGGCGTTCACGTCGGCGGCCCAGAGCTCGTATCCCCGCTGGAACGCGATCCCGTCGACCGCGCGGTCTCCGGTCAGCGACAGCGCCGCGCCGATCGTGATGACGCCCGTGGACACCTGATCCGAGGTGGTCCCGCTGCCCGTCGAGCTACTGCTTGCGCTGGTGCATGCCGCCAGCGTGATCGCGCTGAGCGCCGCGAGGGTGCTCAAAGCGAAGCCGTTTTTCACGCCCAGTCCTCCTCGGGCACGTTCGTTTGCTCCCCTGCCTCGTTATACAGGTCGGCATCGCGTCCTGTCTGGACATGCCCGATAAGTACGACAAAAGTGTTTATTGAGTGATTTGTCGGTTGAGGCTGGCTGTTCACCAAGTGTAGCGGGCGGAGTACTCGAACTAGTAAACGATCTCCTATACCCTACAGGGGTATATAGTTCATGATCACGAAGGGTTTTACGGCCTATAGCACGTACAACCCTTCGTGATCATGGAACAAGCCACGCGAACCGGCGGAACGCAACCCTACATAGCAGGACAAACAAGACCGCATACCCCCTTGTATTGATGGCCGCGGACGGGGCGGGCCCTGTGTCGGGCCCGCCCCGTTCTCTGTCTCCTGGCGGCCAGCGGCTCGCTCGCTCGCACGCCTACGCCGCCCTGGAGCTCACCTGACCGCAATTCACCGTGGCAGGCCGGTGCTGGGGGTGCCCGGAACGCGCCCTGCGCAGCAGGCCAAGCGGTCGCGCCCACCGGGCGAGCGAGGCGGCCAGCTTCCCATTCAGCTCGTCGGCCGCACGCTGCTCGGCGTAACTCCTGGGGTGCTCTGCCTGGTAGATCATGTAGCCGGGGTTCAGGTTCATGTTCATGTCCGTTCCTCTTTTCTTAGCGGGGGGAACCGCGCCCCCGCGGCTTAGCGGGGGGAACCGTCCCCTCGCGCCCCCGCGGTTAGCTGGTACCGACAACTTAGGAAGGCGCTGTTCCCGCGGTGTTCCCGCCGGATCCGGGCATGCCGGACAATGAGGTGGTGGCCGGGAATCAGACCAAGGACCCCGCGGCGGCCGCGCCGCCTGGGCAAACCCTGGCCGTCCGCCTCCTCGGCCCGTTCTCGGTGAGCTATGGCGGCCGCGTGGCCGGCCCCTGGCCGCGGCCGAGCGCGCGGCGGCTGTGTGAGCTTGTCCTGGTGAGTCCGGGCCGGCGGGTGACCCGCGACCTGGCCTGCGAGGAGCTGTTCGGCGACCTCGACCCGCGAGCCGCGGCCCGTGCGGTGTCCAAGGCACTGTCGATGGCCAGGGCCGCCCTCGCAGTGCTTGCCGAGCCGGGGCTTGCCGGGCCGGTGCCCGTGCTGCTGGAGGCCGACCTTACCCACATCTGGGCGGCTCCGTCGGTGCGGGTCGACGCGGACGCGCACGAGGCGGCGCTGCGCGCCGGGCTCGCCATGGCCCCCGGCCAGGATCGTGACGACACGCTCAGCACCGCTCTGGCCGAGGACGGCGAGCTGCTCGCGGACGAACCGTACGCCGACTGGGCGATGCGCCCGCGGGACCGGCTGGAAACGCTGCGCCAGCAGGCGCGGCTGGCGCTGGCCAGGGACAGGTCCAGGGGAGCGGGCCAGGCGTCGCCTGCCGCGGTGATGACGGCCTGGGAGGCCTGCTTCGAGCACGACCCCGCCAGCGAAGAGGCGGCGATCGCGCTGGTGCGCGGCTACCTCGCGCAGGGCCGCCGCGAGTTCGCGGTCCGCGTCTACGAGCGGTGCGCCGCCGCGGTCGGCGAGCTGGGGCTGCGCGTATCCCCGGCGCTGGAGGGGGCGCTCGAAGAGGCGTTCGCCGCCGCGGGGCCCCCGGCGTCCCCGGCCGCCCTCCCGCCAGAAGAGCTCAGGACCGTGAGCATTCTCGCCGCCGAGCTGACGGTGCCGTCCGCGCAGGCCGCGAAGCTGGGGCTCGAACATCTGCGGGAGGTAGTGGCGGGCTCGCTTGCCGCCGTGATCGCCGTGGTGGAGGAGCTCGGCGGGACCGTCACGTCGGTATCCGGCGGCGGCCTCCAGGCCGTGTTCGGCGCACCGGAGGCACACGAGGACGATCCGGAGCGCGCGGTCAGGGCGGCCTTCCGCGCGCTCGGCGCGGTGGCGCCGCTCGGCCGGGGCAGTCCGTCACCGTTGCGCATCGGGATCGAGACCGGCCATGCGGTGCTCGGCCCGATCGGCGGTGGCGGCAAGGTGGAGTACGCGGCCGTCGGCGAGGTGGTGAGCACCGCCGCCGCGCTCCAGTCGGCGGCGCGTGCGGGTTCTGTCCTGGTGGGCCCGGTGACCCGGGCCGCCGCGGGGCACCTGTTCACCTGGGACGGCGGCGAGCAGGTGATCACCGGCCCGGTGTCCGGCCCGGTGACGGCCAGCTACCTCGGCGGCCCGAGGCCGGGCGCGACCGCGCGCCCGCCCGGTCTCGGCGGGCGCGGGCGGCTCGTGGGCAGGCAAGATGAGCTGGCGGTGCTCGGCGCGGCGCTGCGGGACGCGTTGCGCGGCCGCGGGTCGGTCGTCGTGATCACCGCGGAGCCGGGCCTGGGCAAGACGCGCCTGATCCAGGAGTGCCGCGGCCGCCTGGCCGCCGGCCGCCAGCCCGGCCGCCAGCCCGGCCGCCCGGCCGCAGCCCGCAACGGGCAGGTGCGCTGGCTCGAGGGCCGGTGCGCCTCGTACGCGTCGTCCACGCCGTACAGCCTCTACCGGCAGCTGCTCGCCACCATCTCCGGCGTGACCCCGGACCTGCCCGACGCGGTGGTGCGGCCCGCGGTGGAGCGTGCCCTGACCCGCGTCACCGGCGACGCCGATCTGGTCCCGCCGCTCGCGCGCATGATGGGCCTGTCGTCGGGTGCGGCGCTGGGGCGGCTCGCCCCCGAGGAAGTTCATCGCGCGACGTTCGCCGCGTGGCGCTCGCTCGTCACCCACCTGGCGCGCACCGCCCCGACCGTGCTTGTCCTGGAAGACCTGCACTGGGCCGATCCGACCTCGCGGCACCTCACCGGCCACCTGGCCGGCCTCGCCGCGGGCCGGCCACTGCTGGTGATCCTCACCACCCGTCCCGAGACCGGCGACGTCGAGCAGTTCCTCGAACAGGACGAACAGGACGAACAGAACGAACAGCCGGTACACCGGATCACCCTCGGCCGGCTGTCCGCGGCGGCCGAACGATCGCTGGCCCGCTCCCTCATCGCCGCCGAGCCCGGCGCCGAACCCGGGCCGGAGATCCTGGACAGCGTGCTCGCCAGCGTCGACGGCAACCCGCTGTTCCTCGAGGAACGCCTCTCGTCCCTGCTCGAGACGAAGGCCCTGGTTCACGACCGCGGCACGTGGCAGCTCAGCGAGGCGGCCCGGCAGGAGGTGCCGCAGGCGCTGGAGCGCCTGGTCCGGTCCCGGGTCGACCGGCTCAGCGCGGCTGCCAGGGACGTCGTCAGGCACGCCGCCGTGCTCGGCTTCGAGTTCCCGCGCTCGCTGCTCGCCGCGGTGTGCGCGGGAACCCAGCCCGCCGGGCCGGCGCTCGACACGACGCTGGACGAGCTGCGCGCGAAGGACTTCTTGCACGACGTTGCCGGGCTCCCCGAGCCGGCGTTCCGGTTCCGGCACGCCCTCATCCAGGAGGCCACCTATCAGGGGCTGCTGGGGAGCGAACGCCGCCTGCTGCACGGCCGGGCCGCCTGGGCGCTCGAAGCGGCGTCGCGCGATCGCCTGGACGAGGTCGCCGCCGTACTCGGCCGGCACTTCGCGGCGGCCGGCGAGCACGACCGCGCGCTGTCCTATCTGACGCTGGCCGGCGACCACGCCACGTCCGCGTTCGCCAACGACGAGGCGATCTCCTCCTACCGCGCCGCGCTGGCGATCACCGCCGGGCTGCCGGGTGCCGCGGCGGCCGCCGACGCCGCGGTGGACCTGCTCGCCAAGCTCGCCAACGTGCTCTGGCGCACCGGCCGGCGCGACGAGGCCGGCGCGGCGTTCCGCGAGGCGCTCGACCTCGCGGGGGACACGAACCCGCTGCGCCGCGCGCACCTGCAGATCCGGCTGGGCCGGCTCGAGATGGCCGACGGGCGGTTCGACGCGGCGGCCGCGGCCTTCGACGCGGCCGAGGCGCTGCTCCCGGACAGCAAGGACGACGCGGTAACCGAGGAGTGGCTGGAACTGATGGTCGACGGCCGCGGCGGCATGAACACGATGCGCGGGGAGCCGGACCGCGTGCTGGACATCCTCGGTCCGGTTCGCGCGGTGCTCGAGTCGCGCGGCTCTCCGGCGCGGAAATTCAGCTTCTACATGCACCTCACCTACGCCCGGGTGATGCGGAACGGTTACCGCGTCGACGACATGGACATCGCCGACATGCGCGCGGCGCTGGACGCGGCGCGTCAGGGAGATGAGGAGAAGGACGTCGGCTACGGGCTGTTCTGGCTCGCCCGGCTGCACTGGCTGCGCGGTGACCTGGCGGAGGCCCAGGAGCTGATGGAGCAGTCGCTCGCGATGGGCGAGCGCATCGGTGAAAGCATCCTGCTCGGTCAGAGCGTGCTCGGGCTGGCGATGACCGGACTGCGCCGCGGCGACGTGGCGGCGGTCCGCGAGTTCGCCGCGCGGGCGAGCACGGCGACCGGTCAGATGATCAGCTCCGACTACGATCTGGGGGTACTGGGCTGCCAGATGTGGCTGGCCTGGCAGGACGGGCGACCCGCGGACGTGCTCGCGCTGGCCGAGGAGATGGCGCGGGTCAGGGCGGCCAGCCCGGTCCCGCTTTCCCGGACCCTGTGGGTGTATCTGTGGCCGCTGCTGGCCGTGCATCTCGCGGCCGGCCGGCTGGCCGACGCGACCGCGGCCGCCGCCGAGCTTCTCGACCCCGGCCAGCAGCGGATGCCCGAGTCCATCGAGCAGCAGCTCCGCGCGGCTCAAGACCACCCTGAACATGCGGCGGAGGCGCTGGCGAAGGCGCTGACCCTGGCCCGCGACCTCCGCTACTGCTAAGACTTCGACCGAACGACGCAGGCTCGTCGTTCCGTACCCTGCGGAGCCCAACCCCTAGTCCACCGCGGCCCTGCTGACCTCGGCCACCTCCGGCGCGGCTTCCTGCTGGACGCCACGGCGCAGGCCGAGGATCGCGACGACGGCGCCGGCCGCCATGATCCCCGCCATCACGTACAGCACGGTCTGGGTGGAGTGCGCGAAGTCGAGCCGGAAGAACTGGGGGATCGAGGCCACGTTGCCCGAGCGGGACTGTGACTGGGTCGCCGCCGCCGAGGCCGCCTGCGCCGGCGGCACGCCCCGTGCGACGAGCGAGGAGGTCAGCTGGTTCCTGGTGACGGTGACCGAGATCGTGCCGAGGATCGCCAGGCCCATGCTGGCCGCGTAGTTCCGCACGGTCTGGGTGATGCCGGTCGCCTCACCGTAGGACAGGCGGCTCGCCCGGTTGACCGCGTCGGTGCTGGATGGGCCCAGCATGAAGCCCATGCCGGCGCCGGCGAGCACGATAAACCACTGCTGCTTGGAGAAATCGAGCCCGGTGACCTTCTGCGCCCACAGGAAGAACCCGGCCGCGCCGAGCGCGCAGCCGAGCACGACCGGGCGTTTGGCCCCGCCGCGGTCCAGCATCCGGCCGCCGATCTGCGCGGCGATCACGAAGCCGACGAAGAAGTACAACAGGATGACGCCGGCATGCGAGGCGGTGTATCCGAGCGACACCTGCGCGTACTCGCTGCCGAAGAAGAACATCGGGATGAACACGAGGTTGGTGATGCCGAGCACCAGGCATTCGGTCAGGAACGCGCGGTTGCGGAAGATACTCACCTTCATCAGCGGCACCTCGGTGCGCGCCTGGACGAAGAAGAACACCACGAGCAGCACGACGCCGGCCGCGATGCTCAGCTCGATGCCCGGGTTGTGCCAGCCCCAGATGTCCGCCTGCTGGAAGCCGAACACGCTCAGCCCTACGCCCAGGGTGATCAGCGCCAGGCCGCGGTAGTCGATCCGGGCCGGCTGGTATGACGTGACCGGCTTCGACATCTGGATCAAGATCAGCGCGACGGCCGCGACCGGCAGGTTGACCCAGAAGATGCCCCGCCAGGTCCACTCGGTGAGCACACCGCCGAGCACCGGCCCGACGGCGGTCAGGCCGCCCGCGATGCCGAAGAACAGGGCCAGCTTCCTGCCGCGTTCCCGCAGCTCGAAGGTCTGCACGACGATGGCGAGGGCCGCCGGGAACATGATCGCGCCGCCGGCCCCCTGCACCACGCGGAACAGCACGATCCACGTCTGCGCGAGGCTGCCCTTGGGCGTGAGGCCGCACATCGCCGACGCGAGGGCGAAGACGAGAACGCCGAGCGTGACCATCTTCCGGTGGCCGAAGGTATCCGCCAGCCGCCCGCCGAACGCGAACAGCGCGGCCATCGCGATCAGGTACCCGTTCACCGCCCACTGCACGCCGGTGCTCGTCAGGCCGAGTTCGGTCTGGATTTTCGGCACCGCGATGGACACGATCGTCTGGTCGATAAACGTCATCGCGACTGCGAAGATCATCGCGGCGAGCACGAGGTTCCGGGGCCGTCCGCTGCCCGATGCCGGTATCGCCATAGCTGTCCCCGTGGGTTATGCCCGGGCCACTCCCGGACGGCCAGAAGCACGCTAACAGTTCTCATACCCAGCCGGAATACTTCAAGTCGTCCGAGGCTGCGAGCAGCCTCGTTGTCGGTAGCCTTGCCGTGACCCACACCGGCGGTTCCGGTGCGTACAATCGTGCCCATATGGGACGGGGAGCGAGGCAGAGCGTGCAGCGTCTTGCAGCCATTCTGTGCGGTCTGGCGCGGCACCTGCCGGAGCGCCGGGTCCCGAATCAGGAACTGATAGACAGCCTGGGGGTGTCCGGCGAGTGGATCGTGCAGCGGACGGGGATCCGCGAGCGGTACTTCGCCGCGCCGGGCGAGGCCACGTCCGACCTGGCGGTCGCGGCCGGCGCTAAGGTCCTCGCGGCGGCCGACGACGGTGCCGGCGGCGGCGCGGACGCGGTCATCCTCGCGACGACCACGCCGGACCAGACATGCCCGGCCACGGCTCCGCTGATCGCGGAGCGGCTTGGGCTGAGCACTCCGCTGGCGATGGACGTCTCGGCGGCGTGCGCCGGCTTCGTGTACGGGCTGGGCACCGCGGCCGGGCTGATCAGCGCCGGGATCGCGAAGCGGGTGCTGCTCATCGGGGCGGAGACCTACTCGACGATCCTGGCTCCCGGTGACCGGGTGAACGGGGCGATCTTCGGCGACGGAGCCGGCGCGGTCCTGCTCCGAGCGGGTGCCCCCGATGAGCCGGGGGCGATCGGCCCGTTCGACTTCGGCAGCGACGGATCGGGACACGAGCTGATCATGGTGCCGGCCGGCGGCTCCCGTCAGCGGTCTCGTGGCGTGCCGCCGGAGCCGGGCGAGGAGTACTTCACGATGAACGGTCAGCCGGTGTACCGCCAGGCGATCCAGCGGATGGCCGAGTCATGCCAGCGCGTGCTTGACCTGGCGGAGATTCCCGTCGCGAAGATCGACCGGCTGGTCCCGCACCAGGCCAACCTGCGCATCCTGCACGCGGTCGCGGCCCGGCTCGGCATTGCGGAGGACCGCTGCGTGGCCAACATCGCGCAGGTCGGCAACACGGCGGCCGCCTCCATCCCGATCGCGCTCGCGGACGCGACAAGCAGCGGCCAGATGCAGCCCGGCCAGCACGTCCTGCTCACCGCGTTCGGCGGCGGTCTCGCGTGGGGCTCGTGCTATCTGACCTGGCCTGACGTGCACATCGCCTAAGGCTTTACACTCCCGGCCAGTTGCCCGCTCCGGCCGCTTGGGCGATCGCGATGGCGAACGCCGCCACGACGCTCGGGTAGCTGGAGCGCGCCGCGCTGGCGAGCCGCACCTCGCCGCCTGGCCCGGCGGTGAGCACGAGGCGGCCGTCCGCGAGCGCCCTGGTCAGGCGCCCGTTGGCGTCGCCGTCCTCGCGGCCTCCGGAATGTGCCGCGAGGACGTCGATGATCGACGTGCGCAGGCGCAGCAGCGCCGCGTGCTCGGAATTGCTCAGGCCGTTCTCGGAGGGCAAGATCCCCGCGGTGTGCAGCCAGGCGGCCGCGTCATCACGATCGCGCAGGAGATCCCCACCGGGGTCCGCGCTCACCGTGCTGGCGAACGACCGGATCAGGTACAACGGGTCAGCGACAGCGTCGGGCATTATCCGATCGTAGCTATCCGACGGCGTTCGCGCTGAGATCGTCGGAGTGCCCCTCGGCCAGCCGTGCCCACTGCGCGGTGGGCCGGCCGTCGCGGCGGAACTGCTCGCCCGTCACGCCGAACGGCTGCGGCCAGCCGGCCGGGGAGTCCTCCCAGGTCTCCTGCCTGCCGTACACGGTCGCGTCGAGCAGCCCGTAGCTGGGCGCCATCATCTCCACGCCGCGCCCGGTCGTCCAGTACGTCTCGTACACCCGGTCGCCGTCGCGCAGATAGCTGACCAGCATGCCGAACCATCGTCCCGCCAGCAGCGCGTCGGCGGACTCGGCCGCGGAGTACCACGGCATCTCCCAGCCCATGAAGCGGTGATAGGCGCTGCTCTCCGGGTACGGGCCCTCGGTGAACGCGGCATAGGTGACGTCCCGGGAGTGCAGGTAGGACAGCCCGCTGACCTGCCCGTTGAAGAACGTGCAGCCTTCGCACTGGCCGGGGGCCGGGTTGCCGTTGTGCCACATGTGGTAGTAGGCGAGCAGCTGGGTCCGGCCCTCGAACACGTCGAGCAGCGGCACCGGACCGTGCTCGCCGATCACCGGGATCGTGCCGTCCACCTCGACCATCGGCAACCGCCGCCGCGTCGCCGCGATCGCGGAGCCTTCCCTGGTGTGCGCCTTCTCCCTGACCCGGAGCTTGTCGATCTCGGCCTGCCACGCGGCGCGGTCCGTCACCGCGGGCCGCGGCGCGCTGCTCGCGTCCTCTGCCATAGCCGCGTCCGCCATTTCTGCCTCTGCCATAGCTGCCTCCCGGATGTCCACTCTAGGAGTGCTGACGACAGGGCGGCGGCGAACTCATCGCCGCCGTCGCGGCGACTTCCGCGACTTGGCCGGGTCTACCTGTACATGAGCACAGAATCAGTTTCCGCGGTCCACCGCTGGCGCGCATTCGCGGTGCTGGCCGTCGCGTACTTCATGACGATCGTCGATCTCACGATCGTCAACGTCTCGCTCCCGACGATCGGCCGGGCGCTCCACTTCTCCGAAGCGAACCTGCAATGGGTGGTGACCGCCTACGGGATCACGTTCGGCGGTTTCCTGCTCCTCGGCGGCCGCGCCGCTGACCTGCTCGGCCGGCGACGGATCATGATGGCCGGCCTGGCCATCTTCACCGCCTCCTCGCTCGCCGCCGGGCTGGCCACGAACGACGGGCTGCTGATCGCGCTGCGCGGTGTGCAGGGGTTCGGCGCGGCAGTCGTCCTGCCGGCAGCGCTGTCGATCGTGATGAACATGTTCGCCGAGGGCCCGGAACGCAACAAGGCCCTCGGCATGTGGGGCGCCATCGGCGCCAGCGGCGCCACGTTCGGCCTGATCGCCGGCGGGCTGCTGACCCGGTACGCGGGCTGGCAGTACATCTTCTTCCTCAACGTGCCGGTGGGTGCCGCCGCGCTCGTGCTGACCCCGCGCATCGTCCCGGAAAGCCGGTTGCGCGGCGTCCGGCGCTCCTTCGACCCGTTCGGTGCGGTCACCGTCACGGGTGCGCTGCTGCTGCTCGTCTACGCGATTTCGAACGCGCCGCAGGTCGGCTGGGGTTCGGCGCGCACCGCCGCTCTGCTCGCGGTCTCGGCCGTGCTGCTTGTCGCCTTCCTGGTGATCGAGTCACGCGCCGCCGCGCCGCTGATGCCGTTGCGGATCTTCCGGCAGCGGAACGTGGCGGTCGCGAACACCGTCGGCCTGCTGCTCGGCGGCAGCTTCTTCGCGTTCATCTTCGCCGGCACCCTGTACATGCAGCAGGTGCTGCACTACTCGGCGCTCCAGGCGGGGGTCGCGTGGCTGACCACCTCGATGACATCCGTCGCGCTCGCCGGGGTTTCGCAGAAGCTCGTCACGATCATCTCCCCGGGGCCGGTGCTGGCGCTCGGCATGGCGCTGATCGGCGGCAGCATCCTGTGGACGACGCACGCCCCGGTGCACGGGCACTTCTGGACGGACCTGGCCGCGCCGTACTTCATCGCGGGCATGGGCACCGCCTTCGCCTTCGTCCCGGTGTCGATCGCCGGCCTGAGCGGCGTGGCCGAGCACGAGGCAGGGCTCGCCTCGGGTCTGCTGAACACCTCGCAGCAGCTAGGCGGCGCGATCGGCGTGGCGATCGCGTCCACCGTGGCCGCCACCCGCCTGAGCCACCTGCTCGGTCAGGGCACGGCCCCGAGCGTCGCGCTCACCGGCGCCTTCCACTGGGCGTTCTGGGTCTGCGGGGCGATCGCCCTGCTCGCCCTCCCGGTCACCGCCACCCTGATCCGCCGCCCCCGCCCAGCCGCCCTCCACCCGTCCGCGGCCGAACCAGCCGCCGAACCGTCCGCCCCCGAGCCGGCCGCCAGCGAGGCGCGCGTTGCCGGCGAAGCGCGCGTTGCCGGCGAAGCGCGCGTTGCCGGCGTGTAGCGGGCACCCGCCGCGGCGGGCGCACAAACCGGATATATCCGGTTTGTCGCGCCACGCCACGCTCCTTCCGCGGCTCGTGCCGCCCGTTGCGCGCGATGCGAAATGATTGCGGACACTTACCCCCCCAGATCGGGGGGGTAAGTGTCCGCAATGATCGGGCGCACCTGACGGTGCGCCCGAAATAGGCGAAATGTCACGATAAGGGCTTGGGTCCTGCGGGATCACGCCCGGACCAAGACGACGAGCCGTAATCCGGATTTTCCGCTTCAGCCCGATTTTGTCGTGATGAAGGTCTCGATGCCGTCGATCAGCCGTTGCAGGCCGAATCCGAACGACCGGGCCGGGTCGTGGGCGGCCCCGTACTCCGCGCCGGCGGCGCTTCCGACGCGGACCGCCGTCGGGTACCGGGCCGGGTCGAGGACCTCGGCGAGCAGCGGGCCGTAGGTTTCCCACCACTGCTGGTCCGTGATGCCGGTGCGAGCCTGGGCCTCAGCCGCCTCGGCGGATCCCCGGGCGGCGCCGCGCACGTAGTCATCGAGCAGACTGACGACGAGGTCCATGTCGATATCGGTCAGCCCGAGCCCGTCCACCGCGGCCAGCTCGGCGTCATACAGAGCGGTCAGGTTCGGACCGAGCAGCGGCCGGCTGGCGGAGATCTGCAGCAGCCAGGGATGGGCTAGCAGCAGCGCGAAATGCTGCCGGGCGAGTTCGGCGAGGCGGATCCGCCACGGGCTGCCGGGAGAACCGGTAACGGTGATCTCGCCGTACGCGCGATCCGCCATGACGTCAAGCAGCTCGGCCTTGCTCGGCACGTACCCGTACAGCGACATCGCCGTAATGCCGAGCTCCTCGGCGAGCCTGCGCATGGACAGGCCGCCGAGCCCGTCCCGGTCGGCGAGGCCGATCGCGCTGGTCACGATCTGCTCCCCGCTCAGGCTGGGCCGCGGCCCGCGGCGGCGGCGCTCCACTCCCCACAGCAGCTCGATGGTGCGCCGCGGGTCGCCGCTGCCGCTGTACGCGCTGCCGCTGTACGCGCTGCCGCTGTCCTCGGTGGGCATCTTCTGGTCCGTTCTTGCACGCAAAGCTCCATACACTGTATAGTAATTAAACTTCATACGCTGTATAGAGTTGAGGTGCGCTCTTGGTTTCCCCCGCCATCGCCTGCGAAGGTCTGCGCAAACGCTATGGCACGACGACGGCGCTCGACGGCCTGGACCTGGCAGTAGCACCGGGCACCGTACACGGCCTGCTCGGGCCGAACGGAGCGGGCAAGACGACCGCAATCCGCATTCTGGCGACCTTGCTGAGACCGGACGCCGGCCATGCCCGGGTAGCCGGCTTCGACGTGGTCCGCCAGGCTTCGCACGTGCGGGAGCGCATCGGGCTGGCCGGCCAGCACGCCGCCGTCGACGAGATCCTGTCCGGTCGCCAGAACCTGGTGCTGTTCGGCCGGCTGTGCCACTTGCCGGTCAGCGCGGCGCGGCGGCGGGCGGACGAACTGCTCGGCCGGTTCGCCCTGGCCGAGGCGGGGGAGAAGCCGGTCCGGCAGTACTCGGGCGGCATGCGCCGTCGGCTTGACCTCGCGGTCAGCTTCATCGTCACCCCGGACGTGCTGTTCCTCGATGAGCCGACCGCCGGGCTCGACCCGCACGGCCGCGATGAGGTCTGGCAGACGATCCGCGCGCTCGTCGCTGAGGGGACAACGGTCCTGCTCACCACCCAGTACCTGGCGGAGGCCGACCAGCTCGCCGACGTCATCACGGTGATCGCCGCGGGCCGCGTCGCCGCCGAGGGCAGCCCGGACAAGCTGAAGGCAATGGCCGGGGGAGACCGGGTCGACGTCGTGCTGCGCGACGCCCGCGACCTGAACTCAGCGGCCGAGCTGCTGCGAACCCAGCTCAGCACCGAGCCGCGCGTCGATCACGACCGCCGGTTGCTCAGCGTCCCGACGACCGACCGCCTCGCCGCGCTGACCACGACCATCCGGTCGCTGGAACACGCGCACATCATCGCCGAAGACGTCGCGGTACGAAGGCCCACCCTGGACGAAGCTTTCCTTCACCTAACGAGGTGAACAGTCATTAAAGACACCTGGGTGATCACCCGCCGCGACCTCCAGCACTGGGCGCGGCAGCCGGGCGCGGTCATCGCGAACACGCTCGTGTTCCCCGTCATGATCGTGCTGATGTTCGGCTACCTGCTGGGCGGGGCGATGATCGTGCCCGGCGGCGGCGACTACCGCGACTTCCTCATGCCGGGCATGTTCGCCATGACGATGGTGTTCGGCATCGGCGCCACACTGTCCGCGGTCAGCACGGACGCCGCCCGCGGGGTCACCGACCGGTTCCGCTCACTGCCCATGGCCGCCGAAGCCGTGGTCGCCGGGCGGGCCGTCGCGGACATGCTCAGCTCGGCGGTCGCGCTGGCCGTGCTCACCGGCTGCGGGCTCGCGATCGGCTGGCATCCGCACCGCGGCGTGGCTCGCGCGGCCGGCGCGCTCGGCCTGCTCCTGCTGCTGCGGTTCGCGTTCGTGTGGATCGGGATCTACCTCGGGCTCCGGTTCTACGACAACTCCGAGGCGGTCACCGCGGTGCGGACGCTGGAGTTCCCGATCGGATTCCTCGGCAACCCGTTCGTCGCCATCGCCACCATGCCCGCCTGGCTCGGCGCCATCGCCCTGTGGAACCCGCTGTCGTCAACCGCGTCGGCCGCCCGCCAGTTGTTCGGCGACCCGGTTGGCGCTGGCCCCTCCTGGGTCACCGGTCACGCGATCCTCGTGGCGGTGGCGTGGCCGGTGATTCTCATCGTCGTGTTCTTCCCGCTGTCCGTGCGCCGTTACCGGCACCTCAGCCACTGACCTGCTGGAGGCCAGCCGCGGTGAGCACATAGCCGGGCGCCAGCGTCGCGGGGTCGGCGCGAACCAGGTCCACCACCACGGACCCGGCCTGCTCGGGGGTGAGCACCTCACCCATCTGCTGAATGAACGCCTCCTCCGTCACGCCGCTGCGTGCCGCGTAGCCGCGGACGCCGCGCCTGCCCACGTCGCCGAGCGGCGTCATCCGCGGCATCAGCGCGGTGACCGTGATGTCGAGCCCGGCGCGCCGCGACTCCTCCTGGGCGTATTCCGCCATGAACCGCTGGGTGGCCTTGGCACCCGCGTAACCCCCGCTGGCCGGCGAGCCGAAGAGGGCGGCACCGCTGCTCATGACCACCACCCGGCTGCCCGGCGCCAGCGGCTTCAGCAGCGCCTCACGCAGCCAGTTGAACGTCATGCGCACGTCGGTGTGCCAGTTGACAGAGAACGTCTCCCACGTCTGCCGGTGGAGTGGCAGCGCCACCGGAATGGCGCCGGCGACCAGCACGAGGACCGACGGCTCGTACGTGTCCACCAGGTTCCACGCCACCGCGGGATCGGCCGCGTCGGCGACCTCGACGCTGATGTCTCCGCCCGATTCGGCCAGCTCAGCCAGCGCGGAGCCGGTCCGCGCCACGGCGACGACACCCGCGCCCGCCGAAGCGAGCGCCCCGGCTATCCCGCGGCCGAGGCCGCGGCTGGCACCCACCACTACCGCCGTCTTGCCCGAAAGTTCACCCATGATCGCAGACCTCCCGATACGAGGCGGCCGCCTGCCGCCGCTACCGGTATCGATCCGGGGCACCGCAAGAACTCACCGGTATAAATAGGCATCAGGTCAAGCGATCAGCCGGAGACAGCCAGATGACCGACGAGTTCACCCGCCTCACCGACCCCTACCAGGCCGAACTCCTCGCGCACTGCTACCGCATGCTCGGCTCGATCCACGACGCCGAAGACCAGCTCCAGGAGACCATGATCCGGGCCTGGCGCTCGTTCGGCCAGTTCGAGGGCCGTTCGTCGGTGCGGACCTGGCTGTACCGGATCGCCACGAACACGTGCCTGCGGGCCCTCGAGACCCGCCGTCGCCGGCCGCTGCCCTCCGGCCTCGGCCAACCCGGCGACAACCCGGACGGGCCCGTGGCCCCGCCGAGCCAAGAGGTCCCGTGGCTCGAGCCGATCCCGGACACGCTGCTGAACCCGGAGTCCGCCGCCATGTCCCGGACGAACATAAGGCTGGCCCTGATCGCCGCCCTCCAGTACCTGCCGGCCCGGCAGCGTGCCGTGCTGATCCTGCGTGACGTGCTCGGCTGGCACGCCGCCGAGGTAGCCGAACTGCTCGGCATGACCACGGTCGCCGCCAACAGCGCGCTACAGCGTGCCCGGGCGCAGCTCCAGCAGGCGGGGCTCGCCGAGAACGAGATCCGCGAACCCGCCAACCCCGGCGATCGCGCGCTGCTCGACCGCTACGCGACGGCCTTCGAGAACGCCGACATCGCCGCCCTCACCGAACTGCTCCAGAAGGACGCCGTGCTCGAGATGCCGCCACTGCCCACCTGGTTCGCCGGCCGTGACCATATCGGCCTGTTCCTGGGCACGCACGTGCTGCGCAAGCCCGGCACGTTCAAGCTGCTCCCGACCGCCGCCAACGGCCAGCCCGCGCTGGCCGAGTACCAGCGCGGCCCGGACGGCGTGTACCGGGCGTTCGGCGTCCAGGTCCTCACCGCCACGCCGACGAGCATCGCGCGGATCTCGGCCTTCCTCGACCCGCGCCTTCCCGTCGCGTTCGGCTTCCCGGCGGAGCTCACAATGTCCCAGCTCACCGGCCCGCAATAGCGGTGACCGCCACGGTCGCGAACTCCACGGTAAAGCTGCCGCCGTACTCGTCGATGGCCTGCCCAGTACCCGCCAGCAGGTCGTTGAGCTGGCCGGATGGCAGCCGGGTGTACACGCCCTGGGTGGGCATCATGTCCAGCCACTCGGCCTTGGTGTAGCCGCGCTCCCAGTCGTGCCGCCACTGCTCCGGCTCGCCGAACGCGCCGGCCTGCCGGATCCCGTCGGCGGCCTTGTCGAGCATCACCTGGTACGCCGCCAGCGGAGACCGCCCGTCGGGCCGGTACGCCGAGTCGGCCAGCACCCGGCGCGCGACCGCGGTGAACTTCTGCGCCAGCGCGGCCGGCGGCTGGAAGACGTTCCAGAACACGGCCAGCCGGCCACCGGGCCGCAGCACCCGGGCGGCCTGCGCGGCGCCCGCGACCGGGTCGACCCAGTGCCAGGCCATCCCGGCTACCACCGCATCGAACGAACGCCCGGCCGGGGACCAGGCCTCGAACGTGGACACCTCGACCTCGACTCCGGTCCGCCGGGCGAACTCGGCCATCCGCGCGTCGGGCTCGACGCCCAGCACGGCGCAGCCCGCCGCCTGGAACTGGCGGCTGCTGATGCCGGTGCCGGGCCCGACGTCGAGGACCTCTCGCCCGGGGCTGGCCGCGACGATCCGGTCCACCAGAGCAGCGGGATAGTGCGGCCGGGTCCGGTCATAGCGTTCCGCGTCCACGCCGAACGACTCGGCTATCTGCCTGGCAAGGTGCGGCTGGGCGCCCGTACCCGGCGCCGGCCCAGAAGGTAGAGTGGTCATGCGCCCACTTTAAGTGGGCGCTCGCCCACTCCAGAACCGGTTTCGCGCACAGCGAAGAAGGGATGCGCGGTGCCGACAGGGATAGCGATCCGCGATCCGCGCCAGCAGCTGTTCGACGCCGCCGAACGCATCCTGCTCCGGGACGGGCCGAACGCGCTGACCAGCCGCGCGGTCACCGCCGAGGCAGGCGTGGCCAAGGGCGTCCTGCACCGCCACTTCGCCGACTTCGACAGTTTTCTCACCGAGCTGGTGCTCGACCGCATCGCCCGCGTCGCGGCCCAGGAAACCGCGCTGCTCGACCAGGCCGGAACCGGCACGGTACCGGAGAACCTGAGCCGGGCGCTCACCGAGCTGTTCGACCCCGTCGCGGTGGCGATCGTGAGCCTGATCATCTTCCGCGACGACCTGCGCGCCAGGCTCCGTCAGACCCAGCCGAACGGCGTGCCGATCCTGACGCAAGCCTCGGCCATGATTGCCGCTTACCTCACCGCGGAGCGCGAGCTGGGCCGTCTCGCGCCCGGTGCCGACGTCGAGACGCTCGCGCTCTCGCTCGTCGGCACCGGGCACATGCTGTTCGCGGGCCGCGACGACCCGCCGGACGAAGCGGCCGTCCGGCAGGCCGTGGCCGGCATTACAGGTTGAACGCCTTGGTCATCGTCGTGGCGCTGCTCGCCTGCCCCAGCTTGGCCAGGTGGAGCAGCTGCTCGGCGGTGGCCAGCAGCGAGTAGTGGTTGAACAGGGTGCCGGACCGCGTGCCGGCCTTGGTGCTCGGGCTGATGACCAGCGTCGCGACGCGGCAGCTCACGTCCGAGGTGTTCTTCGCGCACTGCTCGCCGGGGCCGTAGTGGCCCTGCTCGCCCTCGTCCCAGGTGATGAAGACGGCCGTCGAGCCGTTCCGGTACTCGGCGCTGTTCAGGATCACCGGCAGGTTGTGCGACAGCCACGTCGAGCCGTCCGCGACGGTGCCGTTGTGCATGTCGTCGATCAGGTTCGGCGTGATGAACGAGAACGCGGCCAGCCGGTTGTGCGACAGGTCCGACGACAGGTGGGAGAGCGGCACGTCGTTGCCGGAGCAGCCGGTCAGCGTCGTGTAATACACCGCCGGGTTGTGCCGCACCGCGTAGTTGCCGGCGTTGGACCGGTCGCAGTTCGACGGCATCGACTCGTCGTACGCCCGCCACGACTCGCCCTGGCCGAAGATGCTCTTGGCCGACGTCTTGCAGCTCCCGGCCGGGCCGCAGTCCGGCAGGAAGCTGTGCAGCGAGGAAACCGCCAGCCCTGAGGTAGCCGCGATGTAGTTCGGCAGGCTCGGGTGCGTGACGTTGTGATAGTTGGTGGCCAGCCCGCAGTCGCCGGCGATCGTGTTGATGTACTTCGCCTGCGACGAGCCGATGATCGTGCTGTAGCTCTGGTTCTCCATGAAGATCCAGATCACGTGCTTGTAGGTGCCCGGCTTGGCTTCGGTTCCGCACGGCCGGCTGCTCCTGGGTCCCGCCTGGCTGGCGTTCGCCTGGCTGGCGTTCGCCTGGCCCGCGGCCACGGCAGTACCGAGCAGCGCGATCATCGCGCCGGCAGCCGCACACGCGACAAGCCTCGTTTTCATGTGGTTCCTCCCACCCCAGATACGGATATTTGAGCTTTTTATCAGAACGGCATACGCGCGTCCTCCGAACACCCCGCGACACGCGCAAGGTCGCCCATTGCCGCACGGATGAGCGCCTGTACGCGGCCGGCCGTTTATGACACGCTGGTCGTGGCCGGGGGTGGACGGCTGGGAGGACACGATGGGCGGAACGGCGAAGTACGCGAGCCTGCTGCAGCGTCGTCTTCAGGACACGTCCGGCCCGCCTCGTCGCGACACCGAGGGATTGCCGAGTGCTCGCCGGGACCTGGGTGGTCTTCTCCTCCAGTTGCAGCGCAGCCACGGCAACCAGTTCGTGCAGCGGCTGGTGGCGGGCCCGGCCGCGCCCGTGACGCCGCTAGTGGTCGGCGCCGCGCACGATCCGGCGGAGGCCGCCGCGGACCGGATCGCCGGTGCCGGTTCGCTGATCCACCGCCGCGCCGCGGCCGGTGACCCGGGCGGTGCGCTCGACGGCGAGACGTCCCGCGCGGTCGGCGCGGCCCAGCGGGCCGGCGGCGCGCCGCTGGGGGCCATGGCGCGAGCGCGGATGGAGGCCGCGCTCGGCACCAGGTTGCCGGGGGTGCGGGTACACGCCGACGCCCGGGCCCGTGACCTGTGCGATACGGTCCGGGCCCATGCCTTCACCATCGGCCAGCACGTCTTCTTCCGCCGCGGCCTGCCCGATCTCGGCAGCGCGGCGGGCCGGCACTTGCTGGCGCACGAGCTCGCCCACGTCACCCAGCAGTCATCCCCGGCGGTCATCCGCCGCACCTACCTGGACGGGGCAGAGAACTGGTTCGAAAAGACGACCCGGACGCAGCGGGTCACCGGCTTGGTCAAGCCCCGCTCGACGGAGCTCAGGCGCATCGATGACGCGGTGGTGCGAGTCCGCGCGGCGTATGCCGAGGGTGTCCTGCCGCGCCTGTCCAGAGCCCTGCAGGCGCTCCGCGACCGGATCGCGGAGTGGCGGCGGACCCGGCGGGCGCGGATGCGGGCCACGGAGGTCAACGCGCTCGACGCGGAGGCCGAGGCCTTCAAGGACCGGGTCGACAGGTGGCGGGGCATCGCGTTCACGGCCGCGCGCGATGCGCACCGGCAGCAACTGAACAGAGTCGAGGGCTGGCTCGACGAGGGCAGCAGATCCGAGGACGTCCGGCTGCGCAACTCGGTCGACTGGGTGCGCCGGGGCAAGTCGAAGCTCTTCGTGGTGACCGAGACACCCGACCGCGAGTACCGCGCCAGGTTCTTCCTGCGCGGCAGTAAGCCGACTGACAGGGACGCGACGTTCTTCCCCAAACCGAACCGCGCAGGCCGCGGCGCGGTGGGCGATCAGGCCGCCGATTCCCACCTCTACGACCCGGTCAACGCCGCGGACCGGAAGAACGTCGTGCTGGACAAGCGGATCAACGGGTGGAACAAGCCCGGCTACATCGCCGTAACCGACGCGGTCACCAGCGATGACCGCCACAGCGCCCTGTTCTTCCAGACCCTGCGGCACGAGGTGCAGCACGGCGCCGACAGGCACCGCGGCCCCGCGCTCAGCAGCGGCATCGCGGCGGCAGTGATCCCTGAGGCGGTGGAGTTCCAGAAGGCGCTGCGAGAGTACAAGACCGAGTACCGTGCGTACAGCTACCAGGGCGGCGCGGCCCTCACCGTGCGCGCCGATGCGGACAGACGGGGCAAGCAGTGGGCCCCAGGACAGTTCGAGGTCTTCGAGCGCATCCGCAAGGACTACGCCGCGGTCGAGACCGCGGTCGGCGGCGATGCGCCGACGCAAGAGCAGAGCCGCTTCGTCAGCGCTGCCCACGCTTACCGGAACCCCGACACCGAGGGCTTCAACAAGTACAACTCGGCCCGCATCGACGACCTGTACCTGGCCCTGAGCGCCGTCAAGCCGAACACAGTGGATCCCACGGACCCCGCGGTGGTCGAGGCGCTGAGGGCGGCACGGGCACTCAACTCCTCCGACGTCGCCTATATCCGGGCAGGAAGCGAAGAAGTGGGCGGCCGGGTGGAGGCCTACATGCTGCGCGCCATGATCCGGCACCGCCTCGACGGCCCGGCCTTCGACGCCTTCGTTGTCGCAATACGCCAGACCCGTGTCTTCGGCCCCCCGCGGGTCGCGCGTCGGCGCAATCAGCGCCGACCACGATTGCCAGCATTCCGTCGGCCGGGGCAGCCGACGTAGCGCCCGCGAGTTCACGCTGTGTGGTTCACGCTGTGCGGTTCACGCTGTGTGGTTCACGCTGTGCGGCTGAACGTCCGCCGGTAGTCGCGCGGCGCGACGCCGCGGCGCGCCGTGAACTGCTCGCGGAACACCGCGGCGCTCCGGTACCCCACCCGGTCAGCGATCTGCTCGATGGGCAGGCTGGTGGTCTCCAGCAGTTCCTCGGCGAGGTTGAGCCGCTGGCTGAGCAGCCATGAGCGCGG
>DASRFJ010000181.1:0-24016 GCA_035651595.1 Streptosporangiaceae bacterium | reverse complement strand
CAGAAGCAACGCTTTGCTTGGTTGCGGCGTATATACATCGTCAGGTTTTGTTCGCACGTGCCGACAACGGGTGGAAGGTAATCACTAGTGCACAATCTGATACGCCGCGGCGTCACCAGACGCCGCTTTGCGGGTATCGCGGCAGCAACGCTAGCGGGGGCCGGCGTCGCGGGAGGTTTGCTGGTGCCGGGCGCACTTGCCAGTTCCGGTCCGCTGCACACCACGACGACGAGCATTTCGGGGACCCAGCAGCTCCTGGTCGACCCGGGGGTGCCGCCGGTGCTGCGGGTGAAAGTGTCGGTGTCGGCGGTCGGCGGCTCGCAGGCCCCGCTTGGCAACGTCGTGGTCAGCTCGAACTATCCGGACACGAGCACGCCGTACACCTGCACCGCATCGCTGGCCAGCAGTTCGGGCCCGACGGCGACGGGGAGCTGCGAGATCCGCAAACTGCCGTTCGGCTCCTTCCAGCTGAAGGCCGCCTACCGCGGCTGGGGCAACTTTGCCCAATCGGCAAGCGGGGCCTACCAGACGGCCGTCGGTGTCGCGCCAGCGCTCACCGCCGACAGCCCCGCGCTGACGGCGACAGGCGGCGCGGTCTACCGGTACACGTTCGCGGCAAAGGGCGTTCCCGCGCCCACGTACCAGCTGGCCTCGGACGCGCCCGGCTGGCTGCGCCTCGACACCTCGACCGGGCAGCTCTCCGGGCGGGTCCCCCGCGGGATCAGCTCGTTCACGTACTCGGTGATCGCGTCCAACGCGGTCGGGAAGGCGACCGCGGGTCCGTACACCGTCTGGCTCAACGGTCACGGCGGACAGCACGGCAAGCTTGTCACGCAGCTGTTCTGCTCGCGGTCGGTGGTCGTCGGCGGTGGCGGCTCGTGCACGCTGGTCGTGCTCAACCGCGGCAACGGCCCGGCGGCCGCCGTCAACGCGGTGATCGCGCTGCCGTCTCCGCTGCGGGTGCGGTCCTGCTCGCACGCGCGCAACCTCGGTGCCGGCGGATGTGTGGTCCGGAACAACGCGGCCAGCTGGAGGATCGGCACGCTGAACCCTGGCCACCGCACGTCGGTGTCCGTGTTCTTCAGCGTCCGGTCTCCGGTCATCGGCCGCAACTGGCACTCGGCCAAGGTCACCGTCCAGGGCATCGGCCTGTGGGGCGTCCAGGTCTGGGCCGGCAGGCAGCAGAGCACGTTCTCTTACGCGCACCTCACGATCTATCCCCGGTAACTCGCACCGGTAAGGGGGACGCGGATTTCCGCGTCCCCCTTACTATCGGCGTCATGACGGGTGACGCGCTTCCGGTGATCGACATATCAACGGGCAGTTCGGCCGAACGGATCCAGGCGGCGTGTCGCGATCGCGGCTTCTTCTACGTGACCGGGCATGGCGTGCCCGCGGACCTGCTCAGCGAGCTGGCCGAGGCGAGCGCGGAATTCTTCGCCCTGCCGCTGGCGGACAAGCTGGAGATCGAGATGGCCCGCGGCGGGCGGGCCTGGCGTGGCTACTTTCCGGTGGGCGCCGAACTCACCTCGGGACAGCCCGACCTGAAGGAGGGATTGTATTTCGGCGCCGAACTGCCCGGCGACGACCCGCGCGTGGTGGCAGGCCTGCCGCTGCACGGCGGCAACCTGTTCCCGCGGCAGGTTCCCCGGCTGCGCGCCCTGGTGCTGGCGTACCTGGACGAGCTCACCCGCCTCGGTCAGGCGGTGCTGTCCGAGATCGCGCTGAGCCTGGGGCTCGACGCCGGGTACTTCGCCACGGGATACACCGCGGATCCGACCGTGCTGTTCCGCGTCTTCCACTACCCGCCCGCGGCGCCGCGGGACTCGGGCTGGGGAGTGGGCGAGCACACCGACTACGGGCTGCTTACCCTGCTCGCCCAAGACGACAGCGGGGGCCTCCAGATCTCCGCGCCGGAAGGCTGGATCGACGCGCCGCCAATCCCCGGCACGTTCGTCTGCAACATCGGCGACATGCTGGACCGCATGACCGGGGGCTGGTACCGGTCCACGCCGCACCGGGTGCGCAACCTCAGCGGCCACGGCCGGCTGTCGTTCCCGTTCTTCCTGGATCCCGGGTTCTCCGCCGAGGTGCCGCCGCTGCCCGCCCGCGCGGCGGCCGGCGAAGACGGCAGGCCACGGTGGGATGGCCAGGACCTGCGCGCCTTCACCGGCAGCTACGGCGATTACCTCCTCGGCAAGGTCGCGAAGGTCTTCCCGCAACTCCGCGACGATGTGCTCCATGATCATGACTTAGCGGACGGGCTCGCGGGGGAGCGGGGGACTTCAGGGGCTACTGGCTGCTCTCGGGGGGACGACGCAGGCGTGAGACCCGCCGGTTCCGGCGTGGGCAGGTCGCCGCGCGAGCGGGTGGTGCGCAACGCGAACAGCGACGCGGCCAGCAGGAAGATGCTGGCGGTCAGCAGCGCCAGGTGGAAGCCGCCGTCCAGGGCGACCGGCGCCGGTGCGCGGGCGGCGAGCAGGTGGCTGGTCCGCGCGGTCGCGACCGCCGAGAAGATCGCCAGGCCCAGGGCGCCGCCGATCCACTGCGACGCGTTGAACAGCGCGGCGGCCAGCCCCGCGGTCTGCGGCGGAACCCCCGCGTTGGCGGCGGTCGTGGCGGCGACGAACTCGGCACCGAGACCGAGCGACAAGATGATCAGCCCGGGCAGGATCCCGGTGGGATACGAGCCGTGGATGGGGACCCGGGAGAGCCAGAGGATCCCGCCGCCGGCCACCAGCGTGCCGGCCACGAAGACCGGCCGGATGCCGAACCGGCCCAGCAGCCGCGGCGTGAGGCCGGCGGACAGGCCCACGCCGGCCGTGACCGGCAGGTACGCCAGGCCGGTGCGGATCGGCGAGTACCCGAGGACGTCCTGGAGGTACAGGGTCAGGAAGAAGAACACCGCGAACATGCCGGCGATGCCGATCAGCTGCGTGATGTCGGCGGCGGCGAGGCCCTTGATCCGGAAGATCGACAGCGGCAGCAGCGGGTTCTTGCCGCGCGCCTCGTTGGCGACGAACGCGGCGAGCAGCACCGCCGCGGTGGCCAGCTCACCGATCGTGCGGGCCGAACCCCAGCCGTCCACCGGCGCACGGACCAGCGCGAAGACCAGGAGCAGCGTGCCCGCGGTGGCGAGCACCGCGCCGGAGATGTCGAAGTGCGCCAGCCGTCCGCGCCGCCGGTCGTCCGGGAGCAGCGCAAACGCGCCGAAAAGCACCACGGCCGTCAGCGGCGGCTTGACCAGGAACACCCAACGCCAGCCTGGCCCCTGGGTCAGCAGGCCGCCGAGCAGCACCCCGGCGGCGGAACCGAGGCCGGCCATGCCGCCCCACGCGCCGAGCGCCTTGTTCCGCGCCGGCCCGTCGCGGAACGTCGTGGTCAGGATCGACAGCGCGGACGGCAGCATCATCGCGGCGCCCACGCCCTGGGCCAGCCGGGAGCCGATCACCGTGCCCGCGTTCGGCGCCAGCCCGCCGAGCAGCGACGCGGCGCCGAACACGAACGTGCCGGCCACCAGCACGCGGCGCCTGCCGAGCAGGTCGGCGGCCCGCCCGCCGAGCAGCATGTACCCGCCGTAGGTCAGCAGGTAGCCGCTGGGCACCCACTGCAGGTTCTGCACGGACACGTGCAGGTCGGCGCGCATCGAGGGCAGCGCGACGTTGATGATCGATGCGTCGACGAAGTCGAGGAACGCGACGGCGCACAGCAGGGCGAGCGTGAGCCTGCCGCGGGCCGTCGCCAGGAACGGGGAATTCTCAGGGCTTGTCGCCACCGGATGACCTTTCATGAGCGCTGAGAGTCAGTTAGTCAACTAACTTACAAGCCGTGCCGGGAAGTTGTCTACCGCCCGGAGAACGACATAATCTCTGAGTGAGATGACTGACTCAGCGGTCCAGGACACACCCGCCGGCAAGCGCGAGCGGCTGATCGCCGCGGCCTGCCTTGTGCTGCATGAGCAGGGCGTCGAGCGGACGACCCTCGCTGACATCGCGGAGGCGGCCGACGTGCCGGTGGGCAACGTCTACTACTACTTCAAGACCAAGGACCAGCTGGTCGAGGCCGCGATCGACGCGCACGGCGACCACCTCAGGACCACGCTCGCGGCGCTTGACCGGCGCCGCACCCCGCAGGCCAGGCTGAAGGGAATCGTCCGCGAGTGGACCAGCCAGCGCGAGCTGGTCAGCAAATACGGCTGCCCGTTCGGGACGCTGGCCTGCGAGCTGGACAAACGCTCGGACGGCATGGACCAGACCGCCGCCGTGCTGCTCGGTACCCTCGTCGGCTGGGCCGAGCAGCAGTTCCGCGCCATGGGACGGGCCGACGCGCGGGATCTCGCCGTCGCGCTGGTCGCGTCCTATCAGGGCGTCGCGCTGCTCACCAATACCTTCAGGGACCCCGCGCTGATGGCCAGGGAGGGCCGCCGCCTGGAACGCTGGATCGACTCCCTTTAACCGAGGAGCTGGACCGGCGCGTCCCAGCACACGGTCTTCAGCCACCGGTCGCCGAGGCCCAGGTCGGCGAGCCCGGCGAGCTGCCTCGCGTAGGGATAGGGAATGTTGGGGAAGTCGCTGCCCAGCAGGACCTTGCCGGCCTCGCCGAGGTCCCGCAGCAGCGGCAGCGCCCCGGCCGGGAACGGCGCGATCTCGTCGAAGAAATCCGTGAAGACCATCGTCGTGTCCAGCGCCACGTTGTCGTGCCGGGCGGCCAGCCGCAGGAAGTCCTCGTAGTCCGGGGCACCGAGATGCGCGACGATGGCGGTCAGCGACGGGTGCTCGCGGAGCAGCCGGCCGAACGGCGCCGGGCCGGTGTGCGGATTGCCCGCGGGAGCGTGACCGGCGTGCACGACCACCGGCGTGCCGGTGTCCGCGAGCAGGCCCCACACCGGGGCGAGCAGCGGTTCGGCGGGAGAGAACCCGCCCACCTGGAGGTGGATCTTGAAGATCCGCGCGCCGTCCCGCAGTGCGCCGGCGACGTACTCGGTCACACCGGGTTCAGGGTAGAAGGTCGCGGACGGGACGCAGCCGGCCGTCGCCGTGGCGAAGCCGAGCGTCCAGGCGTTGAGGTCCGCGGCCATGCCGGGCCGGTGCGCGTAGGCCAAGGCCGTGAACAACCGCACGCCCATGCCGGCGAGGTGCGCGGCCCGCGCTGCGTCGTCCGGCCAGCGGTACCGGATCGGCCAGCGCCTGCCGATCAGCGGTCCGCCCTCGTCGAAATACGCCCAGACCCGGCGCAGCATCCGCGGCGGCAGGAAGTGCGTGTGCACGTCGGCGAGTCCGGGCAGGCCGAGTGCCCGGCAGAACTCCGGGACCTCGGCGTCCTCCCGCGGGGGAGCAACCGGACCTGGCACGAAGCACCACCGCCGTTCAGCTAAAAATCGGGCATGATCATTTCCATGATCAACCGTACGGCGGGCGCGGACTGGGTGGTCCGGCTCGGCGTGAGCCGGAGCGGTGGCTGGCGTGACTGGGGAGCCGTCAGCGGTCAGTTCGAGCGCCATCTCGCGGCGCAGGCCAGTGAGCGGATCGTCGAGCCGCACATCGACAGCGAGAGCCGGCGCGGCAGCGATCATGTGCGGATAACCGTGCTGATGAACGTGCGTGCCGCGGACGTGGCCGAGGCGCTCAGCGCGGCATGGTGGGCGTTCCGTAAGGCCGCCGACGACGGCTGGGACCTGTCGACCGCGGTCGCGGAGGTGCGGCCCGGCGAAGCATTAGCCGCCCGCGCTCATCATGCAAGCCCGCAATGTCCGCTTATGGACGGCTCGTTCGACGGTATCCCATGCCTCCGGGAGAAGACGCGAAATCATTGCGGACACTTACCTCCCCAAATCGGGACTCTGTTGGCGAATGCGCACGCACGCGTGGCCCGTGCCGGCCGCTGGGTCTGGCCGGGTGCGCGCAGCCTGTGCCTGGAGTGCAGCGTGCGGCTACCGGGACAGGAGCGCACCCGCAGTCCGTCATCAACGTGGAAGATTTCCCCTTCGTGGAAGACCGGCCCTCGTGAACAGGGGTCCCGCTACCACAAAGGGAAAAACCACCACGCTATCCAGCCCATCAAGCCAGCCGCCGGCCCACCGGGCAGCCAGCGATCCGGGCAAACCCCCGGAATAAGCCAACGAGGTCCGGATCGGGGGGTAACTTTCCGCAATAATTTTCGAGCGCCTCCAGGGGCCCGCACACCGTTGAACGGGCAGGGCCATGCTGGAACAAATCGGAAATTGCGGGCGGCGGGGCTCGCCATCGGTGACCTGATCACCTCGATCAACGGGCAGGCGGCGGTCAGCACCAATCAGATCGTGGAACTCATGCTCACCAAGCGTCCCGGGGATAAGGTCACGATCGAATTCACCCGGAACGGGGCATCCCGTTCCGTCGGCATCACGCTCACCACCCAGCCGTAACTGCTGAATGCATTCTGCAGTCAATGATGCTAAAATGGCTTCATGACGGCGCTTACCATCCGGGACGTCTCCGACGACGCAGTGCGGACGATGAAGATCCGCGCAGCACAAGCCGGGCAGTCCCTGCAGGCATATCTCCGCGGCCTGATCGAGAGAGAGGCCGCCAGACCTACCGTGGCGCAAGCGGTGGAGCAAGCCCGCAGGGATGCGACAGCCGATATCCGCGCCGCCGACATTCTCGCCGCCATCGATGAGAGCCGGGCCGGGCATTGACCGTCGTTGACTGCTCGGCCATGGTCGAACTGCTGGTGGCGAAGACGCCGGCAGGAGAATCCATCGCTCAGCGGCTGACGACAGCGCAGACCTTGTACGCGCCGTTGGTACTCGATGGGGAGGTCATTTCCGCACTGCTCGGGCTTCGGCGGGGGAAGAAGATCACCGAACGGGAGGCTGATGCGGCGCTTTCCAACTACCGCGCGTTCCCTATCGAGCGGCAAGACATCCTTCCGCTGTGGCCACGCATCAAGAGCCTCCACGCCAGCTTGTCGGCCTACGGCGCCCAGTATGTTGCCCTGGCCGAAGCCCTCCATGTCTGTTTGGTCACCGCCGATGCCCGCATCGGGCGCAGCAGCACGGCCCGCTGCGAAGTCGAAGTCTTCAGCGAACACTTGTGAGCGCACGTGGCCGGGCTGCTTAAGGTGCGGGCTGGCTGGTCTGGGGGATTGCCGCGGGTGCTGATGGGCTGGACGCCGGCGATGCCGAAGACGGCCCGACGCTCGGACTGACCGGCGTGGCCGGTGCTGAGGAAGCGCTTGGCCGCGGTGAACGAGACGGACTGGCGGAGCCAGAGACGGTCGGGCTTGGCGACCAGGTCGGGGTGAGTGACCTCGTGGGATGGGCAGTGGAGGGGGTGGGACTCTGGGACGGATTCGTGACTTGCCGGCTCGCGCCCGCCGGGCCCGGGGCCGGACGTACCAGGACGTAGAGCGCGAGCACGCCCAGGAACAGCCCGATGAGCACGATCGTCGAGGTGCGCGGCCGCCGTCCGGTCACGAGGCACCTCCGGTCGCCCGGCCGGTGTCGAGTTCGGCCGAGACGAGGATGCCCTCCTGGCGCAGCGCCGACGCGACCCGCGCGCGAAGTTCCCGGCCCACGTCGAACTGCATGCCCGGCAGCGTGCGCGCCACCATGCGCACAGAAAACGTGTCGACCTCGATTCGCTCGACGCCCATCACGGTGGGCGGGTCGAGCATCATCTTCCGCAGCTCGTCATCGCTGAACGCTTCCCGGCCGACGCGCCGCAGCACCTCGGTGACATGGCTCACCTCGACCGACGAGGGGACCGGGACGTCAACCACCGCGCGCGCCCAGTCTCGCGACAGGTTGGTGACCTGGACGATCTGGCCGTTGGGGGTGGTGACGACCTCGCCGCTGACCGACCGGATGCGGGTGACCCGCAGCGTGACCTCCTCTACGGTGCCGGTAGCGGGCTGCGTCACTCCGGCGACCGAGATCCGGACGACGTCGCCGAAGCCGTACTGCCGTTCGCCGGTGATGAACAACCCGGCGCCGATGTCCTGGATGAACCGCTGCAGGCCGAATCCGAGCGCGGCGCTGATCAGCGCCGCGGGCGCCACCAAGCCGGCCAGGGGCACGCCCATGCGCTGTATCACCAGCACGGCGGTGACGACGTAGATGATGGCCAGGACGCTCCACGTGAAGACCTGGGCAACGACATGCCGGTGCTTGGCCGCCTCGGAACGCACCAGCTCGTCAGAATCGGCGGCCCGGGCATCGATCTGGGTCATGATCCGGCCGCGCGCCCAGTCCGCGAGCCGGGTAAGCAGCACAGCGCCGAGCACGAGCAATATGATGACCAGCAGGTCTCCGCGTGCCCAGGTGCCGAAGTCGGACAGCGGTGCGATCGCGGTCGTCAAGACGTCCCTCCCGTCTGGTGGTCCCTTGCACCTCCAAACGCACCAGTCTAAAGAGGGCGAAACGGGCAGCGTGGAGCAGGTCCGGGGGTTAGCCGCTTACTTTGGGGATGCCGGAGACTGTGCCTTGGGCTGTCTGGAGGGCGGAGTTCACCGGTGCGGTGCCGGTGATCGCGGCCTGGATGGCGGTCCAGATGGCCTGGGAGACCTTCGGGTAGTTGACGCCGTACTCGGTGGTGCGCGGCCGGGCGTTCTCGGTTTCCTGCGCGAACACGGTGTACTGCGGACCGCCGTTGAGGTACTGCTGGATTACCGCGGGCTTTGTCGGCAGGTAATACATCATCGAAGTGACGTGCTCCATGGTGGCGGGCTGCTGCAGGCCCTGGATCCACTCCCAGGACGCCTGCTGCTGCGCCGCTGACCCGCCGGCGCCGATGTCCATCGTTTCCCCGCCCAGCGGAGCGATCACCGTCTGCCCGGCCTGGCGCACCGGAATCGGCACGATGCCGTACTGCTGGTCGTACTTCCACCCGGCCGCGTTCAGCTCGGGGAAGATCCACGGCCCGTCGATGATCATGGCCGCCCTGGCGTTCAGGAACTGCTGGGTGAGGTCGGGGTCCTGGCCCCAGGTGAGGACGGACTTGGACGCCGACCCGTCCTTCACCATGTTCACCCATAGCTGGAGCGACTGCTGGAATTGGGGGGCGCTGAGGTTGGTCAGCGAGGCGCCGTTGGACCAGAAGAACGGCTCGAGCTGCCAGGTCGACTGCTCGTCGCCGGTGGCGTCGAACGCGATCCCGTAATGGGCGGGTGTGGTCAGCGCCTTCGCATCGGCCTGCAACTGCGCCCAGGTGGCCGGCGGGCTGACGTGCGCGGCGGCGAACATGGCTTTGTTGTAGAACAGCCCGACGGCGTTGGTGCCGATCGGGTAGCAATAGTGCTTGCCCTGGTAGGTGCACTCGCTGATGGCGCCGGAGGTGTAGCCGCTGGTGGTGAACCCGGGCATGCTGTCAAGCGGAACGAGCTGGCCGGTGGCGGCAACCTCGGGCACGTTCGGGTTGTCGATCAGCATCAGGTTCGGCATGTCCCCCGCGCTCGCATCCTGCAAGATCTTCGTGATCAGGTTCGCGTACGGGACCGAGGTCCGTTTCACCGTGATGTTCGGATGCGCTTTCATGAACTGGGCGTTGTAGGCGTTGATCGCCGCGTTGGCACCGCCGGTGAAATAGTCGAACTCGGTGATCGTGACCGAGCCGCCACCGCTGCCGCCGCTGGAGCCAGTTGAGGATGGGCTCGACGAGCAGGCAGCGGCCGTCGCGGCCAGCAACGCCACGCCGGTGACCACGAGGACTCGTCGTCTTATCTGACTGCGCATATGTGTCTCCTGATGAGTGCGGTTAACCTTTCACCGAGCCGACCGTCAGGCCGGCCGCGATATAGCGCTGCGCGGCGATGAGCAGCATGGCGGCCGGCAGTACGGCGAACACCGCCAGCGCCATCGCCTCCCCCCAGTTCTGGGAGAACTCGCCGATGTAGGTGTAGATGGACAGCGTGACCGGCTCGAACGTGTTGCCGTTCAGCATCGTGAGGGCGAAGATGAAGTCGCCCCAGCCGTTCAGGAACGCGAACAGCGCGACGGTGATGATCGCCGACCTGCTCATCGGCAGCACGACGCGGCTGAATGCCTGCCATTCCGTCGCACCGTCCACGCGGGCGGCCGCGATCACGTCACGCGGCAGGCCCAGCATGAACGCGCGCAGCACCAAGATGCCGAACGGCACGGCGTAGCTCGCGTCGGCGATGATCAGCCCCAGATAGCTGTTCAGCAGATGCAGCCGGTGGTACACCAGGAACAGCGAGTTCGCGATCACGATCGACGGCAGTATCTGCGCGACCAGCAGCGACCCGGCCAGCAGCGCGGTCACCCGGAACCGGTACCGGGCCAGCGCATGCGCCGCGGGCACCGCGATCGCGAGCGTCAGCGCCGCGGTGCCGAGCGCGACGATCAGTGAGCTCACCACGTGGCCGCCCTGTTCGGACAGCACCACGCGGTAGTTCGACAGCGTGAACCGCGACGGGAAGAAGCTGTAGCGCGACGCGCCGAACAGCTGCGAGTTCGTCTCGAACGACGCGACGATCACCGCGTACAGCGGGAACAGCAGCACGACCAGCGCGGTCAGCGCGCCGAGGCTGGCGCACGTGGCGGCAAGCCGCCGCGGCCGGAGGCCCAGGCCAATTCGACGCCGCCGGGTAGCCGCGCTCATCGCGCGTCTCCGCGCAGCGACGCCCGGTTCAGCCAGATGTACAGCGGCGCGGCAACGAACGCGATCAGCAGCAGCACGGTGTTCAGCGCCGCGCCGGCGCCGTAGTCGAACTCCTGGAACGACAGGTTGTACGCCCACGTGGCGATCAGCTGGGTGGAGTTCGCGGGCCCGCCGCCGGTCAGCCCGATCACCACGTCGAACACCTTGACCGTGAATACGAAACCGAGCACGAAGACCACCTCGACGACCGGCCGGATGACCGGGAGCGTGACCCGGACCAGGCGCTGCCACGGTCCGGCGCCGTCGATCCGGGCGGCCTCCATCAGCTCTGGCGGGACGTCCTGGAGCGCGCTGTACAGCAGCACGGTGAAGAACGGCACGCCGATCCAGATGTTGGTGATCAATACGGTCAGGTAGGCCCAGCCCGGATCGACCTCGAACCCGACTGGCTGATGCACGAGATGGAGATCAAGCAAGACCTGGTTGACCGCGCCGGCCTGAAGCTGGAACAGGAACTTGAAGATGACCCCGGTCACCAGCAACGGCAGCAGCCACGGGACGAGGATGAGCGACCGCGCCAGGGTCCGCAGCGGAAACCGCAGGCTGAACAGCAGCGCGAGAGCGAACCCGATGAGGAACTGGAACAGCAGCGACAGCACGGTGAAACTGAACGTGCGCACGATCGCGCTGTCCGCGATCGGGTCCTTCAGCGTGGTGGTGTAGTTCGACAGGCCGGCGAACGGGGCGGTCAGGTGCGCGATCGTGGCGGGCGAGGTCTGCTCGAAGGAAAGGACCACGTTGTAGATCACCGGGACGGCGAACGCGAACAGCACGTAGCCGATCGCGGGCAGCAGGAATACCCACCTGGCCACCCCGCGAAGCCGCGCCGCACCCTGGTTCATCCCGCGCCGCCGAACCGATCCAGGTCGCCGAATGGCTCGACGCTGCCGCCGTCCCTGACGTAGACGGGGATGGTCCGCAGCGGGGCTGGCGAGGTGATCCACTGCCCGCCCCGGAGCGGGGCTCCCGTCCAGGCGTCGCGCCAGTCCGCACCGGCCGGCAGGTAGACGGTCCGCTCGGCAGCGCCTTCGGTGACCACGGGCGCCACCAGCAGGTCGTCGCCGAGGAGGAACTGGTCCGCGACGTCCCAGCAGGCCGGGTCGGCGGGGAAGTTCAGGAACAGCGGCCGCATCGGCGGCAGCCCTTCCGCGTGCGCGATCCGCATGGTGTCCATGAGGTAAGGACGCAGGTGGTCCCGCAGGCCGAGCCACCGTCGCAGAATCGCGTACGCGTCGTCTCCGAAGGACCACAGCTCGTTCGGCGCGCCGTTCTGGCCGGCTCCGGACCTGGCGGCGGCGGGCTCGCGGAATCCGTGCAGCCGGCACAGTGGCGAGAACACCCCGAACTGAAACCAGCGGACCAGCAGCTCGCGGAACGACGGGGACTCGATGTTCCCGTCCTTGAATCCGCCAATGTCGGTGGTCCACCACGGGATGCCGGACAGCCCGATGTTCAGCCCGGCAGGGATCTGCCGGCGCAGGTCTTCGAAGGTCGAGTCGGTGTCACCGGACCAGACGGCCGCGCCGTACCGCTGGCTGCCCGCCCAGGCGGACCGGCACAGCAAGACGGCCTCGTCCTCGCCTTCGGCGGCCATTCCGTCGTGGAATGCCTTCGCGTGCAGCAGCGGGTAGATGTTGCCGACCTCCAGGCCGGGACCGAGGTGGTACCGCAGGTTGTCGGGGTGCTCGGGCCGCAGCTCGGGTTCGCACGCGTCCAGCCACCAAGCCCTGATGCCGTGCTTGTAGTAGCCCTCCCTGACCCTCGACCAGATGTAATCCCGCGCCAGCGGGTTGGTCGCGTCGTAGTAGCTGAGCAGCGCCGGGCTGGCCGAACCCTTGTCCCAGAAAGTCATCTGCACACCCACGCCGCGCTCGCTGGCGACCAGCAGGCCCTGTTCGCTCATCTCGCTGTAGTTCTCGCTCGCCGGGCTGACGGTGGGCCAGATGGACACCATCAGCTTCACGCCCAGCCGGTCCAGCTCGGCCACCATGCCAGCCGGATCCGGCCATTCCGCCGGGTCGAACTGCCAGTCGCCCTGCCTGGTCCAGTGGAAGTAGTCCACCACGATCACCGATAGCGGCAGGCCACGCCGCTGGTACTCGCGGGCGACGTCAAGCAACTCGTCCTGGGTCTGATACCGCAGCTTGCACTGCCAGAAGCCCGCGGCCCACTCCGGCAGCATCGGCGCCCGCCCCGTCACGTCCGCGTACCGGCGCACGATGCCCGCGGGCTCGTCGGCGGCGGTGATCCAGTAGTCGAACTGCCGGGACGCCTCGGACACCCACCGAGTGCAGGTGGTACCCAGCTCTACCCGCCCGATGCCCGGCTGGTTCCACAAGAACCCGTAGCCCAGGCTGGACAGCAGGAACGGAATGGACACCTCGGTATTGCGCTGGACCAGCTCGATCACGGCGCCCTTCTGATCCAGCCTGCCGTGCTGATGCTGGCCGAGGCCGTAGCACCGTTCACCGTCCCGCGCGGTGAACAGCACCTCGACGCGATGCAGCCCGCCGCCGCGTCCGGTAGGCGCGTACCGCCGCTGGGGCGGACCCGTGAAGTGCGGCGCCACCTCGGCCAGCAATTCGGCGCCGTCCGAGGTACGCGTGAACCGCAAGCCGCCGTCGGCGGTGATCTCGGCGGCGATCCGGCCGTTGACGACCCGGGCCAGGTCCGGCCCGATTTCAGCCCAGGCGTCGGGGGAGTGCGGCGGCGGCAGCAGCGCGCCCGGCAGGTCGTCAGCGATCCCCTGCCCGATCGTGCCGCGGACCCGGAGGCTGTCGGCCGCCCAGGGCTCGACCCGGACCGTCTCATGACCGCCTCGCCATTCGACCGCCGCGCCGCTCCTCGTGAAGAACCCCATGCCGGGCCAATCCTCCCATTTGTCGAATCGATTCGCAGAATCGGTTCGACGGTACGCCTGCCCCAGGTACCAGGTCAACTAGCCGTTGCCGTACCGTTAATCGCGTGTCACGAGCCAGGGAGTGTTCCCGTATGCTCGTGAATCGGTTCGCGAACCGTTCCGGCGCCGGGAGGCAAGGGTGAACATCGGCGAGGTAGCCCGCCTGGCAGGGGTCTCCCGTAGCACGGTCTCCTACGTGCTCAGCGGCAAGCGCCAGGTGACCGAGGCCACCCGGCAGCGGGTGCTCCGGGTGATCGACGAGGTAGGCTACCGGCCCAGTGCGGTGGCCCGGTCCCTGCGGCACGGCGCGACCCGTACGCTCGGCCTTGTCGTCCCGCCGCTGCGGCACCGGCTCAGCACCGACCAGCTTTACTTCGTCGGCGCGGTCGCGGACGCGGCCGCCGATCATGGCTATGACATCCTGCTCTCCCCGAGCGGCGGGGACCGCGAGGGCGCCTTCGACAAGCTGATCGGAGAGCGCCGGGTGGACGGCATCGTGCTCATGGAGACCGGCGAGCACGACAATCGCGCCCGCAAACTCACCGCGAGCGGGTTCCCGTTCGTGACCATCGGGCGCACCGGATCGGACGCGCATGCCTGGGTCGATCTCGACTACGCGGGCCTAGTCGCCGAAGGCGTCCGCCGCCTGCACGCGCTGGGACACCGGCAGGTGGCGCTCATCAACAGGCCGCAAGAGCTGTTCGACCGCGGGTACGGGCCGGCGATCCGCGCCCACCAGGGTTTCCGTGCGGCATGCGCGGAACTCGGGATGACCGGCCCGAGCCTGTGCTGCGACGACCTGCCGGCGGCGGCCCACCGGTGCGTCGAGCGCATCGTCGCGGCCGCGCCCGGGGTCACCGCCATCCTCACGATCAACGAACAGGCCCTCGGCGGTGTGCTCTTCGCGCTGCGCGAGCGCGGCCTGTCCGTGCCCGCCGATGTCTCCGTGCTCGCCATCGCGTCAACTCGGCTCGCGACGGCGCTGCAGCCCCAGGTCAGCGCCGCGGACGTGCCGGCCGAGGAAATGGGGCGGCACGCGGTGGAGACGCTGCTGCGGCTGCTCGCCGACCCGTCCGGGCCGCTCGCGCACATCCTGCTCTCGCCGCCGTTCGTCGACCGCGCCAGCATCGCGGCTCCGCGCCGGACGCCCGGAACAAGCACCGCCGGCCGTTCGGCCTGATCTGGGTTTGGGTTTTCGTCGAATCGATTCGCGCAATCGATTCGACGCGGCAGTGACGGGTCATGTTCTTGCCAGTTACAGCTCGTTGAGGCGGGCGCGCATGGTCTCGATGCTCGTGACCGGATCTTGAGCCTCGGCAGCCAGCGAATTGAACACTTTCCAGTACGGCAGCGTTTCGGCGGGCTTGTCCAGGTAGACGGCGCTGGTGAGCTGCTCGAGGTAGACGACGTCGGGGAGATTCTCCTCGGCGAAGCGCAGCAACGTGACCGCCCCGCCCCCGGCCGGACGGCCGCCAGCGGTGAAGGGCAGCACCTGGATCGTGACGTGGCGGAGCTGGCACAACTCGATCATGTGCCGGATCTGCCCGCGCATGATCTCGGTGCCGCCGATCGAGCGTCGCAGCACCGATTCGTCGATGATCGCCCACAGCTGGGGCGGATCCGGCCGGTGCAGCATCTCCTGACGACGCATCCGCAGCACCAGCCGCGGATCGACTTGGGTCCGCGCGGCATCGGCAAGCGCCAGCCGGATTACCGTGCGGGCATAGTCTGGCGTCTGCAGCAGGCTGGGGACGAACTGGATGTCGAAGCAGCGGATGAGCCTCGCGGCCTGCTCCATCCCCAGGTAAGGCTCAAACCACGTGGGCACCACGTCGCCGTAGGTACGCCACCAGCTGGGCGCGTTCGCCTGCTGGGCGAGGGCGATGGACGTGGCCCGATCGGCATCGTCGTGCACCCCGTACAGGCTGAGCAGATCGTCGACGTCCCTGAGCTTGAAACCGGTGCGGCCAAGCTCCAGCCGGCTGATCTTCGAACCGGACGCCCGGATGACCTCCCCCGCTTCCTCGCGCGTGATTCCCGCGTTCTCGCGCATCCGCCGAAGCTGCGCACCCAGCAGCATCCGCGCCACAGTAGGTCCGGCGTGCTCAACTGTCCGCGCGTGAGTCATGGCTTGCGGGCGACTCCGCAGAAGTGCATCACGTCAACGATCTCACCGGGTTCGGCGAGGTCGGGGCGCCACCGGGGGCACGACACCACGCCCGGCTCGACGAGTTCGGTCCCCTCGAAAAACCGCAGGAGTTCCGCACGGGAGCGCAAGCACATCTGGGCAGAACCGCTGGAATTCCAGAACTCCAGCGCGACGGCCGCCGGTTCAGCATCGAACTCGGTGGTCGGATGCGAGATCGACAGGTAGCTCCCGGACGGCACGGCACCGAGGATATGGCCCAGGATTGTCTGTGCTTGGTCCGCGTCCACGATGAAGTTCATGATGCCGAGCATCATGATCGCAATGGGCTTGGTGAAATCGAGCGTTGCCGCCGCTTTCTCCACGATCTGGTCTGGTTCGCGGAGGTCGGCATCGATGTAGTCGCAGGCGCCTTCCGGCGAGCTGGCCAGCAGGGCCCGGGCATGCACGAGCACGAGCGGATCGTTGTCCACGTAGACGATCCGGCATTCGGGGGCGATGCGCTGAGCGACCTCGTGCGTGTTGTCGACCGTGGGAAGCCCGGTGCCGATGTCGAGGAACTGCCGGATCCCCTGCTCCTGCACGAGATACCGCACCGCGCGGGACAGGAAGTACCGATCCGCGCGCGCCGAACGAACCAGCTCAGGGACATAGCTAAGGATCTTGTCGCCCATCTCCCTGTCGACTGGGTAATTATCCTTCCCGCCGAGCCAGTAATTCCATATCCTGGCCGAATGCGAAATGGTGCTGTCGATCTTGGGCTCGGTCACGGATGTTCTCCTGCGGCGTTTGTCCGGAGCTTACGAAGTAATCTACCTGTTTCCACCTGGATCGCATCCTTAAGGATCGTGAATTCCGGGAATCTAACTGCTTGGCCAGGCAAGCCCCTTGCCGAGCGCGGCGGCCAGCCGGGCGATGGCCTTCCGCGCTGGCGGGTCGCCGACCTGCTCGGGGAGCCAGGCGCAGGCGAGGCACGCCGCGACCACGTCGGCGGTGGCGGTGATCGCGGTCAGGCAGTGCTCGACGTCGGCCACGGTGGGACCTGGGCCGGAGGGGAAGCGCAGCCCGGACACCTCGGTGCTGTCCAGGATGTCGACGTCCACGTGCAGATAGACCGGCAGGTCGCCGCAGCAGTTCCGTGGCCCCCGCCTTGAGGTGGGTGCTGACCTGCGCTTGGGCCTGGGCGGCGGTGCCGCGCAGCGCGTCGAGCAGTGCGCGGTGGTCATCGGCCGTGCGGCCGAGCGCACGGCTGGACCGTTCGGCCAGTGACAGGGCCAGCCGCTGCTCCTGCTGGAGCTGGGCTTGCCGTTGTCCTGCCTCCTTCGATTGGCTGTATTTTGTTGAGCAATACTACGAGTTAGCGTTGGCCGCGAGGGCGTCGCCGAGGGACGTGCGCCAGTAGAGGACCTCCCGGCCAGCGCGCCGGCGCAGGACGGCGCCCGATTCCAGCAGTACGCGCAGGTGATTGCTCACCGCACCGGGCGGCAGCCCGGTGAGCGCGGCGAGCTGTGTGGTAGTGCGCGGCTCGTCGAGAAGCCGCAGGACACGGGCGCGGTTCGGGCCGATGAGGCGGGCCAGGCCAGCGGGGCCGGACCGCCCGCTGCCGGTGTCGGCGAGCGCCCCGGAGACCGGGTAGACAAGCGCGTACCGGTGGGGAAGTTCCAGCATGTCCCAGCCGGTGTAGCTGTGCACGGGCACGAAGTCCAGCACCCGTGCCCGGGACAGATCCCGGTCCGCCAGCTCGTACCCGTTGATCTGCAGCCGCCCGTCGCCGAGCCAGGAAGAGTGCGGCGACAGGGTGTCGAACACCCCGGCCCACCCGTGGCTTGCCAGCCTGCTGGTGCGGGTGAGGATGTCGGCCTCGAGGACGCGCCGCCGCCGCGGCCAGTCCGACACGAGCGTCGTGGTCCACACCCAGCCGAGGATGTCCGCCACCGCGTCGCGCAATCCGGGCCGGCCGAGCGCCGCGGGCAGCGGACCGCGGGCGAACTGACCGATCTCGGCCCGCATCCTGTCGTCGTCCCAGGCCGCGAGCTGGCCGAACTCGTCCGCGAAGGTGGCACCATTGCCGAGCGGCGGCAGCGCGAGAAAGTCGGCTATCCAGCCCGGCACCTGGCCACGCCGCGGCCGCCACATGTGCTCCGCGACGACCGCGCGAAGCTCGTCCTCGGCCAGCATGGCGAGGTATGCCTCGCGGTGCAGCGCGCGGAATGACCGGATCCACGGTGTGCCGGGCGGGTTCGGCCGGCTGAGGATCATCGCCGCGGCGACCGTCTCGGTGAAGGGGGAGACCACGAACCTGCTGTGCGCCAGCAGGTCGGCGCTCAGCACCCAGCTCTGCCCCATGTTTCGTGTCCTCGTGAATCATTATGCGCACGTGCGTCCAGCTTGCACGATCGAACGGTGTCCGTCACGATCGCCGCGATAACGTACCGGTCGCTGCTCGCGATCCGGGAATTCCGCGTGTTGTTCGTCAACCGCTGCGTCGTGGTGATCTCGGTGGCGGCGTCCGGGCTGGCGCTGGCGACGATCACCTACCAGGCGACCCGGTCGGCCGTGCTGAGCGGGCTGTCGCTGTTCGGCGGTCCGCTGGTGTCCCTGGCCGTGTCGCAGCTGCTGCTCGCGTCCTCGGACCGGGTCAGGCCCAGGACGGGGCTGATGTGCCAGATGGGTGCGGCGCTGGTCTGCGACGCGCTGCAACTGGTGCCGGGACTGCCATGGCAGGCGCGGTTCGGCCTGCTCACGATCCCGTACGCGGCGTACGCGATGTTCTCGGGAACCCGGTGGGTGCTGGTTCGCGAGATCGTCCCGGCGGGGTCCTACATCCTGGCGCGCTCGCTGATGAACCTGGCGGATGGCGGGATGCAGGTGGTCGGGTACGGCGTCGGCGGTCTCGCCTTGCTGTGGCTGTCGCCCCGCGGGCTGTTCGCCGTCGCGGCCGTTGCCGACCTGGTGAGTGCGGCCAGCGTAGGGTTCGGCCTGCGCGACCGTCCCGCGCGCGCCGCCAGGACCGCGGACGCGAACGGGAGCGGGGGTTTGGTCCGGCGCACGATGGCGGTGAACCGGCGGCTGCTCTGCTCACCGGTAACCCGCCCCCTGTACCTCGCGCTCTGGGTGCCGAATGGGCTCGTGGTCGGCTGCGAGTCGGTGTTCGTCCCGTACGCGAGCGCGGCGTCCACGGGCCACGGCTCGCTGGCCGGCTGGCTGTTCTCGTCGACCGCCGCGGGCATGATGGCGGGGGATCTGGTGATCGGCCGCTATGTGCCGCCAGGGTTGCGCGACCGGATCATCGAGCCGCTCCGGCTCCTGCTTGCGGTACCTTACCTGTTCTTCTTCCTCACCCCGCCGCCCGCGGTCGCGATACCGCTCGGCTTCATCGCCGCGGCCGGGTACGCGGCGTCGCTGCCGTTGCAAGACCGCCTCCTCCGGCATACTGACGACGCGATCCAGGGTCAGGTCCTGGGCCTGCACATGAACGGCATGCTGGTCTGGCAGGCGCTCGGCGCGCTCGTCGCCGGGGCGATCGCGTCGGTCCTGCCCCCGGCTGCGGCCATGGGCACGATGGCGGCGGCATCGACCGCCGTCACGCTGCTGCTGGTTCCGGGGCTGCGCCGGTCGGCTCCCGCCGCCGAGGACCCGGCGAGATAAACCACCGCTGGCTATTGACTTGTGGTGTGGCGCTTCTAGCGTCACATGTGGGTTTGTGTTTCTTTCCGGGGTTGAATGGAGTCCTAGGGTGACGAAGAAGTTGGGCATCATCGCGGCGCTGACACTGCTGGTGCCGATAGCGGCGGCGTGCTCGTCTCCCGGGGCACCCCATGCGGCATCGCCGCACCGTGCCGCGGCGGCGCCTCGTGCCGCGGCGGCACCCGGCAACGACGGCCAGGACGACGGCGAGGACTCGCCGCCGCCGTCGGAGCTCAAGGACGGTCAGCCCGCCACCTTGAACCAGGTGGCCCAGGCCCGGCAGCAGGCCGCGGCCATCCCCGTCGGCGACCCGAAGGCATGGCGGTTCACCGGCCCCACCAACGTCGGCGGCCGCGTGGTGGACCTGGCCATTGACCCGACCACGTCGCCGAGCGCGGTGTACGCCGCGGTCTCCAGCGGCGGGATCATGAAGAGCACCGATGGCGGGGTGACCTGGGCACCCGCCTGGCCCGCCAACGACACGCAGGCGATGGGGGCGCTGGCGCGGAGCGCGGACGGGACGCTGTGGGCCGGCACCGGTGAGGCGAATCCGTCCGGCGGCGGGGACACGTTCCTCGGCAACGGCATCTACCGGTCGACCGATGGCGGACATAGCTGGCAGCCGTGGGGCCTGCCGGACAGCGGAGCGTTCGGCCGGATCGTGGTGAACCCGGCAAACCCGCACGAGGTGTGGGCCGCGGCCGCCGGGTGGATCTCGACGATCTCCAGCCAGCGCGGCCTGTACCAGCTCACCAACGGCGGCAAGGACTGGAAACTCGCCCTCGCACCGCCTAACCAGACGACGGGCGCGATCGACGTCGCGCTCGACCCCGCCAATCCGGACATCATCCTCGCGTCGCTGTGGGACCGGTACCGCAACAACGGCGCGTTCCACTACGGCGGCGTGGGATCCGGGCTCTACCGTTCCGCGGACGGCGGCAAATCCTGGACCCGGCTGGACAACACCAGCATCACCGGCTCGCTGTGCTCCTGGGACCAGACCGGCAGCGGGCTTGACTCCAGCCCGGATCTCGGCCGGATCGGCATCGCGTTCGCGCCGGGCGACCCGAACCGCGCCTACATCGAGTTCAGCGGCGCCAACGGGCCGGACAAGGGGTTCTACGTCTCCAACGACGCGGGCAAGACGTGGACCTGCGGGGCCGGTGAGCCGGGCGCTCCGGGCGCCGGGTACGAATGGGTCTTCGGCCGGCTATGGGTCGACCCCGCCAACGAGAACCACATCTTCGCGGCCGACGTCAGCCTGCGCGAATCCACCGACGGCGGCGTGACCTGGCACAACTCCAACGGTCCGCACGCCGATCAGCACGCCATGGCATGGGACCCGAACGTGCCGAACCTGGTCTACAACGGCGACGACGGCGGGGTGTACGTCTCCACCCAGAACGGCGCCACCAGGACGTGGACGCATGCGAAAGTGGAGCCGTGGAACCAGTCCTACCATCTGTCGGTGTCCCAGCAGGACCCGTCGCGCATGGTGACCGGTCTGCAGGACCAGGGCAGCATCCGGACCTGGACTGCCGGCACGGAACCCACCGACCTGACCCAGTGGAACAGCTACTTCGGCGGTGACGGGCACTGGGTACAGATCAACCCGAACGACCAGAACGTGTACTACGCGTGCTTCCAGCCCTCGCCGCCGGCCGAGGACTGCGCCAAGTTCGTGGACTCCGGTACGACGACAACCAGCACGTTCTTCGCCAACCCGTTCCCGGACGGCACCCGGCTGACCACCGACACCCCGCTGGTGCTCGACCCGGCCGACCCGGACTATGTGTACATCGGCGGCACCTCGATCGCGCGCTCCGCCGCCGGGGTGGTCACCGGCTCCGGCGCGTGGACGCTGATCAGCCCCACCACGCCGGACAGCCCGGACAGCCTGCCCGGCCCGGTCCCGCCGAGCGAGGTCAACCCGGACACCTTCTACGCGAACGAGTACGGCGCGGTCACCGAGATCGCCCCGGCCAAGAGCACGGGCACGCCCACCTCGCCGGCCACCACCATCTACGCCGGCACGGACACCGGCAAGCTGTGGAAGACCACCAACGCCACGGCCAGCAACGTCAGCTGGACCCAGCTCGGTGCCGCCGTCCTGCCGCAGCAGTGGGTCACCGCCATCGTGGTCGACCCCACGAACGCCAGCCACGTCTACGTCAGCTTCTCCAGCTACAAAGAAGGCGACCTGGCCGCCAACATCTGGGAGACCAGAGACGGCGGCGCCACCTGGTTCAACATCAGCGGCAACATGCCCAACGCGCCGGTGTGGATGCTCACCTACGACCAGCCGCGCCACCAGCTCTACGCCACCACCGACTTCGGTGTCTTCTACCTTAAGAACGGCAAGCGGAACTGGGCCAGGCTGGGCAGCGGTCTGCCTAACGCCCCGGTGCTCGACCTGAAACTCTCCGGAGACGGCAGCACGATCTTCGCCGCCACCTTCGGCCGGGGCATCTACCGGCTTCCCGTGCCGTGACAGGTGCCCTGGCGTGGCACCACGGTACGTTCGGCCCAGGTTTACATGCCTGGCAAGCTGAGCAGCTCGAGGACGTCGATCGAGCTGCCCGGCATCTCGAGGTGCGGGTGCCCGTCCAGGATCCCGGCGACGGCTTGCGCCGAATCGGCCTCCAGGAAGGAGTATCCCGTGACGTCGTCCGCGCCCGCAGCGCCGGCCGAATTGACCTGCGTGGCGTACGCCAGCGGCGCGCCGAGGTCGACGACGGCATCGCCGGCCTTGCCAGCCCACGCCATCCAGGCGTCCATGCCGGCCTTCATCTGCTCTGGCGTGGCGCTCGCCAGCTGCTCGCGAGCGGTCGTCGATGCGCGGTAGAGGATCATGAACTTTGCCATGTCGATTCCTCCGAGGACTCGCTTATTAGTTAGCAGCTAAATTAGTCCTGTGCCGAAATACGCGCGATCACAACGAGGCGGCGGTTAGGTTACGCGGCGCCTGCCGCGCAGGAACTGGCCGATACCGGCCTGCGTGATGCCCGCCTGCTCGGTGCTCCGGGTGGCTTCGGTCTCCGCCGCGAAGGCACGCTCGATATCGTCTGGCCGCGGCCGCAGCAGCCGCAGATGCTCGGCCGTGGCCGCGCCGGGCCTGGTCCACCGGTGGATGGTCCCGATGGCGGTGCCGACGAGCGCCGCCTGCTCGGTGATCTCATCCAGCAGGCCGAAGGCCAGCGCGTCGCGTGCGGTGATCCGGGCCGAATCCATGATCAGCCGCATCGCCCTGGCCCCGGCGAGCCTCGGCAGCAGCAGGCTCGCCGCGTTGGAGATCGTCAGCCCGAGGTTGTTTTCCGGGAAGAACAACTCCGCGGCTTCGGTGCCGATGCGCGCGTCGAAACACAAGGTCAGCTCGCAGGCGCCGCCGACGGCAAGGCCGTTGATGGCCGCGATGACCGGGACGCGGGCCGCCAGCGCGGCGCGGGTCATGTTGTGGAACGATTCGATTTCGGCGGCCATCCCGCCGGCCGGAACCTGGGCCGCCTCGTACAGGTCTTCGCCGGCCGAGAACGCCCGGCCGGCGCCGGTCAGCACGATTCCCCGCACGCTTGTCTCGCCGTCGCCGTCGCCGTCGCCGTCGCTGTCGCCGTCGCCGAAGCGGCGGAGGATCGCGGCGAGTTCGGTGCGCATGGCGCCGGTGAGCGCGTTGAGTTTCTCCGGCCGGGAAAGGGTCACCAGCGCGACCTCGTCGCGGATCGCCACGGTGATATGACCGGATTCGACCATTATGTCCCTCCTAAGTCGGAGGCTCCCGCTCGCTGGTCCTGGTCGCGTTCCAGCAGTTCGCGCTTGCGGATCCGCGCCGAGGGGGTCATGGGAAACGATTCGACGAACTCGACGTACGCGGGCACCTTGAACCGGGCCAGCCGTCCGGTCGAACAGAACGCCGCTCACGCGGAGGCCTGTTCGGTGCCGGCCGGCGGCACCGGTTCCCAGCCGAGCCGGGTGATGGCGACCGGAGGCTCGCATTCGGCGCGCGTCACGATCCGGCCGCCCACCATCCGGCAGGCCAGTTCGCTGTACAGGTCCTGAAGCTCGGCAATCGACAGTCGGCCGTCCGGCTGGTACCAGTCGGCCACGCCGTTGCACATTTCGAGCAGCGCGTACCTGGCGACCGGCAGATCGGTGACCAGGAACTGCCCGGTTTGCGCGCCCGCGGCCAGCGCGCGGTGGAACAACGACTCGTAATCATCGCGCAGGCCCACGATGACCTCCCGGTTCCGCCCGGTCAGCGCGTGCACTTCGTGGTCGGATACCCGCGATATCAGCGGGTTGACGGCCTCGGTCGCGACGTGGACACGCACCAGGCGGGCCAGCTGAATTGCCGGGTCGGCGCTTGCGCCGAAGGCGTCGCGGCCGGCCCGCAGCAGGTCCTCCTGGCTCTCCCGCAGCATCCCTATCAGCAAGTCTTCCTTGCTGCCGACGTAGTGATACAGCGTGGCCGGGTTCAGGCCGACTGCCCGGCCGATATCCCGGATCCCGGTGGCGGCGAAGCCCCGCTCGGCGAACAGCGCGACCGCTGCCCGTCTCACCTGCACAAGCCCCGACATTCCAGCCACCCAATCAATCGATTGATAGATCGACGAAATCACGAAGCAGGCG
>DASRFJ010000180.1:0-26028 GCA_035651595.1 Streptosporangiaceae bacterium | reverse complement strand
GCCTGTGCCTGGAGTGCAGCGTGCGGCTACCGGGACAGGAGCGCACCCGCAGTCCGTCAGCAACGTGGAAGATTTCCCCTTCGTGGAAGACCGGCCCTCGTGAACAGGGGTCCCGCTACCACAAAGGGGAAAACCACCACGCTACCGAGGCCCATCAAGCCAGCCGCCGGCCCACCGGGCAGCCAGCGACCCGGGCAAACCCCGGAATAAGCTAACGGGGTCCAAACCGGGAGGGTAAGTGTCCGCAATAATTTCGAGCCACCTTGCGGAGACGGGGCTACCGCCGAACCTACCGGGCAGCGGCGATAGCGCGAGCTGCGCGCGTTGACGTTGACATAGGGAATCGTGGTCGTGATATAGCTACCCATCGGAGCCTCCCGAGGGCCCGGACGTCGCTGAAGAGGACAGGATGACGCGAGCGTGCGACTTGGCGTGAATGTGCCGAACTTCGGGCCGGGCACCCGGCCCGACGTGCTCCGCCAGTGGGCGCTGACCGTCGAGGGGCTGGGCTTCGACCTGCTGATGGTGTCCGACCACGTCGTGATCACGCCGGACGTGGCCGAGCAGTACCCGGCGCCGTTCTACGAGCCGTTCACGACGCTGGCGTGGCTGGCGGGTTTCACCTCCCGGGTCAGGCTGGGCACCACGGTGCTGATCGTGCCGTACCGGCATCCGCTGCTGGCCGCGCGCATGGCCGCGAACCTCAACGACCTCAGCGGCGGCCGGCTCGTGCTGGGCGTCGGAGTCGGCTGGGCGCGGCAAGAGTTCGCCGCCCTGGGGATGCCGTTCACCGAGCGTGGCCGGCTCACCGACGAGTACCTGACCGCGATGCGCTCGGCCTGGACCAATACCGAGGACTACCGCGCCGGGACCATCCCGCTCTGGATCGGTGGAAGCAGCGACGCCGCGCTGCGCCGGGCGGTGCGGCTGGGCGACGCGTGGCACCCGCTGCGGTTCCGGCTGCCGTGGCTGCGGGAAGCCTGCGACCGGCTCAAGCAAACGGCGGCCGACCTGGGCGGACCGGTACCCGAGCTGGTGCCGAGGATCGTGCTCCGGCTGACCGACGCTCCGCTGGACGACGCGGATCGCATGGCGGGGGAGGGCACGATCGACCAGGTCGCCGGCGACCTCGCGCAGCTGGCAGCGCTGGGCGCGCGGACCGTGGTGCTCGACCCGTTCAACGAGGACCCCGACGAGACCAACCATCCCGAGCGAGCGTGGCAAGCCCTTGCCACAGTGAAGGCGGCGACCAGTGGCTGACGTAACGGAAACCGACCTGATCCACCTGAGACGGTGCGTGACGCTCGCCGCCGAGGCGGTCGATAAGGGCGACGAGCCGTTCGGCTCCGTGCTGGTGGCGGCCGACGGCTCGGTGCTCAACGAGGAGCACAACCGGGAGCGGAGCACCGGCGATCCGACCTGGCACCCGGAGTTCGCGCTGGCCCGCTGGGCGGCGCTGAACATGCCCGCGGCGGACCGTGCCACTGCCACCGTGTACACGTCGGGAGAGCACTGCCCGATGTGCGCCGCCGCGCACGGCTGGGCGGGCCTCGGCCGCATCGTCTACGCGACCTCGGCGCTGCAGACCGCCGCCTGGTATGCCGAGTTCGGCGTGGGCCGCTCCCCGGTCAAGACGCTGCGGATCACCGACGTGCTAGCCGGGGCCGCCGTGGCCGGCCCGGTGCCCGAACTGGCCGAGCAGGTGTACGAGCTGCACCGGCGGTTCCGCCTGGGCTAACACACGAACCACGCGGTCGTCGTCGGTGATCGCCGTGCCCTCGCGCATCGCCCGGCCGCTGAAGAACTCCCGGTGCGAGCGCCGCAGCGATAGCATCCACGCCAGGCCGGCCAGCGCGGTGATGATGCCGATGGACAGCACGCCGCCGATCGTCCAGTGCGGCCTGAACGGCATGTGCCACGTCGTGTAGGACTGGTTCGGGTCGTGATAGAACCACAGCGACCAGCCGAGGATCGCGAACAACATCACGCCGGACAGCCCCGGCAGCACACCACGCAGCCAGAAGCTGCGCTGGCTGCTCAGCAGCGACTTGCGGTAGAACCACGTGCAGGCGAACCCGGTGATGCCCAGGTACATGGCCACGAACAGGGTCGTCGCTGTCACCGAGTCCGAGATCACGTTCCCGCCGGAGAACCAGTTGATCGCCAGGTACATGACCGCGGAGACCGCCGCGAACGAGATCGTGCCGAAATCGGGCGTCAGGTAGCGCGGGTGGATGTGGCCGAAGATCTTCGGCAGCGCCTTGTGGAACGCCATCGACAGCGTGGTCCTGGCGTTCGGCAAGATCGTGGTCATCGCGGTGGCCGCCGAGGACGACATCACCATCAGCAGCAGCAGCCGGCTCAGCACCGTGCCCAGCGCCGAGGTGCCGAAAACCGCCGTCCCGAGCGGAGAGAGCACGTCGTTCTGATTATCTGTGTTGCCAAGGCCGATGCCGGAGGAGCCGAACCCGGCGAACAGCTGCATGCTCAAGATCACGACGAAGTAGGTGGCCAGCAGGATGACGGTGGACAGCACCCCGGCGGTGCCCGGGATCCGGTCGGAGTCCTTGGTCTCCTCGTTCACCGAGGTCGTGGTGTCCCAGCCCCAGTAGATGAACACCATCAGCAGCATGCCGGCCATGAACACGCTCGGGCTGGCGAAATGCGACGGGTCCAGCCACGACCAGCTGAACGTCCCGTGGCCCTTCGGCGCGTGCCCAGCCGCGTACTTGACCAGCGCCACTACCGACAGTAGCAGCAAGATGACGAACTCGAGGACCAGCAGGGCGACCTGAATGCGGGCCGACACCTGGATGCCGCGGTAGCACAGGTAGGTGATCAAGGCCAGGAACACCAGGCCGGTGAGCAGCACCCAGCCGCTGGTGGCGTCGTTGCCGATGCCCTTGGCGCCCAGGAACAGGAACGTGTACTGGCCGGTGATCTGCGCGTAGCTCGCCATGGCCAGCAGCGCGGACGCGATCGTGCCCCAGCCGCCGAAGAACCATCCGGTGCGGGGGCCGAGCGCCCGGGCAGCCCAGGTGAAGCTCGTTCCGCAGTCCGGGTCGGCCCGGTTCATCTCCTTGTTCGCCCAGGCGGAGAAGAACATCGGGATGAACGCCAGCGGCACCAGGAGCAGCGTCTGCGGCCCGACTAGTGCCACGACGAAGCCGAGCGTGGCCGCGATGCTGTAGGCGGGCGCGGTGGATGCCAGGCCGATCGCGGTGGACTGGACGAAGCCAAGGGCGCCGCCCTTGAGACCTCGGGCGGACTGTTCCGGCACAAGCGCTCCCTCCGGGCTGCGGATTCGTTGGGGGCTATTGTGTGATGGAACTTATTTCGCGGTCAATCCCTGACTTGTTAACGATTTCCGCAGCGAAACGGCGTCGCCGGTACTGATTACGCCGGAACGCAGCACCTGGCCGTAGACGCCGAGGCACGGCTGCGGGCTGGTATCGCCTGCCCGCGCGGGGACCCGGTTGTGCGTGGCGACGACCCGCAGCGCCTCCGGATCGCGGTCCACCGTGGTGCCGTGGGGGAGTGTCGGCACCGCGCACCGCGGCGTGCGCGCGACCACCCGGACCACCAGGTCGTCGCCGATCGCCAGCTCGTGGCCCAGCCAGTCGTTCTCGGTGAAGACGTGCCGGTCCGGGGTGCTGATCACCACGTTGGGGCGGTAGCGGAGCAGGCTGACCGGGACGCCGTCCGGGTGCAGTTCGCTGACCCGGTCCATGGTCGCGGTGGTGATCAGGTGCACCGGGGCGAAGTTGAAGAACGTACCCGCGGGGGCGCCGGCGCCGATCTCGATCAGCGTGGTCTCCGCGTCCGCGGTGAGGCCACGCTCGTTGACCGTGTCCGGGTCGGCGTGTTCCATCGCCGCGCCCGCCGGCGGCGTCGCGGTCAGCGTGACCGGCTGGCCGAGGAACTCGGACAGGACACCGTCCACGTCCGCGTCCGTGCTCCAGGCGATCTTCCCGTCCGGGAACGTAATCTTGACTGATTCTTGATCCGCGTCGACGGTCGCGGTGAGCGTGAGCATGGCCCGCCACAGCCGGGGGTTCTTGGCGCTGACCACCCGGCCGGTGCTCTGGTGGATGAGCGCGAGGCCGCGGTCCCCAACCAGGCCCGCCGTGGTCACCGGGGAGTCCGCGACGTCCTCGCCGAGCATCGACTTGACCGGGTACCGGCGCAGCGTCGTCACGGTCCCCAGCATGATGTTCATTGTCTCACGGGCGCTTTGCGGGAGGGCGAACGGTTCGGGTAGAACACGCGAGCGAAGGATGCGCGCTCGGGGGAGTAGGCGGGGGTAAAATTTGTCTCATGAACGACCACGATGACCCCGCCAGCCAACACGGGCAAGGCGTCCGATCGCCGTCGCTTCGCGGCGTGGCGGGCGCGCTGCGCTGGCGTCCGGTGAACCACGGTCAGGTGTGGCTCGCCGCGGTGACCGGCTGGCTCATCGTGGTCATCGTGAACGCGGCCGTCGGCCGCCCGTTGCTGGCAACATGGCCCGGCGCCGCCGTCATGCTGCTCATCGGCCTGAGTGAAAGCTACTACCTCCGCCGCACCCAGACCGCCCAGCCCGCTGCCGACCAGTAAGGCGTCGGCAAAATCTGCCGCACAGCAGGGACCCACGGTGTCCTCGCAACCTAACTTTACATAATGTACATTATCGGCGCTTCCTGGGTGGTGACCGTTTAGGACACCGTGCGCCCGCGGCCTTCTGGCTCGCGGGCGTCGGCTGGCGAGCTGATCGGTGCGCCGGCGCGTAAGGCTCGTTGGACCTTGGTTAATGTGGCGGATTTTCCCTTCGTGGTAACGGGACCCTTGGTTACGAGGGTCGATCTTCCACAAGGGGGAAATCCTCCACGTTGTTGGCGGACCTGCCGTGCGCTCCTATCCCGGCAGCCGCACACTGCACACCAGACACAGGCAGTGCGCGGCCACGGCCCCCGCGGCCTGCCGACGGCCGGTCCTATCGCAGCCGGACCGCGAGTCACGCGACTGGCAACTCTTTGTGATCGCCTTATGGCGCTGCGCGATTATCGTGTGTAACGCTGAGTGTATGGACCGGTCCCCCGACGCAAAACCTGACAACACTCCCATCCGCACCGATGACGAGGTGCTGGCGAGAGTCGAACAGCTCATCGGGCCGGAGTGGCGGACGCGGCGGAGCCTGTGGCTGTTTTTCCTGGACCGCCACCAGACGCAGCTGCCGGTCGTCACGCCGATCGACGACGTGCCGGAAGACCCCGAACCGGAGGTGGTCGCGCGGCTGTGCTGGATCATCTCCGAAGTGCTCGGCGACGCCGAACCGGAGGGCTCGGTGGTGATCACGCTGACCCGTCCGGGTTCGGCGGCGCCCGGTGAGCTGGATCTGCGGTTGCGGGACCGGCTCCAGGCCGGGGCCGTCACGCACGGCGTCCGGATCCGGATGACGTGCCTGGCCACCCCGGCCGGGGTGATCGACCTCACCGCTGGATTACACCGGGGGGATTACACCGTCAGCACCAGGCGCCCGCGCAGGCCGCCCTTGAGGAGCCGCTCGAACGCGACGGCCGCCTGCTCGAGCGGGTACGTGTCCGCGACGCGCGTCGTCAGCAGCCCCCTGGCGGCGAGCCGGGACAGGCCGGACAGCGCGGGCCCGTCGGCGTGGATATGGATCGGCAACTCCTCGATGCCGCGCACCGTGAGCAGGTGCACCGGCGCGAAGTTCACGTACACGCCACGACGGCGAACCGCGTCCATGGCCGGGAAGCCGAGCACCGCGGCGTCGAATACCGCGTCCACCCCGCCGGGCACCAGCGCGCGCACGGCGTCTGCCAGCGAAGCGGCCGAGCGGGGCACGAACTCGGCAGCACCGAACCCGCGCATGACAGCCTCGTCGGCCTCACCGGCCGCCGCTATCACCCGGAACCCGCGCATCGCGGCAAGCTCCACGCCGAATCCGCCGAGCCCGCCCGCCGCGCCCGTCACCAGGAGCGTGTCCCCGGCGCGAAGGCCAAGCCGGCCCAGCTCGTCAAGCGCCTGCACGGTCGTCAACCCGTTCAACGGGATCGTCGATGCCGCGGGCAGATCCACGCCGGGCGGGGCGGCCGCCACGTCGCCGGCGTCGAGCACGACCTGCTCCGCGAAGGTGCCGGCCGCCACGTCCAGGCGGTCTCGCAGGCCGATGACGACATCGCCGACCGCGACGCCGGCGACGCCCTCCCCGGTCTCCTCGACCGTACCGGCCACGTCCCAGCCGAGCCCGACCTGCTCCCCCGGGCCGATGACGCCGGGCCGGGTCCGGCCGATGTGGCCCTGCTGGGTGGCGACGTCGACTGGATTGACCGCCGCCGCGGCCACCCGGATCCGGACCTGTCCAGGTCCCGGTCGCGGCACCGGGACCTCGACGACCGACGGCGGCTCACCGGGCGGGCGGCTGACAACTGCGCGCATTGCTTTCTCCTCGGACTCGGAGTTCGCTGACGCTTGACACGAACCAGAGGAGAGCTACTCTCCATCCGTAAGTGGAGCACGCACTTCGAAGTGCGTTAGGGACCGGGAGGTGCGGGGATTGCCCACGCAGACCGCCGCGCAGCGGCGCACTGAGGCGCGCGTAGCGTACGACGCGTTCATGGCGGAGTGCCCGTCCCGCAAGGTCCTGCTGCGGATCAGCGACAAGTGGGTGACGCTCATCTTGAGCGCGCTGGCGGACGGGTCGCGTCGCTACAACGAGCTGAGCAGGATCATCGCCGGTGTCAGCCAGAAGATGCTGACCCAGACGCTGCGCGCGATGGAGCGGGACGGGCTCGTCGCCCGCGAGGTCACGACCGGCGTGCCGGTGCGGGTCGACTACTCACTCACGCCGCTCGGCCGCAGTCTGCTGCCGGTCGTCATCGCGCTCAAGGCATGGGCGGAGAAGCACATCGAGGACGTCGAGTCGGCTCAGGCCGCCTACGACGGATCTGGCAGCGACACGTGAAGCGACACGTGAGCGGCGAGCGCGGACGCCACTGACACGAGCCCAGCACGGATCTGGGGGTCGCCGATGATCCCGTCCGCGCCCACCGCGTCGCGCGGCACCGGCAGCCGCACGCACGCCTGCTGGACCGCGACAGTGCCGACGTAGCCGAGGACGATGGCCAGGTGTTCGGCCGCCCCGCTCCCCCGGCCCTCCGCCGCGACGTTGATCCAGCCGACCGGCTTGCCGTACATCTCTCCGCCGCCGACCGTCCAGTCGAGCAGGTTCTTCAAGCTGCCGGGCAGCGTGCCCGCGTATTCCGGGGTGCAGAACAGCACGGCATCCGCGGCCGCGATCCGCGCCCGCAGCTCCCCCACCGCCGGCGGCAGCGGGTCGTGGTCGTCGTCCGGGTTGAACGCCGGGAGCGCGGCGAGCCCGCCGTACAGTTCGGCGGTCACCCCGTCGGGCGCCAGCGCCTGTACCGTCCGCAGCGCCGCTGTGTTCCCCGACCCGCCTCGCGTGCTGCCAGAAATCAGCAAGATGCGCATGTTGTTAGGGTAATTCGACATGGGCAGGACCAGTGACGCGGTCACCCTCGCCGACCTGGACGTCAACCCGCACCCGGTGTTGGCACGGCTGCGGGCCGACGAGGGTCCGGTCGCGTGGGTGCCCGCGCTCGGCGCGTGGCTGGTCACCGGGTACGACATCGCGGTGGCCGTACTGCGCGACGCGCGGACGTTCACCGTCGACGACCCTCGGTTCTCGACGGCCAGGGTGGTCGGGCCGAGCATGCTGTCGCTGGACGGCGCGCGGCACGCGCACCATCGCGGGCCGTTCAGCCCGCCGTTCCGCGCCGAGGCCGTGCACGCGCGGCTGGCGGAGTTCACCCAGGCCGAAACGAACCGGCTGGTAGAAGGCATCGCGCCACACGGCGAGGCGGAGCTGCGGCGCGCGGTGGCCGGGCCGCTCGCCGTCGCCGTGATGGCCGAAGCGCTCGGCCTGCGCGACACCGACCCCGCCACGATCCTCGGCTGGTACGACGAGATCGTCGCCGCGACCGCGGGCCAGGCAGGCGCTCCGCCAGACGCGAACCCCCCGAGCACGGCCGCGTTCAACCAGCTTGCCGACAGCATGCGAAAGGTCATCAACGACCCGGAGCACGCGGCGCTGCTCAACGAGGTGGCCGGTCCGCTCACCGAGGCCGAGGTCATCTCCAACGCGGCCGTGCTGATGTTCGGCGGAATCGAGACGACCGAAGGCATGATCGCCAATGCCGTCGCGCACCTGCTCGCCACCCCGCCCGCGCTGGACCAGGTACGCGGCGACCCGGCGCTGATCCCGGCGGCGGTGGAGGAATCGCTCCGCCTCGAGCCGGCCGCGGCCGTCGTGGACCGGTTCGCGACGGCGGACAGCTCCATCGGCGGAGCAGACATCCGGGCCGGCGACCAGGTGACGGTGTCGCTCAGCGGCGCCAACCGGGACCCCGCGGTGTTTGCCGACCCGGACAGCTACCGGCTCCACCGCGAGAACGCGGGAAAGCACCTGACGTTCGCGCACGGACCGCACTTCTGCCTGGGCGCGCACCTGGCCAGGCTGGAGGCACGCGTCGCCGTCGCGACGGTGCTCGATCGGCTCCCCCGCCTCCGCCCGGCGGGCCCGGCCACGCCCCGCGGCCTGGTGTTCCGCAAACCACCGGAGCTGCCGGTTCGCTGGGATACGCCTGGGGTAGCGTTCCACCCATGACTGAAGAGTTCCACCGGGATCGCCGGGAGCACGGCGGCGCACCGGACCGCCTTGACGACGACCAGCTGGCCCGGCTGACCGAAGAAGAGCGCGTGGAAGCCGGCCTGGACGACTACAACCCGGACGAGGTGCCGCCGGCCACCGACGAACCGCCGCTACCCGAGGATCTCCCGCCGACCGACCAGGTGCTGGAGGAAGAGGCCGAGATCCGCCGCGAGGTGGACAAGGGCGAGCTGCGCACGATCGACGAGCAGCATCCGTTCCCGCCCAGCCGGTACGAGGACTCGTAGTGCCGCGCAGGAGCTAGGTGCGCCGTTGCGTTCTCGGCTGCTGGGGCCCTCGATCCCCCGAGACTCGGCGATACCGCATTGCCGGCCAGTTTCTCCTCATGCGCCGCGAGCTGTGCGAAGGCCGGGCGCAGTCCGCGGAAGAGGGAGGGGAATGCCTTTCCTATGCTTCGTGTCTGCTCGGGCTCCGGGAGGCGCTCGAAAATTTATTGCGGACACTTACCCTCCCACTTTGGGGGGGTAACTGTCCGCAATGATCCGGCACGCCCGCTCACACGTCCCTGATCTCCCGATATGTCCAGGTTCGAGCCGACCAGTAGTCTGCCCCACTCGCACCGCGCGGCACGCCGCGAGCACGCGTTGCCTTGAACAGCGGCGCCTGGCGCCTTTTCTACCACGAAATCCTTATTGACGCGGGAGCTCCCGCTCTCCCATCTGCCGTCACGCGGCCGGCGACAGGGCGACGCTCGCCTCGGCGGTGTAGGCGAGGAACGTCAGCGACTCGGTGAAGTACAGCTGCACGGTGGCCGCGTCGTGCGTCAGGTAGCCGATCGACAGGTCCTGGCCGAGTCGCAGCTCGTAGTCCCCGCCGCGGCCGGACAGCACGAACGCGCCGTCGATCGCCGGCGCCCAGATGATGTCGCCGTCCACCACGCGCGCAAGGTGATCGCGGATCGGGTATCCGTGGTCGGCGGTCTCGCTCACCGCGGTGTACGCGTCCGCGGACAGCAGCAGCGAGAACGGCCCGCCCACGCCCGCCAGGCGCAGCGCGGAGACCGCCCGGCTGACGACGTCGGGGTAGTCGCGCACTTCGCCGGGCAGCGTGAGCGCGGGGTTCGACGTGCTCTGCCGCACGCCGGTGATGCCGGCCGCCGGGTACCCCTCGAACACGGCCCGGTCCTCCGCGAACGCGATCTTCTTCGCCGCGTCCTTCACCGGCTGCCAGTCGGAGTCCTCCGCGCCGCGCTCCACGTCGTCGATCTCGGTCCGGGACAGGGTGAACGGCACCCGGAGCTCGACGACCTGCTGCGAGGTCCGCAGCCGGGCGGTGACCCCGTCGGCGGGCGCGGCGATGTCGGCCAGGCGCCCGGTGCCGACGCTGGCCAGCCCGAGGCCCTCCGGGCCCTTGACGTCGACCACCCGCCGGGCGGCGATGTGCGATTCGAACGTCCGGCGCGCTTCCGCTTCGATGCTGGCCCACGCGGCGTCCGATACCGGCGCGAGCTCGCGGTGCAGGTTGTTCATCGTTGACTGCTCCTTTTCAGGCTGCCGATGCCGAGCGAGCCGGAACCCGTGCCTGGCGGGCCCGGAAGATCGTCGAGAAAGTCCGCGGCCGGCACGAAGAACAACCCGCCGGTGATCGCGACCGAAAAGTCGAGGACCCGATCGGTATTACCCGGCGGATCGCCGAGAAACATGTTCGCCAGCATCTGCTCGGTGACGGCGGGCGAGGCGGCATATCCGATGAAGTAGGTGCCTGACTCGCCTTTTTCCAGAGAACCAAAGGGCATATTTTCCCGAACGATCTGGCGTTCTTCGCCGTCCGGACCGGTGATTGTGTTGAGGGCGACGTGGGAATTGCTGGGCTTGACGTCATCGGGCAGCTCGATGTCGTCCAGCTTGGTCCGGCCGATCACTTTTTCCTGCTCCTCGACCGGCAGCGCGTTCCAGGCGCGCATGTCGTGCAGGTATTTCTGCACGATCACATAACTGCCCCCGGCGAACGCCGGATCCTGACCGTCGATCAGCACGGCGCGCTCCGCGGCCCGGCCGGCGGGGTTCTCGGTGCCGTCGACGAAGCCGAGCAGGTCGCGCTCGTCGAAGAACCGGAAGCCGTGCACCTCGTCGATCACCGTGGCCGCCCCGGCGAGCCGGGTCATCGCGTGGGTGGCGAACTCGAAGCACAGGTCCATCCGGTCGGACCGGATATGGAACAGCAGGTCGCCCGGTGTCGCCGGGGCATGGTGCCGCGCGCCGGCCAGCTCACGGAACGGGTGCAGCTCGGCGGGCCGTGGTCCGGCGAACAGCCGGTCCCAGGCGTCCGAGGCGATGCCGACCGTGCAGGCGAGGCCGCGTCGCGGGCCGGCCCGGAAACCGACCGCCCGCTGGAGTCCCGCCCAGTCGGCGAGCACGTCCCGGCAGGCGGTTTCGCCACCCGGGTCGATGGTCAGCACCAGGAAGATCGCGGCGGCCGTCGGCTGGCTCAAGATCGGCTGCGGCGTCTCCCCTGTCACGAGCCCCAAGTCTCGCACAGGGCTTTTTACCGGAGCCATCCGCGCCGGCGGAACAGCCAGAACAGGCCGGCGACCGCGAGGATTTCCGTGCCGACTCCGAGGATGAGGAAAACGTCCAGGGAGCCGAGCCGCTGCACCATCCAGGCGAAGTTCTGGCCGAAGAACCCGGTCAGGAACGACAGTGGCAAGAACACCGTGGCGATGATCGTGAGCTGCTTCATCACCACGTTGAGCCGGTTGGACACGATGGACAGGTAAGCGTCCATCGAGCTGCTGAGCAGGTCCCGGTAGCTGTCCACCAGGTCGCTGATCCGGATCAGGTGGTCGTACAGGTCGCGGAAGTACTTCTCCTTCTCGGCGGTCATCCTGGGTAGCTCGACGCTGCCGGCCAGCAGCGAGGAGAGCATGTCGCGCTCCGGAGTGACCAGGCGGCGCGCCTCCACCAGCTCACGTTTCATGCCGAACATGTCGGAGAGCTGCTTGTCGTTCGGCCTGATATAGATCTCGTCCTGGAGCGCGTCGATACGGTCATCAAACGCCGTCAGGTAGGGAAACATGCTGTCCGTCAGGGCGTCCAGCACGTGGTAGAGCGCGGTGATGGGGTGCGGCGGCCCGATCGGATGGTGCCGCCGGATCGCGTCGCAGCTGTCGCTGATCGCGGGCAGCACGCACTGGTGCACGGTGACCAGGTAGTGCTCGGAGTAGAAGCAGTGCACTTCCATCAGGTGGCCGCCATCCGCGACGGGGCCGCCGTAGGCCACGATGTAGACGAAGTCGTCGTAGTCCTCGATCTTGGGCCGCTGGCCGAAGCGCGCCACGCCCTCGATCGCCAGCGGATGGAAGCCGAACACGTCGCGCAGCACCGCGATGGTGTCGGGCCCTGAGCTGGCCAGATCCAGCCACAGCACGCGCTGATCCTGCGCCGCCGCGGCGATCGCCTCCCGGCTGGGCTGATCGGTCTGGCCGCCGTCTGTTGTGAGCAGGTGTCCGTCCACGCTGGCCATGCTGCCATCTAGACTCATCCGACATGAGCATTGAGCCGCCTGTCGCCAGGAAAGTGCCCAGCAAGCGGACCCACCACGGGGACACGGTCATCGACGACTACGCGTGGCTCACCGACAAGGACGACCCGGAGACGATCGCGTACCTGAAGGCGGAGAACGCCTACACCGACGCGCTGACCGGTGAGCTCAAGCCGCTCAGCGACACGATCTTCGGCGAGATCAAGGCCCGGACCCAGGAGTCCGACCTGTCGGTGCCGGTCCGCAACGGCGGCTGGTGGCACTACACCAGGACGGTCGAGGGCAAGCAGTACCAGGTGCACTGCCGCCGTGAGGTACGGCCCGGCGAGGTGATCCCGCCGATGGCCGCCGACGGCGTGCCGCTGGACGGGGAGCAGGTGCTGCTCGACGGCAACGAGCTGGCGGCCGGCGCGAACTTCTTCGCGCTCGGCGCGTTCCGGCTCAGCCCGGACGGCCGCTGGCTGGCGTATTCGACGGACTTCACCGGCGACGAGCGGTTCACCCTGCGGGTCAAGGATCTGGCGTCCGGCGCCATGCTGGCGGACGAGATCCCCGGCACGTACTACGGCTGCGCGTGGTCCGCGGACGGCGAGTACCTGTTCTACGTGACGGTCGACGAGGCGTGGCGGCCGTTCCGGGTGTGGCGGCACCGGGTGGGCACGCCGGCGGCGCAGGACGTGACGGTGTTCGAGGAGGCGGACGAGCGGTTCTGGGTCGGGGTGAGCCTGACCCGCAGCGAACGATTCGTGCTGATCCGCACGGCAAGCGTGCTGACCAGCGAGTGGCTGCTGCTGGACGCCACGACGCCGACGGCCGGCTTCACCGTGGTCGCGCCGCGCCGGCAGGGCGTCGAGTACAACGTCGAGGACGCCGGCGACCGCCTGCTGATCCTGCACAACGACCAGGCCCCCGACTTCGAGCTGGGGACCGCCGCGGTGGATTCCCCCACGGACTGGACGCCGCTGATCCCGCATCAGGCCGGCACCCGGCTGATGGCGGTGCACGCGTTCGAGAGCTTCACCGTGGTGCATTTCCGCCGCGACGGGCTCACCGGGCTCAGGATCCTCAGCGCGGGCGGCGAGCGGGATGTCGCGTTCCCCGAGCCGGTGTACACGGTCAGCCCGGGCAACAACCCCGAGTTCGCCGCCACCCGGCTCCGGCTCAACTACACGTCGCTGATCACGCCGGACTCGGTCTACGACTGCGACATGGCGACCGGTGAGCTGACCCTGCTCAAGCGCCAGCCGGTGCTCTCCCCGCCCGGCGAGCCCGCCTACGACCCGGCCGGTTACGAGCAGTACCGGGAGTGGGCCGTCGCGGACGACGGCACCCGGGTGCCGATCTCGCTGGTCGTGAAGCGCGGCACGCCTAGAGACGGGTCCGCGCCGTTCCTGCTGTACGGGTACGGCAGCTACGAGCTGTCCCGCGACCCGAACTTCTCCATCCCCCGGCTGTCCCTGCTCGACCGCGGGTTCGGGTACGCGATCGCGCACATCCGCGGTGGCGGCGAGATGGGGCGGTCCTGGTACACCGACGGGAAGCTGCTGCACAAGAAGAACACGTTCACCGACTTCGTGACCTGCGCCAGGCACCTGGTCAGCGAGCGGTGGACGGCGGCGGACCGGCTGGTCGCCCGCGGCGGTTCGGCGGGCGGGCTGCTGATGGGCGCGGTCGTCAACCTCGCACCGGACGCGTTCGCCGGCATCGTCGCGCACGTGCCGTTCGTGGACGCGCTCAACACGATCCTCGACCCGACGCTGCCGCTGACCGTCACCGAGTGGGAGGAGTGGGGCGACCCGCTGCACGACCCGGACGTGTACGCGTACATGAAGTCGTACTCGCCGTACGAGAACATCGCCCCGGTCCGGTACCCGCCGGTGTTCGCGCTCGGCTCGCTCAACGACACCAGGGTCAGCTACCACGAGCCGGCCAAGTGGATCGCCCGGATGCGGGCGACCGCGAACGGCGGCCCGTTCCTGCTCAAGACCGAGATGGAGGCCGGCCACGCCGGCCGCAGCGGCCGCTACGACGCCTGGCGCGAAGAGGCCCTGGTGCTCGCCTGGATCATCGGTACCGTCAATGATCAAACAGGGCGCTGACTGACTCGCCGTTGTGGATGCGCCGGATCGCCTCGGCCAGCGCCGGGGCGACCGACAGCACGTGCAGCTTGGCGTGCTCGGCGGGTACCGGCACCGAGTTCGAGCAGATGATCTCCGTGACGTCCTCGAACGCGGCCAGCTTGTCCAGCGCACCGTCAGCGAACAGCCCGTGCGTGCAGGCGACGCTGATGTCGCCGACGCCCTGGTCCCTGAGGTGGTCGAGCAGTTCGAGCACCGTGGTGCCGCGAGCGATCTCGTCGTCGAGCACGATCACGTCCTTGCCGGCCACGTCGCCGATGATCGCGGAGATGGATACCTTCGAGTCGTTGTACCGTTCCTTCGCGCCGGCCGCGACCGGCACGCCGAGGCGGCGCGCGAACGCCGCGGCGCTCTTCGCGTTGCCCAGGTCCGGGGACACCACGACCGTGTTCGCCAGATCCCGGCCGCGGAAGTAGGTGGCCAGCTCACGCAGCGCGTGCAGGTGATCGACCGGCACCGAGAAAAACCCGTGCACCTGCGGCGAGTGCAGCGTGAGCGTGAGCACCCGGTTCACCCCGGCGGTCACCAGCAGGTCCGCGACCAGCCGGCCGCCGATCGAGATCCGCGCCGCGTCCTTCTTGTCCGACCTGGCGTACGCGTAGTGCGGCATGACCGCGGTCACCCGGGCCGCGGACGCGCCGCGGGCGGCGTCGGCCATCAGCAGCAACTCGACCAGGTGCTCCTGCACGGGCGGGACCAGCGGCTGGATCAGGAAGACGTCGCGTTCCCGGCAGTTGGACTGGAGCTGCACCTCGAGGCAGTCGTTGGCGAACCTGGTGATCCGCACCGGGCGCTTCGGCTCGGACAGGTACATGCAGATCTCGGCGGCCAGCGCCTGGTGGGCGCTGCCGCTGAACACCGCGATGTCACGCACCGGCCGGTCCCGGCGGCTGCGGCTGAGTGCCCGGCTTGGCGGGCGGCAGGGCGAGCCGCTGCCTGATGTCCTTCTGGACGACGTCGGCGGCCGGCCGGGCGTCGACCGTGACCACGTACTCCTTGCGACGGAACAGGTCCAGCACCGGGTTGGTCTTCTCGTGATAGTCGCGGAGCCGGACCGCGAGGGCCTCCTCGGTGTCGTCCTCCCTGGTCACCAGCTCTCCCCCGCAGGCGTCACAGTTGCCGGGCACCTGGGGGCTGTTCGCGATCAGGTTGTAGTCCATGCCGCACCCGGCGCACAGCCGCCGGTTCAGCACCCGGCGGCGCACCTCGCTGTCCGGCAGGTCCAGGTGGATGACGCCGTCGATGTCGTAGCTCTCCAGGAAGAACTCGGCCTGCCGCGCGTTGCGCGGGAAGCCGTCGATGATGAACCCGTAATTCCAGTCATGCTGCGACAGCCGGTCGCCGACCACGGACTCAACCAGGTCGTCGCCGACCAGCTCGCCGGCCGCCATCACGCGGCTGACCTGCGCGCCCATCTTGGTGTGCCGCTGCACGTTCCACCGGAAGATGTCCCCGACGCTGATGTGGACCAGATCCAGGTCGGCGGCCAGCAGCTGGCTCTGCGTGCCCTTGCCGCTGCCCTGCACCCCCATGATCACGTACTTCCGCATGTAGGGATTATTTCCCGGAGTATTTCCCCCGGGGGGACGACCCCCCCGGTGACCCCCCCGCGATCAGGGGGCTACCCGCCCCCTGAAACCCCTGGGGCCCCCTGAAGGGGGCGATCCCCGGGCTGAGGGCGAGTGTCCGCGGGCTGAGCGGCGGCTTTCGGTTCGCGGTGGGCGGGGCGGTCTGGCATGCGGGCTTGGCCGAGGCGGGCGCGGGGGCCGGACCATTTGGCCTGCGGCAGGTCGAGGTGCGCGGCGATGCCCTCGGCGGCGAGTTCGTAGTTCACCCGCCAGCCACGGAAGTGCGGCCACGCCTCGTCCGGTTTGCGCTCGAACACCCAGCCCGCCGCGTCCATGTGCTTCACCGCTTCGTCAAAGTCCTCTCTGGTCAGCCGCAGCGGATCGTCTGGGTGCGGGTCGTCGTTCACCGGCACGCGCAGCGTGCGGCCGATCTGACGCAGCGCCATGTAGCCGACCCGCAGCAGCGGCCTGGCCTCGGCGGGTGCGGAGTCCGGGCACAGCGCCAGGTGCAGCGCGGCCGCGTCCAGCACCGCGAGCAGCGCCAGTGGCCAGGCGTTCTCCGCGTAGCGGGACCGGAAGTAGATCAGCGTCCGGTAGGTGGTGTGGCTCTCCGAGATGTCTGCCGCCCACTCGGTCCACCGCTCGTACACCCGCCCCAGGTATTCGACGTTGCCGATGAGCTGCTGACGGGCCAGCACCTCCGGGCCCCACGGCGGCTTGCCGGCCAGCGCCTCCAGCATGATCACCAGGATCTCCCGCCGGTTGTAGGCGGAGTAGATGGTCGGCATGTAGCCGATTATCAGCGCGATCACGCCGAGGCCGCTGATCGCGGCGGCGAACACGATGCCATACGGCGCGGCGCCGGCCGGCGTCGCGAAGCCGAGGGTGAACAGCGAGGAGCCGGACAGCCGGAACGCATTCGGCATGTCGTCCCGGGTGAACGGCAGCAGCATGAGCGCGAACCCCAGGTACAGGCTGCAGAGCCAGCCGACCAGCAGGGCGAAAAGGAAGGTGGGCGCGCCGGCCGACAGGATTCGCTCCCGCCGGTACAGGTTCTCGATGCGGACCGTCATCAGCCGGAACGCGAACAGCACGCTGCGTGCGACGAACGTGCCGATCAGCGAGCTGAGGTTCCGCGGGATCAGCAGGGTCTTGATGACGCTGGATCCGGTTAGCAGCAGCAGGCACACGCCGGCCGCGAACCCTATCCAGGCCATCGTGCTGTCCTTTCACCGGCGAATTCCCGCCCCAAGGGTATATCCCGGGCGCGCTAATGACTCCGGGCGAGCGCTACGCTCAATCACATGGAGTCAGCGGCAGAGAGCCCCGCCTCCGCACCCCCGGTGTGGCGGTTCCTGGTCGCTCCCCGGTGGCTGTTGTGGCACCTGATCATGGTGGGCTCGTGCTGGGGCATGCTGTGGCTTGGCGACTGGCAGCTGCATCGCGCCCTGGCGGGCAACGGGCTCAGCTGGGCCTACACGTTCGAGTGGCCGCTGTTCGCCGCGTTCGCGGTGGTGTTCTGGGCTCGCACGATCAGGGACGAGTTCCGCATCCGGCGTGGCGGCGGGCCAGATGCCGAGCGGACCAGCGAGCCGGCGCTGCCGGCCGGGGTGGGCATGGCGGCTCCCCCGCCGGACGCTGACGACGATGACCCCGAGCTCGCGGCCTACAACGCGTATCTGGCCAAGCTCAACTCCGAGGTGAAAGGACACGGCAGGTGGCACGGCCTGAGATAGCGGGTTCCACGTTGCGGGCGGCGGTGCTCCGCTACCGGGTGATGGCCTACGTGACCGGCGTGGTGCTGATGGTGCTGTGCTTCGTCGGCATCCCGCTCCAGGTCGCCGGCAAGCCGGCGGTAGCCAACAACGTGGGCGTGATCCACGGGATCCTGTACATCGTCTACCTGGTCGTCGCCTACCTGCTGGCCAGGCGGCTCCGGCTGGCGAACAAGCCGCTGGTGCTCCTGCTGCTGGCAGGCACGATCCCGGTGATGACGTTCATCGTGGAGCGGTGGGCGACCCGCCGGTTCATCGACCCCGCGCTGGCGTCGCCGGCCGAGGTTGCCCAGACCGTGAGCCCGTGAGCCAGCACTACTTCTCCGCTCAGCCGCAAGCGGCCCACCGGCCGGGGCTGGTCCGGGTGATCCTGCCCGACCTTTACCTGGAGCTGGAAACCGACGCCGGGGTGTTCTCGCCGGGCCGGCTCGACCCGGGTACCCGGCTGCTGCTCGACCAGGCGCCGCCCCCGCCGCCGGCCGGCGACGTGATCGACCTGGGCTGCGGGTACGGGCCGATCGCTTGCGTGCTCGCTGCCCGCTCCCCCGGCGCCACGGTCTGGGCGGTGGACGTGAACGAGCGGGCACTTGAACTGTGCGCAAGGAACGCGGACCGGGCCGGCCTGGCGAACGTGCGATGCGTCACACCGGACGACGCCAGCCTGCCGGCCGCGGTGGACGCGATCTGGTCCAATCCCCCGATCCGGATCGGCAAGCAGGCGCTGCACGAGCTGCTCCGGACCTGGCTGGGCCGGCTACGCAGCCCTGTCAGCGAGGCCGGCCCTGCCAGCGAGGCCGGCGGGGCCAGCGCAGCCGGCTCTGCCGGCGGGGCCATCGGGGCCTGCCTGGTCGTCGGCCGGAACCTGGGCGCGGACTCGCTGGCGACCTGGCTCGACGGCCAAGGCTGGCCAACGGTCCGGCTGGCCGCGCGATCCGGCTACCGGTTGCTGGGCGTGCGCGGAGCGGCAGGTGACCGAGCGTGACCACGCCTGCCGCGGGCGAGCCGCCGCGTCAGCTCCGGCCCACCGAGGTCAAGCGGCTGAACCGGGAGTGGCGGCGGACCACCGAGGCCAGGCTGGCGCTGCTGCTCGACTCGGTCGGCCAGCCGTTCAACGTCGGATCGATCGTCCGGTCGGCCGCCGCGTTCGGCGCGGAGCGGCTCTGGCTGTGCGGTAACACCTCGCCGCTGAGCCATCCCTCGGTCGGCAAGACCGCGCTCGGCACCGCGCGTTTCGTGATCGCCGAGCAGGAGCCGAGCCCGGTGGCCGCGGCGAAAGCAGCTCAGGCCGCGGGCCTGCGCGTGATCGCGATCGAACTGGCCTCTGGGGCTCTCCCGCTGCACGAGGCGCCGCTGGACGGCGACGTGTGCCTGGCCATCGGGAACGAGGATCACGGCTGCTCCCCCGCGCTGCTGGGCGCCGCGGACGCGGTCGCCTACATTCCGCAGCCGAGCCGGGTCGGCTCGCTGAACGTGGCGGTCGCGGCGGCCATCGCGATGGCCGAAGCCCGCCGCCGCGAGTGGGCCTAGCCGACATACCCCGTTCACCTCGGTCACGCTGGTAGCGGGCATACTGACGGCGTGACGGATTCGTTCCCGTTCCTGGCTCACCCGCGCCCGGTGGCGTTCGCGCACCGGGGCGGCGCGGCGCACGCGCCGGAGAATTCCTGGACCGCGTTCGAGCACTCGGTCAAGCTCGGCTACGCGTACCTGGAGACCGATGCGCGAGCCACCGCGGACGGCCGTCTGGTCGCCTTCCACGACCGGACACTGGACCGGGTGACCGAGGCCACGGGACCGATCGGCGCCCGCCGGTACGCCGATCTGGCCGCCATTCTGGTGGCTGGGTGCGAGCCCATTCCGCTCATCGAGGACCTGCTCGACAACTGGCCGGACATCAGGTTCAACATCGATTTGAAAGACGAAGCCGGGATCAGCCTGCTGCCGCAGGTGCTGCACCGCACCGGCGCCTGGGACCGGGTGTGCGTGACCTCGTTCTCCGGCGCCCGGCTGCGCACGTTCCGTGCCCTGGTGAACCGCCCGGTGTGCATGGCGGTGTCCCCGGCTTCGGTCGCGGGCGTCCGGTTTGTCCCTCGGGCTGCCCCGCGGGCCCGTCCGGTGATCCGGCTGGACCGCCGGCTCACCTCGGCCCACGCCGGGTGTGCCCAGATTCCGATCCGGATTGCCAATAGGTCCTTTATCCGCCGTGCCCACCTGCTCGGCCTGGCCGTGCACGTCTGGACGGTCAACGACAGGGCCGACATGGTCCGGCTGCTTGACCTGGGCGTGGACGGGATCATGACCGACCAGACCGCCCTGCTGCGGGACGTGCTGACCGAACGTGGCCAGTGGCATCCGGCGCGTTCGGCACGGTGATCACGGGCCGATCCGCGTTTTGATCTTAGGTCGTCCGTTTGCCGAGGGGCGGCATGGGGAATCTTGTCCGGGTATTCAGCGTTGCTGCATAAGACCGCTGACCGCCTGGGAGGCAGCAAGCATGGCCGAACGCGCACTTCGCGGCACCCGGCTCGGTGCGACGAGCTACGAGAACGACAGGAACACGGACCTGGCCCCCCGTCAGGACGTCGCTTTCGACTGCCCTAACGGACACCACTTTACCGTGCCGTTCGCGGCCGAGGCGGAACTTCCTGCTACCTGGGAATGCCGTGTGTGCGGGTCCATCGCGACCGCCGCCACCGGGGATTCGCCGTCCCCTAAGAAGGTCAAGCCACCGCGCAGCCACTGGGACATGCTCATGGAGCGGCGCACCGTCGAGGACCTTGAAGCCGTGCTGGCCGAGCGCCTCGCGGTGATCAGGGAGCGGCGGATGACCGGCCAGGCACTGCTGACCGACGAGAGCCCGGCCAGCCGCTCGCATCGCCGTTCGGCCTGACTGCCGCCTTAGGGCGCTAGTTTCAGCGCTTGCCGCGCTCTGCCGGTCTAGCGCTTGCCGCGCAGGCGGCGCAGCCTGCTGGCCATGCCCCACTGGGCGACGCGCCAGAACGCCTCGAGGATGATGCTCCGGCTCATCTTGCTGGCCCCGTGCTCACGCTCGACGAATGTGATCGGGATCTCCACGATCTTCAGGCCTGCCTGGAAGACCCGGACGGTCAGGTCAACCTGGAAGCTGTAGCCGGTCGACTCGACGTCGCCGAGGTCGATGGCGCGCAGCGTGCCGGCCCGGTAGGCGCGGAAACCGGCGGTCGCGTCGTTGACGCCCATGCCCAGCATGATCCGTACGTAGATGTTCGCGCACCGGGACAGCGCCTCGCGTGACTTCGGCCAGTTGACGACCTTGCCGCCGCGTACCCAGCGGGACCCGATGGCCAGGTCGGCCCCGGCGCGCTCGTCGGTACGCAGCGCGCCGATCATGCTGGGCAGGTGCTCGGGCTGGTGGGAGCCGTCCGCGTCCATCTCGATGATCACGTCGTAGCCGCTGTCCAGCGCCCAGCCGAAGCCGGCGATGTACGCCTTGCCCAGGCCCGCCTTCTCGGTCCGGTGCAGGACGTGCACATGCGGGTCGGTCTCGGCGAGCTCGTCCGCGATCTTGCCGGTCCCGTCCGGGCTGTTGTCATCCACCACCAGCAGATCGGCATCAGGCACCGCCGACCGCACCCGGGCGACGATCGTCTCCAGGTTCTGCCGCTCGTTGTACGTCGGCATGATCACCGCTACACGCTGTTCTGGCACTTTCCCTGCCTATCGCGTCCTATCGCGTTGAAACGCTGCACGCCATACTATCCCCGTCGTTGCAGGAGTCGTTCCAGGAGAAGGGCCCGGGCAAGACCTTCGTTCCGACGCCCATCCCGTCGGCCACGGACTTGGGCATTCGTTGTCTACTGGTCGCCCGGGCCCTTTCCAGGCCCAACCCCCCGTCCAGCCGGACAAGCGCAGCAGTCCCGGACAGTACCACGTCTGACGACGTCGAGCGGCTGGATGCGCGCACGACCACTATGACCTGGCCCGGGGACCTGACGGGCCTGCTGGTTCCGGCCAGCGAGCCCGGTGCTGGACTGGACAAGAAACTTACCGCTGATCGAGTCAATGTCAACAGCCGGGGTACGTCATCGCTACACTACGCCTAGTAAATCGACTATCACTTATGGTGACGCGGGGGATTGTGTGCTCAGGCGGCAGCGTGGCGGCAGCGGGCGGAAGAACGTCGCCCTCATCGGAGCGGGTGCCGTGGCGGTGGCGGCCGCGGGCGTCGGCGTCGTCCTGCTCACCACCGCACACGGTCATGGCCGGAACCCGGGCGACGCGAGTCGGGCCGGCACCGGTGGCCTGGCCCAGCCGGCCGCGGCGATGCGGGTGACGTCGGCTTCCCCGGCCCCGGGTGCGCAGGGGGTGAACGGGGCCGCACCGATCCGGCTCACGCTGGCCGCTGCCTACCCGGGGGCGCCGCTGCCGCGGATCTCCCCCGCCGTGCCCGGCAGCTGGCAGCGCACCGGTGACACATTGACGTTCACCCCGGCAAGCGGCTTCGGCCCGCACACGAGGGTCACGGTCAGCGACGGATCATGGAATGAGAGTTACACCACCGGAGGCTATGCGATGCTCCGGCTCCAGCAGCTGCTCGCCCAGCTCGGCTACCTGCCGCTCACCTGGGCTGCCGACTTGGTCAGGCCGGACGACAGTACGACGCAGGTCGCGGCCGCCTACGCCCCGCCGCCGGGCACATTCAGCTGGGACCGCGGCTACCCGCAGGCGCTGTCCCGCTTCTGGCTCCCGGGCCAGGTCAACCTCGTCACCACCGGTGCGATCATGGCGTTCGAGTCCCAGCACAACATGACGATGAACGGGACCGTCAGTCCGGCGCTGTGGAGCGCGGTGCTGCTCGCGGCTGCTCGGCAGCAACTGAACCGGAACGGCTACACCTACGCGGTCGCCAGCAAGTCACTGCCGGAGACGCTCACGATCTGGCATGACGGCCACCGCGTGTTCCGCAGCTACGCGAACACCGGCATCGGCGTGGCACCGACCTCGGCCGGCACCTACCCCGTGTATCTGCGCTACTACTTCCAGATCATGAAGGGCACGAATCCGGACGGCTCGCACTACGCCGACCCGGTCTACTACGTGTCCTACTTCGACGGCGGCGAGGCGGTGCACTACTTCCCGCGCGGCAGCTACGGCTGGCCGCAGAGCCTAGGCTGCGTCGAGCTGCCGTTCAGCGCGGCGGCCAAGGCCTGGCCGTACCTGACCTACGGCAGCCTGGTCACGGTCACCCCGGCGTAGGCAGGAGCCACCCGCGGGCGGGCGCAGAACAGCACGAGGGCCAAGCCCGCGATCATCGCGGCCCACCAGCCCCACGGGCTGCGCCACGGCGACTGGACAGCGAATGTCACGCCCACCGCGATGATCCCGGTCCAGGTCAGCCGCATCCAGCTGGACGCGGCGGCGGCGAGCGCGACCGCGACGGCCGGCCAGACGTAATAGGCCACCATCACCGACTCGAACACGCAGCGCACGGCGAGCGCGGCGGCCACCCACCACAGCAGCTCGGCTAGATCCGCGCCAGCCAGACGCCGCCGGTACGCGTAGCCGACCGCGCAGCCGCAGGCGAAGACGATCGCGAGCATCCGGCCGGGGCCGCCCGCGACGTTCCCGTCGGCCAGGTGCGGGGCCAGCGACGTCCACGGCGTGGGATGGTCGATCGACGGATAGTTCGGCTGGCTGGTCACCGCGGTTTTCGTGGCCTGCCAGTTCGCGATCGCGGCGGCGCCCACCGCGACGACGCTCGGGGTGGCCACCCGCAGCAGGAAGCCGGCCAGCCCGCGCAGCCCACCCAGCGCGACGGCGAGCACCGGGACCGCGAGCAGCACCAGCGGCTGGACGACCACCGCCGCCCCGATCAGCCATCCGGCCCGGACCCTGGACGAGTCAAGCGCGCCGATCCCGTACAGCAGCAGGCCCACCGCGACCGCGTCCTCCGGATGCCCCCACCGGACCGCGACACTCCACAACGCGACCGTACTGACCACGGTGAGGAAGAAACGTCTGGGGAGGTTGCAGCCCTGTCGTTCAGCCAGAAAATCAACGGCGAACAGCACAAGGCACGAGATCGCGATCTGGTAAGGCCCCGCCACCAGCCAGGCCGCCGGATACGGGAGCTGCGCGGTCTGCGGCGCCAGCGCGATGCCTGCCGCCCCCATCAGCGCCACCGGCGGGATGAGGATGACCGCCGCGCCGGGGAACGCGACCAGGCCGGTCGGCTGCGTGTACAGCCCGCCGAGGTTCAGGTGCAGCAGCCGCTGGGCGGCCACCAGCGTGCCCCACAGGTCGTCGGGCAGCGCCCACGCGGTCCGGCCGAGCACGCGCACGCCCCATGTGGTGCTGATCATTCCCCAGCCGACGAGGCCGAGCGTGCCGAGCGCCGGAAACAGCCTCCTGGCCAGCCGCGACGCCACCTCAGAAGTTAACCATAAACGGAGCTGGATCACGTTTGCGGTGATCAGGGCCGCGGCATCGGAGGCCAGGTAGGCGATCACGTCGGCGACCTCGGCCGGCGTCGCCACGTGGACCAAGGTTCCGCTGCGGGCGACCTGTTCGCGCACCGCGTCGGTGACCCAGCCGGTGTCGGTGACCGGCGGGTGCACCATGTTCGCCGTGATGCCGTACCTGGCCAGCTCGAACGCGGCGGACATCGTGTAGTTCTCCTGCGCCGCCTTGGCCGCGCCGTAGGACACTTCCTCGGGGAAGCCGAGGGCGCCGCCGGAGGTCAGCCCGATGATCCGGCCCCACGTACCGCCGCGCGCGATGTGCCTGCGGGCGAACTCCGCGATCAGCAACGCCGCCGCCATCGCGTCGACGCTGAACTGCCTGCCGAAGGTCTCCGCGCTGACCCGACGCAGGTCGCGGCCCGCCCGGTCCCTGGTGGCCACGACGAACGTGTCGGCGATCCACCCGGTCGCGTTGTTGACCAGGATGTCCACCGGTCCGAGTTCCGCCTCGGCCGCGTCGAACAGCAGGCCGGGCGCGGCGGGGTCGGCCAGGTCCGCCTCCACGGCGATCGCCGTGCCGCCGGCCTCGCGGATCGCGGCCACCACCGCGTCCGCTCCGCCGGCCCGGTAGTCACGGTAGGCCTGCGGCAAGCCAGGATCCGGCGGATCCTGAATGCGCAGGTAGGAGCACAGCACCGCGCAACCCTGCCGGGCCAGCGCCGCCGCGGTGGCCGCGCCGATGCCGTGGTTCGCGCCGGTCACGATCGCCGTGTGGGATGCCGTCACGCGGGTCACGCTACTATGGCGGTATGCACCGGCTGTACCCGATTACCCCGCCGCCGCGCTCCTAGCGGGGCGTGAGCGATGCCTGTGTAACCGAATTCTGGGCGTGACACGCCCCGCTTCCGCGACCCTTCCGTTTCTTCCTGTCGCAGGAGCGATTTCGTCATGTCTGCATGCACAACGACGCCGGCTGCTGCCCGGCGTGCCCGCTCGGGCGGGCTGATCTACCTGGTGACGGCCGGACTGCTGTGGGGCACCGGCGGGCTCACCGGAAGCGTGTTCGGCCGGGTCGCCGGCCTTCCCGCGCTGACCGTCGCCGCGTACCGGCTCAGCGCCGGCGGCGTCCTGCTGGTCGCGTTCCTGCTGGCCAGCGGGCGCCCCTTGCCGCGCGGGCGGGCCGCGTGGACTCGGGTCAGCGCGTTCGGCCTGCTGGCCGCCGAGTTCCAGGCCTGCTATTTCACCGCGGTGTCGCTGACCTCGGTGAGCCTGGCCACGCTGGTCACGATCGGCGGCACGCCAGTCATCGTCCAGGCGGTCAGGTGGCTCCGCGGCCACCGGCCCGCGCCGCGCGAACTGGCCGCCACCGGCCTGGCGCTGGCCGGGCTCGCGCTGCTGGTGGGCGTCCCGGCGGGCAGGCTAAGCGAGTCCGCCACGCTAAGCGAGTCCGCCACGCTGGGCGGGGCCGTGCTGGCGCTCGCGGCGGCCAGCGGATTCGCCGCGATGACGCTGATCGGCGCGACCCCGGTGCCGGGCCTGGACGACCTGGCCACCACGGGCATCGCGTTCACGTTCGGCGGTGGTGTGCTGATGACGGCCGCCGCGCTCGCCGGGCACATCGGCTTCACCCCGCGGCCGGACGCCCTCGTGCTGCTGATCGCGCTCGGCACCGGGCCGACGGCGGTGGCGTACACGTCCTACTTCCGCGGTCTGCGCCGGGCCGAGACCAGCACGGCCGCGCTGCTGTCGCTGCTCGAGCCGCTCACCGGCACGATACTCGCCGTGCTGCTGCTCGGTAACCGGCTCAGCACGGCGGGTATCGCGGGTGCGGTCACTCTCGGCGTGGCGCTGCTGCTCACCGTCCGGTGAGCAGCAGCG
>DASRFJ010000179.1:0-15029 GCA_035651595.1 Streptosporangiaceae bacterium | reverse complement strand
GGACGGCGTCGACGCCAAGGCGATGCTGCCGCGGGCGATCTCCGCCCGGGTCGCGTACGTGCCGGGCACCGGCTTCTACGCGGACGGCTCGGGCGGCCAGTTCGCCCGGCTCTGCTACGCGTTCCCGCCGCCCGACCGGATCCGGGAGGGCATCCGGCGGCTGGCGGGCGTGGTGGAGGGCGAAGTCGAGCTTCGGCAGGACTTCGCTCCTAGCGCGGCGTCTTCGGACGGGCCGGGCGCTGCGGGCGCTCCGGGCGCGGTTCCGCGGACGTGACCGGGCTCGACCAGGTCGTCATACTCGCGGGCGGGCTTTCCGCGGAGCGCGAGGTATCGCTCCGCTCCGGCAGCCGCGTGCGCGACGAGCTGACCAAGCTGGACGTTGACGCGGTCGTGCTGGACGCTGACGCCGCACTGCTCACGCGGCTGGCAGCGCATCGGCCGACCGCGGTGTTTCCCGCGATTCACGGCAGCTGCGGTGAGGACGGCTCGATCAGGGAGATCCTCGACCTGCTGTCCGTGCCGTATGTGGGCTCGGCGCCCAGCGCCTGCCGGTCTGCCTTCGACAAGCCGACGGCCAAGTCCCTGGTGGCCACCGCCGGCGTGGCTACCCCGCCGTCGGTCACCCTGCCGAGGGAGACCTTCCACGACCTCGGTGCCTCGGCGGTCATCGAGTTGATCGTGGCCAGGCTCGGCCTGCCGTTGTACGTGAAACCGTCGCGTGGTGGCTCTGCGCTCGGCGCGGGCGCGGTGCGGCGCGAGACGGATCTGCCGGCGGCGCTGCTAAGCTGCTTCGCCTACGGTGACACGGCGCTGATCGAGCAGTTCATCCAGGGGACCGAAGTAGCCGTCGGTGTGGTCGATCTAGGGAGCGGCTCGCAGGCGCTGCCGGCGGTGGAGATCGTGCCGGGTGAGGACGGCTACGACTACTCGGCTCGCTACACGGCCGGGCAGACCGATTTCTACGTGCCCGCCAGGCTGCCTGAGCACGCCGCGCGGGCCGTCGCCTCGGCAGCGCTGACCGCGCATTCCGTACTGGGCCTGCGCGACCTGTCCAGGACCGACCTGATGGTCGACGAATCGGGCACCGCGTTCTTCCTCGAGTCAAACGTGTCACCGGGCATGACCGAGACGAGCACGTTTCCGCTAGCGCTTGAGGCATCGGGACACGCCTTCGGCGACACGTGCCGGAGGCTGCTAGAGCTGGCCGCCGCTCGGCGCGCCTAGGCCGCACGACCCGATTTCCCCTTGCCCTACGCTCGTGTCCATGACACAACGCAAGAGCTTCGGCAGCGATAACCACGCGGGCGTGCATCCCGCCGTCCTTCAGGCCATGCTGGACGCCAATACCGGCGATGTGGTCGCGTACGGCGCCGATGACTGGACGGCGCGGGCGACCGCCGCACTGCGCTCTGCGTTCGGCTGCGAGGGCGAGGCGTTCTTCGTGTTCAACGGCAGCGGGGCCAACATCCTCGGGCTCAGCACGTTGCTCCGGCGGCATTCGGCGGTGATCTGCGCGGAGTCGGCCCACATCAACACGGACGAGTGCGGCTCCGCGGAGCGCCTGCTCGGCACCAAACTTCTCCAGGTGCCCACCCCCGATGGCAAGCTGACCCCCGAGCTGATCGCGCCAAAGCTCGACGGCCGCGGCGATGACCACCGGGCCCAGGCCGGCGTGGTGGCGGTCACCCAGTCCACGGAGCTGGGTACCTGCTACACCCTGGAGGAGCTCCGCAAGATCTCGGAATTCTGCCACGCCAGCGATCTGCTCGTGTACCTGGACGGTGCGCGGCTCGCGAACGCCGCAGCGTACCTTGACTGCACGCTGGCGGACATCGCGGAGTGCGCGGATGTGCTCAGCTTCGGCGGAACGAAGAACGGCGCGCTTGGCGCGGAGGCGCTGATCGTCATGCGGCCGGACCTGGTGGACCCGGTGCAGTACCTGCGGAAGCAGCAGACGCAGCTCGCGTCGAAGATGCGGTTCGTCGCGGCGCAGTTCCTGGCAATGATGGATGCCGAGCTGTGGCGGACGAACGCCAGGCATGCGAATGCGATGGCGCGGCGGCTGGCGGAGGGGGTGCGGGAAGTTCCTGGAGTGTCCGTGGTGCATCCGGTCCAGGCCAACGCCGTATTCGCCCGGGTGGCGGAGGGGCAGATTGCGGAGTTGCGGAAGCGCTGGTACTTCCACACATGGGATGAGAGCGAGTCCGTGGTTCGCTGGATGTGCGCGTTCGACACGTCCGAGGAGGATGTCGATTCGTTCGTGTCGGATGTTAGGGGGAGTGTACGTTTCACGTGAAACTGCGGTTTGGGGTCAGGTCCGTAGGGATCTCTTCGCCGGCCAGTCGGACGCCTTACAGTTCGAAGGCGCCCGAACGCCGGCGGCGATACCCCTGAGGACCCTCCCCGGCCGGATTCCCGGAACGAGCGCTCGCGGCCTGCTTGTTGCTGGCGACCGTGCAGCGCTCCGGGAGGTCTGCTGGCTGGGAATGGGGTTTGCGCGCTGGCAGCGGAAAGATCCTGCAACAACGTGGAGGATTTTCCCTTTGTGGAGGCCTGACCCCTGGTCTCGGGGGCTAATTCACCACGATGGGCCAATCGACCACGATGATAAAGGGCAGCCAGCCACACGTGGGCGACGCGTCAGGCGCGGCCGGGGGCCCGGGCCCGGGGGCTCGGCGGCCCGGCTAGTCCTGGGGGACTTCCTCGTTGGGGGCCATGGCGTTGACGATGCGCTCCAGGTCGTCCAGCGACGCGAACTCGACGACGATCTTGCCCTTGTGGCGGCCTAGCTCCACCTTGACGCGGGTGTCGAACAGGTCCGACAGGCGGTTCGCCAGATGGTTGAGCCCGGGCGCGGTCGGCTTGTTGGCGGGATTACGGGAAGGCTGCGACTTCGGCTTGTCGTCATCGCCAAGCGACACGATCTCCTCGACGGCGCGGACCGACAGGCCTTCCGCGACGATCCGGGTCGCCAGGCGCTCCTGGGCGTCGGAGTTGTTCAGGCTGAGCAGCGCCCGCGCATGGCCGGCACTTAGTACCCCGGCGGCAACCCGCTTCTGCACCGCGGGGGGCAGGTTCAGCAGCCGCAGGGTGTTACTGATGTGCGGGCGGGAGCGGCCGATCTTATGGGCGAGCTGCTCGTGCGTGGCGCCGAAGTCATCGAGTAGTTGCTGGTAAGCCGCCGCCTCCTCGAGCGGATCGAGCTGCTGTCGGTGCAGGTTCTCGATCAGCGCGTCGCGGAGCATATCCGTGTCCGGTGTATCCCGGACGATAGCGGCGATCTCGGTCAGCCCGGCTCGCTGGGAGGCGCGCCACCGGCGCTCGCCCATGATCAGTTCGTACTGACCGCCGCCCGTGGCCCGCACCACGACCGGCTGAAGCAGCCCGACCTCGCGAATGGAATCCGCGAGCTCCTCCAGGGCCTCGTCGTCGAAGGTTCGCCGGGGCTGGCGCGGGTTGGGCGAAATCGCGGTAACCGGCACCTCGACATACCGCGCCCCCGGTACGTCGATCATCTCGCCAGGCGCGGCGGCCGGGACCTCGCGCAGTTCCGGACGCTGACGCGGCTCGGCGTTCGGCTCGCTCGTCCGAGCCGGATCGCCATCGGCGAGGAGCGGGGATTCCGCCGGGATCAGCGCTCCGAGCCCTTTGCCTAGTCCACGCCGCTGCTGCGCCACTTGCCGTTCCCCGATCTAACTCAGTGTCCGTACTCACGCCGAGATTACCGTGCGGCGGCCGATTGCATGGCCAGCTCGCGCGCGGCTTCGATGTACGCGATCGCACCGCTGGACCCTGGGTCGTAGGTAATCACCGACTGACCACGACTCGGCGCCTCCGAGACCCGCACGCTCCGCGGGATGATCGTGCGCAGCACTGAGGTCCCGAAGTGGGACCGCACGTCTTCGGCGACATCAGCGGCCAGCCGGGTGCGTCCGTCGTACATGGTCAGCAGGACCGTTGAGATGTGCAGTCCGGGGTTGAAGTTGACCCGCACGAGCTCGGCCGTGTTCAGCAGCTGCTGCACTCCCTCGAGGGCGTAATACTCGCACTGGATCGGCAGCAGCACCTCCTCGGCCGCGACGAGCGCGTTCAACGTCAGCAGGCCAAGCGACGGGGGGCAGTCCACCAGAACGTAGTCGAGGTGTGAGGTGTCAAACGCTCGCAGCGCTCGCGCCAGGCGCAGCTCGCGGGCCACGACCGGCACCAGCTCGATCTCGGCACCGGCAAGATCTATCGTCGCCGGTGCGCAGAACAGCCCGGGCATCTCCCCGGCAGGCTTGACGATATCGGCGAGCGGGGTGTCGTCGACGAGCACGTTGTACACCGACGGCACGCCGGTGTGATGCTCGACGTCGAGCGCAGTGGACGCGTTCCCCTGCGGGTCGAGGTCGACGACCAAGACGCGTGACCCGTGCTGGGCAAGGCTCGCCGCGATGTTGACGGCCGTTGTCGTCTTGCCGACGCCGCCCTTCTGATTCGCGATCGTCATGATCCGGCAGCGCTGCGGCCGCGGCCACGGGTCGCGTTCGCCCATGCCGCGTACCACAATGGCTGCCTCGGCGGCACGCCCTATGGGTGTGTCAACTGAACTCGGGGGAATCTCGGGCACTACCACCGGCCTCGTTCCACGTGAAACTGACCCTTCATCGCTCACCTGAACGTCCCTCGCTATTCGATCACCGGCAGGCCACCCAACCCCCGCCTGCGTGCCGGAGCTCCGTTCGAAACCGCTCCCATCGGAATATCCCCGACTAGGCCAGCCAAGCCCGCCCTGGCCCATCAGCTCCGCCACACCAATGCCCTGCCCTCATCTAGCGAAGAAACGCACGACGGTAGTCGCAGGATCGACCTTACCGTGCCCGGCCCGAAGAACCTTGGCTCCGCGCGCACCGATCCTCCGCAAAGACGATTGAGCCTTGGCCAGCTCGGTCTCCGCATTGCTTCCTTTGATCGCCAAGACCATGCCACCGCGCCTGACCACCCCCGCCGCCAGTGGCGCCAGCCGGTCCAGCGGTGCCACCGCACGAGCGATCGCCACGTCCGCGGCCAGCCTGCCCCTCACGTCCTCGGCACGCGACCGCAGCACGACCGCGTTGCCCAGCTCCAGCTCGCTCACGCACTCACCGAGGAACTTGGCCCGCCGCTCCAGGGGCTCGATCAGCGTCACCCGCACCTGCGGCAGCAGCATCGCCAGCACGAGACCCGGCAGCCCGGCACCCGAGCCGACGTCGGCCAGCGTACCGGTGCTATCCGGAATCAGCTCCGTGACGACCGCGCAGTTCAGCAAGTGCCGATCCCAGAGCCGCGGTACCTCGCGGGGACCGATGACACCCCACTCCACCCCGCGTGTTCCGAGAATATGAGCGTACTGCAGGGCAAGGCGAAGCCGGGATCCAAACACTTGCGCGGCACCCTCGGGCGCCGGAGGATCGTCCGGAGATGACGGCCCAAGCGAAGGTGAGTCAGGAGGCAGCGTCACCACTCGGGAACACCACGACCCGCCGGTTGGGCTCCTCGCCCTCCGACTCGCTACGCATGCCCGCCGCCGCCACGGCGTCATGCACGATCTTCCGCTCAAATGGCGACATCGATGCCAGCGCCTTGGGCTCGCCGGTGCGGCCTACTTCCTCCGCCACCTTGCGCCCGTACTCGGCCAGTTCCGCCCGTCGCCGCGCACGATACCCGCTGATGTCGAGCATCAACCGGGCCCGCGAACCCGTCTGCCGGTGGACAGCGAGCCGGGTCAGCTCCTGAAGCGCCTCAAGCACCTCGCCATCCTCACCGACAAGCTCATCGAGCGTGGCGCCAACCACCGACACGACCGCCCGGTCGCCCTCGACGTCCATGTCAATGTCGCCGTCAAGGTCAGCGATGTCCAGGAGGCCCTCGATGTAGTCCGCGGCGATGTCGCCTTCCCGCTCAAGGTCGGCTACCACGGGACCCGCCGGCTCATCCGCGACCTCAACCTCAGAGTCCGCGACCTCAACCTCGGTAATCTCCTGCTGACTCACTGTTCCTCTACTCCCTGGCTCGCTCGCGGGCGGGCTCTGTCTACTAGTTCGCTCGCGGGCGGGCGCTTTGAGGTGATGCCTTCCCTCCTCGCTCACGACTGCGTCGCTCGTTCGTCGGTCCAGGCATCACCGCGCCCTGGCTTCGCTCACTGCGGCCCGCCCCTGGGCTTCGCTCGGTTACCCGCGGCCACTTCAGGCGCCAGGGCGCCTGGGCTCATCGTTTTCCTGATCGCTTGCTGCGCGCCTGGCGTTGCGGCTGTTGCCGTACCACCTTCGGTGCGGGCACATCGTCTACGGGCTCCGGCTCCGCTTTACCGCGTCCGAAACCGAGCAGACCGCGCTTGCCGGTGTCATTGTCCTGTGCGCCGGCCCGCGCCGCTCCGTTCGCCGCGCGAGCCGGGCCGGCTGAGCCAGCCGAAGCCGAGCGACGATTCCCCGCACCGGAGCCTACGCCGCTCGTCCGGCTCGTGCCCGGCTTTGTGCCATCCCGCTTGACCGGCGCCCCCTTCGGACCGCTGCCGGTGACGTTCGCCGCGGCGGGCACGGCGACGCCGCCCACCGGGACCGGAGGAGTCCAGTTGCGGAACATGAAGTACTGCTGGCCCAGCGTCCAGAAGTTCGTCGTGACCCAGTAGAGCACCAAGCCGTACTGCCAGTAGAGGCCGGTCAACGAGAAGAAGGGGACGATGTACGGCATCCACTTCTGCGACTGGGCCATCGGGTTGTCCGGGTCGATCCCGGGGTTCTGCATCAGGCCGCGCTTCGAGGTCTGCCGGACGGTCATGAACGTCGTCGTGGCGCTCAGCGCCACCGTGACGACGATGATCAGGGAGCCCTTCCAGTCAAGGCCATGCGTGTGCGGCAGCAGCAGCTTGTCACCGAGGTGCACGCCGAAGATCGTCGCCTTCTGTGCGCTCTCCACGACGCTCTCGGTCAGCCCGTATGCGGGCTTCGTGCCAGGCTTCCAGTCGGCGACGGCACGCAGCACGCCAAACAGCGAGATGAAGATGATCATCTGCGGGATCATCGGCAGGCAGCCCGCGAGCGGGTTGACGCCGTTCTCCTTGTAGAACTTCATCGTCTCTTCTTGGAGACGCTGCTTGTCGTTCTTGTACTTCTTGCGAAGTTCCTGCAGCTGCGGCGCGTGCTGGGCCATCTTCCGCTGCGCGTTTACCTGCTTGACGAACAGCGGCACCAGGCAGAGCCGGATCAGCATCACCAGCACGGCGATCGACAGACCCCACGCCCAGCCGCTGTCCGGGCCGAAAAGTCCGCCTATGACCGAATGGATCCGCATGATGGCCCACGCCACCAGGTCATAGAGCGGATTGAGAATGCTCACCTGCTAGCTCCTCGGGTAGGCACCGGGTCGTAACCGCCGGGATTGAACGGATGACACCGGGCAAGCCTGGTCACCGCGAGCCAAAGCCCCCGGACCGCACCGTGTTCCGCGAGCGCACCGAGCGCGTACTCGCTACAGGACGGCGCGAACCTGCAACGTGCGCCGAGCATCGGACTGATGAACCGCCGGTATCCGATGATGGGCAGCATCAGGACACGAGCCGGCACCGTACCGCGTGGCACGGTTCCGTTCGTTCCCCGGTTGTCTGCCATTACCGGCACACCGTTTTCAACACTGCCTAACCTGCCGCCGCAACAGCCTGTTCATCACCAGATCCAGATCAGCGGCGAGATCCGGCTGGCTTGCCCGCGCGGCCATGGGGTTCGCGCGCAACACAAGAAGGCTACCGCCAGGGAGTGACTGGAGATAGCCACGCGCAAGCTCACGGAGCCGACGCTTGACGAGGTTTCTCGTGACCGCGGACCCGACCGCCCGGCTGACAACAAATCCTACCCTTGGGGGCTGATCAGCCGAAACCGCGGCTACCAGAAGGTGGCCGACCACCGTCGGCCGCCCCGCACGAACCCCGCCGCGGACGGCGCGCGTAAATTCGGCGCTCCGCCGCATCCGGGACGCGGACGGAAGGATCAGGCGCTCAGCTTCTCGCGGCCCTTGCGCCGCCGAGCGGCGAGGACGGCACGGCCAGCTCGCGTACGCATGCGCAGCCGGAAGCCATGCGTCTTCGCGCGGCGCCGATTGTTCGGCTGGAACGTGCGCTTACTCACTGGGGCTCCAGGGGAATGTCAGTCGTCACAGTCTTAGCCAGGCGCACGCTAGACCAGGTGCTGCCCGGGGATTCCATACAGGCTACCATCTGGAAGACCGCCGTTTGCCGCGCGTCCCCCGCTGTCGGGTCTTAGGCTGTGGAAAGCTATTCTCCCCAAGCTGCCACGGTCACCGTGTGCAGCCGGGATGCCACGTGCACAGCATGTGGATACGTCTGTGGATATGCGAGGGGAGCGCATCGATGACTAACACCGACCTGGCGGAGGTGTGGGCCCGGTCCCTCGATGGGCTCGCCGACCTCCAGATCCAGCCGCATCAGCGCGCCTGGCTGAAGCTCACCCGCCCGCTCGGGCTGGTAGAGAATACCGCGCTGATCGCCACACCCAACGAGTTCGTCAAAGAACAGCTCGAGACCCGGCTCCGGGCGCTGGTCACCCAGGCGCTGTCCCAGCAGCTCGGCCGCGACATCCAGCTCGCCGTCACCGTGGACCCCGGCCAGCAGCCGTCGGCCCCGCCGCGCGATCCCGGTCAGGCCGACGCCACGCATCATCAGGCAACCGGACCACAGCCGCTGATCACCCCGACTCCGCTAGCACCCGCGCCACTGGCGCAGCCGGCCCCGCAGGCGACACCCCACCCGGACGGCTACGGCCAGCAGAACAGCGGCTACGGTACCCAGCACGGCAGCGGATTCGGCACCGGCACCGGCACACCGCCCGGTTCCGGTTACGGACCGGGCAGTGGGCCCTATCCAGGCCAGCTCGCCGCCGGCGGGCACCTCAGTCCGGGATACCAGACCGCTGGCGGGGATCTTCGCCAGGGTCAGTCCGGTGAGGACCGCCTCCGGTCGTTCTCACCGGGAGCCGAGCACAGGAACGACGGCGCCGGGTCGCCCCAGGGCCCCGCCCCGGCGCACCCGGACGGCCGGTCACCGGCCCCCGGGTTGGGCGGCGACCCGCGCGAATCCGGCCCCGCGCCCGCTGGTGTCAACGGCCCCGCGGCCGGCGGCGCCGGGCCGGCGCCGCGCTCGGGCACCCCGACGCCAGATCACCACGCGGCCGCGGGCCCTCCGGTCGCCGATCGTTACCCGCCCCCACCACCGGCACCAGCCCAGAACCCCGAGACGGCCCCCGGCCAGTACCAGGCACCCGGCCACCTCGCGCAGCTGGGACACCTGTCTCAGACGCAATTCCCGCAGGCGCCCCTTTCCCAAGCACCGCTTTCCCAAGCGCCACTGCACCAGCCCGCCTCGCACGCCGATCCTGCGCCCCAGCCGATCAACCCGCCGCAACGTGCCCCGATGCTCGGCGGCACCCGGCTGAATCCGAAGTACATCTTCGAAACGTTCGTCATCGGCTCGAGCAACCGGTTCGCGCACGCGGCCGCGGTCGCGGTCGCCGAGGCGCCCGCCAAGGCGTACAACCCCCTGTTCATCTACGGCGACTCCGGGCTGGGCAAGACCCATCTGCTGCACGCGATCGGGCACTACGCCCAGACGCTTTACTCGGGCATCAAGGTCCGGTACGTCAGCTCCGAGGAATTCACCAACGACTTCATCAACATGATCCGCGACGGCAAGCAGGACGGCTTCCGCAGAAGGTACCGCGACGTCGATGTGCTCCTCGTGGACGACATCCAGTTCCTGGAGAACAAGGAAGGAACTCAGGAGGAGTTCTTCCACACCTTCAACACCCTGCACAACGCCAGCAAGCAGATCGTCATCTCCAGCGACCGCGCACCCAAGCGCCTGGTCACGCTCGAGGACCGGCTGCGCAGCCGGTTCGAATGGGGCCTGCTCACCGACGTCCAGCCGCCCGAACTGGAGACCCGGATCGCCATCCTCAGGAAGAAGGCGACCCAGGAACGCCTCAACGCGCCGCCCCAGGTACTCGAGTACATCGCCAGCCGCATCTCCAGAAACATCCGTGAGCTAGAGGGCGCGCTGATCCGGGTCACCGCGTTCGCCAGCCTGAACCGGCAGTCCGTGGACCTTCAGCTCGCCGAGATCGTGCTCAAGGACCTGATCCCAGAGGCGCAGGGTCCGCAGATCACCGCCGCCACGATCATGGGGCAGACCGCGTCGTACTTCGGCCTGTCGATCGAGGATCTGTGCGGCACTTCGCGATCGCGGCTGCTGGTCACCGCACGGCACATCGCCATGTACCTGTGCCGCGAACTCACCGACCTGTCGCTGCCGAAGATCGGGCAGCAGTTCGGCGGCCGCGATCACACGACGGTCATCAACGCCGACCGCAAGATCCGCAAGCTGATGGGCGAACGGCCATCGGTCTTCACCCAGGTCACCGAGCTCACGACCCGCATCAAGAACCAGGCGCGCAGCAGCTGACCGCCGATACCGAGATGGCCGAGTAGCTGTGCACACAGAGTGTGGAAAAGATTGTGGATGACGTTCGGAAAACCGGGGGACAACCAGTGTCAAGCCAATGCCGGGCCCGGTCGAGTAACAGCCGACCCGGATCCGTCCCCGCGTCGCGCACACCGGCTGTGTACAGAAAAACGCCAGATGACCTGCACGGACACCGGTTTTCCCCGGTGTCCACCGCACCTATGACTATGACTGATCTATATCTCTATAAAGAACAAGACAAAAGAAGGACCTGTGTGCGGACAGACTCCGGGCCCCGCCCGGCGACCACCGGCCCGACTTCGCTATACCCCGTGATCGGCAACCTCACACGCGATATCTGGCCCTTCGCGGGCTCGCGAATATCCGGAAGGACTGACTACCTGTGAAGCTCACGGTTGAACGTGACCAGCTAGCCGAGGCGGTGGCCTGGACCGCGCGTGCCCTGCCGGCACGGCCCACCGCTCCCGTCCTGGCCGGCATGCGCCTGGCGGCAGGGGAGGAACTCACCCTGTCCACCTTCGACTACGAGGTCTCCGCCGTCGCCTCGCTCCCGGTGATCACCGACGAGGACGGCGTGATCGTGGTATCCGGCAAGCTGCTGGCCGAGATCGTCCGCTCGCTGCCGGCCCGCCCGGTCACGCTGACCACGGACGGCACCCGCTCCACCCTCAAGTGCGGCAGCGCCACGTTCACGATGATGCTGCTGCCCGCCGAGGAGTACCCCACGCTGCCGGACCTGCCGCCCTTGGCAGGCTCGGTGGGCAGCGACGCGCTCGCCTCGGCGATCGGCCAGGTCGCCATCGCGGCCGGCCGCGACGACACGCTGCCGGCGCTGACCGGCATCCGCATCGAGATCTCCGGCGAGACGCTCACGCTCGTCGCCACCGACCGGTACCGGCTCGCCGTCCGCGAACTGCGCTGGACCCCGGCCAGGACGGACCTGAACACCGCCGTCCTGGTGCCCGCCAAGGTGCTCGGCGAGACCGCCAGGGCGCTCACCTCCGGCGCCGAGGTCCAGGTCTGTCTCGGCTCGGACGATCCGAACAGCCCGGCCAGCCTGATCGGCTTCTCCGGCGCCGGCAAGCAGACGACCACGCGGCTGATCAGCGGCGAGTACCCCAGGTACCAGGCGCTGCTGCCGAGCGAGTTCAACGCGGTCGCCGAGCTGCCGGCCAGCACGTTCGCCGAGGCGGTCAAGCGCGTCGCCCTGGTCGCCGAGCGGAACACGCCGGTCCGGCTGGCGTTCAGCACCGGTCAGCTGGTGCTGGAGGCTGGCGCGTCGGACGAGGCCCAGGCGGTGGAGGTGCTCGAGGCCGAGTTCACCGGCGACGACCTGCAGATCGCGTTCAACCCGCAGTTCCTGCTCGACGGCATCGGCGCCATCGACTCCGACACCGCGCGGCTGTCGTTCACTTCGCCCACCAAGCCCGCCGTGATCACCGGGAAATCGTCCGAGGAATCGAAGGCAACGCCCGACTACCGGTACGTGCTGATGCCGATCCGCTCCGCTGGCTAATACGCTGAAGTGTGCACCTGACCCGGCTGGCGCTGAACGACTTCCGGTCCTACACCGAGCTCGTCGTCGAGCTGACGCCGGGCGTCACGACGTTCAGCGGCCTGAACGGCGAGGGTAAGACCAACCTGGTCGAAGGCATTGGCTACCTGGCCACGCTCGGCAGCCACCGGGTCGCCACCGACGCTCCGCTGGTCCGGCGCGGCGCCGAACGGGCGATCCTGCGCGCCATGGTCAGCGGGAGCCGCGGCGACGCGCTGGTCGAGATCGAGCTGAACCCCGGCAAGGCGAACCGGGTCCGGCTCAACCGGGCACCGCTCCCCCGGCCGCGGGAGATCCTCGGCGTGCTGCGCACGGTGCTGTTCGCGCCCGAGGACCTGGCGCTGGTCAAGGGGGATCCAGGCGAGCGCCGCCGGTTCCTCGATGACCTGCTCATCGCCACCGCCCCGCGCTACGCCGCGGTACGGGCCGACTACGAACGTGTGGTCAAGCAGCGCACCGCGCTGCTCAAGTCGGCCGGCACCAAGAGCCACCTGCGGGGCCCCGCCCGGGAGGCCATGACCGCCACCCTGGACGCCTGGGACGCCCAGCTCGCCAAGGCCGGTGCGCCGCTGCTGGCCGGGCGCCTGCGGCTCACCGAAGCCCTCCGGCCGCACGTCGTCGCCGCCTACACCCAGGTCTCCGGCGGCAAGGAAGGAGTCGCTAACCTGGCGTACAGATCGACGGTAGACGTCACCACCGGAAATCTCGAGGAGGCACTCCTCAAAGCCAGCAGCGAGGTGAGGTCCAGCGAGCTGGACCGCGGCGTGTGCCTGGTCGGCCCGCACCGGGACGAACTCGAGCTGTCCATCGGCGGCATGCCTGCCCGCGGCTACGCCAGCCACGGCGAGTCCTGGTCGATGGCGCTCGCGCTGCGCCTGGCCAGCTTCGAGCTGCTCCGCGACGGCCAGGAAGACCCGGTGCTGATCCTCGACGACGTGTTCGCCGAGCTGGACTCCGGCCGCCGGGAGCGGCTCGCCGCGATGGTGTCCGCCGCCGAGCAGGTGCTGATCACCGCCGCCGTGCCCGAGGACGTGCCCGCGATGCTCACCGGCACCCGGTTCCGCGTCGCCGCCGGAACGGCGGCCCGCGGTGAATGACCCCCGCGCCATGGCGGCCGAGGCTCTGGCGCAGGCGGTGGCCGATGCCAGAGCCAGAGGCGATTTTCCCGAACGAGCCGGGGCTCGACAGCTGGGATCCGGTGCAGGGGCACGACGCGGACGTAGAGAAGACCCAGAACTGCTCACGACAGCGATCGGCGGGATGCTCGATGCCAATGGCTGGCAGCAGCGGATCGCGATGGGTTCGGTGTTCGGCCGCTGGCCGGAGATCGTGGGTCCGGATCTGGCCGCCCACACCTGGCCGGACAGCTACGCGGACGGCGAGCTGGCCGTGGTCGCGGACTCCACCGCCTGGGCCACCCAGGTCCGGTTGCTCGCGCCGATGTTGGTCAAGCGGCTGAACGAGGAGGTCGGCGACGGCTCGGTGCGCCGGGTGCGGGTCCGCGGCCCGCAGCCGCCGAAGCGGCGCGGCGGCCTGCGCGTACCAGGCAGTAAAGGCCCCGGGGATACATACGGGTTACCCAGGCACGACACGTGCCGCGCGCGGGGATGGCTCGGTAATCCGCTAGTTCCGACACGTGCAGCAACACGGCCTAAACAAGTGGTATCCGCAGCTAAAATGTAAGGGTGCGGGCTAGGCGTGACCGAACTAGCCAATTACCCCGGGCGGGGGGAGCCTGGCCGCGCGATTCTCAGCAGGGATGGAGTCCGGATTGTCCTACGATGCTCGCTCGATTACAGTTCTGGAGGGCCTGGAGGCTGTCCGTAAGCGGCCCGGTATGTATATCGGGTCGACGGGTGAGCGGGGCCTGCACCACCTGGTGTACGAGGTTGTGGACAACTCCGTCGACGAGGCCCTGGCTGGCCACGCCGACGACATCGAGGTGACGCTGCTCGCCGACGGCGGGGTCCGGGTCAAGGACAACGGCCGAGGCATCCCGGTGGACGAGCACCCGGTGGAGCACCGGCCCGCGCTCGAGGTCGTGATGACCACGCTGCACGCCGGCGGCAAGTTCGACGGCAAGTCCTACGCGGTGTCCGGCGGTCTGCACGGTGTCGGCATCAGCGTGGTGAACGCCCTGTCCGCCCGGCTGACCGTCGAGGTACGCCGGGACGGCTACCTGTGGAGCCAGTCCTACGAGCAGGGTGAGCCGACCGGCCCGGTCACCCGCGGCGAGCCGACGAGCGAGCGCGGCAACACGACGATCTTCTGGCCGGACGGCACGATCTTCGAGACCACCGAGTGGTCCTATGAGACGCTCTCCCGGCGGATGCAGGAGATGGCGTTCCTCAACAAGAACCTCGCCATCTCTATCACCGACGAGCGAGACCCGGACAACCCGCGCGCCGACAGCTACCAGTACGCCGGCGGCATCGCGGACTTCGTCCGGTACATCAACACCGCCAAGGACCCGGTGCACGCCTCGGTCATCGACTTCGAGGAAGAAGGCGACGGGATCTCGGTCGAGATCGCGATGCAGTGGACCGGTGCGTTCACCGAGTCGGTGCACACGTTCGCGAACACGATCAACACGGCCGAGGGCGGTACTCACGAGGAGGGCTTCCGCTCGGCGCTCACCTCGATCATCAACAGGTACGCGCGCGACCAGAAGCTGCTGAAAGAGAAGGAAGAGAACCTCACCGGCGAGGACGTGCGCGAGGGCCTGACCGCGATCATCTCGGTCAAGCTGGCCGACCCGCAGTTCGAGGGGCAGACCAAGACCAAGCTCGGCAACACCGAGGCCAAGTCCTTCGTGCAGAAGGCGTGCAACGACCACCTGCGGGACTGGTTCGACCGCAACCCCGGCGAGGCCAAGGACATCATCAACAAGGCGAGCCTGGCCGCCCGGGCGCGGGTCGCCGCCCGGCAGGCGCGCGAGCTCACCCGCAAGTCCGCGATGAAGTCCGG
>DASRFJ010000178.1:0-44071 GCA_035651595.1 Streptosporangiaceae bacterium | reverse complement strand
CCGCGGCCCGTGCAGCACCCCGGCAACGTATGGGCACTGCACGGACTTCACGAGTGCCTCGTCCGGCTCGGCAAGGGCGGCGAGGCCCGGATCATCGCCCAGCAGCTCACGATCGCCGCCGCGCTGGCCGACGTGCCGATCCGGTCCTCGTGCTTCTGCCGCCTCGGCACCGCATGATCCGACGCTGACGGACAGCTGCGAGCCGAGATGGGCAAGCAGATGCTGCGTTCGCGGCTGGCCTCCTAACAAAGAGGATACCCCGGGCGCTCACGGGTAGAGAAAGCTGATGACTACCGAGATACAGGAAGTAGAAAGCAAATTCGAGGCAACGCCGGGCTTCGAGCTACCTGTGCTCGACGGCTTGCCGCAGGTTGCGGACGTGTCGCGGGGCGAGGTGGAGACGCTCACGGCGGAGTACTACGACACCGAGGACCTGCGGCTGATCAGGGCGGGCATCACGCTTCGGCGCCGGGAAGGCGGTGCCGATGAGGGATGGCACCTGAAGCTGCCGGACGGCAAGCCGTCGTCCCGCCGCGAACTCCGAGCGCCGCTCGGCAACACTGTGCCGGACGAGCTGGCGCGGCTGGTGCGTGGCCACGCGCGCGGCGCGGCGCTGCGGCCGGTCGCGCGCGTGGAAACCCGCCGCCGCACGACGACGCTGCGCGACTCGGCGGGGAACTCGCTGGCCGAGATAGCCGAGGACGACGTGACGGCGCAGTCGCTCGGCTCGGCCACGACTGTCTCCCGCTGGAACGAAGTGGAGGCGGAGCTGACCGGCGGCCCGCCCCGGCTGCTGCGGGCGGTGGATAAGCGGCTGAACGACGCCGGGCTTCGCCCGGGCATGACCGCCACCAAAGTGCAACGCGCGCTGGCCACTAGCCTGCCTCGGCCGACAGGCAGCCCGGACAAGCTGAACACTGGGTCGCCGTCAGGCGAGGTCGTTATGGCCTATCTCGGCGAGCAGGCAGCCAAGCTCAAGGCCCTGGATACGGCGGTCCGCCGGGACGAGCCGGACGCGATCCACCAGATGCGCGTGACCGCGCGGCGCCTGCGCAGCACCCTCCAGTCGTTCCCGATGATCTGGCTGCCATCCACGACCGATCATGTAAAGGACGAGCTGAAGTGGCTCGGTCAGGTGCTCGGCGAGGCCCGCGACACCGAGGTGCTGAGCGAGTACTTCCGGGCCGCGCTGGCCGGCGTGCCGGCCGAACTGATGCTCGGCCCCGCGCGGGCGCGGGTCACCAAGTACTTCGCCGGGCGCGGTGGCGAGGCGGTGCGGACGGTACGCGAGGCGCTGGACTCAAGGCGCTACTTCAAGCTGCTCGACGAGCTGGATCTGCTGGCCGGCGAGCTGCCGCGAACCCCGGCGGCGCGGGCACCGGCCCGGGAGATCCTGCCGGACGCCGTCGCGCGCACCTACCGGCGGACCAAGCGCCGGATGCGCCGGGCGCGCCAGGCGCCGGCCGGTTCACGGCGCGACGCGGCGTTGCACGAGACGCGGAAGGCCGCCAAGCGCGCCCGGTACGCGGCCGAGGCCGTGGCGCCGGTGTTCGGCAAGCGGGCCCGGCGGTTCGCCAAGCGGATGAAGGCCATCCAGTCGGCGCTCGGTGAGCATCAGGACGCGGTGACCGCCCGCGGGGTCGCCCGCGACATCGGCATACAGGCCCATATGGCGGGCGAGAACGGGTTCACCTTCGGCCTGCTGCTTGAGCGCGCACATCGCGGTGCACAGGACATCCAGCCGCGGGCCCGGCGGGCGTGGAAACGCGCCAAACGCCGCAAGTCGCTCAGCTGGCTGGCACGGTAAGGCGGAATACTGGCGGGCGGTCGCTGGTTGAGATGCATGCAAACGCATATATCTCGGTTGGAGGCCGCCATGCAGTTCGGGATCTTCTCGGTCAGCGACATCACCAGGGATCCGGTGTCGGGCGAGACGCCGAGCGAAGCGGACCGGATCAGCGCGGTCACGCAGATCGCCCAGAAGGCCGAAGATGTCGGGCTTGACGTGTTCGCCATCGGTGAGCATCACAACCCGCCGTTCTTCTCGTCCTCCCCGACCACGCTGCTGGCGTACATCGCGGCGACGACCAGGAAGCTGATCGTGTCCACCGCGACGACGCTGATCACCACCAACGACCCGGTGCGGATCGCGGAGGAGTACGCGATGCTCCAGCACCTGTCGAAGGGCCGGGTGGACCTGATGCTGGGCCGCGGCAACACGGCTCCGGTGTATCCGTGGTTCGGCAAGGACATCCGGCAGGGCCTGCCGATGGCGCTGGAGAACTACAACCTGCTGCACCGGCTGTGGCGCGAGGACGTCGTTGACTGGGAGGGCAAGTACCGCACCCCGCTCCAGGGCTTCACCTCGATCCCGCGGCCGCTGGACGACGTGCCGCCGTTCGTGTGGCACGGCTCGATCCGCACGCCGGAAATCGCCGAGCAGGCCGCGTACTACGGCGACGGCTTCTTCGCCAACAACATCTTCTGGCCGAAGGAGCACTACATGCGGCTGATCCGGTTCTACCGGCAGCGGTTCGCGCACTACGGCCACGGCACCGAGCAGGAGGCGATCGTCGGACTGGGCGGCCAGGCATACATCGCGCGGCGCTCGCAGGACGCGATCAGGGAGTTCCGGCCGTACTTCAACGAGGCACCGGTCTACGGGCACGGGCCGTCGATGGAGGACTTCATGGAGCAGACTCCGCTGTCGGTCGGCAGCCCGCAGGAGGTCATCGACAAGACGCTGACGTTCCGCGAGCACTTCGGCGACTATCAGCGCCAGCTGTTCCTCGTGGACCACGCCGGCCTTCCGCTGAAGACCGTGCTCGACCAGCTCGACTTGCTCGGCGGCGAGGTCGTCCCGGTGCTGCGGAAGGAGATCGCGGCACGGCAGGACCCGCGTACCCCGGCGGCGCCGACCCACGAAAGCCTGGTCCGGGCCAAGTACGGCGACGGCCCGGCGCGGCAGCCGCGGCCGAACGCGAACCGCGGCGACAACGTCACCGACGGGTCGCCCTATCAGGACACAGAGCTGTGAGGGTGCGGGGCCAGCTCGCGAACGACGCGTGGGAGGCGCTGCTGTCCGCGCACGCCGCGCTCATGAAGCGGTTCGCGGCCCAGGACATCTGGACCGACCTGTCCATGCGCGAATACGACGTCGTATACACGCTGTCCAAGTGCCCCGAGCCGCAGCGCATCAACGAGCTGAACCGGCACGTTTTGCTCAGCCAGCCGGCCCTGTCCCGTCTGGTCGACCGGCTGGCCGAGCGCGGTCTCATCGAGCGCCTCGCCGACCCGGCGGACCGGCGCGGCGTCCGGCTGGCGCTGACCGAGGCGGGCCGCGCCGTCCAGCGCGACATCGGCCGCAGGCACGCCCGCGACGTCGCGCACGCGATGACCGCCGCGCTTAGCGCCGGCGAGCTCGGGCAGCTCGAAGCGATCTGCCGGAAGCTAGGCGATCAGTCCGCGAAGGGAGCGAACCAGTGAGCGAGTCATTCCGGGTCGTCGTGGTCAGCGCGGGAACCGGGGATCCCTCCTCGACCAGGCTGCTGGCCGACCGCCTGGCCGGCCGGGTCACGGCGCTGGCCGCGTCGCACGGCAACGCGGTGACGCTCACGGTCATCGAGCTGCGGGAGCTCGCGGCCGACATCTCCGCCGCGCTGGTCTCCCGGCTGGTCAGTCCCGGGCTTCAGCAGGCGATCACCGCGCTCGGTGCGGCCGACGGCATCATCGCCAGCGCCCCCGTGTACCAGGCCACGCCCAGCGGGCTGTTCAGCTCGTTCTTCCACGTCCTGGACAACGACCTGCTGATCGCCAAGCCGGTCGTGCTCGCCGCGACCGCGGGAACCGCGCGGCACGCCCTTGTCGCCGACGACCAGATGCGCCCGATGTTCGCGTTCCTGCGCACGATGACGGCGCCGACCTCGGTGTTCGCGGCGCCCGAAGACTGGGCCGACCCCGCCCTGAACAAGCGCGTCGACCGCGCGGCGGTCGAGCTTGTGCTGCTGATGGAAAGCGGCATTGCGCGCGCGATCAGGGAGCGGTCCTGGGGGAGCTACCAGCATGAGTTCGGCAGCGCGGGCGGTGCTGAGGACTCGGTTGACCTCGACACCGACTTGATGCGCCTCGCCACCGGGGGTCAGGCGGATTCCTGAACAAGTACCGCTGTCGTTCTGAATAAAGGAACCTGAGAACGGGCGGCGGCATTCAAGGGGCATGCTGTCGACCTTCGTACGGGCCTTCCGCACGCCGGATCTGCGTCCCAAGCTGCTGTTCACGTTCGGCATGATCGTGCTGTACCGGTTCGGCTCGTACCTGCCCGCACCGGGGGTGTCCGAGGCGAACGTCGCGCACTGCACCGGCCTGGCGCCGTCGAGTGGCTCGGCGGGGGCGCTGGCGGTCTTGAACGTGCTCAGCGGCAACTCGTTGCTGCGGCTGTCGGTGTTCGCGCTGACGATCATGCCGTACATCACCGCGAGCATCATCGTCCAGCTGCTCACGCAGGTCATCCCGCGGCTCCAGGCGCTCCGGCAGGACGGCCAGTCGGGCCAGGCGAAGATCACCCAGTACACCAGGTACCTGACGATCGGGCTGGCCGTCATCGAGTCCGCCAGTTACATCGAGGCGGCCAGGCTCGGCAACCTGTTCCCCGGCACCGACTGCACCGCGACTCAGCATCCGCTGATCCCGCACCCGACTGTGCTGACCCTGGGCACGATGCTGGTCACGATGGTGTCGGGCACCGCGGTGATCATGTGGATGGGCGAGCTGATCACCGACCGCGGGATCGGCAACGGCATGTCCGTCGTGCTATTCACCAGCGTTCTCGCGGTCATCCCCGGCGAGGTCGAGCAGGTCTACTCCGCTCGCGGATTCTGGTACGCGGTTGCCACGGTGGCCGTGATCATCGCGGTGATCGCGTTCGTCGTGTTCATGGAGCAGGCGCAGCGCCGGATCCCGGTGCAGTACGCGAAGCGGATGGCGGGGCGGCGGATGTACGGCGGGACGTCCACGTTCATCCCGCTGAAGGTGAACCAGGCGGGGGTCGTGCCGGTGATGTTCGGCTCGTCGCTGCTGTATATCCCGCAGCTGGCCGTCTCGATGTTCGGCAGCACGAGCCATCCGCGCTGGTGGCAGAACTGGGTTGACCGGTATCTTTCCGTGGGTGCCGGGCCGGTCAGCTCGGTCTACTACCTGATGTTCTTCCTGCTGATCGCGGGGTTCACCTGGTTCTACGTGTCAATCACGTTCAACCCGGCGGAGGTCGCGGAGAACATGAAGAAGTACGGCGGCTTCGTGCCGGGGATCCGGCCGGGGCGGCCGACCGCGGAGTACCTCTCGTACGTGCTGCTGCGCATCACCGTGCCGGGGGCCGTGTACCTGGCGCTGATCGCCATGTTCCCGATGTACGTGCTCGGCAGGATCGGCGTCCAGGACCAGTTCCTGTTCAGCGGGGTGAGCCTGCTGATCATGGTGGGCGTCGGGCTGGACACGGTCAAGCAGGTCGAGAGCCAGCTGCAGCAGCGCAACTACGGAGGGTTCCTCCGGTAAATCGATGGAACCTTTCTCGTGTCGCCGGCATTCAAGGTTCCGTGAGACGTCTTACGGGGGCCTCTGCGCGGGAAGCCGCGTTCACCGCTTTCGTCGAGGCAGCGTCCCCGTCGCTGCTGCGTGCGGCCCTCGTGCTGCTCAACTCCCGCGAAGAGGCCGAAGACGCGTTGCAGCTCACCCTGCTGCGTACGTTCCGCCGCTGGGACCGGGCCCGCGACGCACCGGAGGCGTACAGCCGCGCGGTCCTGGTCAACGTGTGCCGGGAGCGGTGGCGGCACCGGTCCCGGCACCCGGAGTCTGTCGGGGTGCTGTCCGACCTGGGCGACCTGGCGTCGGTGGTGTCGTTCGCCGAGGCGGTCGACCGGCGGCACGTCCTGGTCCGGGCGCTGCGCCAGCTGCCGGACGTGCAGCGCGAGGTTCTCGTCTTCCGGTACCTGCTCGACGCGACGGTCGCCGAGACCGCCGCGTCCCTCGCGATCGCCGAGGGAACTGTCAAATCCGCGGCCAGCAGAGGGCTGGAACAATTGCGAATGCTGCTGTCCGCTGAGGAAAAGAAGGTTCGTCGTGTCAATCCACGCTGATGACGAGTTCAGCCTGAAGTTCGCGGTCGAATGTGAACTTGACGATGTGGTGCCCCGCGACGGGCTCGCCGGGGTGGTCATCGCCCGCTACCGGCGGGGCCGCCGCCGGCGGCTGGCCGGTGCGTTTGGCCTGCTGGTGGCCTGTGCCGGGATCGGGGTCCCGGTCGGATTGCTGAATTCCGGGCCGTCGGCTCCGCAAGATGCCGCGGCCGCTTACGGCGGGTCGCCCGCTGATGGGCCGGTTATGCTGCGGCTTGCTTCCTACGAGCTGAAGCTGCCGGGGCGATACCGGAGCGCGAAGGCCGCCTCGTGCGCTGCCGTTCCGGCGCAGCGTTCTTCCAGTGTTGCCGCTGCGGAGGTCGCCGCGAGCTCGTCGGGGGCGTGCGTCGTGATGATGCTCGCGCCGGTCTCGACCTCGGGTGCGCTGCCGCGGGGAGCCCGGCAGGTCACCGCCGGGCACTACCGGGCCTGGCTGCTTCCGGCCTCGTCGCCCCGGGCGGTCACCCTGCTCATCGACGGCCCGTCCGCGGACCTCGTGATCGGATCGGACGGAGTCTCCCAGTCCGCCCTCCTCGACCTAGTCGGTGCTGGCCTGACCGGCTGACGGTTCCGGGGCTCGGGGTGCCTGTCGGCCTGTCGTGGCGCCGGGCGCGGGGACGCGTTCGGGCGCGGCGCGTCGCCGAACGTGTCAATTGCGTAGTTGAGCCCACTAGAGCGTGTCAAATTGCGGTCCAGTGAGAGTTAGTCAGCCGATCGACTTGGCCGCCGGGCTGCTTGGTTGCGCGGAGACACCGTCTAGTGGGCTCAATTGCGCAATCGGCATGCTGGAGAAGCGGGATGCGGGACGAGGAGGCCGCAGCCCGGCCGGCGGCCGATACCTAGTGTGTCTTTGTAAGCGAAACCGACGTCGCGAATCGGCATATACGAGGATAAAACGGACGCGAAAGCGTCGGTTTGGCGTACCAAGACATGTGTAACCCTAGCGGGGCCGCCAGTCACTCCAAGGGCCACCCGGGGGAGACGCGTAAGGTGGCGCTGCGCCGGATCGTGGCGCACATGATCGAGGAGACCGGACGGCACGCCGGGCACGCCGGCATCCTTCGCGAGCAGATCGACAATGTGACGGGCCTCTAGCGTCAGACGCCGATGCCCCGCCAACCGTCGATGGAGTAGCGCACGAGTTCGGCGAGCTGGCCGCCGACGGTGATCCGCGGCTTTTCCGCAGGCGGCCGGGGCAGTCCCGGGGGAGGACCACCGGCGCCGAACGGCGGCGCGCCAGGCGGCGGAGGTCCCAACGGCGGAGGGCCGCCGAACGGCGGACCGTCCAGCGGCGGAGGGCCGCCGAACGGCGGCGGACCATCCATTGGCGGACCACCTAGCGGCGGGGGACCGCCAGGGCGTGCACCAGCGGGCGGCGGGGGACCGCCAGGATGCGTCCCCGTCGGCGGGGGTCCGAGCGACGGCGCACCCGCCGGCGGGGGGCCACCCGGCATCGGCCCAGGCGGCGGCCCGCCCGGCCCACCCATCCCGGGGGGCGGGCCGGCCATGACGGGTGCGAGCAGGTAGTGCTTGATGACGATGGGGAACCGGTTGAACAGCAGGTTCCGCGGGCGTTCCCACGCGATCCCGGCCTCCGCGCACGCCTCCCGCACCGCGCTCTCCGACATGAGGTTGGCGAACCCGGAGCCTTGGAACGGCAGCACATGGTGCACGCGGTGCGGGCTCAGCCCGGCGCTGAGCCACAGGTCGATCCACCGGTTGCCGACGATGCTGAGGTCGTAGCTCAGGCAGATCTGCCGCGCCGCCCAGTCGTCCCGCAGCGGCGCGGGGATGACGTCCAGTTCGTCGTCGCCCGCCGCTTCCTCGAAGTCGTGGCTGGCCACGACCAGGAACGTGTTGAACCACAGCGTGAGCACGAACTGGATGATCCACGGCACGATGTAGCCGGTCGCCGCGCACAGCGCGAACTCGATCACCATCCACAGCCGGATCGACCAGAAGTCCGCCCGGATCGCCTCGCCCGGCTTCCGCGCCGGCGCAGACCCCGTAGACCCCGTAGACCCCGCAGACTCCGAAGACGAAGATCGCCGGCCCCCGCGCAGGAATCCGATCAGCCCGCGCAGCCCGCCATCTTGGGCCGGCCTGGTCCGCGGGTGCTCGAACTTGCCGATCTCCCGGGCCCGCAGCGGCAGCCCCAGCAGGCAGATGCCGAACTTATGCAGCGTGTACCCGGGAATCCGCAGCACCGGGTGCAGCCGAAGCATCCGGTCGAAGAACGTCTTCTTCACGTCCGCGCCCGACCCAAGGTACGGGTGGTGCAGCAGCACGTGCCCGTCGGTGCCGATCAGGCTCGTGCCCACATAGTTGATGTCGAATAGTGCTTTCCCAATAGGGATGGTGAACCGGCCCCGGTCGTTCCACTTCCGGTGCAGGTGGTAGTGCCCCGCACCGGCCAGCGCCGTCCTCGTCACGACCATCAGAAGAACGCACACCCACCACGCCAGCGTCCCGGTGACCATCAACCCGAGCGCCGCCAGATGCACAAGCCCGATGGTCCACGTCACCACGTCGAACAGCCGGTCATAGCGCCGCAGTGCGGCCTTCGGCAGCTTGGCGTTCACCTGAGAACGCACCGAGGCGAGCAGGCTGCCGGAGTCCCGGTAGTCGAGCCGAGGCAGGTCAACCGACGCGTCGAAATCCGGCGCCAGCAGGAACGGCGGGATCCCCATCTTCGGCAGCACATCGCGCTCGGTGAAGCCGTCGATCTCGTAGCGCGCCAGGATCTTCCGCAGCTTGAGCGGATCGCGGTGATAGGTGTGCAGCAGCGCGCTGATGTCCCGGCCCTGCGTGGTCTTGAACCAGGTCGCGCCGCCCGGGTGCAGCGCCATCCAGTCGGTCAGGTCGTAGGCCTTCCCGTCGACAATCCAGAACGGCCTGCCCTCCGGCAGCACAGTCCCGGTATGCGGGGAACTCCGGCTGATCGTCTCGGACATCACGCACTCCTCGCCCGCCCGGGCGCCGGCCCACGCGCCGGCCCGGACGCCCGCCCGGGCGCCAGCCTGGACGCCGGCTCGAACGTCGGCCCGGACCCGGTGTCGCCAGCAGCGAAGCTGATCAGGGCCGTCTCGATCTGGGCCCCCGGGCCCATTGTCACCATAACGCCGAGTTCACCGTCGCGGATCGAGTCCTCGGCGAGCAGCCGCTCCAGGCTGACCAGGAAGCTGCCGCTGGAGATGTTGCCGTAGTCGCCCAGCACCGACCGGGTGTGCCGGACGTCCCACTCGGTCAGGTCAAGCCCCGCCATGACGGCGTCGATGACCGCGCCGCCGCCGGTATGCAGCACCCAGTGCCGCACATCGCCGAACGACAAGCCGTTCCGCGCGAGCAGCCGCGTCACCGGCTCGCGTGCGTTAGCGCCGATCACCGCAGGAATGTCGCGGTCGACGTAGAAGCTCCACTTGCCGGCCCCGGCGTCCCAGTCGAAGCGCATCGCCGCCCACTGCTCCGGAATGCAGAAGCTCTCGAAGTCGAGCACCCACGGCAGGAACCCAGTCCCGCCATAACCAGTAGCCGCAGGAGTACCGGACGTCACCACCGCGGCCGCCGCACCGTCGCCGAACAGGCTGTTCACGATCCCCGTCCGCGGCGTCTGGTCGACCACGTACATCGCGGAGTTGATCTCGCAGCAGACCAGCAGCGCGATCCGGCCGGGGTAGTTCCTGATCCACTGGACGAGCGGGTTCAGGCCGTTCAGCCCGGCATTGCAGCCCATGCCCACCAGGTCCGCGCGCAGCACCTTCGGGTCGAAGCCGAGTTCCCGCGAGAACAGCGAACTCAGCCCCGGCACCATGAAGCCGGTCGAGGTCACGCACAGGATGTAGTCGACGTCGGCCGGGGTCAGCGACGCGGCGTCGAGCGCGGCGCGAATCGCCCGGACGCCGATGTCGAGTGCGCCGTCGCGGAACTTGGCCTGCAGGTCAGGGACGGACTCTTCGGCAACGCGGCCGGTACGCGCGTCCGCCGCCGGCAGGTACAGGTGCCGCTTGCGGATGTGCGGGGAGCGCAGCAGCTTCCTGACGACCCTGTTCTCCAGCCCGAGCAGCTCACCGACCTCGTGCTGGGTGTAGGACCGCTCCGGAAACGCGCTCGCCACCGACGCGATCGCCGCCGCCCGCCGACCGGTCCCCATCCGGTCAAGGCTGAGCGCCTCAGAATTACGGATCATGTAGCCCCCATCCGTCCCGTCCAAGGAAATGCTACGACGAGAACGCGAGAAACAGGACCAGCCGGCCCGGCCGATTGGGCGCGGTGTTACGCTCACGACGTGATGAGCCGCCCGGTTCACTACCGGTCACACGAGGCGGATAGCGCCCGCTGGGTGGGTTTCCCGTTCCGTGCCGACGACATCGTGATCAGCAGCCGGCCGCGGACCGGCACCACGTGGGTGCAGATGATCTGCGCGCTGCTGGTCTTCCAGACGCCCGAGCTTCCGGCGCCGCTGTGGCGCCTGTCGCCGTGGATCGATCACATGGTCGTGCCGCCGCGGATGATGCTGGACGGGCTCGCCGAACAGCGGCACCGGCGCTTCATCAAGACGCACACGCCGCTGGACGGGATCCACCAGGACGAGCGCGTGACGTTCATCGTCACCGCGCGCCACCCGCTCGACATGTACGTGTCGCTGTGCCACCACCTGAACAACATCGACCACCGGCGCATGCGCCAGCTCACCGGCGAACAACAGCCCGAAGAGCCCGGAATGTCGCTGCACGACCGCGTGGTCCGGTGGATCGATGCCGACGAGGACCCGCGCCGGAACCTCGACTCGCTGCCCGGCGTGCTGTGGCACATGTCCGACGCCTGGAACCGCCGCGACATGCCGAACGTCGTGCTGCTCCACTACGACAACCTCAAGTCCGACCTGGAAGGACAGATGCGCATGCTGGCCGAGCGGCTCCGCATCGCGGTCCCCGAGGCCACGTGGCCGGCGCTCGTCGAGGCGGCCACCTTCCAGCGCATGCGCGACAACGTGGACCACCTCGTCCCGGACACGCAGGGCTTCTTCAAGGACACCAAGGCGTTCTTCCACCGCGGCGTCTCCGGCGCCGGCCCGCGCATGCTCACCCCCGCGGAGCTGGACCGCTACCACGCCCGCACCGCCGCCCTGGCCCAGCCCGACCTGCTCGCCTGGCTTCACAACCAAGCCTCATAACGACAAACGTGCTTCGCCCCGCCCCCGTTCTTCGCTCGCCAGGTCCCGCGGCTCGAACCGGTGCACGTCGGTCCGGGCGATGGCGTCGTCACGGTCGGCGGCCATGGCCAGCCGGCGCGGGTCGTTCAGGTAGGCGTCCATTCCCGCCTCGGAACCGAATTCCAGGAGCTGGATCTCGTCCGGCGCATCCGCGGCGCCGCCGGTCACCGCCCCGCGACGGACGACAAGGCCGCCATGGCAGGGGAGCAGGGCGAGCACCCGGTCCTCATAGGCGGCGAGCGCCGTGGCACGGCCAGGGTGCGCCCACAGCAGAACACACAGATATACGGAATTCTCAGCCATCCCACCAGCCTGCCGTGTCACCCGACACAGAGCAACCACTGCGGATATCTGAACGAAAAAAGGTAACCTGGCTGGGTGACCGAACATCAGGACCGGGCACCGGACCTCGGCATTCTCATCACGATCAGGTCCCTGCTGCCCAACCTGGCCCCGGTGGAGCGCCGGGTGGCCCAGGCGGTCCTCGACGATCCGGCAGGCGTCGCCTGGCGGAACATCTCCGAACTGGCCAGCTCCTGCGGAACCTCGGCGACGAGCGTGGTCCGGTTCTGCCGGGCGATCGGCCTGCGCGGCTACCCGGAGCTGCGGCTGGCCCTGGCCGGTGCCGCCGCGCACGACGACTCGTCCGCGGTGGCGGCCTCCAGCGAGATCGATCCCGACGACGACGCGGCCGCCATCACCAAGAAGATCGCCTACGCGGACGCCAAAGCGGTCACCGACACCGCGAGCCACCTGGACATCGAGACGCTCGAGAAGGCCGTGCGGGAGCTGGCCAAGGCGAAGCGGATCGACATCTACGGCGTGGGAGCCAGCGGCTTCGTGGCCCTTGACCTGCAGATGAAGCTTCAGCGGATCGGCAAGCCGGCCTGGGCCTGGACCGACCCGCACATGGCCATCTCGACCGCATCGCTGCGCGAGAAGGGCGACGTGGCCATCGGCCTGTCGCACACGGGCACCACGGTCGACACCATCGACGTGCTGCGCGAGGCCAGGGACCACGGCGCGACAACGATCGCGGTGACGAACTTCCCCTGGTCCCCGATCACCGAGGTGGCCGACTTCGTGCTGCTCACCGCGGCCCGCGAGACCGCGTTCCGATCCGGCGCCATGACCAGCCGGATCGCCCAGCTGACCGTTGTCGACTGCCTGTTCATCACGCTGGCCCAGCAGGACCTGCCGGCCACCCGCGTCGCCCTCGAGCGCACGTTCGCCGCCGCCCAGGCCAAGCGCGTCCGCCGCACCCGCCGCCCCAAGTCCGGCGCCTAAGCAGAACCGGAACAACGTGGTGTTCTACCTCTTCGCGGTAACCTGACCGCCGAAATCGGGGGTCGGACTACCACGAAGGGACAGACTTCCACGTTGGTGCGGGGAGCGTGGCTATGCTCGCCGGGGTGGCAGGAACAGCGCCGCGATCGCGGTGACGGCCACCATGACCGTCAGGATCAGCAGGCTGTCCCGCATCCCGGCGCCGGCACCCGGCGGTCGGCGTCATGGCGCTCAACCACGAGGTGCTCGAGCTGGTCGGCGCCGACGGCCAGCGGATCGTCGTGTACATGGCCAGCCCTGGCACGCCCGACCACGACGCGATGACGCTGCTCGACATGGATCAGCCCTTGACCGAACCCATGAACCGGGCCCGGATCAGCTGACGCTGCGACGCGGCGAACAGGATCACCACCGGCAGGCTGACGATGACGATCGCCGCCGCCAGCTTCGGCCACGCGGACGTATTCGAGCCGTAGAACACGAAGATGCCGCGGGTCACCGGGAACAGGCTCGAGTCGGCGAGGAACACGACCGGCCCGATGATGTCGTTCCACACGCCGACCATGCCGTAAAGGAACGCGATGACCAGCGCCGGCCGGGTCAGCGGCAGCACGACCCGGACCAGGTACGCCAGATACCCGGCGCCTTCCATCCAGGCCGCCTCGTCCAGCTCGGCCGGGATCGCGGTGATGAACGCCACGAGCAGCAGCACCGCCAGCGGCATGCCCGGCTCGACGTGCAGGATGATGTAGCCGATGCGGCTGTCGTACAGCCCCAGCGACCGCGCCTCGGCGTACAGCGCGATGACCGAGAACGGCAAGAACAGCCCGACCATCAGCGCCAGGTAGTAGCCCGACGCGCCGCGCACCAGGCGGCGCGCGATGGGGAACGCGATCAGCAGCCCGAGCAGCGTGGATAGCGCCGCCGCCACCACCGAGTACAACACGGTGTTCAGCAGCTCAGGACCGAGGTCGGCCTGGTTCCAGGCGGCGCCGAAGTTGCCCGCCACGACGTGGCCGGGCGTGTTCGGGGAGACCAGGAAGTGCTGCTGGGACTGGAACGCGATCATCACCACGTACAGCACAGGGGCGAGGAACAAGATGACGACGAGCAAGCCCGTCGCCACGCCGCCGACCAGCCGGGGTTTTGAGAACATAATGCTCCCATCAGCCGGCGCTCGCGCCAGCGCAGCAGCAGCATCGCCGGAATCGCGACGAACAAGGTCAGCACGAACAGCGTGACGGTGACCGCGGCGCCGAGGCCGATGTTCGCCTCCTCGGAGTTGAAGGCGGTGTTGAACGCCAGCATGCCGAGCGTCTGCGTGCCGTACTGGCCCTGGGTGAGCACGTAGATCGTGTTGTACAGCGTGAACGAGCCGACGAGCGCGAGCAGCACGTTCACCGTGACCGCCGGCGCCAGCAGCGGCCAGGTGATCCGCCGCAGCCGCCGCCACGCGCCGATGCCGTCCATCGCGGCGGCCTCGTAGATCTGTGTGTCGATTGCTCGCAGACCGCCGATGAACACGAGCGTGGAGAAGCCGGCGTTCTGCCAGATCTGTACCAAGATGACCAGCGGCATCGCCCAGGAATTAGAGCCGAAGAACGCGGAATGGATGCCGAACGTGCCGAAGAACGAGTTCATCGGGCCGCCCTCTGGATCGAAGATCAGGATCCAGATCAGGCCGACGATCGTCACGCCGAGAGCGATCGGCAGGAACACCACCACCCGGCCGATACCAGCCCATCGGCTCTCCCCGGACAGCCGGTGCGCGAGCAGCAGCGCGATCAGGTTCTGCCCGATCGTCACCGCGAGCACGAACGCCACGGTCGCCGAGATCGCGGACTCGAACCCCGGCCGTTCGGTGGTGAACATCGCGGTGTAGTTGGCGAAGCCGACGTTGTTCACCGGCGCGCCGGGCAGCCCGGTGTAGTTGGTGAACGAGATGACTACCTGGACGATAGCCGGCACGATGCCGAACAGCGCGTACACCCCGAGCCCGATCGCCAGCCCGGCCCACATGGTCAGTACTGAGCCGCGGCTGAGCAGGCGGGCGGGCCGCCTGCGCGGCCGGCCACGGCGGGAGTGTCGCCGGGCCGGCCGCGCAGGGTCGGTGCCCCCGGCTAGCGGCGCGATCCCAGGCCTGCCCTGGGATCGCGTTGCCTCTTGGGTCAAGGGGCCGTCCAGTCTTGCTGGTAGAGCTGCGCGGCCTGGGCCGCCGTCTTGGACCCCTGGATCACGGCGAGCTGCAGCGCCGGCCAGTTAGTCTGCTGGTCGTAGTAGGCGTTGTTGGCGGACAGCGTGGGATAGAAGTTATTGATGTTCACGCCCTTGCCGAACCACGATCCCATGGCCTTGGCGGCGTACCCGTTGAACGTGCCGCCGTTCTGGCTGGACGAGATCCCGGTGGTGTTCACGTACTGGGCGTAGATCGACGGCGAGGAGAAGAAGTTCAGCCAGGCCATCGCCGCCGCCTGGTTGTGCGACGAGCGCAGCACGGAGAAGGTCAGGTTGTCGCCGACTTCCGGCTGGTTGTTCGCCGCCGTGTCGCTGCCCGGCAGCGGGAAGAAGCCGACCTGCACGTTCGGGTTGGCCTGCTGGATCAGCGGCAGGTCCCACGAGCCGTCGAGCAGCATCGCCGCGTCGCCCTTGGCGAAGTCACCGGGCATGGACTCCCACGGCACGCCGGTGTAGTTCGGCTCCAGGTACTGCGCCAGCGCCTTCTCCTCGTTCATCGCCTGGACGAACGCGGGATCGGTCCACTTCGCTGAGCCGGTCTCCAGCGCGGTGGCGAGGTTCCCGCCGGGCGCGTTCGGGTACCACAGGCTGATCATCAGCTCGTAGTAGATGAACTGGAGATACACCGGACCAACGTTACCGAGACCGACGAACATCGGAGTGACGCCCTTGGACTTCAGCGTCTGGAGCTCACTGAGGAACTGGGTGTACGTCGTCGGCACGCTGAGGTTGTACTTGGCGAACGTCTGCTTGTTGTAGAACACGCCTTCCTGGTACGTACCGGACACCACGCCGTAGGTCTTGCCCTGGTACGTCTCCGCGGCCAGCGCCGACGACGTGTAGTTGTGCAGGAAGCTCTGCCCGTTCAGCGGCGCGAACACGCCACTGGTCGACCAGTACTGGAACGGCGTCATGTTCTGCCGGGTGGGGTGCAGCGGCAGTGCCTGGAACGGCGAGACCCACGTGACGATGTCCGCGGTGCCGGAGTTGACGGTCTGCTGCAGCAGCGTCGCGTACGGGCCGTTCACGTTCGCGGCGGTTTGCAGCGAAACGTGCACGCCCGGGTACTTCTTCATGAACGCTTTGTCGATGCTGGTGATCGCCTGAACCGCGGGCGGGTTCTCCCAGGTGATGATCTTCAGGTTGCCGGACAGGGCCCCCGATCCGGGGCCCGTGCTGCTGGAGCCAGACGAGCTGCAGGCCGCCGCGCCGAAGGCGGTGATCGCGACCGCCATCGCGCCGGCGGCCACCGATCTGCTCCATCGAACCGACATGGGCACTCCTTTATCTATTCTCCCGGCGCCGGCCGGGGCCGGCAGCATGATCAGCCGCGGGCACACTGCCGCGGTTGGCGCTGCCCCAGATCTCCGGGGGGTAGCCGCGCGCGACGAGACGCTCGGCCACTTCGGCCCATGTCGCCTGGATGAGGGCGGCGCCGATGATGGTGGAGGTTGGTGCCACCCACTCGGCCAGGCCGGGGATGGCGATGGACGCGTCGCCGAGGACGCCCAGGTTGTCGAAGATGTAGTCGGCGATCTCGGGCAGCTTGGGCAGACCAGGCGTCGCCGAGACCGCGGCGGAATGGGTGAGTGAGGTCACCGCGATGACCGCGACGCCGTGCCGCTTGGCCTCCTGGGCGAGTTCCACGACGAGCGCGTTGCGGCCCGAGTTGGACAGCACCCAGCACAGGTCGCCGGGCCCCCACTCCAGGCCGTCGGTCAGCTGGTGGTAGTAGCCGGACACGTTCTCCAGCTTGCCGGCCTTCTCCTCGTCCTCGCGGGACAGCATCTCCTCGGTCCACAGCGGACGGACGACCTTGAGGCCGCCCGCCCTGCGGAACATCTCGTTGACCAGCGACACCGAATGCCCCGCGCCGAACGCATAGATGTGACGACCAGCGAGGATTGCGCTGGCGATAGCGGCGGCCACCTCGTCGATGACCTCGCCGTTCCGCTCTAGCGCGGCATCAAGCAACTCGGTGATGTGGCGCTGCCAGGTCTTACGCACGGTCACCGGGTTCCCCCCACATGTGCTCTCATAGTAAAGATCTTACGATCGTAAGGCCCAAATTGGTACTGGTTTACGTAAATGTGATCGCTGTGACAGCGGCGTCAACGGAGCGGGTGCGAGGATGGCGACCATGGAGGACCGGATCCTGGGGATCGACGCGGGCGGCAGCGGCAGCCGTGTGGTGCTCGTCGTGGCCGGCGAGGTCACCGAGCTGCCCTCGGGACCGCCGATGAACGCGCTGCTCACCATCGGCTTCGCCAAGGAACTCGAGAAGATCATCCGGGAGTCCGGCGCGACCGCGGTCGGGATCGGCGTGCCCGGCATGCGCTCGGCCAGGCACTCCAGGGAGGTTGGCCGCACGCTCAGCACGCGCTGCGGCGTGCCCGTCCGGGTGACCGGCGACGGCGAGACCGCGCAGCGCGGCGCGTTCCTCGGCGGTCCCGGCGTGGTGGTGATCGCCGGCACCGGCAGCAACGCCGTCGGCCGGGACGGTTCGCGCACGGCGCGGGCCGGCGGCCACGGCTTCCTGCTCGGCGACGAGGGCAGCGCCTACTGGCTCGGCCAGACCGCCGCCCGCACGGCGCTGTACTGGGAAGATGGCCTGGGGGGTTCGGCGGCGCTGCACGACGCGGTGGTGGCCGCGGTCGGCTGCCCGCTCGACGAACTGATCGTCAAGGTCAACACCCATTCCGCGGAACGACATATCCTCACCCCGCTGGCACCCGTGCTTACCGCACTGGCGCGGACGGACCCGGTGGCTCGGCAGATCGCCGAGCAGGCGGCGGATCACCTGGCCACGCTCGCCGAAGCGGTGCGGCGCCGCCTGGGCCCGCTCCCGGTGGCCGCCACCGGCGGCGTCTTCCGCTCCGAGATCATCTGGGACCGCTTCGCGGCCCGCACCGGCGCCGTCCGCGCCCAAGCGTCCCCCGCCGTAGGCGCCGCCCTCCTCGCCGGCGCCCAGCTTCCCGCCGCCCCCGCGCCCGCTCCCTCCTCCCATGTCGGATAATCCGAAATCGGATTATCCGATGCTGAAGGAGTTCCGGGGGCTGGTCGAGGGCGCGGTCGCGAGTCGCGGCGTGCCCGGGGTGCCTGGCGTGGTCGGCGTGCTGGGCGTGCCCGGGGTGCCTGGCGTGGTCGGCGTGCTGGGGCGCGGCGACACGACGCTCGCTACCTGCGTCGCGGGCCAGGCCGACACGTTGCACCCGCGGCCGATGACCGACGACACCGTGTTCGACATCGCGTCGCTCACCAAGGTGGTCGCGACGACGACCGCAACCCTCGCGCTGATCGGGAGCGGCCAGCTGGCGCTCGGCGACCCGGTGGCGAGGTACCTGCCCGAGGTTGTCTGGCCGGCCGAGGTGACCATCAGGCACCTGCTCACCCACGCGTCCGGCCTGCCCGGCGCGGTGACGTTCTACGAGCACTGCCAGACTCGCGCCGAACTGCTTGGCGAACTGTTCCGTACCCCGCTCGAGGCGCCGCCCGGTACCCGGGTCGTGTACTCCGACCTGGGCTTCATCGCACTCGGCGAGATCGTCGCGGCGGTTTGCGGCGAGCCGCTGGACGTCGCGGTCCGCCGCCTAATAGCCGGACCGCTCCGACTGACCGCCACCGGTTACCTGCCGTCCGGTCCGCCGGAACGGTTCGCGGCCACCGAACCGCGCGGCGACGGCACCGCGTGGACCGGTGTGGTGCACGACGAGAATGCGCGCGTGATGGACGGCGTCGCCGGGCACGCCGGCCTGTTCGCCACCGCGGCCGACCTGGCGCGCTTCGCGCGGTGGTGGGTGGGTGACGACGACGGCCCGGTGCCCGTCGCGCTGCGCCGCGAGGCCACCACCTGCCAGACCGAGGGCCTGCCCGGCGTCGAGGGCTATCCCGGCAGGCGCGGCCTCGGCTGGGTCTGCCCCGGCGACCGCTACGACATCCTCGGCGGCGGCTGGCCGCCGACGGCCGTCTCGCACACTGGCTTCACCGGCACCAGCCTCGCCCTCGACCACGTGACCGGCACCTGGCTCGTCCTGCTCACCAACGCCGTCCACTTCGGCCGCGACGCGACCGCGATCAAGGCCCTCCGCCGCGCCCTCCACGCAGCCGTCGCCCAGCCCTCGTCCCACGAGCAACGCGAGCAACTTCCGTTACGCTACGGCCGTCTTGTTACCCGGACGGCGGGGACAAACTCGTGCATATCGGAACGCTAAGCCCTCCGAACGGGTAAGAAGACACCTGTAGTGTTAGCGCGGCCGGCGGGGATGCCGGGCGAGTGGCTAGTGCGGGCTAGTGGGCGCGAGGGCTGGCGGGCGGTAAAAATGGGTGTGGCTAGCGAGCAGCCGGCGGAGGAGCCGGTCACATGGTGGGGCGAGCTCCTTCGTTCGGCGCGCGGACGGATGCTGGTGGGCGCCGTGGTGGTCGTCGTGGTCGTGTTCGGCATCGCCGCGGGCGTCGTCGCCACCAGCAGCGGGACGCCGGCGGTTCCGGTGCTCTACATGTCCGGTATCGGCGAGCATCCGTGCGCTCCGGGCCAGGCGTACCCGCTGGCGGCCGCGACAAGCGAGCAGTTCCTGCCGGACAGCAGTGTGCTCAGCGGCGACCGCGGCAACTCGTGCACACCCGCGGCCGTCGCCGCGAGCACCAGATGGCTGAACGACGGGACCGTGCCTGGCACCGCCGCGCAGCGCGACCTCGCCGCACGGGCCCTGCTGGACCTGCGGCTGTCGGTCCAGGCGGACGGGGCCGTGGTGGCCGGGTTCTACCCGGGCTGGGCGTACACCTGGCCGCGGGACTCGAGCTTCGTCATCGCCGCACTCGCCGCGACCGGGCACTCCGCGCAGGCGTTCAGCGCCCTGCGGTTCCTCCAGCGGATGCAGAACCCGGATGGGACCTGGGCGGCCCGCTACCATCCGGACGGATCAGGACCGGTGACCGACGGACGGCCCGCCGAACTGGACGCGGTCGGCTGGGTGCCGTGGGCGGTGTGGGCATGGGCTTCGGCACGGCCTGCCCCGCCGCGCGCCGAACTGATCCAGCTGTGGCCGATGGTCACCGCGGCGGCCCGGGCCGCGATGGCGTCGATCACCAGCGACGGACTGCCCAGCGCAGCGATGGACTACTGGGAAGACAAGCCGATCGAGCAGACGCTCGGCACCGCGGCACCGCTGCTGGCCGGCCTGCGCGCCGCGGCCGGCCTCGCCCAGATGCGCGGCGACACCACCGACCAGACGCGCTGGGGGACCGTCGCCGACCGCCTGTCCGCGGCGATCGCCAAGATGTTCGGCGCCACCGGCTACCTGCGGACGCCAACCGCCCGGTCCGGCGCGGACGCCGCGGTGACCTTCCTCGGCCCGCCGTTCGGCCAGCCCAGCGCCGCCGTGCTCGCCGCCGCCGCGAAGGCCCGGCAGACGCTCACCGAGCCGAACGGGGGCGTGCGTCCGGGCGCGGCCTGGCCGGGCGCCCGGGGCGTGGCCTTCACGCCCGAGACCGCCATGTTCGCGCTGTTCGACGCCGGCACCGGCCAGGAAGCGGCCGCGGATCAGGTGCTCGCCTGGCTCGCCGCGCACCGCACCACGCTCGGCGAGTTCCCCGAGCAGATTTCACCGAACGGAAAACCGATCTCGGTCGCGCCCCTTGCTTGGACCGACGCTGTCGTGCTGCTCACCCTCCTCGCCCAGCGGCACCAACTCCCGGTGGTGCCCTAGGGGGTGCCGGAGCAGGCGTAGACGGGTCGCGCTTCGGACGGGAGGGTGGTCACGCCTGGCGGCAGCGCGCCGTGGGTGGCGTAGTACGCCAGGTCGGTGGCGAGCGCAGGACTTTGCGACGCGGTCGCCGCGGCCGCCTCTTCGTACGCGTCCACGCCGGGCAGTGAGTTCAGCGGGCCGCCCACGATGTAGAACGGCGTCGAGCCGGCGATCTCACCCGACGGGTTGGTCCAGCCGCAGACGTCGTAGTACAGCGCGTCCGTGGCGGCGAGGCCGACGGAGATCACCAGGTAGTTCCCGGAGAGCGTGTCCGCCCAGGCGGTTGCGAACGACGTGGTGACCTGGCGGGCAGGCAAGCCTGCCGCGGCGGCCGCCGCGAGCGCGGTTGTCTCATCGGCGGAGGTCGCCGCGTACAGCACGACGCTGTCCGCCAGCGTGGCCGGGGAGGCGGGCAGCGCCACCGGACTCCACGAACCGCCCGGCGTGGCGGCCTCATCGACCGATAGCGGCCCGGACAGGAACACCTGGCTGGGCGAACCCGCGTTCTGGTACGCGTCGGCGGCCAGGATGCCCGAGCCGGTGCCCGGCAGCGCGGTGGTCTGCCAGCTACCACCCGTGGAGAACGACACCGACGGCTGACCCGAGGCGGCGAGAGCGAACACCTCGGTGCCGGTGCCGGTGAGCGCCCCGGCCGTGCTCTGCGGGCCGGTCAAGTAGCGGACAGCGGCGAGTGCCGTGGGCGACGCCGGGGCGCCGGCCACCGGGAGCACGACCCAGCCCACGCCAGCAGAAACCGCTTCGGCCAGCTGGCCCTTGCCGTCGGTGAAGAAGACGGCGACCTGCGAGGGTCCGTCGCTGACCGCGGCGAGCGGGCTGTCCGGCGCGATGCCCCGCGGCGTCGGAACCGGTGTGGTGCGCCAGCCGCCGCCCGCTACGCCCGGCGACGCCATGGTGAGCGAAGCACCGCTCTGGTAGAACAGCTCCGGACCGCGGACCGTGTCCGCCAGCGCGAGCGAGCCCAGGCTGGACGAGGCCGGACCGGCCACCGCGGACGTCACCCAGTTGCCACCCAGCTCGGAAGACTCGGCAAGCCGGCCGTCGGCGCCGAAGTAGAACACCTCGGGACCACTGGCGGCCGAATCGGCCACGATCGCGCTCCCGCTCGCGGGCTGCCCCGCCAGCGACTGGGCAGTCCAGCCGGACGCGCCGAGGTATGACTGGGTGAGCGTCCCGCCGGAACTGTAATAGGCGTGCGGCGTCATCGCGTCGCTCACCGCGGGATCCGGGAAACTTAGCGCTGTGATACTGCCCTGACCGTCCGGTGCGCCGGGCACGGTGTGCTGCAGCCAGCTCGCACCGTCCCAGGTCTCCGCCGCAAGGCCACCCGATGGCGAGCGCAAGAACAGGTACTGGTCAACCGGCGTGGGGGAGTACCACACCTGGTTGACCGGCACCCCGGCAACGGCCGAGGACGCGCCGGTGACCGTGACGTTCATCGTCTTGGTGGTCACCGTGCCCAGGCTGGAGGTCACGCTGACCGTCACCGGGTAGGTGCCGTTCTCCGCGTACACGTGGCTGACCGTGGCACCGGACACGTTGTCCGCCCGGCCGTCGCCGAACGTCCACAGGTACTGGGTCGCGCCAAAGGCGAAGGCGCGGAACGAGACCGAGGTGCCCGCCACCGCCAGCGGCGCGCCCGCGAGCGTGACCGCCGGCGCGGGCTGCTGCGCCGTCGCGGGCGGCGCGACCAGCACCCACTGCTCCCCGTGGTGCCAGATGGCTGACGCCCACGAGGTCAGGCTGATCTCCGTGTCGTACTGGACGTCGATGTCCGCGTCGCCGGCGAAGTCCCCGTTTGCCATGTTGATCGTGCCGTCGGAGTCGATCCCGGTGACGATGCCGACATGGTCGGCGTAGGTGGTGGGGGTGATCGTGCCCGGCGGGAAGAACACCACCGCGTCGCCGACCGCGGGCGTGCCGGTGTCCGGGGTCACGTCCTGTTTCTGATCCACGGCCCAGTCATAGAACGAGACAGACCCGGCGTTCAGCGTGTTCATGTCCACGGTCACGCCGGCTTGCTGCCAGACCCACTTTGCGAAGTCCGAGCACCAAGCCTCGTTCTGATTCTCGATGCCGAAATTCGAATTGAGGCCGCAGCCATCGGCGTTGGGTGACTGGGCACCAACCAGCGTGCTGTACGGGTCGCAGTCGACGGTCCCGAAGTCCGGCATGCCCGGGGTGACGCCGAAGCCGATCTGGCCGAGCGCGATGTCCGCGATCCGCTGGCCGACCGTGTCCGTGCCGCGCGGCGCCTGCTTGGCCGCGCTGATGTCGGCCGCCCGGCTGGTGTGGCAGATCGCCGGCTCGGCCAGGCCGAACGAGGCGACGAGCGAGGCAGGCAGGCCGAAGCCGCAGCCGTACGGGCCGGCCTGCACCAGCTGCCACGCCTGGCCGGCATCCTGGCGGAACACCGCCGCGCTCGCGCCGTCCTGGAATGCCGTCTGCGCCGCCACGCTGTCGGACGGCGCCGGGGTGAAGTCGGCGATCGCCCAGGTCGCGCCGTTGGCCGTGCCGGTGTGCAGCGAGCCGGCCCGGATCGTGGCGAGCGTGCCGGGCGGCAGGTGCCGCGCGGCGACGTACGTGGCCGCGAGGGCGGCGGTGTCGTCACCGGGGCCGGTCGCGGCTCGGGCGGCCGTCGGGACAGCCATGGTGAACAGCGCGACGGGGAGGACCGCGAAGGCCATCCGCCGCAGGAGGTGTGGAGTCACGGTCGCATCCCATCGTCACTAGCTTGCGACAAGTGCACGGAATACGAAACTTTGTAACAGCACCGCTTAGCGGCGTCAAGCGTTAATCGCGAGGCGGCGGTCAGGAGTACACGGGCGCTGGCGGGATCGGGCGGCCCGCGCGGACCGCGTCCTGGACGGCCGCGGCGTCGGCCAGCCGGTATTCCTCGCCGTACACGGCGCCCGCCCGGCGAGGCGCCTCCATCACCGCGCAGCCGGCGGTGCCGCCGAGGTCGACCGGCGCGAAGCCTGCGTCCTCGATCAGCCCGGCGACGACCTGTTTGGCGGCGGCATCGTCACCGCACAGCCACTGCACCACTCGCGCGTCGCCGCTCCGGCCCGCCGCCGAAGCCTGGAACGCCGAGGTCAGCGTGTTGAACGACTTCGTATAGCGGGCGCCAGGCATGCGGGCCGCGTTGAAGACCGCCGCGGTCTGGCCCTCGGCCGGCAGCGGCGGAGCACCGAACTGATTCGTGGTGTCGATCACGATGCGGCCGGCCAGCGACCCGGCCTGCTCCAGCGCCAGCGGCAGCGTGCTCCACGGCACCGAGATCACCACGACCTCGCCGAACCCCACGGCATCGGCGGGGCTGCCCGCGCTGGCGCCGGTCCCGATCTCGCCGGCTAGCTGACCCAGCGAGGCCTGGTCTCGGCTGAACGACAGCAGTACTTCGTGCCCGGCTCCCGCCAGTTGCCTGGCGATCCCGCCGCCGATGCGGCCCGCGCCGATGATCCCGATCTTCATGCTGACCTCCATTGCTTGAATTCAAGCATTTATCGCAAACTACACTACTCGCATGACCGCGACAGTCCCGGACTCGATCGACCGGCTGCTGGCCGACTGGGCGCGCGAGCGGCCCGACCTGGACTTCGCGCCGGTCGGCATCGTCAACCGCTTGTCGCGCGTGCGGGCACATCTCGACGCCGCGCTGCTGGAGGTGTTCCGGCGGTTCGACCTGACGTCGGCGGACTTCCGGGTGATCGTCACGCTGCGCCGCGCCGGAGCGCCGTACCAGCTGCCGCAGGCCCGGCTGATGACCCAGCTGGCGCTGACGTCCGGCACGATCAGCCTGCGCGTGCACCGGCTCACCGGACGGGGCATCATCACGCTCGCCCCCGACCCGGACGACAAACGCGGTCAGCTTGTCCGGCTCACCGCCGACGGACTTCGGCTGTTCGACGAGGTCGCGCCGCTGCACCTGGCCAACGAGGACCGGCTGCTGTCGAGCCTGTCCGCCGCGGAGCGGGTCATGCTGACCCAGTTGCTCCGCAAGCTGCTGCTGTCCTTCGAATCCGGCACCGTCCAGGTGGGGCTGCCGCTCGGCATGCGCCTCGAGCCGGCGCACGTCGCCAGGTACCGCCGCACCGCGGTCGGGCTGTCGGACACCCCCGGCCTGCTCATCACCGACACGATCGAGGGAACGCCTGCCGCGACAGCAGGGCTCGCCCGCGGTGACCTCATCGTCGCCGCCAACGGTACCGAGACACGCAGCGAGGACGCGCTCGCCCAGGCCATCGACAAGGCAGGCCCCGGCGGTGAGCTCCGGATATCCGCGCTGCGCGGCAACGACCCCCACGAGGTCACCGTGCGCATTCCGGCCCGCCAATAGAGTCGATGGTGTCCGCAACGCAACGGAGGAAGCATGAGCGAGCCGGTGGTGCTGATCAGCGCGTTCGAGGTCCCGGCGGGGGAGGCCGAGGCGTTCATCGCCGCGTGGGAGCGGACCCGCGACTACCTGCGAACGCAGCCGGGCTACATCGACACCGCGCTGCACCAGTCCCTCGCGCCGGACGCCGAGTTCCAGTTCGTGAACGTCGCGCACTGGCGCAGCGCCGCGGAGCACAGCGCGGCGATGCGGAGCCCCGGGCTGCGCGAGGCGACCGTCGGCATGGCAGGCTACCGGCCGCATCCCGCGCTGTATCAGGTCGTCCGCACCTGAGCAGGCTAACTCGCGCGTAGCCGGAGGCCTCTCGGCGTCGGCCGGAAGCCGGCCGCTTCCAGCGCCACCGCGAGCGGGGAGTCATACACGCCGCCGCCGTCCGCGCGCTCGACGGTGAGCCGGCCGAGCGCGCCCACGCGCACCGCGGCGGCCAGCGCCGCGGCGCACGGGCCGAGCACGTCCGGGTCGTCGGTCCAGGACAGCAGCGTTTTCCCGCCCCGCTCCACGTACAGGCCGAGTGCGCCGTCATACAGGACGACGAGGGCGCCGGCCTTCCGGCCGGGACGGTGCCCGCCGGGGCCGGCTGGCCACGGCAGCGCCGAACCATACGGCTGAGCCGGGTCTGCGGCCGGAAGCACCACCGCTCGTTCGGCCGAAATGTCTTTGGCGGCGAGCGCGCGCATCCGGTCAACGGCCCCGGGCAGCGCGAACTGGGCGGCGCCCAGGCCTTCCACGAAGTACCCGCGGCGGCACTGACCCGACTCCTCCATCGCGCGTAGCACCGGGTACACCCCGGCGAAGCCGCCCGGCACCCGCTCGGCGGCGACCGCGCCCCTGGTCAGCACGCCGTGCCGGTCGAGCAGCGTCACGGCGAGCGTGTGCGCGCGCACGGTCGGGTCGCCGCCCGGCGGCGGCAGCAGCGACCAGCGGCCGCTCACCGTCGGCGGGCCGGACCGGATGGGCATCGTGGCGCGCCCGAATCGGTAGCGCCCGCCAGGCCTGGGGCGCGGTGCCGCTGGCGTCGGCGACGGGCGGACACCGCCGCCGCTGCTCAGCGTGACGCGGAGCGGGGCGAGCGTGTCGTTGGTCAGCCGCCCGGCCCAGACCAGGTCCCAGATCGCGGCGGCCAGTTCGGTGTCCGACGTGCTGCCGACGCGGTCGCTGAGCATGCGGAAGAACAGGCCGCCGCCATGCTCGAGCTGGTCCAGCACGGCGTCGTGCAGCGGCGTCATCGACACCTCGGCCGGCTCGGGCAGCAGCAGCGGGGCGGTGTCGGCGGGGGCGAGTGCCAGCCAGCCGTCGCCGCCGGGCAGCGCGCCCGCACCGCACCAGACCACCTCGCCGGCCGCGGTCAGCTCGTCGAGCAGCGCGGGGGAGTAGCCGGGCACCCGGGACGGAAGCACGAGCGTCTCCAGCGCGGACGCGGGGACGGGCGCGCCGGCCAGCCGCTCCACCGCCTCGAGCACCGCGCCGGCGTCCGCGCGGCGGCCCTTGCTGCCCGATATCCCGTGCCACGCGGGGAGGAACCGGCCGAGCACCTCCGGCGGGACCGGCTCGACCTCCTTGCGGAGCCTGGCCAGGCCGCGGCGGCGGAGGAGCCGGAGGACTTCTGCGTCACACCAGCCGTTGCCGAGGTCGAAGTCGCCTTCGGTGACCCGGGGCGCGAGCCGGCGCAGCGCCATCGTCACCACGGCGGCGCCGAGCCCGTAGCGGGTGGCGACCGCGGCGGCGGTGAACGGGCCATGGGTGCGCGCGTACCTGGCAACCAGGTCGCCGAGCGGGTCCGGCACCGGCTCGGTGAACACCTCCGGGATGCCGGGCGGCAGCGGCACGCCGAGCGCGTCGCGCAGCCGGCCCGCGTCCTCGATCGCGGCCCACATCGGCTGGCCGGCCACGCGGACCTGGATGGCCCGGCGGGCCTTGGCGAGGTCGGCGAGCCAGGTGCTCGCGGGGCTTGCGGCGAGGGACCGGGCGGCGACCTCTTCCTCGCTGAGCGGGCCGTGGCTGCGCAGCAGGTCGGCGACGCCCTCCAGGTCGCGGCACAGCCGGTCGGGGGAGAGCCGTTGCAGGTCGCGCTCGGTCTCCGCGACGACCGCCGGGTCCACCAGCTCGCGCAGGCCGTCGCTGCCGAGCAGTTCGGCGAGCAGCGTGGGGTCCAGGGAAAGGGCCTGGGCACGGCGTTCGGCCAAGGGCGCGTCGCCCTCGTACATGAACGCGCCGATGTACCGGAACAGCAGCGACTTGCCGAACGGGCTGGGCGTCGCGGTCTCGACCTCGACGATCCTGATCTGGCGCGCCGCGATGCCGCGCAGCAGCTCGGTCAGCGCCGGCACGTCGAACACGTCCTGGAGGCACTCGCGCACGGTTTCCAGCACGATCGGGAAGCCGGGGTACTGGGTCGCCACCTCGAGCAGTTGCGCGGACCGCTGCCGCTGCTGCCACAGCGGGGTGCGCCGGCCCGGCTGGCGGCGCGGCAGCAGCAGCGCCCGGCTGGCGCACTCGCGGAACCGGCTCGCGAACAGCGCGCTGGCACCGACCTCGCGGGTGACCAGGTCGCCGATCTCGTCCGGGTCGATCAGCGCGATCCCGGCCGGCGGCGGCTCGTCCGCGTCCGGCACCCGGATGATGATGCCGTCGTCGGTGTGCAGCGCCTGCACGTCCATGTTCTGGTACCGCTCGCGGAGGCGGGCGGTGATCGCCAGCGCCCACGGGGCGTGCACCCGGTCGCCGTACGGACTGTGCAGCACCACCCGCCAGTCGCCGATCTCGTCACGGAACCGCTCCACCACCAGCGTCCGGTCATCGGGCACGTAGCCGGTGGCCTTGCGCTGGTCGGACAGGTAGCGGAGCAGGTTCTTCGCGGCCAGCTCGTCCAGGCCGGCCGTGGCGAGGCGCGCTGTGTCCCCGGCGGCCAGTTCCCTGACCTCGGCGCCGATCGCCTTGCCCAGTTCGGCGGGCCGCCCGGGCGCGTCGCCGTGCCAGAACGGCAGCTTGCCGGACTCGCCGGGCGCCGGCGTGACGATGACCCGGTCGGGCGTGATGTCCTCGATCCGCCACGAGCTGGCGCCGAGCACGAACACCTCGCCGACCCGCGACTCGTACACCATCTCCTCGTCCAGCTCGCCCACCCTTCTCGGCTGGCTGCCTTCGCTGGCCGGCAGGAACACGCCGAACAGTCCCCGGTCGGGGATTGTCCCGCCGCTGGTCACCGCCAGTCGCTGCGCGCCCGGGCGGGCCTTGATCGTCCCGGTTATCCGGTCCCAGACGATACGCGGCCGCAGCCCGGCGAACTCCTCGCTGGGATACCGCCCGGCCAGCATGTCCAGCACCGCGTCGAGCACCGGCCGGGTCAGGCTGGCGAACGGGGCGGCGCTGCGTGTCATCGTCTCTAGGTCGTCGACCCGCCACTCATCCATCGCGGCCATGGCCACGACCTGCTGGGCGAGCACGTCCAGCGGGTTACGCGGGACCTTGAGCTCTTCGATGTCGCCCTGCTTCATCCGGGTGGCGACGACCGCGGCCTGGACGAGGTCACCCTGGTATTTGGGAAAGATGATGCCGCGAGAGACGTCGCCGACGTTGTGCCCGGCGCGGCCGACTCGCTGGAGGCCGCCGGCCACCGACGGCGGCGACTCCACTTGCACGACCAGGTCGACCGCGCCCATGTCGATGCCGAGCTCCAGGCTGGAGGTGGCGACCACGGCGGGCAGGCGGCCTGCCTTCAGCGCCTCCTCGATCTCGAGCCGCTCCAGCCGGGACACCGAGCCGTGGTGGGCGCGGGCGACCTCGGTTTCCTCGTTGTTGCGCTCGCTGGCGAGTTCGTTCAGCTTGCCGCAGAGGCGCTCGGCGAGCCTGCGGGAGTTGGCGAACACGATCGTCGACTTGTGTGCCTCGATCAGGTCGAGGACGCGCTCCTCGACGTGCGGCCAGATCGACCGGCGCGCGACCGGGTCTTGTTCATCTGCGGTTCCCGCGGCGGTCTCCAGGTCGGTCATGTCCTCGACCGGAACCACGACGTTGAGTTCGAGCCGCTTGGCGGACGGCGGCTGGACGATCGTGACCCGCCGGGAGCCGCCGCCGAGGTAGCCGGCGACCGCATCGACCGGGCGGACCGTGGCGGACAGCCCGACCCGTTGGGGTCGTTCGCCGCCCTGGCTGGTCGTGAGCGCGTCGAGCCGTTCGAGGGACAGCGCCAGGTGGGCGCCGCGCTTGTTGCCGGCCACGGCGTGCACTTCGTCCACGATCACGGTCTCGACGGATCTCAGCGTTTCCCTGGCTTGCGAGGTGAGCAGCAGGAACAGCGATTCCGGCGTGGTGATCAGGATGTCGGCGGGCTTGCTGGTCAGCTTCCGGCGTTCGTCCGCGCTGGTGTCGCCGGTGCGGACCGCGACCCGGATGTCCGGCTCGGGGAGACCGAGCCGGTGCGCGGCGTGTTTTATCCCGGTCAGCGGGGCCCGCAGGTTCCGCTCGATGTCGACGGCCAGCGCCTTCAGCGGGGAGACGTAGAGCACGCGGCAGCGCTGCTTCGCGTCGGCGGGCGGCGGCGACGCGGCCAGCCGGTCGATGGCCCACAGGAACGCGGCCAGCGTCTTGCCCGACCCGGTTGGGGCCACCACCAGCGCGTCGTCGCCGTTGCCTATCGCCGCCCACGCCCCCGCCTGGGCTTGCGTGGGCTCGGCGAAGGCGCCGTCGAACCAGGCGCGTGTCGCGGCCGAAAACCCTGCTGCCATGGCATCCATCATGCCCTGCCGGTATGACATTCCTGGCCGACATCCTGTTCGCTGGGCTTCCCGCTAGGGGCCGCGTGTGGGGCCGCGATATGGGGCGGCGTGTCGGGCCGCGTGTGGGGCCGCGTCCGCCGTCAGTCGCGCCCCACGCCCGCAATAACCGCATTTATCCCCTTACGTCTTACGTCCGGCACGGAGCGGTCGCTTGCCTGTCAGTAAGCCTTCCCGAGCGCGGGTGCCCACGGCGCGTCGCACGGGCCTGGGTGCTCAATACGGCTGCCGACATCCTCGTATCAGGATATTTCATGTTATTCCGGGCGCGCCGACCGGCGTGCCAGGTTATTGCGGACAGTTACCCCCCCGATCTGGTGGGGTAACTGTCCGCAATAATTTCGAGCCACAATTCGGAGCGAAGGGCGGTCGTCGAACTTAGCGGGACAAAAACATGTAAATGAGGGCAAACCTGCATGACAAAGCGCGCTACGCTGCAAACGCAGGCTCGTTGTGGAGTACCAGTCACGCTTCCGCGACGAAGCGATGCGTATACATGCCGCGCGTATCCGGGCCCGTACAGTAGTCTCGCGCTCAGACTTGGGAAAGACGTGACGGGTGACAGCGATGAACCGGACATTGCCGCGGCTCGCCGCGAAGGGACTGGCGGCCGCGGCCGCACTGGCAGTGGCCGCGCTGGCCTTGGCGGCGTGCACGTCGGGCAGTGGCGGCGCCGGCGCGGCCGCCGGTGCGCCCTCGCCGACCGTCTCCGGTGCGCCCTCGCCGACCGGCTCCGGTGCGCCCTCGCCGACCGTCTCCGCCACGAAGATGACCAAGACCGCCGCCGCGACCAAGGGCACCACCGCCTCGCCCAAGCCCACGCCGTCCAATCCGGCCGCCCCGCAGGTCCTGCCGGTGGACCCGGGCGGCGGGTCCCGCCCGCAGACCAAGGCGTACCCGAGCACCAGGGGCGCCGCGTTCCGCAACGCCATGTATGACCTCTGGCTGGCGGTGACCACGGGCAAGGCGAGCTACGGCCGCGCCGCGTTCTTCCCCGAACCCGCGTATGCCCAGGTCAAGGCCATTGCATATCCCCAGTCGGACTGGACGAACCGGCTCTGGGTGGACTTCGCACTGGACGTCGGCGCGGCGCACCGCCTGGTCGGCCCGCACGCCAAGCTGCTCCGCGTCGACATGGCGCCGAGCTACGAGGCGGCCTGGGTGCCGCCAGGTTACTGCTACAACTCGGTGGGTTACTGGCACATCAACGGGGCTCGCCTGGTCTATCTCAAGAACGGCCAGGAGCGGTCGATCGGCATCGCGTCGCTGATCTCCTGGCGCGGGGTGTGGTATGCCGTGCACTTCGGCGGCGTTATCCGGCCTGAGGTCGGCCTCGTCGACGATCCTGAAACTGGCCCTGGGGTGCCTGGCCCCGCTGGTGGCTGCTGAGCGCTGAGCGCACTACAGTGCAGCTTCGCACAATCCGTCATTGAAGGAATCGTGCACAACGGTGCAGTATGGTCCCATCGTGGTATGTACAAACCGTTAACACGTCTCGCGGGGAGACCCTGAATGTCCAGGTACCAGCGCTGGAATGCCCTGCTCGAACTGATGTCCGCCGACGGCGAGCTGAGCGTGGCCGACGCCGCGACGGCCCTCGGCGTGTCATTCGCGACCATCCGCCGGGACATGGACGACCTGGCCAAGCAGCAGCTTGTGACCAGGACCAGGGGCGGCGCCATCGCCGGGAACGTGTCCTACGACCTGCCGCTGCGCTATAAGACCGCCCGGCACGCCGCGGAAAAGCAGCGGATCGGCCGCGCCGCCGCCGAGCTGATCCCGCCCGGTTCCACCGTGGCGCTGAACGGCGGCACGACGACCAGTGAGGTCGCCAGGGCGCTGGCCACCAGGCCGGATCTTCAGGAGGGCGACCCGGCGATCACCGTGGTCACCAACGCGCTGAACATCGCGAACGAGCTGGCCGTCCGCCAGCAGGTCAAGATCGTGCTGACCGGCGGCGTGGCCCGGGGCCAGTCGTATGAGCTGATCGGGCCGCTGGCCACGCTGGTGCTCGCCGAGCTGACCATCGACTGGGCGATCCTGGGCGTAGATGCCCTGGACACGCGCAACGGAGCCACCGCCCACCATGAGGGCGAGGCCAGCATCAACCGCCTGATGGCCACCCGCGCGGAGCGGGTCATGATCGTGGCCGACAGCTCCAAGTTGGGTAAACGCGCGTTCGCCCGGGTATGTGCGGCGGATGAGATCGACACGGTGGTGACCGACCGTGAGGCTGCCGACGGATCGCTCTCGGGTTTCACCGAGCGAGGCATCAGCGTCATAACCTCCTGATCTATACTGATTCACAGAGCCAAGAATCGCTCACTAGTGAGCAGCGCATTTGATCGCTTGGAGCTGTGATGAGCTACTTGATGGACGAGATCGCCAGTCAGCCCGAGGTGTGGTCGGCCGCGATAGAACGTGCCGCCGACGCGCCGCTGCCGGTGCCCGGCGAGCGGGTGGCGGTGATCGGCTGCGGCTCGTCGCTCAACGTCTCCCGCGCCTACGCCAGGCTCCGCGAAGCCGCTGGTCAGGGACAGACCGACGCCTACCCGGCGTCGGAGCTGACCGGCACCCGCCAGTATGACCACATGGTGTTCATTTCCCGCACCGGCACGACGACAGAGGTTCTTGCCGCGCTCCGCGAGGCTCCTCAGGGAGTCAGAACGACGTCGCTGACAGCCGACCGAAGTGCGTCGCTCGCGAGGGAAACGTCCAATTCGGTGCTTCTGGACTTCGCCGACGAGCGCTCCGTGGTGTCCAGCCGGTTCATCACCGCGGCGATCATGCTGCTCCGCGCCCACCTCGGCGAGGACGTGAGCGGCCTGCCGGCCGTCGCCGCTGCGGAGTTGGCTCGCCCGCTCGAACCGGAGCTTGCCGACCGGTCCGAGTTCACGTTCCTCGGCTGTGGCTGGGCGTCGTTCGTCGCTGACGAGGCGGCGCTGAAGCTGCGCGAGGCGTCCCGCTCCTGGTCCGAGTCCTACCCGGCGATGGAGTACCGGCACGGCCCGATCAGCGTCAGCGATGAGAACACCGTGGTGTGGGGGATCGGCGAGATCCCCGGCAGCCTGGTCGCGGACGCGGCGCGGACCGGCGCGACGATCGTCGCGCCCGGCGGCGACCCGGTGGTGGACCTGATCGGGGCGCAGCGGCTGGCCGTGATGCTGGCGGCCCGCAAGGGCATCGACCCCGACCAGCCCCGGGCGCTGTCCCGCTCCGTCATCTTGGCGTGAGTGCGCCCGATAATGTCCTCGTGATCAATGAGATGCTGCTGGCCGGCGGCCACGTCGTAACCCCGGACGGCGTGCTGGGGCCCGGCTGGATCCGGGTCGCCGGCGGCCGGATCGCGGCGGTCGGTGCCGGGACGACGCCCGTCGGCGAGGGCGAGGTCGTCGACCTCACGGACCGCTGGATTCTCCCCGGTTTTGTCGACATTCACGTGCACGGCGGCGGCGGCGCCTCGTTCACCGAGGGCGATGCCCCGGCGGCCCGCCGGGCAGCCGCCTTCCACCGCGCCCACGGCAGTACCCGGATCGTCGCGAGCCTGGTCACCGCGCCGCTTGACGAGCTGGAGCAGCGGGCGGCGATGCTCGCGGACCTGGCCGACGAAGGCGTCATCGACGGCATCCACCTGGAGGGCCCGTTCCTGTCGCACGCCCGGTGCGGCGCGCAGGACCCGCGGTACCTGATCGACCCCGACGTGCCGGCCCTCAAGCGGCTGATCACCGCGGGCCGCGGGCACGTGCGGCAGATCACGATCGCTCCCGAACTGCCCGGCGCTGTCGGCCTGATCCGCGCCGCGGTCGAGGCGGGTGTGGTCGCCGCGGCCGGACATTCGGATGCCACCGCGCAGGCCACCGCCGCCGCGATCGACGCGGGCGTGACGCACGCGACCCACCTGTTCAACGGCAGCCGGCCGCTGGACCACCGCGAGCCGGGCCCGCCCGGCGCGCTGCTCGACCGCCAGGTCACCTGCGAGGTGATCGCGGACGGCACGCATCTGCACGACATGACGATCCGGCTGGCCTGGCGCGCGCTCGGTTCCGGGAAGCTTGTGCTGGTGACGGACGCGATGGGCGCGGCCGGGATGCCGGACGGCCGGTACCGGCTCGGTCCGCAGGAGGTCGTGGTGAACGGGGGAGTGGCGCGCCTGGCCGAAGGCCTGCCGGGGGCCGGCTCGATCGCCGGCTCCACCGCGACGATGGCGCACTGCGTCCGCCGGGCGCTGCGCAACGTCCAGCTGCCGGTGCTCGACGTGGCCGCCGCCGCGAGCACCACGCCGGCCCGCGTCGTCGGCCTCGACGGCGAGACCGGCGCGATCCGCTCCGGCCTGGCGGCGGACCTCGTCGTCCTCGACACGAACCTCCGCCTCGCCGCCGTCATGGCCCGCGGTCAGTGGGTCGACGGCGCCAAAGCCCCGCGCTGACCCGGCCGCCGCCCGCGGCGGGGTGCCGCGGCCGCGTCTGAGGGCCCGAGTGGCTGGTGGGGCGCACGGTACGAGAATTCGGCGCGAGAAGTGCTGGCGGATGGCTACGTCGGTTCTCTTACCGGTGGAGTCGAGAAACATACCGATTTAGCAGCAAACCCGCTCTTTTGGTGTCCGTCGAATTACGGTATTGGCGTGGAGGACCGTGATATTGTCACCGCCGTCGTGGCTGGTGATCCAGCCGGGCTTGCCGGCGCCTACGACAAGTACGCGGCCGCCCTCTATACGTACTGCCGGACCATGCTCCGCGAGTCCGCGGACGCGTCCGACGCGGTGCAGGACACGTTCGTCATCGCCTCGACCAAGCTGGGCCAGCTGCGCGATCCGAGCAAGCTCCGCACCTGGCTTTACTCGGTCGCCCGCAACGAGTGCTACCGACGGCTGCGCGGCAAGGAAGCGCCCGGGCTGGACGAGGTGCCCGAGGTGACCGACGAGTCAGAGGCGGTCGGTGCCCAGGCCGAACGGGTCCAGCTCCAGCAGCTGGTCCACGATGCCCTCATCGGGATGAACGTCAGCGACCGCGAGGTCATCGAGCTGATGATCCGGCACGACTTCGAGGGCCCCGAGCTGAGCGAGGCGCTCGGCGTCTCCCGGAACCACGCGCACGCGATGCTGTCCCGCGCCAGGACCCAGCTCAAGACGTCGCTCGGTGCGCTGCTCGTCGCGCGCACCGGGCGCGAGCACTGTGAAATGCTCGACCAGATGCTCGCCGCCTGGGACGGGAAGATGACCGTCCTGCTGCGCAAGCAGATCAACCGGCACATCGAGAACTGCGACATCTGCGGCGACCGCCGCAAACGAGAGCTGGCCCCCGCGGCGCTGTTCAGCCTGCTGCCGATCGCCGCGCTGCCGCCCGGGCTCAGGGGACGCATCCTGCGCCTGTGCTCCGACAGTTCGCCAAGTGCCGTGCAGTACCGGCAGCAGGTCACCGAGCGCGCCGGGTCGTTCCGCGGTCCCGGCGGCTTCCCGGGCGGACCCGCTATTCCTCTTGCCATACGCGTGCGGACGGCCCGCAGGGGCACGCTGCTCGCGGCTCCGGTCGCGGCGGCGCTGCTCGTGGCGGTTGTCGTCATCGTGGCGCTGGCCTCCGGCGGGAGCACGCCCAGCAACAACACCGCGGCGGCCGGGCATTTCTCGCCCAGCGTGGCCGTCTCCAGCGGCGCACCGTCAAGCCTGGCTCCGGCTTCGTCCAGCGCGGCGAGTCCGTCGAGCCAGCGGCCGGCGACAGCGCCGTCGAGCCTGGCCGCGGCCCTGGGCCCGAGCCCGAGCCTTGGCCAGGTCACGACCACCTCGGCGGCGCCCCCGCCGCCGACCCACCACGCATCGCCCAGCCCCACACACACGCACACGTCCCCGTCCCCTTCCCCGTCGCGCTCGCCATCCACGTCCCCGTCGCCTTCGCCGTCCCCGTCGCCGACCACGGCCGTCCCCGGGAAGCTGTCGCTCTCCGCCGGCACGGTTCAGCTGAAGTCCGGCGCCGACGGCGGCGCACCGCGGGGCACGCTGGTGCTCACCGCCGTCGGCGGCCCGGTCTTCGGGTGGACGATCACGATTCCTGGCGGCGCGGACGGGCTGCTGTCCGCCTCACCCTCATCGGGCGTGCTCGGCGCCGGGCAGAGCGTGACGGTCACGTTCGTCCTGGCCAGACCGACGCGTTTCGACCAGCAGGTCATCATCAACCCGGGGGGCCAGGCGGTGACGGTGGAATACACGCCGGTCAGCACGGAGGCGATCGTCGGTAAGCGGTGAGCCCATGCTCACCGCGTTGGCGGTCACCACGGCGGTGATCGCGAGCCAGTCCGCGAGCCGCAGCGACTGGCCGAGCACCACCAGGCCGATCAGCGCCGCGAACACCGGGTTGACGCTCATGAACACGCCGAAGAACCGGGTCGGCACCAGGCGCAGCGCCCGCATGTCCGCGACCATTGGCACGGCGGAACAGGCCAGCCCGGCGACCGCGGCACGGCCAACCGCGATCACGGTGACCGGGTGGCTGATCAGCATCCATATCCCGATCGGCACGTACAGCAAAGCCGATACCGTGGCCGCGGCCGCGGCGCCCTGCGCGCCAGGCAGCCGGGCGCCTACCACCCGGTTCACCAGGATGTAGCTGGCCCAGCAGGCGGCGGCCAGCAGCGCCAAGCCGATGCCGGCGTAGTCGGCGGACGGCCGCGGCCTGGCCAGTACCACGACCGCGGCCCCGGCGACCAGCGCACACCCGAGGTCGACGCGACGCCGTGACGCGCACAGCCCCACGGACAGCGGTCCGAGGAACTCCAGGGTCACCGCCAGGCCGAGGCCGATCCGGTCGATCGCCACGTACAGCGACAGGTTCATCGTGCCGAAGATGAGCGCCAGCGCGAGCACCGGCAGCCATTGCCGTCGGGTAAACGCGCCAAACCTGGGCCGCACGGCGCTGAACAGTACGATTCCGGCCACCCACTGCCGGATCGCGACCACCCCCGCCGGGCCAAGCACCGGAAAGGCCAGCGCGGCCGTCGCCGCGCCGAACTGGTTGGATGCGGCGCTGCCGGTCATCAGCGCGACGCCGCGGCCGGGGGCACGTGCTGTAGTGCGCATGCCAGCAGCATGACCGCGCGCCATCCATACACAAAATGCATGCACCGACTCAGCTATACGCTAGACGCATGGATCTGGAGCTGAGGCACCTGCGCTGCCTGGTCGCGATCGTGGACTCCGGCACGTTCACCGACGCCGCGATCGAGCTCGGCATCTCCCAGGCCGCGGTGTCGCGCAACCTCATGGCCCTCGAGCGGATCCTCGGCGTCCGGCTGCTGCATCGCACCAGCCGGACCGTCACGCCCACAACGGCCGGCGTGCACGCCCTGGCCCAGGCCCGGCAGGTGCTGGCCGCCGCGGGCAACCTGGTCGCCGAGGCGACCACCGGTCACACCAGGCTGCGCATCGGCCACGCCTGGTCCGCCATGGGCAGGCACACCAGGGAGTTCCAGCGTCGCTGGGCCAGCCGGTACCCGGACGTCGAACTGCTGCTTATCCGCACCAACTCACCGACCGGCGGCCTGGCCGAGGGCCTGTGTGACCTCGCGGTACTGCGCACCTCACCCGGCCTCAAGCACCCCGACCTGAACCGCTTCGCGGCGGCCACCGTGGGCCACGAGCGCCGCTACTGCGCGATGGCCGCCGACGACCGATGGGCAAAACGCCGCGCGGTAACCCTCGCCGACATCCCGGAACGCACCCTGCTCGTCGATCGCCGCACCGGAACCACCACGCCGGACCTATGGCCAACGGACAGGCAGCCGCCCATGCAGGACACCCGCGACATCGATGACTGGCTGTCGATCATCGCCGCGGGCGGCGGCGTCGGCATCACCCCCGAAGGCACCACGGTCCAGTACCGCCGCGAAGGCGTCGTGTTCCGCCCGCTGAAGGACGCGCCGCCGGTCACGGTCGAGATGATCTGGCGGCGCCACGACCCGCATCCCTCCACTCACGCGGCGATCGCCCTGCTCGCGGAGCTCTACCGGCCAGGACCCCGTTGACACCGGACACAAGAGTAGGTCAAGATCGGCAAAGAACGGTCATAAGGAGCCCGTATGCTGCCGATTCAGCGCCGACAGGCCATCCTCGCCGAGGTTCGCCAGTACAGCGCGGTCTCGGCCGAAGACCTCGCGCAGAAGTACCGGGTCTCGCTGGAGACCATCCGTCGCGACCTTCGCGGCCTGCGTGACCAGGGGTTGCTCGAACGCGTCTACGGCGGCGCCCTCTCGATCCGCTCAACCGAGGGCACGTTCGCCGCGCGGACCGCGCTGCACAGCGACAGCAAGCAGGCGATCGGAAAACTCGCCGCGACGCTGATCGAGCCCGATGACACGATCGTCATCGACGTCGGCACGACCGCGCTGGAGGTCGCCAGGGCCCTGCCGCCTGCCTTCCGCGGCAGGGTGCTGACCAACTCCGTCCCCGTCGCGATGGCCCTCGCCGACTCGACAGACATCGACCTGCTGATCAGTGGCGGCCACATCCGCCGCGGCGACGCGGCCTGCTTCGGCGGCCACGCGGAGACGTTCTTCAACGAGTTCTACGCCGACAAGGCGTTCCTCGGTTCCGGCGGCGTCCACCCCGACGCCGGGCTCACCGACTACTACCCGCACGAGGTGACCACCCGCCGCACGATCATCGCGCACAGCGGCGCATCCTACGTTCTCGCCGACTCGAGCAAGCTCGGCGCGATCGCGGTGCACAAGGTCTGCCCGCTCAGCCGCGTCACCGCGGTCCTCACCGATTCCCAGGCCAGCGCCGAGGTCGTAGCGGCCCTCGACTGCGCGGTCATGACAGCCTAGAACGGAGCAATTCCACGTGGACAACGTCACCGCGCCCCAGCAGGCCACCGAAGACGAGGAACTTGAGGGCTTCGGTTACCGGCAGCAGTTCGTCCGTTCGCTCCGCCACTTCGAGTCGTTCGCGGTGGCCTTTTCCTTCATCTCGATCACTACGGGCATCTTCACCACGTATAGCTTCGCCCTGACCACCGGCGGCACCCGCGCGATCTGGACCTGGCTGATCGTGGTGGCCGGGCAAGCGCTGGTCGCGCTCGTCTACGGCGCGCTGTCCTCACGCGTCCCGCTCTCCGGCTACTCCTACCAGTGGGCATCCCGGCTGGCGAGCGTCAAGGTGGGCTGGTGGTTCGGCTGGATGTCGTTCGCGTTCTTGACGATCGTCGCCGTCTCGGTCGACTACGGCCTGGTCCAGGTGGCGTTCCAGCCGCTGATCGGGGAGACGTTCACGCCGACCAGCGCCGCACTGGAGACGCTGGTCGTGCTCGCGCTCCAGGCCGGGCTCATCTACAGCTCGACCCGGATCACCACCCGGGTGAACAACGTGGCCGTGTCGACCGAGATCATCGGCATCGTCGGCCTGACCGTGCTGCTGGTGATCGTCGCGGCCGTGCGGTCCATGGGTCACTGGTCGAACCTGGGGGCAACCGGCGCGGTCGCGCACGTCGGCTACTACGGCTGGCTCGGCCCGTTCATGCTGGCGACGCTGCTCGGCGCGTACACGATCGTCGGCTTCGAGTCGGCCAGCAACCTGGCCGAGGAGACCCACGAACCGCACCGCGTGATCCCGCGGGCGATGCTCCGCGCGGTGCTGCTGTCCGGCGCCGTCGGCTTCGCGTTCCTGCTGGTGCTCGCGTACGCGACGAACAAGGCGGCGTATGCCAGCTCCGCGCCGGTCGCGTCGATCGTGCGCGACGGGCTCGGCGGCCCGGTGCAGAAGATCTTCCTCGTCGTCGTCTGCGTGTCGATCTTCGCCTGCGGCCTGGTGATCATGGTGACGAACGGCCGCCTGATCTTCTCGATGGCGCGGGACAAGCGCCTCCCCGGCCACCAGCTCCTGTCCCGGGTGCCGCGCGCCACCGGCGGGCCCACCTGGGCCACGATCCTCGCCGCCGTGCTCGGCGGCATCATCACGCTGGCGCTGCGCACCCACGCCGGGGCGCTGGCCACGCTGTTCACCGCGTCCACGATCATGCCGGCCCTGCTGTACGCGGGGACCGTCTTGCTGTACGTGTTCACTCGTCGAGACAAGCACCAAAGGCCGTTCGGTAAATATGAACTTCCGATCGTGGCCGGCGCGCTGATCTGGCTCATATACGAGCTGATCGTGCTGATTGGCCCGAGCGGGTTCCGCGACGCGCAGTACTACGTGCTGGGGTCGCTCGGTGTGGGTCTGGTGTTCTTTGTGGTGCAGTTGATTCTTGAGCCGAGGGCGATGCGAACGGAGCCGGGGCAGGATTGAACGTCCTCGCGATCGATCAGGGCACGTCGGCGACGAAGGCGCTGCTCGTCGGGCCGGGCAACGAGGTGCTCGGCACCGGGGCGGTCCCCGTCCGCACCCGAACCGTGGGCGCGGACGGGGTGGAGGCGGACCCCGAGGAGCTGTTCGCATCGGTGCTGGCGGCGGGCCGCGCGGCCCTCGCCAACGCCGGCGCCCCGGCGCACGCCGTTGCGCTCGCCAACCAGGGCGAAACCGTGCTGGCCTGGGACCGGGCGACCGGGACCCCGCTGACCCCGGCGATCGTGTGGCAGGACCGGCGCGCCGCAACCGTTTGCGATCGGCTCCGCGACCAGCGGGAAAACCTGACGGCGATCACCGGCCTGCCGCTCGACCCGTACTTCGCCGCGCCGAAGATGACCTGGCTGCGGGAGAACATGAGCGAGGACGGCGTGGTGACCATGACCGACACGTGGCTGCTGCACCAGCTCGGCGCCGGCTACGTGACCGATGCGGCGACCGCGTCCCGGACGATGCTGCTCGACCTGGACGCGGCGACCTGGTCGGAAACGGCGTGCGCGGCGTTCGGCCTATCGCCGGAAACGCTGCCTGCCGTGACGGACTGTGCTGGTGTGGTCGGTGAGACGACGCTGTTTGGCAATCGTTCGCTGCCGGTCGCGGGGATCGCCGTGGACCAGCAGGCCGCGCTGCTCGCCGAGGGCTGCCTGACCGCGGGCGACGCCAAGTGCACCTACGGTACCGGCGCGTTCCTGCTGGTCACGACCGGTACCAAGGCCGCGCGGTCCAGCTCCGGCCTGTCCGCGTCGGTCGCCTGGCGGCTCGGCGAGGCGGCGACGTACTGCCTGGACGGCCAGGTGTACACGGCGGGTTCGGCGCTGCGCTGGCTCACCAGCGTCGGCCTGCTCGACTCGCCGGACCAGCTGGACGTCGTGGCCGGCGCGGTGCCGGACAGCGGCGGCGTCACGTTCGTGCCGGCGCTGGCCGGCCTCGGCGCGCCGCACTGGGCGCCGGACTCGCGGGGGGCGTTCACCGGACTTCGGCTCGGCACCGAACGCGGCCACCTGGTCCGCGCCGTCGCCGAAGGCATCGCCGCCTCGGTCGCGCTGCTGGTCAGCGCCGCCGTGGCCGATCTCGGCGCGCCGCTTTCGTCGCTGCGCGTGGACGGCGGGCTCACCCGGTCCCGGCTGCTCATGCAGGCGCAGGCCGACCTGCTCCAGATCCCCGTGCAGGTCTGCCGCTCGCCGGACGCGACCGCGCTCGGCGTTGCCGCGCTGGCCCGGCTGGGCGTCGGCGCCGCTGGGTCGGTGGCTGAGGCGGTCGGCCCGGCTGAGCTGGAAATGACGGTGGACCCGTCCATTCCTCCCGATGAAGCTGCCGAACGAGCAGTGGTTTTCCGCGCCGCCGTCGATGCTTCGCTAGCACGGCGATGAGCACCGCCGACGTCGTGATCATCGGAGCCGGGGTGGTCGGCACGGCGATCGCCCGGACGCTGTCCGCGTATGCACTCGATTGCGTGCTCGTCGACGCCGCGAACGACGTCGGCACGGGGACGTCGAAGGCGAACACGGCGATCTTGCACACCGGCTTCGACGCCAAGCCGGGGACGCTGGAGTCGCGGTTGCTGGCGCGGGGGAGTGCGCTGCTGAGAGAGTACACTGCCGCGGCCGGCATCCCGGTGGAGCGGACCGGCGCGCTGCTCGTGGCGTGGACCGCCGAACAACTGGCCGCGTTGCCCGTCATCGCGGACAAGGCGCGGCAGAACGGCTACCTGGCGATCCGGCCGGTGCCCGTCGCGGAGCTGTACGCGCGGGAGCCGTTGCTCGGTCCGGGCGCGCTCGGCGCGCTGGAGATCCCGGACGAGAGCATCATCTGCCCGTGGACGACGCCGCTGGCGTTCGCGACCGAGGCCGTCCTCGGCGGCGTCCGGCTGGTGCTGAACACACGGGTGACCGGCGTCGCCGATGGCGCGGGGCATGAGCTGACGACGAGCCGGGGGGCCTTGCGTACCCGCTGGGTGATCAACGCCGCGGGCCTGGGCAGCGAGTCGGTGGACGCGCTGTTCGGCGGGGACGGGTTCGCGATCCGGCCGCGGCGGGGGGAGCTGATCGTGTACGACAAGCTCGCGCGCTCCCTGCTCAGCTCGATCCTGCTGCCGGTGCCGACGGCGCGCACCAAGGGCGTGCTCGTCGCCCCGACCGTGTATGGCAACGTGTTGCTTGGGCCCACCGCGGACGACATCGACGACTCGGCGGACGTGTCAACCACCGCGGCTGGGCTGTCGTCGCTGCTCGCCGCCGGGCACCGCATCCTGCCTGGCCTGGCCGCCGAGGAGGTGACGGCGACGTACGCCGGACTGCGCGCGGCGACCGAACACGCCGACTACCAGATCTACGTCGACGGCAAGCAGCGGTACGCGTGCGTGGCCGGCATCCGCTCGACGGGCCTGTCCGCGTCGCTCGGCATCGCGGAGCACGTGGTCGCCTCGCTCGCCGAGGCGGGGCTGCCGCTGGTGTCCCGTGACCAGCCGGCGCCGATCCCGCGCATGCCCAACATCGGCGAGGCCGGGACGCGGCCGTACCAGGCCGGCGGCGAGATCGTGTGCCACTGCGAACGGGTGACCCGAGGCGAGATCTCCGACGCGCTATCCAGCGTGATCCCGCCTTCCGACCTGGGCGGGCTGCGGCGCCGTACCCGCGCGATGAACGGGCGCTGCCAGGGCTTCTACTGCGCGGCGCTGGTATCGCGGATGTTCGCGGGTTCCTGATGAACGTCGATGTCCTGATCGTGGGGGCCGGTCCGGCCGGCCTGTCTGCCGCTGCCGAGCTGCGTCGACTAGGTGCCGGGTCGGTTCTGGTGGTCGACCGGGAGCCGGTGGCCGGCGGCATTCCCCGGCACAGCTGGCACACCGGCTACGGCATCCGCGACCTGCGCCGGCTGATGACCGGCCCGGCCTACGCCCGCCGCCTCGCCGGCCTGGCCGAGTCGGCCGGCGCGGACCTGCGCGTCTCGACGACGGTAACCAGCCTTTCAGCTGACCTCGAGGCGATGCTGACTAGCCCTTACGGCCGCGAGTCCGTGACCGCGCGAGCCGTGCTGCTTGCCACCGGCTGCCGGGAACGCCCGCGATCGGCCCGCCTGGTCCCCGGCGACCGCCCGGCCGGCGTGCTGACCACCGGCGAGCTTCAGCAGCGCGTCTACCTCAACGGCGAGCGCCTGCCCGGCCGCGCCGTCGTCGTCGGCGCCGAGCACGTCAGCTTTTCCGCCGCGGTCACGCTCGCCCACGCCGGCGCCGACGTCGTCGCCCTGGTCACCGAACATCCGCGCCAGCAAAGCTACGCCGCGTTCCGCCTGGGCGCCGCCCTCCGCTGGCGCGTCCCCGTCTGGACGTCGTCCGCGATCCGCCGGGTGACCGGCCGAGGTCACCTGGCCGGCGTCGAGATCGCGGACCTCAGCTCCGGGGCGGAACGCTTCGTGCCCTGCCAGACAGTCGTGTTCACCGCCGACTGGATCCCCGACCACGAGCTGGCCAGATCCGCGGGCCTGGCCCTGGACCCGGGCACTCGCGGCCCCGCCGTCGACACCCTGCTTCGCGCTTCCGCCCCGGGTATCTACGCCGCCGGCAACCTGATCCACGCCGCGGAGACCGCGGACATAGCCGCCCTGTCCGCCCGCCACGCCGCCCGCCACATCGCCGCCGCCCTCGTGGGTTCGGCGCCCGCTGCCGCCGCTGTCCCCGTGTGCTCAGAGGCGCCGCTGACCTGGATATCTCCGAACGCTGTCCCGGTTCCCCTCGCGGGTCCGGTCCCGGGTCCGGTCCCGGGTCCGCCGCTCGGCCGGTTCACGCTGCGCAGCTCCGAGTTCCGTCACGTGGCCCGCCTGGACGTCCGCCAGGACGGCCGCCGCCTCACGCTGTCCCGCCCCGTTCGCATCATCCCCGGACGCCCCATACACCTCACGGCCAACTGGCTGCCGC
>DASRFJ010000177.1:0-23406 GCA_035651595.1 Streptosporangiaceae bacterium | reverse complement strand
AACGTCGAGGTGCTCTCCAGCGACGGCGCCGCGATCGAGATGCGCGACACGGACGAGGACGTCTTCCGCGCCGCCGAAGAACTCGGTATCGACCTGTCCCGGCGTGAGCCGAGCAGCGTCGAAGAGGTCTGACACCCGAAGGGGGAAGTAAACCACAATGCTAGACGTCAACTTCTTCGACGACCTTCGGATCGGGCTAGCCACCGCTGAGGACATCAGGCAGTGGTCGCACGGTGAGGTTAAGAAGCCGGAGACGATCAACTACCGCACGCTCAAGCCGGAAAAGGACGGGCTCTTCTGCGAGAAGATCTTCGGTCCGACCAGGGACTGGGAGTGCTACTGCGGCAAGTACAAGCGCGTCCGGTTCAAGGGCATCATCTGTGAGCGCTGTGGCGTGGAAGTCACCCGCGCCAAGGTGCGGCGCGAGCGGATGGGCCACATCGAGCTGGCCGCGCCGGTGACCCACATCTGGTACTTCAAGGGCGTCCCGTCGAGGCTGGGCTACCTGCTCGACCTGGCGCCGAAGGACCTGGAAAAGGTCATCTACTTCGCCGCGTACATGATCACGTACGTGGACGACGAGGCGCGCCAGCGCGACCTCCCGTCCCTGGAAGCGAAGATCACCGTCGAGCGCTCCCAGCTGGAGCAGCGCCGCGACGCCGACGTCGAGGCCCGGCAGGCCAAGCTCGAGCAGGACCTCGCCGAGCTCGAGGCGGCCGGTGCCAAGTCCGACCAGAAGCGCAAGCTGCGGGAAAGCTCCGACCGGGAGTGCAAGCAGATCCGCGACCGGGCCGGCAAGGAGATCGACCGGCTGGACGAGGTCTGGTCCAGGTTCAAGGGCCTGAAGGTCCAGGACCTGGAGGGCGACGAACTGCTGTACCGCGAGATGCGGGACCGGTTCGGCCGCTACTTCCGTGGCGGCATGGGCGCGCAGGCGATCCAGGACCGGCTGGGGAGCTTCGACCTGGAGGAGGAGGCGCAGAACCTCCGCGAGACGATCAGGTCGGGCAAGGGCCAGAAGAAGGCCCGCGCCCTCAAGCGGCTCAAGGTGGTCTCCGCGTTCCTCAACACCAGGAACAGCCCCATGGGCATGGTCCTCGACTGCATCCCGGTGATCCCGCCGGACCTGCGGCCGATGGTCCAGCTCGACGGCGGCCGGTTCGCCACGAGCGACCTGAACGACCTGTACCGGCGGGTCATCAACCGGAACAACCGGCTGAAGCGGCTTCTTGACCTCGGCGCGCCCGAGATCATCGTGAACAACGAGAAGCGCATGCTTCAGGAGGCCGTGGACTCCCTGTTCGACAACGGACGACGGGGCCGCCCGGTCACCGGTCCTGGCAACCGCCCGCTCAAGTCGCTGAGCGACATGCTCAAGGGCAAGCAGGGCCGGTTCCGCCAGAACCTGCTCGGCAAGCGCGTGGACTACTCCGGCCGTTCGGTCATCGTCGTCGGGCCCCAGCTCAAGCTGCACCAGTGCGGCCTGCCCAAGCAGATGGCGCTGGAACTGTTCAAGCCGTTCGTGATGAAGCGCCTGGTTGACCTCAACCACGCGCAGAACATCAAGTCCGCGAAGCGGATGGTGGAACGAGCACGCCCCGTCGTTTGGGATGTGCTTGAAGAAGTCATCACCGAGCACCCGGTGCTGCTCAACCGGGCACCGACCCTGCACCGCCTCGGCATCCAGGCGTTCGAGCCGCAGCTGGTGGAAGGCAAGGCAATCCAGATCCACCCGCTGGTCTGCACCGCGTTCAACGCGGACTTCGACGGGGACCAGATGGCGGTGCACCTGCCGCTGTCCGCCGAGGCGCAGGCCGAGGCGCGGATCCTGATGCTGTCCACCAACAACATCCTCAAGCCCGCCGACGGCAAGCCGGTCACCATGCCCACCCAGGACATGATCATCGGCCTGTACTGCCTGACTCGGCAGACCGACGGCGCGCCTGGCGAGGGCCGCGCGTTCGCCACGCTGTCCGAAGCCCTGATGGCCTACGACTCGGGCGAGGTCGACCTGCAGGCCAGCATCCAGGTCCGGCTCCAGAACGTCGTGCCGCCACGCGGCCACGAGGTGTCGGAGAGCTGGGTCCCGGGTGAGCCGTTCCGGGTCAGCACCACCCTCGGCCGGTGCATCTTCAACGAGACGCTCCCGGCGGACTACCCGTTCGTGAACCACGAGGTGGACAGGAAGAAGCTGACCGCCATCGTCAACGAGCTGGCGGAGTCGTATCCGAAGGTCACGGTGGCCGCGGCGCTGGACGCGCTGAAGGATGCGGGCTTCCACTGGGCGACTCGGAGCGGTGTCACGGTCGGCATCGAGGACATCACCGCGCCGGCGAACAAGGCGCAGATCCTGGAGAACTACGAGCGTCGCGCCGACAAGGTGCAGCGCGAGTACGACCGTGGCCTGATCACCGACGACGAGCGGCGGCAGGAACTCATCGAGATCTGGACGCACGCCACCGCCGACGTGGCCAAGGACATGGAGGCGGCGTTCACCCGGACCAACCCGGTCTGGATGATGGTCAACTCCGGCGCCGGCGGTAACCCGATGCAGATCCGGCAGATCGCCGGCATGCGCGGTCTGGTCTCCAACCCGAAGGGTGAGACCATTCCCCGCCCGATCAAGTCGAGTTTCCGTGAGGGCCTGTCCGTGGTCGAGTACTTCATCGCCACGCACGGTGCCCGTAAGGGCCTCGCCGACACCGCGCTGCGCACCGCGGACTCCGGGTACCTGACCCGGCGTCTGGTGGACGTCGCGCAGGACGTGATCGTGCGCGAGGAGGACTGCGGCACCGACCGCTCCCTGGCGATGCGGATCGCTGACAAGGGCGCGGACGGTGTGGTCCGGAAGATCGACAACCTGGAGAACACCGGCACCGGCCGGACGATCGCCGAAGACGTCGAGGTCGACGGCGTGATCCTGGCCAAGACCGGCGACGACACCAGCGAGCACATGCTCGACCGGCTGATCGAGGCCGGGGTCGAGTCGGTCCGCACGTTCAGCGTGCTGGTCTGCGAGGCCAAGATCGGTGTCTGTGCCAAGTGCTACGGCCGCTCGCTGGCCTCCGGCAAGCGGGTGGACGTCGGCGAGGCCGTCGGCATCGTCGCCGCCCAGTCGATCGGCGAGCCGGGCACCCAGCTCACGATGCGTACCTTCCACACCGGTGGTGTGGCGGGGGCGGACATCACCCACGGTCTGCCGCGTATCCAGGAGCTGTTCGAGGCCCGTATCCCGAAGGGCATGGCGCCGATCACCGAGGTCGACGGCCGGGTCAGGATCGAGGAGACCGAGAAGACCAGGAAGATCATCGTGGTGCCGGACGACGGCTCCGACGAGGTCGCCTACCAGGTCCCGATGCGGTCCAGGCTGATGGTCTCCGACGGGTCGCGTGTCACGGTCGGGCAGCAGCTCATCGCGGGCGCGGTCAACCCGCACGAGGTGCTGCGCATCCTCGGCGGCCGGGCAGTGCAGCTGCACCTGGTGCACGAAGTGCAGGAGGTGTACCGGTCTCAGGGTGTCTCGATCCACGACAAGCACATCGAGATCATCATCCGGCAGATGCTCAAGCGGGTGAACGTGCTCGAGTCCGGCGACACCGAGCTGCTGCCCGGTGAGCTGGTCGAGCGGCCGCGGTTCGAGGAGGTCAACCGCACCGTGGTCGGCGAGGGCGGCACGTCCGCCGCTGGCCGCGCGGTCCTCATGGGCATCACCAAGGCGTCGCTGGCCACCGAGTCGTGGCTGTCGGCGGCCTCCTTCCAGGAGACCACCCGGGTGCTGACCGACGCGGCGATCCACGCCAAGTCGGACTCGCTGCTCGGCCTGAAGGAGAACGTCATCATCGGCAAGCTCATCCCGGCCGGCACCGGCATGCAGGTGTACCGGAACATCCGTGTCGAGCCCACCGACGACGCCCGCACATCGGCCTTCCCGCCCGGCAGCTACGCCGAACCGGAGACCTACGCCTTCGGCCAGGGTTCCGGCGAGGCAGTGCCGCTGGAGGAGTACGACTTCGGCTCCTACAACAGGTAAAGATCCTCGGCGAAGGGGTGGCGGTCCATCACCGCCACCCCTTCCCTTTTCTCCAAACGACATCGGCTCGACCTCCGCGCCCCCGCGCCCCCAACGCCCCGCCCGCGCCCGCGCGCCCCCAACCCCGCGCCCGCGCGCCCCCAACCCCGCGCCCGCTAACCGCGCCCCGCACAGCCGCCCCCGCATCCTCAGCCCGCGCCGCGGCCCGCGCCCCCCGCACAAACCGGATATATGCCCATATTCCAGGGCGCGGCGGGAGGCTTGCCGGGCGCGCCGGATACCCGCCCTTGGTCAACGCCCCTGTTGTCCCGTATGACCGCATCGTTCCGGATCGGCTCGGGGTCGAAAATCATTGCGGACACTTACCCCCCCAATTTGGGTAGGTAAGTGTCCGCAATAATCTGGGACGGCCCACGCCGTGGCCGAAATGGGAACATATATGCGATTTGGGGATGCGGGTGGCCGCTCGCGCGGCTGGACCTCACGACGTGCCGAACGCTGCGGCAGAAACACGGGTATCGCGGTGATCCGCGGCCACAAGAAGCACGTCGCCGCACCCGCTGGTGGCCGCGCGGTCATATCATCCAGAGCGTGACATCTGTGCCAGCAAGGTCTCGGGCCCGCCTGCCCGGCATTTCCTCGCGCGCCTACGAGCATCCCGCGGATCGCTCGGCGTTGGTCGCGCTGCGCAAGCTCACCGGCTTCGACACCATGCTCAAGCAGCTCAACGGCCTGTTCCCGGAACGGCTGATGCGGCTGACCGTGCTGGCCGGCGCGGTGAAGGTCTCCGAGCGGCAGTTCCCGCACATCTACGAGATGGTGCGCGACGGTGCGTACATCCTGGACATGGAGACCGTCCCGGAGGTGTACGTCACCCAGACGCCGATACCCAACGCGATGGCGGTTGGCTTCAAGCAGCCGTTCATCGTCATCCACTCGAGCCTGGTCGACCTGTGCGACCCGGAGGAACTGCGCGCGGTCGTCGGCCACGAGCTCGGCCACATCCTGTCCGGCCACGCCGTCTACCGGACCATGCTGCTGATCCTGATCGTCCTGGCCGCGCGGATCGCCTGGATGCCGATCGGGTACCTCGGCCTGCGCGCGATCATCTGGGGCCTGGAGGAGTGGTTCCGCAAGTCCGAGCTGTCCTGTGACCGGGCCGGGCTGCTGGTGGGGCAGGACATCGACGCGTCCCGCCGGGTGCTGATGAAGCTGGCGGGCGGGTCCCGGCTGGCCGAGATGAACGCCGAGGCCTTCCACGAGCAGGCCCGCGAGTACGACGGCGTGCCCGACCTGCGCGACAGCCTGCTGAAGATCCTCCAGCTCCAGGGCAACACCCACCCGTTCGCGGTGGTGCGGTTCGCCGAGATCGACAACTGGTATACCAGCGGTGCCTACCAGCGGATCCTGGACGGGGACTACCCGCGCAGGGACGGCGACCGCGGCGCTTCGGTCAGCGACGAGGTCCGCGACGCGGCCAGGGCCTACCAGGAGTCGTGGAACCGCTCGGAGGACCCGCTGATCGGCATGCTCCGCGGCGGCCTCGGCAACATCGCCCGGACCGGCGCCGGCCTCTTCGACCGCTTCACCAACCGCGGCGGCAACAACACCCCCGCCAACGACGACGAGCCCCAGGACGACTGATCCCGCAGGGGTGCGGGCGGGAATGGAGCGTGGGGGCGGGGTGTTATAGTCAGCGGTCCGGCGCGGGTGCTGATTTTGATTGGGGCCCGCGGCGTGGTAGCTTTTTCATTCGTGTCCGTGTGCGCACGGGCGCGTATGCGTGCCAGCTGACGGCGTGGCCCAGTTTGTGGGCAGGCGAATAGCTGGAGGCGTGGGTTTCTTCCCCTCATGTGCGGCTCTCGCGAGCCGCTGACGCCCGGGCTCGTGTGTCCGCTTGGCCTCCTGGCCAGTGCGACACGCCCGACCTCGGGGGTCGGTGGGGGGCGGGAAGCCGCAGGTAGGGGCCTCGGGGAGGTCCCCACGAAAGCCCGAAATCAGTCGGAACGACAGCGAAGACGCCAACAAGAAGTACGGAGACGCGGTTGCCCACGATCCAGCAGCTGGTCCGCAAGGGCCGCCAGGACAAGGTAGCGAAGAACAAGACGCCTGCGCTCAAGGAGAGCCCGCAGCGCCGTGGCGTCTGCACGCGTGTCTACACCACCACGCCGAAGAAGCCGAACTCCGCGCTGCGCAAGGTCGCCAGGGTCCGGCTCACCAGCCAGATCGAGGTGACCGCCTACATTCCCGGCGTCGGCCACAACCTCCAGGAGCACTCCATCGTGCTCGTGCGTGGCGGCCGGGTCCGTGACCTGCCTGGCGTTCGCTACAAGATCATCCGCGGCTCGCTGGACACGCAGGGCGTGCGGAACCGCAAGCAGGCCAGAAGCCGGTACGGCGCGAAGAAGGAGAAGAGCTGAGATGCCTCGCAAGGGTCCCGCCACGAAGCGGCAGCTTGTCACCGATCCGGTCTACGGCTCGCCGCTGGTTACCGCGCTCGCCAACAAGGTCCTCAAGGACGGCAAGCGCTCCGTCGCCGAGCACATCGTGTACGGCGCGCTGGAGGGCTGCCGGGACAAGACCGGCAACGACCCGGTGATCACGCTCAAGCGGGCGCTTGACAACGTCAAGCCGACGCTGGAGGTGAAGAGCCGCCGGGTCGGCGGCGCGACCTACCAGGTGCCTGTCGAGGTCCGCGCGTCGCGCAGCACCACGCTGGCGCTGCGCTGGATCGTCGCGTACTCCAGGCAGCGCCGCGAGAAGACGATGATGGAGCGGCTCATGAACGAGCTGCTCGACGCCAGCAACGGGCTAGGGGCAAGCGTCAAGCGCCGCGAGGACACGCACAAGATGGCGGAGTCCAACCGGGCCTTCGCCCACTACCGCTGGTAGTAACCGACAAACCAAGAGACTTTCAGAGAACGAGGAATCGTGGCCACCCAGACCGCCGTAGACCTCGCCAAGGTCCGCAACATCGGGATCATGGCGCATATCGACGCGGGCAAAACCACTACGACCGAGCGGATCCTGTTCTACACCGGCATCAACTACAAGATCGGTGAGGTCCATGAGGGCGCAGCCACCATGGACTGGATGGAGCAGGAGCAGGAGCGCGGGATCACCATCACCTCCGCCGCCACGACGACGAGCTGGCTTGACCACACCATCAACATCATCGACACGCCCGGCCACGTCGACTTCACCGTCGAGGTGGAGCGCTCGCTGCGAGTCCTGGACGGGGCGGTCGCGGTGTTCGACGCGGTTGCCGGAGTGGAGCCGCAGTCGGAGACGGTGTGGCGCCAGGCGGACCGTTACAGCGTGCCGCGGATCTGCTTCGTGAACAAGATGGACCGCGTGGGCGCGGAGTACCACCGCTGCGTGGACATGATCATCAGCCGGCTCGGCGCAACCCCGCTCGTCGTCCAGCTGCCGTGGGGCGTCGAGTCCGACTTCCGCGGCGTCATCGACCTGGTCCGGATGCGTGCCCTGCTGTGGAACACCGAGGGCAAGGGCGACAAGTACGACGTCGTCGCCATGCCTGGTGACCACGAAGAGGCCGCCCGCGAGTGGCGCGAGAAGCTGCTCGAGACCATCGCCGAGAACGACGACGAGATGATGGAGCTGTACCTGGAGGGCACCGAGCCCACAGTGGACCAGCTCGAGGCCGCCATCCGGCGGGCCACCATCGCCGGCAAGCTGACCCCGGTGCTGTGCGGCAGCGCGTTCAAGAACAAGGGCGTGCAGCCGATGCTCGACGCGATCGTCGCCTACCTGCCCAGCCCGATGGACATCCCGTCCATCAAGGGCCACGCGGTGGGCGACGAGGAGACCGTGGTGGAGCGGCACGCCGACGCCGCCGAGCCGTTCTCCGCGCTGGCCTTCAAGATCATGGCGGACCAGCACCTCGGCAAGCTGACCTACGTCCGGGTCTACTCCGGCACGCTCGAGGCCGGCAGCCAGGTGCTCAACTCGATCAAGGGCCGCAAGGAGCGGATCGGCAAGATCTACCAGATGCACGCGAACAAGCGCGAGGAGCGCCCGACCGCGACCGCTGGTCAGATCGTCGCCGTGATGGGCCTGAAGGACACCACCACCGGCGACACGCTGTGCGACCCGGCCAAGCCGGTCGTGCTCGAGTCGATGACGTTCCCGGCCCCGGTGATCAGCGTCGCGATCGAGCCGAAGACCAAGAGCGACCAGGAGCGGCTCGGCACCGCCATCCAGCGGCTCGCCGACGAGGACCCGACCTTCCAGGTCAGGACCGACGAGGAGACCGGCCAGACGATTATCTCTGGCATGGGCGAGCTGCACCTGGAAGTGCTGGTCGACCGGATGCGCCGCGAGTTCCGGGTAGAGGCCAACGTGGGCCGTCCCCAGGTTGCCTACCGCGAGACCATCCGCCGCAAGGTGGAGAAGGTCGAGTACACGCACAAGAAGCAGACCGGTGGCTCTGGCCAGTACGGCCGGGTGCTCATCGACCTCGAGCCCACCGGCGGCGACGGCGGCGGGTACGAGTTCGAGAACAAGGTCACCGGTGGCCGCATCCCCCGCGAGTACATCCCGTCGGTGGACGCGGGCTGCCAGGAGGCCGCCGAGTTCGGCGTGCTGGCTGGCTTCCCGATGGTCGACGTCAAGGTGACGCTGACCGATGGCGCCTACCACGAGGTCGACTCGTCCGAGCTTGCCTTCAAGATCGCCGGGTCGATGGCGTTCAAGAAGGCGGCCGCCCAGGCGGACCCCGCACTGCTCGAGCCGATGATGGCCGTAGAGGTCACCACGCCCGAGGACTACATGGGTGACGTCATCGGCGACCTGAACAGCCGCCGTGGCCAGATTCAGGTCATGGAGGAACGGCCAGCGGCTAAGGCGATCAAGGCGCTCGTCCCGCTGTCGGAGATGTTCGGTTACGTGGGGGACCTGCGTAGCCGCACCCAGGGCAGGGCGAACTACAGTATGCAGTTCGATTCGTATGCCGAAGTCCCGCCCAACATCGCCAAAGAGATCATCGCCAAAGCACGAGGCGAGTAGGCGAGCAGGCAGTACGCAGTGGCCCGCCGCGACAGGCGGCACGGACAGCACGAAATCAACGAGGAGAAACAGTGGCGAAGGCCAAGTTCCAGCGGACTAAGCCGCACGTCAACATCGGCACGATCGGGCACATCGACCACGGCAAGACCACGCTGACCGCGGCGATCACCCGGGTGCTGCACGACAAGATGCCCGAGGTTAACCCCTTCTACGCGTTCGACCAGATCGACAACGCGAAGGAGGAGAAGGAGCGCGGCATCACGATCTCGATCTCGCACGTCGAGTATCAGACCGAGAAGCGCCACTACGCGCACGTGGACTGCCCGGGTCACGCGGACTACATCAAGAACATGATCACGGGCGCGGCGCAGATGGACGGCGCCATCCTCGTGGTCGCCGCGACCGACGGCCCGATGCCGCAGACCCGTGAGCACGTGCTGCTCGCTCGCCAGGTCGGCGTGCCGTACATCGTGGTCGCCCTGAACAAGGCCGACATGGTGGACGACGAGGAGATCCTCGAGCTCGTCGAGCTTGAGGTCCGTGAGCTGCTCACCGAGTACGAGTTCCCCGGCGACGACGTGCCGGTGGTCCGCGTCTCCGCGCTCAAGGCCCTCGAGGGCGACGCGGAGTGGAGCGACAAGGTCATGGAGCTCATGACCGCGTGCGACGACTCCATCCCTGAGCCGGTCCGCGAGGTCGACAAGCCGTTCCTGATGCCGGTGGAGGACGTGTTCTCCATCACCGGCCGCGGCACCGTGGTCACCGGCCGGATCGAGCGCGGCATCGTGCACACCGGCGAGACCGTCGACATCATCGGCATCAAGGAGAAGCCGCAGTCCACCACCGTCACCGGTGTGGAGATGTTCCGCAAGATCCTCGACGAGGGCCAGGCAGGCGACAACGTCGGTCTGCTGCTGCGCGGCATCAAGCGCGAAGAGGTGGAACGCGGTCAGGTCATCATCAAGCCGGGCACCAGCACCCCGCACACCGAGTTCGAGGCGCAGGTCTACATCCTGGGCAAGGACGAGGGCGGGCGGCACACGCCGTTCTTCAACAACTACCGGCCGCAGTTCTACTTCCGCACCACCGACGTGACCGGTGTGGTGAACCTGCCGGAAGGCACCGAGATGGTCATGCCGGGCGACCGGACCGACATGCGCGTCGAGCTGATCCAGCCCATCGCCATGGAGGAGACCCTCCGGTTCGCCATCCGCGAAGGCGGCCGGACGGTCGGCTCCGGGCGCGTAACCAAGATCATCAAGTAGGGCACACCCGCGGGGGGCCGGAAGGCCCCCCGCGGCACGTGTAAAGCAGTCAGCAGCGGCACCCCGAAGAGAAGGACACCGAGGCCACAATGGCGGGACAGAAGATCCGCATCCGGCTTAAGGCATACGACCACGAGGTCATCGACAGCTCGGCGAGGAAGATCGTCGACACCGTGACCCGGACTGGCGCGCGCGTCGCCGGCCCGGTGCCGCTGCCTACGGAGAAGAACGTGTACTGCGTCATCCGCTCTCCGCACAAGTACAAGGACTCGCGCGAGCACTTCGAGATGCGGACGCACAAGCGGCTGATCGACATCATCGACCCGACGCCGAAGACGGTCGACTCGCTGATGCGGCTCGACCTGCCGGCGGGCGTCGACATCGAGATCAAGCTCTGAGGAACCCACCGAGATGGCTAAGCAGATCAAAGGGATCCTGGGCACCAAGCTTGGTATGACCCAGGTCTTCAACGACGCCGGGCAGATCGTGCCGGTGACGGTCGTGCAGGCCGGACCGTGCGTGGTGACCGCCGTCCGCACCCCCGACACCGACGGGTACTCCGCGGTGCAGCTGGGCTTCGGCGAGATCGACCCGCGCAAGGTGACCAAGCCGGTCGCGGGCGTGTTCGAGAAGGCCGGGGTCACCCCGCGCCGCTACCTCGCCGAACTGCGCACCGACGACGCGTCCGAGTACACCCTCGGCCAGGAGCTGACCGCGGAAACCTTCGCCGCGGGCCAGTACGTGGACGTGACCGGCCGGAGCAAGGGCAAGGGCACCGCCGGTGTCATGAAGCGGCACGGCTTCCGTGGCCTCGGCGCCGCGCACGGCACCCAGCGCAAGCACCGCTCGCCCGGCTCCATCGGCGCTTGCGCCACCCCCGGCCGGGTGTTCAAGGGCGTGCGGATGGCGGGCCGGATGGGCGGCATGCGCACCACGGTGCAGTCGCTGAGCGTCCACTCGGTCGACGCCGAGCGCGGCCTGCTGCTGATCAAGGGCGCGGTGCCCGGCCCCGCGGGCCGGGTCGTGCTGGTCCGCAGCGCGGCGAGGAAGGAGTCCTGATGACGGCCATCCCAGTGCTCTCGGCCGACGGCACGAGCGGCAAGACGGTTGAGCTGCCGGAGGAGATCTTCGCGGCCAAGGTCAACGTGCCGCTGATCCACCAGGTCGTGGTGGCCCAGCGGGCGGCGGCCCGGCAGGGTACGCACGCCACCAAGACGCGCGGCGACGTGCGCGGCGGCGGCAAGAAGCCGTACCGGCAGAAGGGCACCGGCCGTGCGCGGCAGGGCTCGGTGCGCGCCCCGCAGTACGCGGGCGGCGGCACGGTGCACGGCCCGCAGCCGCGCTCGTACGTCCAGCGGACGCCGAAGAAGATGAAGGCAGCCGCGCTGCGCGGCGCGCTGTCCGACCGGCTCGCTCACGGGCGGGTACTGGTCGTCAGCGGCTTCGTCAGCGGCGACGAGCCCAAGACCAGGGACGCGGTCGCGGTGCTGACCGGGGCGATCGGCGGGAGCCTGGACCGTCCGGTGCTCGCGGTCATCCACCGCGACGACGAGATCGGCTGGAAGTCACTGAAGAACGTGCCCAGCGTGCACGTGCTCACCGAGGACCAGCTCAACACCTACGACGTACTGGCCAGCGACCACGTGGTCTTCACCGAGCAGGCGCTGGAAGCGTTCGTTTCTAGGAGTTCCAAATGAGCCGGATCACCAACCCGAGGGACGTCCTGCTCCGGCCGGTGGTCTCGGAGAAGAGCTACGGCCTGCTGGACGAGGGCAAGTACACGTTCATCGTCGCCCCGGACGCCAACAAGACCCAGATCCGGCTCGCCGTCGAGGCGGTCTTCGGGGTGAAGGTCACGAACGTGAACACCCTGAACCGGCCGGGCAAGCGGCGCCGGACGCGTTACGGCTTCGGCCAGCGACCGGACACCAAGCGGGCGATCGTCACCCTCGCCGAGGGCGACCGGATCGACATCTTCGCGGGCTAGGGGAGACCAATGGCTATCCGTAAGTACAAGCCGACCACCCCGGGCCGGCGCGGCGCGAGCGGCTCTGACTTCTCCGAGGTCACCCGGACCGAGCCGGAGAAGTCGCTGGTCCGCCCGCTGAATTCGCGGGGCGGCCGCAACGTGCACGGCCGGATCACGGCCAGGCACCAGGGCGGCGGCCACAAGCGTGCCTACCGGCTGATCGACTTCCGCCGGGCGGACAAGGACGGCGTGCCCGCCAAGGTGGCGCACATCGAGTACGACCCGAACCGCACCGCGCGGATCGCGCTGCTGCACTTCGCCGACGGCGAGAAGCGGTACATCATCGCGCCGCAGGGGCTGTCGCAGGGCGACCGGGTGGAGAGCGGCGTCGGCGCGGACATCAAGCCGGGCAACTCGCTGCCGTTGCGCGCGATCCCGACCGGCACGGTCGTGCACGCCATCGAGCTGCGGCCCGGTGGCGGCGCCAAGATTGCGCGGTCGGCCGGGGCAGGCGTGCAGCTGCTCGCCAAGGAGAGCGGTTACGCCGCGCTCCGCATGCCATCCGGCGAGATCCGCCGCGTCTCGGCGGACTGCCGGGCCACGGTGGGCGAGGTCGGCAACGCCGAGCAGGGCAACATCAAGCTCGGCAAGGCGGGCCGGAACCGGTGGAAGGGCAAGCGGCCTTCGGTCCGCGGTGTCGCCATGAACCCGGTGGACCACCCGCTCGGCGGTGGCGAGGGCAAGAGCTCCGGCGGCCGCCATCCGGTGAGCCCGTGGGGCAAGCCCGAAGGCCGTACCCGGCCTGCCCACAAGCCCAGTGACCGGCTGATCAGCCGTCGCCGCGGAAAGAACAAGCGGTAGGAGCAGCACTCGATGCCTCGTAGCCTCAAGAAGGGTCCCTTCGTGGACGACCACCTGATGAAGAAGGTGGACGTCCAGAACGACAAGGGCACCAAGACCGTCATCAGGACGTGGTCCAGGCGCTCCATGATCGTGCCGGCGATGCTCGGTCACACGATCGCCGTCCACGACGGCAGGAAGCACATCCCGGTGTTCATCACCGAGTCGATGGTGGGCCACAAGCTCGGCGAGTTCGCTCCCACGCGTACTTTCCGCAGTCATGTCAAGGACGACCGGCGCAGCCGCCGGTAGCCGATCCAGGAGGATTGATGGAAGCCAGGGCAAAGGCGCGCTATGTCCGCGTCACGCCGCGGAAGGCCCGCCGTGTGGTGGACCTGATCCGCGGGCTGCCCGCCGACCAGGCACAGGCCGTGCTGCAGTTCGCGCCGCAGTCGGCCAGTGACCCCGTCGGCAAGGTGCTCGCCAGCGCGATCGCGAACGCGGACACCATGGGCGGCCGGGGCGACCGGGGCATGCTGTGGGTGCGCCGCGCCTGGGTCGACGAAGGCCCGACGCTGAAGCGGTTCCGGCCGCGCGCCCAGGGCCGCGGTTACCGGATCTACAAGCGCACGAGCCACATCACGGTCATCGTGTCCGACGACGCCGAGGGAGGTGCTCGCTAATGGGCCAGAAGGTCAACCCGCACGGGTTCCGGCTGGGCATCACCACGGACTTCAAGAGCCGCTGGTACGCCGACAAGCTGTACAAGGAATACGTCGCTGAGGACGTGGCGATCCGCCGGATGCTGCAGCGCGGCATGGAGCGGGCCGGTATCTCCAAGGTGGAGATCGAGCGGACCAGGGACCGGGTACGGGTGGACATCCACACCGCCCGGCCGGGTATCGTCATCGGCCGCCGCGGCGCCGAGGCCGACCGCATCCGCGGCGACCTGGAGAAGCTGACCGGCAAGCAGATCCAGCTGAACATCCTCGAGGTGCGCAACCCCGAGACCGATGCCCAGCTGGTCGCCCAGGGCGTCGCCGAGCAGCTGTCCAGCCGGGTCTCGTTCCGGCGGGCCATGCGCAAGGCGATGCAGAGCGCGATGAAGGGCGGCGCCAAGGGGATCCGGGTGCAGTGCTCGGGCCGGCTCGGCGGCGCGGAAATGTCGCGGAGCGAGTTCTACCGCGAGGGCCGGGTGCCGCTGCACACGCTGCGCGCCGACATCGACTACGGCTTCTACGAGGCACGTACCACCTTCGGCCGGATCGGCGTGAAGGTGTGGATTTACCGCGGCGACGCGCTGACCAGCCGGGTGGACCGCGAGAAGCAGGCGGCACAGGCCGCGCTGCGCGCCGCGGGCCAGCGCGAGCGCGGTCCGCGCGGCGGCCGGGACCGCGATCGCGGCCGCGATGGCGACCGCCGCCGGCGTGCGCCGGAGGCCGCGGCCGAAGGACAGGAGGGCTGATCCATGCTGATTCCGCGCAGGGTCAAGCACCGCAAGCAGCACCGGCCGCACCGGACCGGCGCAGCCACCGGGGGCACCAGGGTGAACTTCGGTGAGTTCGGGATCCAGGCGCTCGAGCACTCTTATGTGACCAACCGGCAGATCGAGGCCGCGCGTATCGCGATGACCCGGCACATTCGCCGTGGCGGCAAGGTCTGGATCAACATCTACCCGGACCGGCCGCTGACCAAGAAGCCCGCCGAGACCCGGATGGGTTCCGGTAAGGGCTCGCCGGAGTGGTGGATCGCGAACGTGAAGCCGGGCCGGGTCATGTTCGAGCTGTCCGGCGTCTCTGAGCCGGTGGCCAGGGAGGCGCTGCGCCGCGCGATCCACAAGCTCCCGATGAAATGCCGGGTGGTCAAGCGTGAAGTGGGTGAGGGCTGATGGCTAGTGGCCTGACCGCGCAGCTGCGCGTGTCCACCGAGGAGGAACTGGAGCACAAGCTGGCGCAAGCCAAGGAGGAGCTGTTCAACCTCCGGTTCCAGGGTGCCACCGGGCAGCTGGAGAGCCACGGCCGGCTGCGCGCGGTGCGCAAGGAGATCGCTCGCATCTACACGGTGATGCGCGAGCGCGAGCTCGGCATCATCACGCTGGTCGAGGAGTCCGGCGACGAGGATGCCCGCGACGAAGAGACGACTACGGAGGCCGCTGAATGAGCGAGGCAACCAGCGGGCAGGAGCTTGCTCGCGGGTACCGCAAGTCCCGCGAGGGCTACGTGGTCAGCGACAAGATGGACAAGACCGTTGTCGTCCAGGTCGAGGACCACGTCAAGCACCCCAAGTACGGCAAGGTCCTGCGCCGTACCAAGAAGTACAAGGCGCACGACGCCACCAACGCCTGCGGCGTGGGTGACCGCGTGCTGCTGATGGAGACCCGGCCGTTGTCCGCCACCAAGCGCTGGCGCGTCGCCGAGATCCTCGAAAAGGCTAAGTAAGCGGCTGAGTTAACAGGAGTTGACGTGATCCAGCAGGAGTCGCGGCTTAAGGTCGCCGACAACACGGGTGCCAAGGAGATCCTCTGCATCCGCGTTCTCGGCGGCAGCGGCCGGCGCTACGCGGGCATCGGTGACGTCATCGTGGCGACGGTGAAGGACGCACTTCCCGGCGCCGGCGTGAAGAAGGGCGATGTCGTCAAGGCGGTCGTGGTGCGCACCCGCAAGGAGCGCCGCCGCGGCGACGGCTCCTACATCCGGTTCGACGAGAACGCCGCGGTGCTGATCAGGGACGGCGGTGACCCGCGCGGTACCCGTATCTTCGGCCCGGTCGGCCGCGAGTTGCGTGAGAAGCGGTTCATGCGGATCATCTCGCTCGCGCCGGAGGTGCTGTGATGAAGATTAAGCCCATCGGCACGGGGAGTGCCAAAAATGAAAATTAAGAAAGGCGACCACGTCGTCGTCACCGCGGGCAAGGACAAGGGCGCCGATGGCCTGGTCATCGCCGCCTATCCGGACCGGAACAAGGTCCTGGTCCAGGGTGTCAACGTGGTGAAGAAGAACAAGAAGGTCACCTACCAGGGCAACCGCGGCGCCAAAGAGGGCGGCATCACGCACGAGGAAGCCCCGATCGACGTCAGCAACGTCCAGCTCGCCGATCCGGACAGCAAGCAGCCGGCCCGGGTGGGGTACCGGTTCGACGAGGATGGCAACAAGATCCGCGTCGCCCGGCCGAGCGGGAAGGACATCTAGGCATGACCGCCGAAGCACCAGAGAAGGTCATACCGCGGCTCAAGGAGCGCTACAAGGCGGAGATCGCCCCCGCGCTGCGCGAGGAATTCGGCTACGCGAACGTGATGCAGACCCCGGCGCTGACCAAGATCGTGGTCAACATGGGCGTCGGCGAGGCGGCGCGGGACGCGAAGCTGATCGAGGGCGCGGTCAAGGACCTTGCCACGATCACCGGCCAGCGGCCGGCGGTCGCCCGGGCGAAGAAGTCCGTCGCGCAGTTCAAGCTCCGCGAGGGCATGCCGATCGGCGCGCACACCACGCTGCGCGGCGACCGCATGTGGGAGTTCCTCGACCGGCTGCTGACCATCGCCCTTCCTCGTATCCGCGACTTCCGCGGGCTGAGCGACCGGCAGTTCGACGGCCACGGCAACTACACGTTCGGGCTGACCGAGCAGGTCATGTTCCACGAGATCGACCCGGACAAGGTCGACAGGCAGCGCGGCATGGACATCACCGTGGTGACCACCGCACCAACCGACGCCGAGGGCCGCTCGCTGCTGCGGCGGCTCGGCTTCCCCTTCAAGGAGGCGTGACGTGGCGAAGAAGGCGCTGGTCGCGAAGCAGAAGCGGACGCCGAAATTCGCCGTCCGCGGCTACACCCGGTGCACCCGGTGCGGCCGGCCTCGTGCCGTCTACCGCCGGTTCAGCCTGTGCCGGATCTGCTTCCGCACCATGGCCCACCGGGGCGAGCTCCCCGGCATCACGAAGTCCAGCTGGTAAGGGACCCGCGCCCCGAGGGGGCGGTCCCTCAAATAGGAAATAGCACCGCAGGTCCCGTAGGGAAACCACGGTGAGGAAGGCCGGTAACAGGCCATGTCAATGACCGACCCGATCGCGGACATGCTGACGCGTCTGCGGAACGCCAACTCGGCGTACCACGACAGCGTCGGCATGCCGTATTCGAAGATCAAGTCGCACATCGCGGAGATCCTCCAGCAGGAGGGCTACATCGCTGCCTGGCGGGTGGAAGACGCCGAGGTGGGCAAGAACCTGGTGATCACGCTCAAGTACGGGAATTCCCGGGAGCGCTCGATCGCCGGCATCAAGCGGGTCTCCAAGCCCGGCCTGCGGGTGTACGCGAAGAAGGACGGCCTGCCCCGGGTGCTCGGCGGCCTGGGCGTGGCGATCATCTCCACGTCCGGCGGCCTGATGACGGACAAGCAGGCCAAGAAGACCGGCGTGGGCGGCGAAGTCCTCGCCTACGTCTGGTAACGGGAGGAGCTAGAGATGTCTCGGATCGGACGGCTCCCCGTCGCCATTCCCAGCGGCGTCGACGTCACCATCGACGGCCGCAGCGTGCAGGTGAAGGGCCCGAAGGGAAGCCTCAGCCACGTCGTCGCGGAGCCGATCGACGTGGTCAAGGAGGACGGTGTCATCCGGGTCACCCGGCCCAGTGACGACGGCCCGGTGCGCGCGCTGCACGGCCTGTCCCGGACGCTGATCGCCAACATGGTCACCGGCGTCACCGAGGGCTACAAGAAGACGCTCGAGATCGTCGGGGTCGGCTACCGCGTGCAGGCTAGGGGCAAGGACCTGGAGTTCTCGCTCGGCTTCAGCCACCCGGTGATGATCACCCCGCCGGAGGGCATCACCTTCCGGGTTGAGGCCCCCACCAGGTTCGTGGTCGAGGGCATCGACAAGCAGCTGGTCGGCGAGGTCTCCGCGCGAATTCGCAAGCTCCGCAAGCCCGACCCGTACAAGGGCAAGGGCGTGCGGTACCAGGGCGAGGTCATCCGCCGCAAGGTCGGGAAGGCTGGTAAGTAAGTCATGGCTGGAGCGAAGACCAGGTCGTTCGCACGCGCGAGCGGTCTCGTCAGGAGCCACACGCGGAAGACCGCGGCCGGACGCGTCCGCCGTCACCTGCGGGTCCGCAAGAAGGTCACCGGCAGCACGAGCCGTCCCCGGCTGGTCGTGAACCGGTCGGCGCGGCACATGTTCGCGCAGATCGTGGACGACATGAAGGGCCACACGCTGGCGCAGGCGTCGACCCTCGATGTCGCCATAAAGGGCACGAGCGGTGACAAGACCGCCAAGGCGCGCAAGGTCGGTGAGCTGCTCGCGGACCGCGCGAAGCAGGCCGGCATCAACTCGGTGGTCTTCGACCGGGGCGGGTACCGCTATCACGGCCGTATCGCGGCAGTGGCCGACGGTGCCCGGGAAGGCGGGCTCGAGCTGTGAGGACGCACCACAGGACGTTCCGCAATAAAGAAAGAAGGTTCGGCTAATGCCACCAGCTTCGCGGCGCGGCGGCGGTAGCGGCGGCGGTGGTGGCGGCGATCGCCGTGACCGCCGCGAAGACCGGCGTGGCGCCCAGGCAGACAAGCAGGCCGCCTACCTTGAGCACGTGGTGACGATCAACCGTGTCGCCAAGGTGGTCAAGGGCGGCCGCAGGTTCAGCTTCACCGCCCTGGTGGTCGTCGGCGACGGCAACGGGATGGTCGGCGTCGGCTACGGCAAGGCCAAGGAAGTCCCGGCCGCCATCGCCAAGGGCGTCGAAGAGGCCAAGAAGCACTTCTTCCGCGTGCCCAGGATCGCCAGCACGATCCCGCACACGGTGCAGGGTGAGGAGGCGGCGGGCGTGGTACTGCTCAAGCCGGCCAGCCCCGGTACCGGCGTGATCGCCGGCGGCCCGGTGCGTGCCGTGCTTGAGTGCGCGGGGATCAGCGACGTGCTGTCCCGCTCGCTCGGCTCGTCCAACCCGATCAACGTCGTGCATGCCACGGTGGCGGCGCTGAAGAGCCTGAACCGGCCCGAGGAGATCGCGGCCAAGCGCGGCCTGCCGATCGAGGACGTCGCCCCCGCCGCCATGCTCAAGGCCCGGGCGGCGGCGCAGGCCGCGGCCAGCCAGGGAGCCGCGTGATGGCCACGAACCTGAAGGTCACCCAAGTCAAGTCGAAGATCGGCGGGACGAGCGAGCAGCGGAACAGCCTGCGCTCGCTGGGCCTGCGTAAGATCGGCCAGACCGTGGTGAAGCCGGATCGTCCCGAGTTCCGGGGCATGATCAAGGCGGTTCGCCACCTGGTCACGGTCGAGGAAGTGGATTGAGCATGCCAAGCGAAGCCAGTACCGGACGCGGGCTGAAGCTGCATCACCTGCGGCCGGCTCCCGGCGCGCACAAGCCCAAGCAGCGGCTTGGCCGCGGCGAGGCGTCCAAGGGCAAGACCGCGGGCCGCGGCACCAAGGGCACCAAGGCGCGGACCCAGGTCCCGCGCGGCTTCGAGGGCGGCCAGATGCCGCTGCACCGCCGGATACCCAAGCTCAAGGGCTTCTCGAACGCGGGCTTCGGCACCAGCTACCAGGTGGTGAACGTGGGCCGCCTGGCCGCGCTGTTCGCCGATGGCGGCGCTGTCACACCCGAGGCCATGGTGGCCAAGGGCGCCGCGCGCAAGGGTGAGCTGATCAAGGTGCTGGGCACCGGCGACGTCAGCGTGGCGCTGCGGGTGACCGCGCACGCCTTCTCGGCCTCGGCCAAGGAGAAGATCCAGGCGGCCGGCGGTTCGGTAACCGAGCTCTCCTAGGACAGTGGCCTACGCCAAGCGGAGGAGACAACACATGGCGTGCCGGGTAAACTACGAGTTCTGCCCGACTTGTAGCATCCACCGAACCGGAGACTGCCGATGCTGACGGCCTTCGTGCGGGCGTTCCAGACGCCAGACCTGCGCAAGAAGCTGCTGATCACGGTGGGCATTGTTGCCCTGTTCAGGTTCGGCGCCTCGCTGCCCACACCGGGCATCAGCGAGAAGGCTGTTACCACGTGCTCACTGGGAGCGACGGCCAGTGGATCCCCCAATGCGGGGCTCTACCAGATCGTCAACCTGCTGAGCGGTAACGCCTTGCTGCACCTTTCGGTGTTCGCGCTCGGCATCATGCCGTACATCACCGCGAGCATCATCCTGCAGCTGCTCACCGTCGTGATCCCGCGGCTGGAGACGCTCAAGCAGGAGGGCCAGGCTGGCCAGGCCAAGATCACCCAGTACACCCGGTACCTGACGGTCGGCCTGGCGATCCTCCAGTCCACCGGGTACGTGGAACTGGCCAGGTCCGGCCAGCTGTTCCCGCAGTGCACCACCCCGCTGATCCCGCACCCGTCGGTGTTCACCATCTCCACGATGGTCATCACGATGGTGTCCGGCACCACGGTCATCATGTGGCTGGGCGAGCTGATCACCGACCGTGGCGTCGGCAACGGCATGTCCGTGCTGATCTTCACCACGGTCATCTCCGTGATCCCCGGCGAAATCCAGCAGATCTACGTGCAGAAGAGCGCGTTCTACGCGGCGATCGCGGTCATCGTGATCATCGCCATCGTGGCCTTCGTGGTGTTCATGGAGCAGGCTCAGCGCCGGATCCCGGTGCAGTACGCCAAGCGTATGGTGGGCCGCCGGATGTACGGCGGCACCTCGACCTACATCCCGATGAAGGTCAACCAGGCCGGTGTCATCCCGGTCATCTTCGCCTCGTCGCTGCTGTACATCCCGGTGCTGGGCGCGCAGCTGTTCGGTAACCAGAACCATCCGCAGGGCTGGTACAGCTGGGTCCAGCGGTATGTGGAGCAGACCAGCTCGGCGTTCTACATGATCGCGTTCTTCGTGCTGATCGTCGGGTTCACGTACTTCTACGTGTCGATCACCTTCAACCCCACTGAAGTGGCCGACAATATGAAGAAGTACGGCGGCTTCATCCCCGGTATCCGGCCCGGCCGGCCCACGGCGGAGTACCTGCAGTACGTGCTCAGCAGGCTCACCGCGCCCGGCTCGCTGTACCTGGGTGTGGTCGCGCTGTTCCCGCTGCTGGCGCTCAGCAGCGTCGGCGTCGCGCAGCAGTTCCCGTTCAGCGGCGTCAGCCTGCTGATCATGGTCGGCGTCGGGCTGGACACGGTGAAGCAGATCGAGAGCCAGTTGCAGCAGCGCAACTATGAGGGTTTCCTGCGATAGTGCGCATCGTCCTCGTCGGGCCCCCCGGTGCGGGCAAGGGGACGCAGGCCCAGTTCATAGCGTCGCACCTGGCGATCCCGAGGATCTCGACAGGTGATATTTTCCGCTACAACGTGAACACCGGTACGGAGCTGGGTCGCAAGGCGCGCGAGTTCATGGAGCGCGGCGACCTGGTGCCCGACGAGGTGACGGTGGGCATGGTCCGGTCCAGGCTGGCCGAAGACGATGCCCAGGAGGGCTTCCTGCTCGACGGCTTTCCGCGCAACGTGCCGCAGGCGGAGACGCTGAAGAAGATCCTCTCCTCCGAATGGGATGCCCGGCTCGACGTGGTGCTCGAACTGGTCGTGGACGAGGACGAGGTGGTCCGGCGGCTGTCCGGCCGGCGGACCTGCCGGGTCTGCGAGCGGGTCTGGCACGTCCTGTACGACCCGCCGCTGCGGGCCGGGACCTGCGACGACTGCGGCGCAGAGCTGTTCCAGCGGGACGACGACTCCGAGCTGACGATCAGGCACCGCATCGAGGTGTACAACGAGCAGACCGCCCCGCTGGTCTCGTTCTACGCGGACGAGGGCACGCTGATCGGGATCGATGCGACCGGGCCGGTCGAAGAGGTCACCTCGCGTGCCCTGGCCGCGCTCCGCCCCTTCGTTCGGTAGATGGCTTCTGTCGAGATCAAGACCGCGGCGCAGCTTGACCTGATGCGGTCGGCCGGGCTGGTCGTGGCCCGCACGCTGCGCGTGCTCGCGGGCGCCGCGGTACCTGGCGTCACCACCGGTGAGCTCGATCGGCTCGCGCTGCGCGAGATCAGTGCCGCTGGCGCGGTGCCGTCGTTCCTCGGCTACCTAGGCTATCCCGCCACGATCTGCACGTCGGTCAACGAGGAAGTGGTGCACGGCATCCCCGGCCCGAACCGCACGCTGCGCGACGGCGACCTGATCTCGATCGACTGCGGCGCGATCGTCGGCGGCTGGCACGGCGACGCGGCCGTCACCGTGGGTGTCGGTACCGTTTCAGACGAGGACGCCGCGCTGATCGCGGCCTGCGAGGCGGCGCTGTGGCGGGGGATCGGCGCGGCCACTGTCGGCGCCCGGCTCGGCGACATCGGCCACGCGGTTTCGTCCGGCGCTTCGGGTTACGGGGTCGTCCGCGAGTACACCGGCCACGGCATCGGCAGCCAGATGCACATGCACCCGGCCGTGCCCAACTACGGCGTCCCTGGCCGCGGCACCCGCCTGGCCCCCGGCATGGCGCTGGCCATCGAGCCCATGCTGACCCTGGGCAGCCCGGCCGTCGTGGAGCAACCAGACGGCTGGACCGTCGTCACCGCCGACGGCCGCCGCGCCGCCCACTTCGAGCACACCGTGGCCATAACCCCCGAAGGCCCCCGAGTCCTCACCGCTGATTTATCCCGAACGGCCGAGGTACGCCCTCCGAAGACCCCATTCCCACGCGCAAGGCACCCCCCGGCGGCATTCCCCGCTGCCGCGCCCTGCGCCTCCGCGCCCCGCGCCTCCGCGCCTCCGCACCCCGCGCCCCGCGCCCCGCGCCTCCGCGCCCGTCCCCCTCGTCCCGCGTCGCGAACCGGACATTCCACCCATTCCGAGCGGGCCGACGGGCGCGCCAGATTATTGCGGCCAGTTACCCTCCCGGATTGACTCTGTTGGCGAATGCGCGCGCATGGCCCGTGCCGGCCGCTGGGCCTGGCCGCCGGGTCTGGCCGTGTGCGCGCAGCCTGTGCCTGGAGTGCACCGTGCGGCTACCGGGACAGGAGCGCACCCGCAGTCCGCCAGCAACGTGGAAGATTTCCCCTTCGTGGAAGACCGGCCCTCGTGAACAGGGGTCCCGCTACCACAAAGGGGAAAACCACCACGCTATCGAAACCTATCGAGCCGGCTGCTTACCCGCTGGGCAGCCGGCGACCCGGGCAAACCCCCGAATAAGCCAACGGATTGGGGGAGTAACTGTCCGCAATCTTTCGGACCGCCTTCGGAGCCGTGGGCGATCGCGGATGTGCTGTCCGGTGCGCCGGATATGTCTGGAAAATGTGGGCAGCCTGGTCGGCAGCCATGGGTTGTGGCGCTTAGGACAACTACGTGGCAGGAGCCGACCGGAC
>DASRFJ010000176.1:0-1578 GCA_035651595.1 Streptosporangiaceae bacterium | reverse complement strand
GCCGGCCACCTGGTACACCGCCTCGACGTCGTTGCCGTCGACCTCGATGCCGGCCAGCCCGTAGGCCGGCGCCCGGTCCGCGGCGGGCCGCTTGACCGCGGTCACCGACCCGATCGGCGTGTACTCCATGTACTGGTTGTTCTCGCAGATGAACACCACTGGGAGCTGCCATACCACGGCCAGGTTGAGTGCTTCGTGGAACGCGCCGATGTTCGTGGCCCCGTCGCCCATGAAGCACACGGTCACCTGCCCGGTCTCCCGGTACTTCGCCGACCACGCCGAGCCGTTGGCGATCACCAGCTGCGCGCCGATGATCGCGTAGGCGCCGAGAATGCCGCGAGAGGTGTCAAGCAGGTGCATCGACCCGCCCTTGCCGTGCATCAAACCGTTCTCCCGGCCGAGCAGTTCGGCCATCACCGCGGTCATCGGCGTGCCGCGGGCGAGTACGTGGTTGTGTCCGCGGTACGTCACGAACATGTAGTCGTCTTCCCGCATCGCCTGCGAGACGCCGGCCGCGATGGCCTCCTGCCCGGTGCCGAGGTGCGTGGTGCCCCTGACCAGGTTCTGCAGGAACAGGTCGTACGCGCGCTTTTCGAACTGCCGGATCTCGGTCATCTTCCGGTAGAGCACCAGCGACGTAAGCTCGTCAACCATTGATCCATCCCGTCAATAAGGATTGGTGACGTACAGGTCCTGCGCCGGGAATTTGGTCAGGATCTCCACGCCCGTCGGGCCCACCACGACCTCTTCCTCGATCCGCGCCGCGGACCGGCCGTCCGTCGCCGGGCAGTAGGTCTCCAGCGCGAAGACCATGCCCTCCTTGATCTCCATCGGGGCATCCAGCGAGGTCAGCCGCGAGATAATCGGCCGCTCGTGCAGCGCCAGTCCGAGCCCGTGCCCGAACAGCAACCCGAACGCGGTCTTCTCGTCGGCCAGCCCGATGTCCTGCGCGGTCGGCCAGGCCCGGGCCACCTGATCGGTGCTGACCCCAGGCTTGATCATGTCGATCGCGATGTCGATCCACTCGCGCGCCTTTTTATAGGCGTCCAGCTGCGGCTGCGTTGCCCGCCCCACCGCGAAACACCGGTAGTAGCAGGTCCGGTACCCGTTATAGGAGTGCATGATGTCGAAGAACGCCTGCTCCCCCGGCCGGATCAGCCGGTCGGAGAAGTTGTGCGGGTGCGGATTACAGCGTTCGCCGCTGACCGCGTTGATCGACTCGACATCGTCGGAGCCCATCTCGTACAGCCGCTTGTTGGCCAGCGCGACGATCTCGTTCTCCCGTACGCCGGGTTTGAGCGCATCGGCGATGTCCTGGTACGTGCCGTCCACCATCGCCGCCGCGGTGGCCAGCAGGGAGATCTCGTCCCTGGATTTGATTTCGCGCGCATCCAGCATGACCTGCTGGCCATCCCGGATGTCCAGCCCTTGCTTTTGCAGTTCGAAGAACGTCGGCACTTCGGCGAAATCGACGCCGATCGGCTCGCCGGCCACGCCCGCGTCGTTGATGCGATCCTGGATCTCGGCCACCGCCTTCGCGGTGAGCCCGGACGCGGGCGGCGCCGCCCCGCGCATCGT
>DASRFJ010000175.1:0-10734 GCA_035651595.1 Streptosporangiaceae bacterium | reverse complement strand
CGCCGGCACCCGCTCCAGCGCCATCACCGCCACCGCACCCGCATCCTCAGCGACCCTCGCCTGCTCCGGCGTGACCACATCCATGATCACCCCGCCCTTGAGCATCTCCGCCATCCCGCGCTTAACCCGCCCGGTACCGGTCTGCGCGGCTGGAGTTTGGTCTGACACTGCGGACCTCCCGATGATTGCGGTGTATCACTCGTGACCTGGAGAAACACTAAGCCATTGGCATAAGGCCAATCCACGCGATATTGGCTCAAAAATCCGCCGGCCGGGCCGCTCAGACGATGACGCCGATGCGGCCAGGTTCGTGCGTGTCCAGCGCGGCCGCGTATGCGTGCCACGCGGATTCCAGCCGCCGGACGCCTTCCCGCAGAACCTCCGGCTCGTGGTCAAACGGCAGCCGGATGAACTCATCGAATTGCCCGGTGGGCGACATCAGCGGTCCGGGGGCGATCAGCACGCCGCGCCGGCTCGCGATGTGCGCGAGTTCGGTCGAGCTTCCGGTTGGGAGCCTGGCCCAGAGGGACAGACCGCCCTTCGGCCGTCCCCAGCGCCAGTCCGGCAGCATGCCGCGCAGCAGGTCTTCCAGGAGCGTGAGTCGCGCGGTGAGCTCGGTGCGCCGGATATCGGCGATCCGGTCCACGTCGGCGAGCATGCCGACGGCGATCGCCTGGCTGACCAGCGAGCAGCCCAGGTCGGCGACGGCCTTCAGCTGTCCCAGCTGGGCGATGACCGGCCGGGAGGCGCGGATCCAGCCGACGCGCAGTCCGGCCCAGAAGAGCTTGCTCAGCGAGCCGACCGAAACGATGGGCGCGTCATGGCCGTAGGCGGCGAGCGGTGGTGGCGGCTCACCGCCGAGGGCCAGCTCGGACAGCGTGGTGTCCTCGATGATCGGCACCTGGCTGGCGCGGCCGAGCCGGGCCAGCTCGCGCCTGGCCGGCTCGGGCATCACCGCCCCGGTCGGGTTGTGGAAGGTCGGCATCAGGTAGACGGCGCGGACCGTGCTCTGCGCGATGGTCGTGGCGACCAGCCCGATGTCGGCGCCCGCCCCGTGCAGCGGCACGCCCAGGATCCGGGCGCCGGCCGCGCGGAATGCGTCCACCGCACCCGCGAACGTCGGGTCTTCCAGCACGATGATCGAACCCGGCGTGACGTAGTACGCGGCCAGCAGGCTCAGCGCCTGCTGCGCGCCGCCGGTGATCAGTACCTGCTCCTGGGTCGTCGCCAGCCCGCGCGCGCTGAGGTGCGCGGCGATCGCCCGGCGCAGTGGCGGGTAGCCGAGCGGATAGTAGCCGTGATCGCTCATGAGCCCGTCCAGGTCGAGCGCGCCCGCGGCCGTGGCCAGGGCCCGGCGGATCGCCTCTCCCGGCGGTGCGGAACTGCCGAGCAGGTCGATGGCGTCCGGCGATCCCGCTGCCAGCCGCCGGAAGATGACGTTGCGCTGGAGTGAGGTCGTCAGGTCGGCCGCCCGCTGGCCCAGGGGTGTGCCGTCGCCGCCGGTCACATGGGTCCCCTTGCCCTGCCTGCGGTCGACGAGCCCCTTGTGTTCGAGCAGCTCGTAGGCGGCAGCGACGGTGTTTCTCGCCACGCCAAGCTGCGCGGCCAGGACACGCTCGGGCGGGAGCTTGGTACCGGGGAGCAGCTCGTGCCGTTCGACGGCGGCGGCGAGCGCCCCGGCGAGCCGCCGCTGCAGCGACCCCTCGCCAAGCCGCCATCCCTCCAGCGCGCCGCCCAGCTCCATGGGCAGCCGCGCGCCAGCGCGGTGGAGATTGGCTCGTCTCATTGGCCCCATTGTGGCAATTGGCCTAGGTCCGGCACAACACAGGTCGGCGAGCCGTGACACCACCGTACGTTTGGAAGAATTAGTCCCGGCCGGCTGCCGAGGTAACGTCGACCTCGTTGCCTTCGGCGTCGGCGAGCGTCCACCACGTGGGTGACCCGTCACGGACCATCCGCCCGCCGGCCGCGAGGGCCGCGGCGACGCGCGCCTCGGCCAGCTCGGGCGCCACCCAGACGTCGATGTGGAAGCGGTTGCGCTGCGGGCGCGGCGCGTCCATGTCCTGGAACCAGATCGACGGCCCGCGCCAGCGCGGGTCGATCAGGTCCTCCTCCGGGCTGTCGGCGCGCCGCTCGTACCCGAGCACGGCCGCCCAGAACGGCATGATGTCCGCGCTGACCAGGGCGTCGAGGGCCACCTGGACGGTCTGGATCAGCGTGGGGTCGGCGGTGAGGCCCTGCTCCGCGGCCAGGTCCGATATCCGCGCCGCGAGTTCGGCGTCGCCGGTGGTCATGCCCATGTAGCTGGGCGTGGCGGTGAGCAGCCGGACGGTGACGGTGTCCTGCTGCACGTCGACGTCCGGATGGTGCGGCCCGGCGTCGCCGACGGCCGCGGCGATCGCCTGGACGAACCGCGCGCCGGCCGCGAACGAGCCGGTGCGGAAGACCGCGGTGGCGCCATCGCCGACGACGCGCCAGTCGCGGGTGCGGCTGTCGGCGTGGAAGGCGCGCATGCTGAGAGGTTCGGTCATGGTCACTCCCGGGCAATCCTTCCTGTTCCCGGGGTGCCGCCGCAACTAGGATTCAGCGCTAAGAGCTGGTGAGCGTATTGGATGAGCGTCTGCTGCTGGTCGAGGATGACGGGTCAATCCGCGAGGTTGCCGCCATCGGGCTGACCGCGGCCGGATTCCGGGTGATCACCGCGGTCGACGGTCGAGAGGGGCTGGCCAGGGCCCGGTCGGACGGCTTCGACGCGGTGATCTTGGACGTGATGCTGCCGTCACTGGACGGATTCGAGGTGTGCCGGGAGATCAGGAAGTTCAGCCGGGTTCCTGTCGTGATGCTCACCGCGCGGACCGACCTGATCGACGTCGTCGTCGGGCTGGAGTCCGGCGCGGACGACTACGTGCGCAAGCCCTTCGCGATGCCGGAGCTGATCGCGCGGCTGCGCGCGGTGCTTCGGCGCGCGACCGATGCCGAACAGGCCGCGCTGATCACGGCCGGCGGCCTGGAGATCGATCCAGCCGGCTTCACGGTGCGCAAGGACGGGGTGGAGCTGGCGCTGACCGCGACGGAGTTCCGGCTGCTGCTCGAGCTGAGCAGGCGACCGGGCCAGGTGTTCACCAGGGAGATGCTGCTGCGGCGGGTGTGGGATTATGAGTACCTGGGTGAGTCGCACGTGGTGGACGTGGCCGTCCAGCGGCTGCGGGCGAAGGTGGAAGACGATCCGTCGCGGCCGACGCTGATCAAGACGGTCCGCGGGTTCGGCTACCGGATAGACCGGACCTGAGCATGGCTGCGCCGCGTCGGCCGCGTGGTTTGCGGTGGCGGCTTGTCGTCGTGTTCCTGCTGGTGGCGGCCGTGTCCTCGGGCGCGCTGGCGGTCGCGTCGTACTTTCTCGTGCGCGACGCCAGGCAGCAGGGTTCGCTCACCGCGAGCGCGGCGCAGGCCAGGGAAGACCTGAACCTCGCCGCCGGGGTCACCTACGCGGCGGCCAGCCAGCTCGTCCAGGCGTACGAGCAACGGGGCAGTCACGCGGTCCTCGTCTTTCCCGGTGGGCGCAGCGTCGCCTCCGACGCGGGAGTGAATCCGCCGGTTTCGCCGGCGCTGCGTGCGCTGGTCGGCCGCGGCCAGCTCGGCTATCTGCGAATCGACGTCGGCGGACAGCCGTACCTGGTCCTGGCCGGCCAGGTGCCGGGATCGCCCGCCCAGCTCTACCTGTACTTTTCCGAGCAGGGCATCGCGCACAACCTGGCGCAGCTGCGGAATATCCTGGCCGGTGCCTGGCTCGGGGTCGTGCTGGTGGCGGCGCTGGCCGGGCACCTGCTCGCCCGGCGGACGCTGGAACCGGTCGCCAGGGCCAGCGAGGCCGCCAAGCTGATGGCCGGAGGCCGGCTCGATACCAGGCTGCCGGTCACCGCGGCAGACGAGTTCGGCGGGTGGGCGGCCGCGTTCAACGAGATGGCCGACGCCCTTGAGGCGAAGGTAGCCGCGCTCTCTGCGGCGCGGGCCCGCGAACTCCGGTTCACCGCCAACGTGGCCCATGAGCTGCGCACTCCGCTGGCCGCGCTCGTCGCCGCGGCCTCGCTGCTTGACGACCAGGTCGGCGGGCTGCCCGACCCGGCCCGCCGCCCGGCCGAACTGCTGATCGCCGACGTCGGCCGGCTCAGGACGCTGGTCGACGAGCTGATGGAGATATCCAGGCTCGATGCCGGGTCCGAGCCGGTCCAGCAGCGGCAGGTCGACGTCCGGTCGTTGATGGCGGCGCTGATCGGCGCGCGCGGCTGGCGGGTCCAGGTGGCCGAGCACGGGGAGCCGCTGCGGCTGACCACCGACGCGCGCCGGCTCGAGCGGATACTGGCCAACCTGATCGCGAACGCGGTCGAGCACAGCGGCCGGGAGGTCCTCGTGCGGACTGGCACCGACGGCCGAGACGGCTACATCGAGGTGACCGACGCGGGGCCCGGTATCCAGCCCGAGCACCTGCCCCACGTGTTCGAGCGCTTCTACAAGGCGGACTCCGCGCGAACCAGTCCGGGAAGTGGCCTCGGCCTGGCCATCGCGCAGGAGAACGCCAGGCTCCTCGGCGGGGACATCACCGCGTCAAGCGACGTGGCGCGCGGGTCGGTGTTCCGGCTGACCCTGCCGCTGCGGCCGCAGCGGCCGCCTGACGACGCTGTGAGCACATTGTGATGTGGCGGTGAACTGCCGGTGGGCTGGCTCCCGCATCTTTGGTGGCGTAAGGGCAATGAGAAGGAGGCCCGTCATGAAGCGCCTGCCCGTAATGTTCATCAGCGTCGGTTTGCTCGCGGCTGCCTGCGGTACCGCGGCGCCCGGTTCGCTCGGTCCGGTCCCCACCGGTCCGGCTGCCGCCGCGCGCTCCAGTCCTGGCACTACCCGGCAGCCGGCGAGCGTCCCGCCGTCGGCGAGCAGCCCCCGGTCGTCGGCGTCACCGGTTGACAACCCGCCCAGGCAGCTGGGTCTGCAGGTCTGGTTTACCCGGAACGGCAAGCTGGCGATAACGGGACGGACCGTGCCGGCCACAGTCAGTGCCGGCCGCGCCGCGCTTGACCGTCTGCTGGCCGGCCCTTCGGCCGCCGAGACCGCGGCCGGCGTGCGGTCGCAGCTCCCGGCCGGGACGACCGTGCTCGGATTGCGCATATCCGCCGGAATTGCCACCGTCGATCTCAGCTCCCCGTTCGGTTCGGCAGCCAGCCAGGCGACGATGCCGCTGCAGCTGGCGCAGTTGGTGTACACGCTGACCCAGTTCCCCACGGTCACCGGCGTGCGATTCGAGATCGACGGAACCGGCGTCACGGTGGCCGGCGGCGTCCCGGTGCAGGATCCGCAGACCCGCGCGATGTACGGCGGCTACCTGCCGCCGATCACGGTGGCGAGCCCGATCATCGGCGCGGTGGTAGCCAGCCCCGTCACCGTCTCCGGCACGGCCGATGTCTACGAAGCGGTGGTCAGCCTGCGCGTCCTGGATTCGGCCGGGAACGAGATCGCCAGGACGTTCACCAATGCGAGCTGCGGCACCGGATGCCGTGGTACGTACTCGGCAACGCTCTCCTACACCGTTCCGCAGGCCGAACCGGGCACGCTGGAGGTCTTCGAGAGTTCCGCCAAGAACGGGCTTCCGGTCAACGTCCAGCAGATCCCGGTAACCCTGACCCCCTGACCACTCGATCGCCCCCGCCCCCGCCCCCGCTCGCGGCCACGGCCACGGCCACGGCCACGGCCACGTCCACGGCCACGTCCACGTCCACGTCCACGTCCACGTCCACGTCCACGTCCACGTCCACGTCCACGGCCAAGCACTACCACAACAGCTGTCTTGTTACCCGAACGGCGGGGACAAACGGGTTCATATCGGATCGCCAAGCCCTCCGAACGGGTACCAAGACACGTGTAGCGTTACCAGTGGGGCTGGTGAGACGCACTCGCGGCAGCTGACCCGGCTGGCCCCGCTGCGGGAGAGCAGGTACCGCTACCTCATGCGGGCCCTCGCCGCCCAGGACAACCTGGCCGAGGCCCTCGCGGTCTACGGCCAGCTGTGCGAGTGCCTGCGCGATCAGCTCGGCGTTACGGGTACGCGCCAGCCTTGGGTTTCTGGCTCATGAAGCTCCACGGGCACCCCGACGTGCGTATCCTCGACTGCTCCCGCGACACCTGGCGCGCCGAAGGCCACGCGTGGACCAGTGCGGTGCCCGAGCCGGCGGCCGGCGGCTTCCGCGTGAGCAGCGCGAACTCAGGTATCCGCGCGGAAAGAACAACCATGCAGAACGCCATAGGCCAGCCTGGCACGACTCTCCTCGACGTCCGCTCGGCGGCCGAATACCGGGGCGAGTGCTTCTGGCCCTCCGGCGGCATGGAGCCAGGCGGCCGGGCCGGCCACATTCCGTCCGCCGTCCACCAGCCGATCGACGGCCTCCACACCAGCGACGGCGCCTTCCGGCCCGCCGCGGAGCTGCGCGGCGTCTTTTCCCCGGCCGTACTGGACGCGGCCGGAGAACTGATCACCTATTGCACGATCGGCGGGCGCGCCGCCACCGCCTGGTTCGTGCTCACGTACTTGCTCGGCCGCGACCACGTCCGGGTCTATGACGGTTCATGGGCGCAGTGGGGCCGCATCCCCGGGACACCCGTCGAGGGGCCGCTGCCGTAGGTGCACCGGACGTGCCGCCGGTCCAGCTAGTGTGGACATACGGCCCTGTCCCCCACGCCGCGGCATTGCCCAGTGGCGAGGAGGGCATTGATCGGGCCGGAGGAGTCGACGATGATAGCGCGGCTGGCCCGGCGAACGGCGGATGAGCGCGACGACGAGGCGGCTGATCGCGCCGACGCCGAAGCGGCCCGCGACCGTGCCCGAGCCCTAGGGGCCGGGCAGAGTTCCGCCCAGCTTCGCCAACTGTGGGAACAGGCCGCCCGGGCGTGCCAGGACGCGGCCGACGAGCGGGAGGCCGCCGCGGCAGACCGGAGGGCGGCGGCGTCCGACCGCACCGCCTCGTCGGCGGCGCGCCAGCAGGAGGCGGTCGAGCGCGCTGAGCAAGGCGCCGGCTGAAGTCCTGTCACCCGATCGGGCGTCATGACAGTGTCGCCCTCGATCGGGAATGCTGAAGGTGCGCCAGTCCGATTACCTTTGGGGGGGCAGGTCCGGCGGGCTTGGGTGTCCCGGGTCATTCACCGGCCCGGGGTACCCGTGCCGGAGTACGGCGGCCCGGAGAACGGCGGCTGGGCTGGCTGGCCTGGTCCGGCGCGCGCGAACGACCGGTACGGCGCGATCTCGCCCGGCCTGATCACACCGTCTTCAATCGCGCGGGCGAGCAGCGCGTCCTTGCTCGGCGCGGTCCGCCCGGTGGCCGCGTACTTGGCCCGTGCGCGGCTGATGTACTGCCGGACCGTGTTCTCGCTGATTGACATCCGCCGCCCGACCGATGCCTTCGACATGCCCTGGAACCAGAGCAGCAGCGCCTGCCGCTCCTGCTCCGACAGCGCCGGGCGAGCCGGGCGGTCATCGGCGAGCATCGCCCTGGCCTGCGACCGGGTCACGTACGGCCGGTCGGCGGCGGCCGCCAGCACGGCCTCGACCAGATGGTCGCGACCCTCCTCCTTCGACACGTAGGCGTGTGCGCCGTTGTCCAGCGTCTCCATCACGATGGCCGGATCGCTGTGCCCGGAGAAGGCGACGACCCGGTATCCGGCCGTCACCAGCCGGGGGATCTGCGCGGTGACCAGTTCCCCGGACAGCTCCAGGTCCAAGATGACGACGTCGGCCGGCACTCGCGGCATGGCGCGCAGCCCGGTCAGGTCGCGCGCCGCGTATACCAGCCGCACCCGCTGGCCGGGATCGGACCGGATCCAGGACGCCACCCCCTCGGTCACGACCGGATGGTCCTCGACAATCGCCACGGTCACCGGCTGTTCCATCGCGCCTCCGCCCAGAGCATGGCGCCGTCTTGCTGCTGTTCGATCGCAACCCCTTTCCCGACCGCGGGCAGCCGAACCGCCGCGCCGGTATCGGCGACGAAGCTGACCGCGATTCCGGTGGCCGCGGCCGAAGGCCCAGGCAAATCCGACGCCGCCCGCGCCAGGGTGATCCGTGCCTTGCTGCGCGCGGCGGTCAAGATCGCGATGGCGGCGTCGGTGATCACCCGCCGGGCCGGGCCGGGCACCGGCGGCAGCGGCCCGGCGGTCTCGATCTCGACGGCAACTCCGCGCCGTTCGGCCATGTCGGCACTCGCGTGCAGTTCGTGCACCAGCGATCCCGGTACCTCGTCGCCCTCGGCCAGCAGCCGGCGCAGCCGGGCCGCCTGGACCGCGCACCTGGTGCGCACCTGCGGGTCGCCCGGGTCGGCGGTCCCCGCCGCGAGTTCGGCGACCAGCGGGACGGTGCTTTCCTGAAGTGCCAGCCAGCGGGCCTGCCGGGCGGCCCTGATGACCTCCGCGGTGGCGGCCCGCTCCCGCGCGGCGTGCTCGCTTCGCGCCGCTGCGGCGGCCTGGCCCGCGGCGGCATCCAGCGCCTTGACCCCGGCGGCGACGGCGACCTGGGCGCCGGTCGACCAGGCCAGCACGGCGAGGAACCCGGCCAGGTCGGTGCGGTGCAGCCCGTCCCGCACCTGCACGCCGAGAATGGCCAGGGCTTCGGCGGCGAGGAACCACGCGAGTTCGGTGAACCGGCGGCGGAGCAGCACGAGCACGCCGGTCCAGCCGGCGCTCCCCCACGCCCAGTTGACCGCCAGCATCTGACCGGCCGGGCTGGCCGCCGCCGCGGCCGTGCTGGCCGCCAGCGCAATCGCGGCCACCGCCCAGGCCGGACGCATTGCCGGCGTTCCGCGTAGTACAAGGACCGAGCCGGCGGCGATCGCCAGCGCCATCACCAGCCACATCGCGACCTGGAACGCGAAGGAGCCGAAGGCCGGCCGGTTATGCACCAACTGCCCGCCCGCGCCGGCCAGATGCCAGCCCGCGACCAGGAAGACCACGGCGATCGTGAAGGCCCGCTGATAGCGGCCGGACATGATCGCCGTCGGCTGCACGCCGGTCATGCCGGCCAGCTCACGGTGACGGTCGTGCCGGCGCCGGGCTGGCTGGCGATCACGGCCCGGCCGCCAACAGCCAGCATCCGCCCGGTGATCGACTCGCGGACGCCCCGGCGAGACGGCGGCGTGGCGGCCGGATCGAAGCCGCGGCCGCGGTCGGCGATCTTGACGACCGCCCAGCCCGCACCGCCGGTGACGGTCACGTCCGCCTGCCCGGTTCCGGCGTGCCGCTCGACGTTGCGCAGCGCCTCCCCGACGCAGGCGACGAGCTGATCCGCGACGGTGGACGGCAGCACGACCGGGACGAGCTTCAGCCGTACTGCCAGGTCATCGGTGCTGACCGCGGCCTGCGCCAGCTTCGGCGTCAGGTCGGTAAGCGGCGCCAGCTCACCCGGCTCGGCCGGGGCGCTCGCGAGCCCCTTGAGCACGCGCAGGTCCCGGCCGGCCTGCGCGGTCAGCGCCGCGGACGGTTCGGCAAAGGCGCCTGCCGCGACCATCGTCAGCGTGGACAGCACGGTGTCGTGCAGCTGGCGGTGCTGCTCTCGCTCGTCAGCGCGCCGCGCCTCCTCGGCCCGGATCTCCCGCTCGGTCGCCAGGCCGGCCGCGACGACCGCGTCCGCCTGCCGGGCACCGCCGCGGATCACCGCTACCAGCCCGGCGACGACGATCGTCTCCACCACGAGCAGCCAGGCATCGCCAGGGTGGCCGGCGCCCAGCCCGTAGGCGAGGGCCACGACCGCCGCCCCGGGCAGCCCGAGCACCGGCCGCAGCGTGATCTGCAGGATGTAGACCGACGTGCAGGCCAGCGGGAGCATCCAGGTCGTGCTGTCCTTGATCAGCGCGGCCGGCACTAGGTGCCGCTGCGCCAGCGCCAGCAGCGAGATCACCGCGGCGTCGGCCAGCACGACGACCGGCGTCAACCCCCACCGCCGGACCTGCCACGTGAAAAACACCGACCACACGCACAGCACGGTCAGCAGCGCACCCAGCCACCACCCGGAGATCTGCCCGGTCGCGGCCAGCACGGCGACCGCGGTGAACAGCACCGCGCCGCCGAGCCGCAGCGCGATGGCATACCAGCCGGCCAGCCGGTCCAGGGCCTCGTCCGACGGCCCGGCCGGCCGGGCCTGTCCACGGCGGCCCGCGGCGAGCTGGATGTGCCCCCAGACGGAATCGGCAGCCGGCTCCACCGGACCAGTATGCGGCATGGCCAAGACCCCAGGAATGCCGACATTTCGCTATATGGGCGGGGCGTGTCAGGCGTCCGCTCGCGGCGTGCCGCGCGTTCTCTATGCCATCGGGCCGCCCTTGCCAAGAACTGGACACAAGCCACATTCCGGGCGCGCGAAGGGTGCCGCCAGATTATTGCGGACACTGACCTAGAAGATTGACCCGAGCGGTCTCCTGACCAGCGCAAACAAAATCTTCTCGCGGATGCGACCACCCTCCGGGTGACGATGGCTTACCCCCGATCTGACTCCGTTGGCTTATTCCGGGGTTTGCCCGGATCGCTGGCTCCCCGGTGGGCCGGCGGCTGGCTTGATGGGCCTCGATAGCGTGGTGGTTTTCCCCTTTGTGGTAGCGGGACCCCTGTTCACGAGGGCCGGTCTTCCACGAAGGGGAAATCTTCCACGTTGCTGACGGACTGCGGGTGCGCTCCTGTCCCGGTAGCCGCACGCTGCACTCCAGGCAC
>DASRFJ010000174.1:0-1697 GCA_035651595.1 Streptosporangiaceae bacterium | reverse complement strand
TGTCGCCGGGGTGACCCGGGAGGCGGTCGACCGCATGGCGGTCGTCGCGGTGCAGAACATCCTCTCGGTCTTCGACGGCAAGCCCAACGCCGAAAACGTCGTCAACCGCGAGGTGCTGAACCGGCCCTGAAACGGACGCCGCCTACTTGGCCGCGACCTGCGTGAGCGTTCCGTTGACGTCGGCCCCGTTGCCGTTGATCGCGTTGTTCGCGTAGGTGAAGACCGTGCCGCCGCCGACGGCGACCCCCGTCGTGTTGCCGGTGATCTCCGATCGGTCGATGTAGATCACGGCGTTGGAGGTAGCGACGACGCCGGTCCCGTTACCGAACACCCGCGACCTGGCGATCGTCGCTACCGCCTGCGCCGCGCCCGCGGTGCTCTGCACCTGGATGCCGACACCGCTGCGTCCGGTATGGACGTCGTTCAGCAGCGCGCTGACGATGCCGCCATTGCCGAGATTGGTGCCGTCGAGAACCACGTCGGCGCCGTTGTTTCCGGCCGCATCGACGCGGTTGAGGTATACGGAGACGATTCCGGCCCCGGCCCCGTTTGACGCGATCGGTACGATGTCGATGCCGGCAATGGCGTTGTCCTCCACCGCTACGTGGTCGACCGTCAGCCCCACTGCGCCGTCTGTCAGCAGGATGCCGGCCCCCACAAAGCCGGCGATTCGAGTGTCCCGGATAGCCACCTCCTGGGCGCTCTGGATCGCAATCCCGTTGCTGCCGACGCCGGCGCCGAACAACGTCAGGCCGACGAGCCGCACATGGTCTCCCGCTCCGGCGTTGATCGTGATCGCCGTCTGGCCGGAGCCTGCCGTGATCGACGCCTGGGCGCCGGTGCTGCTGATCGTGATCTCCTTGTTGATGGTGACGATGCCGTAGCCGGCGGAGTTGAGGACGACGACCTCGCCGCCCGCATTGGTGTTGTTGACCGCGACCTGCAGGGTCCGGCACGGGGCCGCGAGAGAGCAGGAGTTGGTGTCGCTGCCTTGCGCCGAGACAAAACTGCGGCCGTTGAGCGCCAGGGCGGGCGTCGCGGTCCAGCCGAGCACGGCACAGGCGACGGCGGTCAGAATGAACGGTACTTGTCGCATCGCCAAAGCTCCGCGTCGTTCGCATCGAGGGGCGCGCGGCTAATGTAGGTCGGCGAGCGTATAGCGCGCAAGCGCAACGTGTTTATGACGCTTTTGATTGAAACGCAGGATCGCCCGCAATTTCGCCAGATTGATCCGTTATCGATGAGCGGTGGGCTGCGGTTGGGTCGTAGGGGCGGCACGTGCCCGGGCGCGGCTGCCTGTTAATTTCCTGCAAATAACAGGCGGAACAGGCGGCCGGGGCGGCGGACGACGTGCCGCGGCGAGCCGGCCGTGCCGGGCGGGGCCGGCGGCTGCGCCAGGCGCCGGCTTGACACCCGTCCCCATAGGTGGCGGGATCGGGGCGCAGTGGAAATCGGAGGAGAGCGTCATGGCGCGGGCAAACCGCATACGCGAGATCTGGGCCGGGGGCGGCGCGGTCATCAACAGCTGGCTCGGCGTGCCGGCAAGCTTCTCGGCGGAGGTGATGGCCCATGCCGGCTGGGATTCGCTGGTCGTCGATATGCAGCACGGCATGATCGACTACCAGACGATGGTGACGATGCTGCAGGGCATCTCCACCACCGACACGGTGCCGCTGGTGCGGGTGCCGTGGAACGAC
>DASRFJ010000173.1:0-15620 GCA_035651595.1 Streptosporangiaceae bacterium | reverse complement strand
GTCCACGGCAAGGGCACCGTCACGATGGCGTCGTCCGGCATCGGGCAGTTCCCGGTCTCCTGGCCCGCCAGGTCCGAAGAGCCCAACGGCCTGACCAGCCCGGAAGAGCTGATCGCCGGGGCGCACTCGGCCTGCTTCTCGATGGCCCTCGCGCACGGCCTGACCCAGGCCGGCACCCCGCCGAGGACCCTGGACACGCAGGCGGACGTCACGTTCCAGCCGGGCACCGGGATCACCGGCATCCACCTCACCGTCACCGGGGACGTGCCCGGGCTGGACGCCGACGCGTTCGAGAAGGCCGCCGCCGACGCCAAGGCCAACTGCCCGGTCAGCCAGGCCCTTTCCGGGACGACGATCACCCTCACCGCAAACCTCGCCTGAGTTTTCGAAAGCCGGGACCCCGTCCGCGCTGGCCTGGGGAGAGCGCGGACGGGACCGTAAGATGGTCGTTATGCACAACTACGGGGTAAGTGGCCGTGCCTGAAACGACGCTGCGCACAGCGATCATTACTGTGGACGACGACCCGGGCGTGTCCCGGGCGGTGGCCAGGGATCTGCGCCGCCGCTACGGCGACCGGCACCGGATCGTCCGGGCCGAGTCCGGTTCGTCCGCGCTCGACGCGCTGCGCCAGATGAAGCTGCGCGGGGACCTGGTCGCGGTGGTGCTCGCCGACTACCGGATGCCGGAGATGAACGGCATCGAGTTCCTCGAGCAAGCCATGGACATCTATCCGGGGGCTCGCCGGGTGCTGCTCACCGCGTACGCGGACACGGGCGCGGCGATCGACGCGATCAACGTTGTCGACCTTGATCATTACCTGCTCAAGCCGTGGGATCCGCCGGAGGAGAAGCTCTATCCGGTGGTGGACGCGCTGCTGGAGAGCTGGCTGGCGTCCGATCACCGGCCGGTGCCGGAGACCAAGGTCGTCGGGCACCGCTGGTCGGTACGCTCGTCGGAGGTCAGGGAGTTCCTCGCCCGCAACCAGGTGCCTTACCGCTGGTATGCCGCCGACGAACCGGAAGGGCAGCGGCTGCTCGAGGCCGCCCAGGCGGACGGGCGCAGCCTGCCGCTGGTCATCTGCCCGGACGGCGAGCCGCTGGTCGAGCCGACCGACGCGGAGCTGGCGGCCAAGGTCGGGCTGGCCACCACGCCGTCGAAGGACTTCTACGACCTGGTCGTGATCGGCGGCGGGCCGGCCGGGCTCGGCGCCGCCGTGTACGGGGCGTCCGAAGGACTGCGCACGGTGCTGGTGGAGCGGACCGCGACCGGCGGGCAGGCCGGGCAGAGTTCGCGGATCGAGAACTACCTGGGCTTCCCGGACGGGGTATCCGGTGCGCAGCTCACCGACCGGGCCCGGCGCCAGGCGGCGAAGTTCGGCGCCGAGGTGCTGACGACCAGGGATGTCACCGGCCTCGAGGTGTGCGGGTCGGCACGCCGGGTCACCTTCGCCGACGGGACTTCGGTCGACGCGCACACCGTGATCCTGGCGACCGGCGTCGCCTACCGCCAGCTCGACGCACCCGGGCTGAGCGAGTTCACCGGCCGCGGCATCTACTACGGCTCCGCGCTGACCGAGGCGGCCGCCTGCGCCGGGCAGGACGTCTACATCGTCGGCGGCGCGAACTCGGCCGGCCAGGCCGCGGTATACCTGGCCCGGCACGCCAAGTCCGTAACCTTGCTGGTCCGCGGGTCGGCACTGGAACGGTCCATGTCGTACTACCTGATCAGGCAGATCGAGAACATCCCGACGATCAACGTGCGCTGCTGCACCGAGGTCGCCGGGGCCGAGGGCACCGATCATCTGGAAAGCCTCACGCTGCGCAACACCGCGGACGGGGCGACCGAGATTGCCTGCACCCAGCTGCTTTTCCTGTTCATCGGCGCGGCGCCAGGCACCGAGTGGCTGGACGGCGTGGTGCGCCGAGACGACCGCGGGTTCGTGCTGGCGGGCCCCGACCTGTCGGTCAATGGCGAACGCCCGGCCGGCTGGGAGCTTGACCGGCTCCCCTACCATCTGGAAACCAGCATTCCCGGCGTGTTCGTGGCCGGCGACGTCCGGGCCGAGTCCGCCAAGCGGGTCGCCTCGGCGGTCGGCGAGGGCGCGATGGCCGTGATGCTGGTGCACCGGTACCTGGAGAAGGCATGACGAAGATGAACTGCAGCGCCGACGAGCTGCGCACGCTGTTCCTGTTCGAGAAGCTGAACGAGGAGCAGCTGGAGTGGCTGTGCGAGCGCGGGCACGTCGAGCTGTACGAGCCAGGCCCGGTGTTCACCGAGGGCGACCCGGCGACGTGTTTCTATGTGCTGCTCGATGGCACGCTGGTGCTCACCCGCCGGGTCGGCGGAGACGAAATCGAGGTCAGCCGCACGTCGCAGCGCGGGGTCTACGCCGGCGGCTTCACCGCCTACCTCGGGGACCGGGTCAAGCAGGACTACGGCGCCTCGATGAGCGTGACCGTGCCATCCCGGTTCTTCGTGATCGACTCGGACAGCTTCTCCGAGCTGATGCACGAGTGGTTCCCGATGGCGGTGCACCTGCTGGAGGGGCTGTTCTTCGGCGGGCGGCGCGCCCAGGAGATGGTCGGGCAGCGAGAGCGCCTGCTGGCGCTCGGCACGCTGTCCGCCGGGCTGACCCATGAGCTGAACAACCCGGCTTCGGCCGCGGTCAGCGCGACCGCGGCGCTGCGCGAGCGGGTTGCCGGCATGCGGCACAAGCTGGCCCTGATCGCCGACGGGCCGTTCGACCGGTCCACGCTCGCGGCGCTGCTCGGGCTCCAGGAGGAAGCGGCCGACCGGGTGCCGAAGGCGGTCGCCCTCTCCCCGCTGGAGGTCTCGGACCGGGAGGACACGATCTCGGACTGGCTCGACGACCGCGGGATCCGCGACGGCTGGCAGCTCGCGCCGACGTTCGTCCAGTCGAACATCGACGTCGACTTCCTTGAGCACGTCGCTTCCAGCGTGCACGAGGACACGCTGGAAGCGGCGCTGCGCTGGCTGAACTACACGGTCGAGACCGAGCAGCTGATGAACGAGATCGAGGACGCGACCATGCGGATCTCGACGCTGGTCGGTGCCGCGAAGCAGTACTCGCAGCTGGACCGGGCGCCGTTCCAGGTCGTCGACGTGCACGAACTGCTGGACAGCACGCTGCTGATGCTGGCCGGTAAGATGCCGCCAGGCGTCACAGTCGTCAAGGAGTTCGACCGGTCGCTGCCGTCGATCCCCGCCTACGCCGCCGAACTCAACCAGGTATGGACGAACCTGATCGAGAACGCGGTCCAGGCGATGGGCAGTAGCGGCAGGCTGACCGTGCGCACCGGGATGGACCGCGATCAGGTATTCGTCGAGTTCGCCGACACCGGGCCCGGCGTGCCGGACGAGATCAAGGGCCGGATCTTCGAGCCGTTCTTCACCACCAAGCCGGTCGGCGAGGGCACCGGGCTCGGGCTCGACATCTCGTGGCGGATCGTGGTGAAGAAGCACCACGGCGACCTGAGCGTGGAGTCGTCGCCGGGTGACACCCGGTTCCGGGTACGGCTGCCGCTGACCGCGCCGGAGGAACCGGCCGCGGCGCTCGGCGCTTGATCCCCCGGTTAACCTCGCGGGGTGGCCGGGCTGCGCGTCGGAGGTGCGGGCGATCGTGGCGCTGGCACGGCGGACCCAGAGGCGGCCGGATTCGGGGAGCACGTCGCTGATGAAGCCATAGGACGCGGCGAGTTCCGCCGCGTGGCTGGAGCCGTCCGCGGCCTTGGCCCGCGTGCTCGCGAGCCAGTCGATGATGTCGCCCCAGCCAGGCGCGGCCAGCGAACCGCCGACGTACTGCACCGAGAGCGCCGCGCACAGGTTGGCGAAAGCCAGCCGCTGGCGCAGCGGCCATCCGCGCAGCGTGCCCAGCACGAACGCGGCGCCGAACACGTCTCCGGCCCCCGTCGGGTCGTGCGCGTTCACCGGCAGCGAGGGCGCCCATTCCTGCTCGCCGGTCGTGGAGTCGATCGCGAGGGCACCCTGCCCGCCGCAGGTGACCACCGCCACGGGCACCCGGTCCGCCAGCGCGTGCAGCGCGTCGTGCGGGTCCTCGGTGTGGGTGTAGGCCATCGCCTCCACGCTGTTGGGCAAGAACGCGTGGAAGTATTCGAGCTGCGCGAGCACGCTCGGCGGCCATTTCTCGTCCTCATCCCAGCCGGTGTCCGCGAACAGCAGCATCCCCGCTCCGGCGGCGTCGCGGATCCACTCGCGGGGCTCCGCGTCGATGTGCGCGAAACCGGCCCTGGCCTTCGGGATGGTGGCGGGCAGCTCACTGGTGGGAAGCGGCGCCGGATGCATGTGGGTCAGCATCGCGCGGTCCCGCTCGACCACCATGGATACCGTGACCGGCGAGTGCCAGTCGGTGAAGCGGCGCGAGTAGGTGAGGTCGACGCCCTCCTGCTCGGTGAGCGTGGACCAGCAGAAGTCCCCGTACACGTCGTCGCCGAACGCCGCGGCGAGAGACGTGCGCACGCCCAGGCGGCTCGCGGCGATCGCCAGGTTGGCGATGCCGCCGGGACATGACCCCATGCCGTCGGCCTGGATCTCGGTGCCTTTGATGGGCAGTGAGCTCATACCGGTGAAGACCACGTCAAGGAAGACCGTTCCGTTGACGAACAGGTCGCAGATGCTCTCCATCGTGATCCCCCTCACGTCACGCCGGTAGGGTCGGAGCCGTGCGAGTCACCATACTCGGGGGCGGCGGCTTCCGGGTCCCGCTGATCTGCGGGAAGCTGGCCGCCAGTGACCTGCCGGTCGACGAGGTCGTACTGTACGACATCTCGCCGCGCAGGCTCCAGGTGATCGCGGACGTGCTGGCCGGACAACGGTTCGCGGACACCTATCCGGTGCGGACGACGACCGACCTCGATTCCGCGCTGCGCGGTGCGGGCCTGATCTTCGCCGCGCTCCGGGTCGGCGGCCTCGATGGCCGGGTCCGCGACGAACGGGCCGCGCTCGAGCTCGGCGTGCTCGGGCAGGAGACGGCCGGCGCCGGCGGCCTGCGGTACGCCGCGCGGGCGGTGCCCGTGGTCAGCGCGATCGCCCGCCGCATCGCGGAGCTGGCCGGCGACGCCTGGGTGATCTCCATGACGAACCCGGCGGGCGTCATCACCGAGGTCATGGCGCGTGATCTGGGGCCGCGGGTGATCGGCGTGTGCGACTCGCCGGCCGCGCTGACGCGCCGCGCGTGCGCCGCGGCCGGCCTCGACACCAACCGAACCGACGTCGACTACCTGGGGCTTAACCATCTCGGCTGGCTGCGCGCGCTCACCGTGGACGGCACCGACCTGCTGCCCGGCCTGCTGGCAGATCCGGACCGGCTGGCCGCCATCGAGGAAGCGCGCCTGTTCGGACCGGACCTGCTGCGGGCGCTGGGCACGATTCCCAACGAATACCTGTACTGGTACTACGCCAGCGCCGAGGCGATGCGCGATGTGCTGGCGGCCGGGCGGACCCGCGGTGAGCACGTCCGGGATGCCCAGCGTGCGTTCTACCGGGCGGCGGCCGCCGCGGACGGGCCGGCCGCGGACGGGCCGGCCGCGGTCGCGCGGCTGTGGGCGGCCGCCAACGACGAACGGAACCGCAGCTACTTCGCTGAGCTGCGGGACGGCGAGCGGGACGCCGCCGACCTCGCGGCCGGCGGCTACGAGTCGGTCGCGCTCGCCCTCGCTACGGCGCTCACCGCCGTTGGCGCCGCGCCCGCGCGGCTGATCCTCAACGTGCGCAACGGCGGCACCGTCGCCGAGCTGCCGCCGGACGCGGTCATCGAGACCGTCTGCCAGGTCGATCGCACCGGGGCGGTCCCGCTGCCGGTGCGCCCGCCGTCCGGCCACGAGCTAGGCCTGATATGCGCGGTCAAGAGCTGCGAGCGCGACATCATCACCGCCGCGCTGACCGGCTCCGCCGCCGCGGCGCTCCGCGCGTTCGCGCTGCACCCCCTCGTCGGCTCGCTCACCGCCGCCCGCGCCCTCGCCGCCCAGCCGTTTTCATGATCGTGAGCCCTTCTGTCTGCGCGGTACGTTCGGCCGTAGCTCCGACTCCGACAGGTGGATCGAAATTATTGCGGACACTTACCCTCCCAGATCGGGGGGGTAAGTGTCCGCAATAACCTGGCCCGCCCGACGACGCGCCCGAAATGGGGTAAATGTTCCGAATTGGGCGGCCGGGCGAGGCGGTGGGTCAGGCGAGGCGGCGCTCGGTGGCCCAGCGGGTGAGCTGGTGCCGGGTGGACAGCTGAAGCTTGCGCAGCACCGAAGACACGTGGGTCTCCACCGTCTTCACCGAGATGAACAGCTCCTTGGCGATCTCCTTGTACGTGTAGCCCTGGGCGATCAGCCGCAGCACCTCGCGCTCGCGGGCCGTGAGCTGGTCCAGCTCCGGATCGAAGCTGGGCTTTCCCTCGGCCATCGCACCCGCGCCACCATCGGCAGGCAGCGCCGCGAACGCGTCGAGCACGAAGCCGGCCAGCCGGTGCGAGAACACCGCGTCGCCCGACGCGATCCGCTCGATGGCGTCGGCCAGCTCACCGGTGCCGATGGTCTTGGTCACGTAGCCGCGGGCGCCCGCCCGGATCACCGCGATCACGTCCTCCGGCGCGTCCGACGCGGACAGCGCGAGGAACCGGACCTCCGGCAGCCGGGGCTTGACCGCCGCGATGACGTCGTGCCCGCCGCCATTGGGCAGGTGCACGTCGAGCAGCACCACGTCCGGCTCGGTGCGCGTGATCAGCTCGATGGCCGGCTGGACGTCGTCGGCCTCGCCCACCACCTGCACCCGCTGCCCGAGTTCGGCGCGCACGCCGGACCGGAACAGCCCGTGGTCGTCCACGAGCACCACCCTGGGCTTGCCGCCAAGGCCGCTCATCCGGGCTTCGCCGCGCTCTCGGCACGTGGCATGCTCAGCGACACCTTGGTGCCTTCGCCTTTCGCGCTGGTCACGGTCGCGGTGCCGCCGCGGCGGGCCATCCGGCCGTGGACCGACTCGGTCAGCCCCTTGCGATCGGCGGGCACCTGCTCGGGGTCGAAGCCCTGGCCGCGGTCGCGGACGACGACGCTCGCGGCGCCCGCCTCGGTCTCGGCGAACAGCGAGATGACGCTGGCACCGGACCACTTCGCCGCGTTGACCGTTGCCTCGCGCGCGGCGGCGACCAGCGCGGACAGGTTCTCGTCCAGCTCGCAGTCGCCCACCGTCACCACCTCCACCGGGACACCGTACCGGGTCTCGACGTCGGACTGGACCTGGCGCACCGCGGCGGCGAACGTCTCCGCCGAGGTGTCCCCCGGCACCTTCCCGCCGAACAGCCAGTCCCGCAGCTCCCGTTCCTGCAACCGGGCGAGCTGGACGACCTTCTGCGGGTCCTCGGCGCGCCGCTGGATCAGGGCGAGCGTCTGGAGCACCGAATCATGCACCCGGGAGGCGATCTCCTCTCGCTCCTTCGCGCGTTCCTCGGTCCGGATCCTGGCCTGCCGTTCGGCCACCAGGTCCCGGCCGATGCGCAGCCACCAGGGGCCAAGGAACAGCACGATGGCGGCGACCACCAGCGCGATCGCGCCGAGCGGCCGGAGCAGGGCGAGGCTCTCGTGCGACGTGGCCAGGATCGAGACGCCGGTGAGCAGCAGCACGGCGGCCGCCACCACCCGGATGGCCGCCCACTTCATGTTCTCCCGGCCGCTGGCCGCCGCCGCTTCCAGCGGCTCGATCAGGCGCTTCAGGCTCGCCTGCTCGTCGGGGTCGCCGTTGCGCCAGATCAGCGTCAGCCCGGCGAGGCTGAACACCTGCGGCCAGGCCCAGCCGGCGAACCAGCCGTCGTTGAACACGCCCGCGATCAGCAAGATGATGGTGAGCAGCGTGCCCAGGCCGATCGCCAGCGCGATGCCCTTCGCGTCCTTGAGGGCACGGACCCCGATGCTGTGTTCCTCGCCGCTGGCCGGGATGAACAGCCACGCCGCGACGTAGAGCGCCGAGCCGTCGCCCGAGGTGAACACCGTCAGCAGGGCGAACGCTATCCGGACCGAGGTCGGGCTGAAGCCCCGCCAGGCGGCGATGCCCGACGCCACGCCGCCGCCCAGCCGTCCCGTCGTGTCACGCCGGAGCGGCCCGGTGACCTGGTGCCGGCGGGCGAACCTGGTCCGCGGCGGCGGTGGAATGGTCTGATGCTGCACCCTTTATACTTACGCGATCATCGGGCGGCCTGCCATCGGGACCGTCCCTGGTCCCTGACCGGCAGATCAGGCCGGCAGATCAGGGTGGCGCTCAGGGGCGTCCCCGATGTGCCGGACGGCCCGGGACGGCACATTTGAGGCATGGACACAGACACCATCACCGAAGAGACCGTTTCCAGCTCCTCCTCCGCGGACACGCAGCCGCTCCGCCGCCCGTTCCACGGCCGGATGATCACCGGTGTGGCCGCCGGCATCGCCGACTACCTCGGCATCGACCCGCTGCTGGTCCGCATCGGATTCGCCACGCTGGTCGTGCTCGGCGGCGCGGGCATCCCGCTCTACCTGGCCGGCCTGCTGCTGATCCCGGAAGAGGGCAGCGACCAGTCGATCGCCGCCTCCCTGCTCCATTCCATCCAGACTCGCTAGTTCTCACAGGGGTTTCGCCGTCATGCCTACTCAGCGTTTCAGTTCACTCATCAGCGGTCCGCCGCGCACCGACCACCTGCGGGTTTCCGACGCCGAGCGGCAGGCAGTGGCGGACCGCCTCGCACAGCACTACGGGGAAGGCAGGCTGACCAAGGACGAGTTCGACGAGCGGGTCGGCCGGGCGATGAGCGCCAAGACCCGGGCAGACCTGAACGGCCTGTTCGACGACCTGCCCGGCCTGGATGGTGCGGCCGGTTCCGGGCCCGCGGGGGCGCCCGGAAAGCCGGACCGGCAGGCCCGCCGCGAGCTTCGGCGCAGCCGCCGCAGCGGCCTGCTGCCCATCGTGGCGATCGTCGTCGTCGCGCTGATCGCCGCCCAGGCGATCCACGCGCTCTTCTGGCTGACCGTGCCGTGGCTCTGGGTCGGCGTCGTCGCCGTGATCGCGCTGGCCGCCACCGGCCACCTCGGCCACCGCGGCCCCTCGCGGCCCGGCGATTGATGTCGCTGACCCGGCGGCCCCGCTCCTCGCGAGCGGGGCCGCTGTTTTATTTGGCTCATAACGGACTGTGGTATTACGTCAGGGTTCTTCCTGATGTGCCCATGCGGTCGGACACGGCATGCTGAAGGCCATGGACACTGACCGGACCAACGCCGCGCGGCGCGGTGTGCCGTCCTTGCTGCGGACCACGGGCCGCACCGATCATCTGCGTGTCTCCCACGCCGAACGTCAGGCGGTCACCGACCGCCTCGCCGAGCACTTCAGCGACGGCCGGCTCACCCAGGACGAGTTCGACGAGCGCGCCAAGCAGGCGGTGCACGCGAAGACCCGGGGTGACCTGCGCGGCCTGTTCGACGACCTGCCCGAGCCGGGTATGCCCGGCGTGCTGCTGCCCGGCGAGGACGGGACGGACCCGCGCCCCGACGGCTGGTGGTACGGGGCCGGCTACCGCGCGGCGGCGTTCGGGCTGGTCGTCGTCGTCTGCCTGGCGGCCGCCGAGGCCGTCGTGCACGCCACCGTCCCGTGGCTGTGGGCCGGCTTCCTCGCCATCGCCCTGCTGATTATCACCCTCCGCTCCGCCCGGGCCGGCGCCGGGCACTAGCGTGAAGCCTCGGGAGAACTTGGGTAGGAGTGAGACGTGGAGCCGGATGGGACCGCACAGGTCGCGGTGTTCGTTGATTTCGAGAACCTGGTCATCGGCGCGGTCAAGGAACTGCCCGATCAGCCGAACCCCGCGCCGTACGAGGCGCTGACCAGGCTGTGCCGCGGCTACGGCACGGCGGCGGTGCGGCGCGCGTACGCGGACTGGGCGAACCCGCTGTTCGGCAACCACCAGGAAGACCTGTCGATGAACGGCGTCGACCTGATCCAGGTGGCCCGGGTGGGCATCCAGAACAAGAACGCCGCGGACATCCGGATGGCCGTCGACGCCATGGAGACGCTGATCGTGCACCCGGAGGTCAGCGTGTTCGTCCTGGTCAGCGGCGACGGGGACTATTCGCCACTGGTGCAGCGGCTGCGCGAGTTCGGCAAGTGGGTGGTCGGCGTCGGCACCGAGGCGAACGCCAGCCGCAAGCTCATCTCGGTCTGCTCGGAGTACAAGTACTGGGGCACGCTGGTCGCCGAGGTGGAGCCGGCCGCCCGGCCGACGGTGAACGCGGCGTTCGACATCTCCGAGGCCGAGGCGCTGCTGGTGCGGGCGTTCGAGGAATCCGGCCTCGACACGATGACCGCGGGCGGCCTGAAGTCCAAGATGCTGGCGCTCGACCCCGCGTTCGATGAGCACAACTACGGCTTCCGCAACTTCCGCGCGTTCCTCGCCCAGTTGCCGAAGCGGGTCGAGATCACCGCCACGACCGGTCCGGATATCACCATGAAGCTGGTCGAGGATCCGCCGCCGCCCGTGCGGACGCGGACCAGCCGAGCTCGGGCCCGGAAGTAAATCCTGCCAACCAACCGCCAGGTTCCGTCGTCTCTAGAAGTGGTTACCGACTGGTAATCGCTTGAGAATAAGGAGACGTTGGACATGTTTGCTAACAGTTTTGCTAACAGTGGCTACCGGCCCGCCATTGCCATCGCTGTTGCCGCCGCTGGAGCTTCGATCATCGCGCTGACCGGATGTGGCTCAGGGAGCGGTGCGCAAGCGGCTTCTGGTTCCCCCAGCACCGCACCCGCTTCGTCCGCTTCGTCGGCCGCTTCCGGGACGTCTGGCAGCCCCGTTGGCAGCAGCACCGTTGGCAGCACCGGGTCGGCGAGCCAGACCGCGGCTTCGCGGACGCCGGAGTGCACCGCTGGCCAGCTGCGGGTTTCCTACACGGACAACGCGCAGATCCGGAACGGCGCGCTGGACGGGATGAGCAAGACCGACAACGTAGTCACGTTCACCAACGTGGGCCGGTCGACCTGCGTGATCCAGGGTTACCCGGGTGTCGCCGCGCTGAATGCGCAGGGTGTGCAGGTGGCGCAGGCGGCCCGCGGCGGCGAGGCCGTCCACCCGGTGTTCCTGCGGCCCGGCGCGACCGCGTCCTCGATGGTCGCCGCGAACACGGCGTCGTGCGCCTCCCCGGTCGCGGTGCCCGGCCTGCTGGTCACCGCTCCCGACCAGTACACCTCGGTGCGGCTGGGCTCGGCCGGCGAGATGTGCCTGCACAGCCTGACCGTGCACCCGGTGGTGCCGGGCAACGCCGCTGGGCTCGTGTTCTAGGGTCGGCGAGCCTTCCCCCGGATGCGGCCGCTGACATGCGACGATGTCGGCGGGACATCCGGGGGGAAGAACATCTTGAAGATCATTTCACGCACACTCGCGGCGGCCGCGGTCGCCACGATCGCACTGTCCGCGCTGTCCGCGCTGTCCGCCGGGCCCGTCGCCGCCAGGGCCAGCGAGCCGCCCGCATGCGCGTACTTCCCGCTGTCGGCGCAGTGCCTCGCGCCGTTGATCGGGTCGCTGCCGCCCTGCGCTGCGCATCAGTGGGTCAACACCGGCACGGGCTGGTCGTGCGTTCCCGCGACGCCGTCGGACCCGATGGCCTGCCAGCCGCCGGCGGTGGTCCACGGTTCCTGGGAGTGCGTCGGCGGAACCGGTCCGCTGGTCCCGCCGGCAGCGGCCACGCCATCGGCACCCGCCACGCCGCCGGCACCCGCCACGCCGCCGGCGCCGACCACGGCGCCGGCTCCGCGGCCCGCGAGTCCCGACGTGGTGGTGGTACACCCCGCGTCTTGACCGCCGGCATCGCGCTCGCTGTTCCCGCGCAGGCCTTGCGCCAATCTGCCGATGAGGTGATTGTTACCTCATAGGCGATCACGGGAAGGTGATGCAGGATGTTTCTTGCCACGGCGAGCGCGGGAACACTGGGTGCGGCGGCCGGCTTCACCCAATCACTTAACCCGGCACACTCGACGCTCGGGAGCACGCTCATCGCGCTGATCCCGATCGTGCTGCTGCTCGTCTTGCTGCCGGTCATGCGGATGTCCGCGTGGCAGGCGGTCACGATCGGCGCCGTGGTCACGATCATCCTCGCCGCCACGGTGTGGGGCACCCCGGCCAGCGACACATTCGCCGCATGGGGACTCGGCGCGGGCACCGGTTTCTGGTCGATCGACTGGATCACGTTCTGGGGCGTGATCATTTACAACACGCTGGTCAGGACCGGCGCGTTCGACGACTTCAAGCGATGGCTGATCGCACAGGCCACCGCGGACATCCGGGTGCAGACGATCCTGCTGGCCTGGGCGCTCGGGGCGCTGCTCGAGGGGCTGGTGGGATTCGGCTACCCGTGGGCCGTGATCGCCCCGATTCTGGTCGGGCTCGGCGTGATCGAGATCGACGCGATCCGGGTCGCCGCGCTGGCGAACAACGCGCCGGTGTCGTTCGGCGCGCTTGGCGCTCCTATCATCGCGCTGGCGGCCGTCACCAAGCTCCCCCTGGACACGCTGTCCGCATCGGTCGGCCGGATCGTCGCGATCCTCGCACTGCTGCCACCGTGGATCTTGATCCTGCTGGTCACCGGCAGGCGCGGGCTGCGCGGCGCGTGGCCGCTGGCGGTCACCGGGTCGCTTGCCTACATCGCCGGCCAGCTCCCCACGTCGCAGTATCTCGGCCCGTACCTGCCGGACATCATCGGCGCGGTCGCCTCGTTCGGGGCGATCCTGCTGCTGCTCCGCTACTGGCGACCGAGGGAGGTGCTCGGGTTCGGCGGCGTGCCGATCGCCCCGGACGCGACGCCAGTACCCGCGCCGGGGCCGGATGCCGGGGCCGAGTCGCCGCCGGGCATGCGGGAGGCGGTCCGCGGCCTGCTGCCGTTCTTCATCCTTATCGCGGTCGTCGTCGCCGCCACCGGCCCGTGGTCGCACCTGACCAACTACAACTTCGCCAAGCCAGCGGTCAGCACGGTCAGCTCGCTCTCGCACAAGCCGACGGACGTGTCCTGGGCCTTCTCACCGGCCGTGGCCGGCACGTGGATCCTGGTGTCGTGGCTGGTGATCCTTGTCGCGCTGCGGGTGAAGCCGGGTCAGATCGCCGACGTGTTCCGGGTGACGTTCAGCCAGATGTGGGGGGCGCTGCTCGTCGCGCCGATCATCTTCGGGCTTGCGGACGTGTTCAACTACTCGGGCATGGCGAACACGATGGCGCACGGCTTCTCCAGGATCGGCCCGGCGTTCCTGGTCCTGGCGCCGATCGTCGGCTGGATCGGCGTGGCGCTGTCCGGGTCCAATACGTCGACCAACGCCCTGTTCGGCGGTTTCCAGTACTCGGTCGGCGGCCTGCTGCACATGCCGCCGCTGCTGCTGCCGTCGCTGAACTCGGTCGGCGCGGAGATCGGTAAGCCGGTAGCCCCGCAGACCGCCAGCGTCGGGGTTTCCACCGGCACGTTCGTGCGCCAGGAGGGGCAGGTGATCAGGCACAACCTGGCCTGGACGCTGGTGATCCTCGGATACCTGATCGTGATCGCGCTGTTCTACCGGGGGGTGCTGCCGTCGGCCATGCGCCCCTAGCCGCAACTTAGCCGCTACCGCCAGCCGTCGAGCACCCGGTCGATCTCGGCGCGGATCTGGTCGCGGGCCTCGTCGCGCGGCACGCCGGCCATCAGCAGTTCGTCGTACTCGGTGTCCTGGTGGCGTACTGACGCCACCACGGCGAGCGTGATCGCGGTCTCGTCCAGGCCGCGTCCCGCCGCCGACCGGCCCACCCGGCCGCTGCCGCGCAGCGCGGCATGCCTGGCGACGGCGTCGGCCCGGTCCGCCGGGCAGCGCGGGAACAGCCGGCGGATCTCGCTGGCGAAGTTGGCCTGCAACGTCAGGTCCTCGCCGGCGCGCCGCTCCCGGTCCCGCTCGCGGCGCCGCATCCGCACGTCCTCGTCGTCCAGGCATTGCTGCTCGGCGGCCTCAAGGGCCGGCTCCTCGACCAGCAGCCCCTGCCGTTCGTACCGCTTGCGGTTCCGGCTCCACCGGACGACCACGGCGGACAGCCTGCTGTGCTTCTTCGCCCGCCTGGTGAGCGCTGCGTCGCCGGACGGCAGGAACACCAGGTGGTCCATGTCCGCGCAGGTCATGCACAGCGGGCGGTCGTTGTCCATGATCAGCAGGCCGCCGGTGCCGTGGCACTCGCCGCAGGTCCAGTCCTTGACCGGCATGACCACGACCAGGTCGGGCGGGGTGGCCTGCTTGCGCGTGATGCGCTCGCGCTGGCCGCCGGACAGGTCGCCGGAAACCCACTGGGTGCGCCACTCCCGCTCTTGTGGCTCGCGCCCGGCCTTGGTGAACGTGATCGGCCTGCGATCGCGGGTGGCGGACACGTACTCGATCTCGCTGGGCGTCAGGCCCTTGCCCTGCGCCCAGTCCCGCAGCACCGCGGTCACTTCGGTGAGCCGCTCGCCGTGCACGGGCAGGTAATCCTCCAGGCTGGCGGCCCGGCCCTGCCGCCAGTTGTCCACGTGACGGCTGTGCAGCCAGCCAAGCCCGACGCACACGTCGATGGCGCTCACGTACCGCTGCCGCTCCAGCGCCTCCTCGGCCGCCGCGACAACCCGCCCGGCAATGCTCTTCTGCCCCATCCTCCCGATCTTGGCACGCTCCGGGGCCGCCGCCTACAGCCGCGGGCCGTGGGGCTACTGGCTGGGCGCGGGCGATGCGGGCACTGGAGTGCCCGTGCACTGGGCGGTACCGGGCGTGCCGGTGTCGAAGTAACCGACGATGCGGGCGGCGCAGTCCGGGATCGCGGGTGCGTCAGCGTGGACGTCGTCGATGACGGTGAACAGATCCCCGCCGATCAGCGACTGCATCTGCCTCGCCCAGGGATAGGGCGTCGTGACTTCCCAGCGGTGCCCGCTCATCTCCAGCGGGGCCGCGGCGCGGCGCAATGGCCAGGGCCGAACCGGCAACGGCCAGCCCGCGCACTGCGGGCCGAAGTTGCCCTGGCCGAACGGGTACCGGGCCAGCGTCAGCTGGAAGGACTGCCAGTAGGCGGCGAAGCTCCCGGGCCGGGAGTTGCAGGTGAGCGCGAGCTTGGCCGCCTGATTGTCCTGCTCGGGTGTGCCGACTGGGGGCGGCGATACGGGCGGTGTGGTGAACAGCTGCTTGACCGCGAGCGGAGCGGTGGTGCCGCTGGTCGCGCCCCGCAGCTCCTTGAACACCTCGGCGTTCTCGGGCCAGGACGGGCTGGGCCGGGTGGAAAGGCCGGTGACGAGGCTGCCGTCGATGGGCTGGGGGATGTCGGTGAACGTCACTGGAGTGGCGTCCAGGGCGCGAGACAATGCCAGCAGCGCGGCCGACACCTGCGCCGCGGTGGCGCCGAACCCGTAGCTGCCGTTACGGGCGGCGATCCAGGCAGCGAACCGGGCGAAGTCACGCTGCGCCGCCGCGGCTCGGGTAGCGGCATCATCGCGGACGGTGTCGGCGGGTCCTGTCACGCTGTCCAGCCACATCCGGCCCGCAGTCGCCGGGAACAGGCTGCGGTACACCGCGCCCAGCGCGGTGCCCCAGGACTCGCCCAGGTAGCTGAGTTTGTCCTGGT
>DASRFJ010000172.1:0-3095 GCA_035651595.1 Streptosporangiaceae bacterium | reverse complement strand
GTCGTCTCGCCGCGCGAGATCGAGTACAAGGGCGCGCTCCTCAAGGAGATGGACGTGGACGCCGTGCTGCGGCGCCATCCCGAGGTGGCCCTGGTGGACGAGCTGGCGCACACCAACGTGCCCGGCTCCCGGAACGCCAAGCGCTGGCAGGACGTGGAGGAGATCCTCGGCGCCGGGATCGACGTCATCTCCAACGTCAACGTCCAGCACCTCGAGTCGCTGAACGACGTGGTCGAGAAGATCACCGGGGTGCCGCAGCGGGAGACGGTGCCTGACGCCATCGTCCGCGCCGCCGACCAGGTCGAGCTCGTCGACATGACACCGGAGGCGCTGCGGCGCCGGATGGCGCACGGGAACATCTACCCGCCGGAGAAGATCGACGCGGCGCTCACCAACTACTTCCGCACCGGGAACCTGTCCGCGCTTCGCGAACTTGCCCTGCTCTGGCTGGCCGACAAGGTCGACGAGGGCCTGCAGCGTTACCGCAGCGACCACCAGATCCACGGCGCCTGGGAAGCCAGGGAGCGGGTGGTGGTGGCCCTCACCGGCGGTCCCGAGGGCAAGGCGCTGATCCGGCGGGCCGCGCGGATCGCCGCCCGGTCATCCGGCGGAGACCTGCTCGCGGTGCACGTCACCAAGTCCGACGGGCTGACCGGGGCGAACCCGGCGGCGCTGGCAGCTCAGCGGCGGCTGGCCGAGTCGGTCGGCGGCACCTATCACCAGGTGATCGGGGACGACATCTCCGAGGCACTGCTGACCTTCGCCAGGGCTGAGAACGCCACCCAGCTGGTGCTCGGCGCCAGCCGCCGCTCGTGGCTGTCGGCGATGCTCACCGGGCCGGGCATCGGCTCCCGGACCATCAGGGGTTCCGGTGACATCGACGTGCATATCGTCACGCATGCCGAGGTGGGCCGGGGCCGCGGGCTGCCCCGGCACCGCGGCGGGATCACCGCCCGCCGGCAACTGGTCGCGTACCTGCTGGCCGCGGTCCTGCTGCCGCTGGTGACGCTGGCCCTGGCCGCGTTGCGCGGCAGCGTCAACCTGACCAGCGACGTCCTGGTGTTCCTGGTCGCGGTGATCCTGGTGGCCCTGGTCGGCGGATTCATGCCGGCCGTGCTGACCGCCGTCGCCGGCTCGCTGCTGCTGAACTATTACTTCACCCCGCCCATCCATCTGTGGACCATCGCACAGGCCAACAACGCGCTCGCCCTGGGGGTTTTCGTCGGCGTCGCGTTCGGTGTCAGCTCTGTGGTGGATACCGCGGCCCGGCGCACCAAGCAAGCCGCGCGGGCCAACGCCGAATCCGAGTTGCTCGCCACCGCCGCGGGCAGCGTGCTGCGCGGCCAGCAGGGGCTGACCGCGCTGCTGGACCGGATCAGGGAAGCCTTCGGCATGGATTCGGTCACGCTGCTGGAGTGCGGCGGGCACCGTACGCTGACCGGTACCTGGCATCCGGTCGCGAGCTGCGGGGACGGGCCGGTCACCCGGCCGGAGGAAGCGGACGTCGAGGTTCCGCTGGGCGACAGCCTGTCGCTGGCCCTGCGTGGCAGGACGTTGCCGGCCGCGGACCGGCGCGTGCTCGGCGCGTTCGCCGCCTATGTCGCCGTCGCGCTGGACCAGCAGCGACTGGCCGCCGCGGCCGAGGCGGCCAGGCCGATCGCGGCGGCCGACAAGATGCGGACCGCCTTGCTGGCCGCCGTCAGCCACGATCTGCGCACACCTCTCGCCTCCGCGAAGGCCGCCGTCACCAGCCTGCGGACGCCGGAGGTGACCTGGACGCGGGAAGATCACGACGAGCTGCTCGCGACGGCCGACGAATCGCTGGACCGGCTGGCTCACCTGGTCGATAACCTGCTGGACATGAGCAGGCTCCAGGCCGGGGCGCTGTCGCTGTTCCCGCGCCCGGCGGGGCTTGACGAAATCGTGTCCAGCGCGCTCGGCACCCTGGAGCCGGCCGGGCGCGCGATCACGGTCGAGATATCTGACGGGCTGCCCGAGGTCGATGTTGACCCGGCCATTCTGGAGCGCGTCATCGTCAACCTGACGGAGAACGCGTTGCGGTACTCCCCGCCGGGCAAACCGCCGCTGCTGAGCGCGAGCGCGCTCGGCGACCGGGTCGAGCTGCGAGTGATCGACCGCGGCCCGGGGATCCCCGAGGAGAACAGGGACCGGATGTTCGTGCCGTTCCAGCGGCTCGGCGACACCGACAACACCACCGGCGTCGGGCTCGGCCTCGCGCTGTCACGCGGCCTGACCGAGGCAATGAACGGCACGCTGATCGCCGAGGAAACCCCGGGCGGCGGGCTCACCATGACGGTGTCGGTGCCGGCCGCCGCCGGTTCCGCGGACTCCGGGTATCAGCCGGGCAAGCGGGAGCGCGAGCCCGACGGCGCGGTCGAGCCGGACGGGAGCACCCGGTGACGCGGGTCCTGATTGTCGACGACGAACCGCAGATCCTCCGCGCGCTGCGGATCAACCTCCGGGTCCGTGGCTACGAGGTGCACCTCGCGGCGACCGGCGCCGAGGCGCTAGAGGTGGCCGGCCGCCATCCTCCGGACCTGGTGATACTCGATCTTGGCCTGCCAGACCTGGACGGCGTCGACGTCATCGATGGCCTGCGCGGCTGGACCAAGGCACCGATCATCGTCCTGTCCGGACGAGCCGACAGCACCGCCAAGGTGGCGGCGCTTGACGCGGGCGCCGATGACTATATCACCAAGCCGTTCGGAGTAGACGAACTCCTAGCCCGGATGCGCGCGGTAGTCAGGAGGACCGGCAGTGCCGAGGACCTGCCGCGGATCCGGCTCGGGGACGTGGTCATCGACCTGGCCGCCAAGCGCGTCACCCGGAGCGGCGAGGACATCCGGCTCACCCCCACGGAGTGGCACCTGATCGAAGTGCTGCTCCGCAACCCGGGCAAGCTGCTCAGCCGCAACCAGTTGCTCACCGAAGTGTGGGGACCCGGGTACGCCGACGCCACCGGCAACCTGCGCCTGTACATGACGCAGCTGCGCCGCAAGCTCGAACCGGACCCGGCCCGGCCCAGGTGGCTGCTCACCGAGCCGGGCATGGGCTATCGCTACCAGCCCGACCCC
>DASRFJ010000171.1:0-14854 GCA_035651595.1 Streptosporangiaceae bacterium | reverse complement strand
GAATCTAGGGCGGGAAGGTGGGTGGCTTCGGCGGCGATGGCTTCGCGGGTGGCGGGGGGCAGAGGGATGAAGGGGTGGATGTGCAGGTCAGCCCCGGTGAGCTTCCAGGTGGCTTGCCATTGGCCGTCGATGAGGAGGGTGCCCTGGGTGGAGCCGTTGCCCGGCGGCAGCGGGACGGGGCGGTCGTGCGGGATCACCCGGGTGCGGTCGGTGTGCGAAAGGAGCAGGTTGTCGTATTCGGGGAGGAAACGGGGCGGCGCGGGGGTGTCGGGGTCGGGGCGCGGGGCGTCGGGCAGGTCGAGCAGCACGGCGCCGTCCTCGCCGCGAAAGACACGCAGGTCCAGGCCGTCGGTGACCTCGCGCAGGCGGGTCAGGCCGGACCAGGTCTGGATGTCGCTGACGGTCGCGGGGCCGAACGCGCCCAGATACCGGAGCACCAGCCTCATAACGGCGTCGGGAGGCGAAACCGAAGGCGCGCGGCCGAGCCAGTCTTCGGCCAGGGCCACGGTGACCTGGCCGCGCGCACCCCACAGGCCGCGGGGCGGCACTTGGACGACCGGAAGCTGGGAGGTCGCGGTGAACGCGAGGGCGGAAGGGTCGGCCTTCGGCCATTGCTGGGCAAGCAGCTTTCCCAGTTCGGCCCGGGTCAGCGCGGTCCCTTTCAGCAGCGTGCGGGCAAGCACCGGGACTTCGGCGATCGGGGCGTCGGCGAGGTCCTTGGCGTAGTAGGCCCGCACGCCGCGGACGCCAAAGTGCGCGAACAGCGGGCGGAAGTCGAGGTAGTCCTCGGCGGTCAGCAGATGGACCGTCTGACGGTACAGGTGGGCGCGCAGCACATGTCGTTCTGAGATAAGGGTTGAAAGATCTTCTGGTTTGAAGTTTTCGAGCCTGGTCGAGAGCCCGGTGTACGGGGCGAGCGGCGCCTGGGCCTGCATGCCGCCCAGGTGCGCGATCGCGGTCAGCGGGCTGAGCGGCGAGCGGCGCAGCAGCAGCTGGCGGGCGAGGGTGGCGCGGTTCAGCGCGCGGGTTGTCAGCGTGTCAGGCACGATGATCAGCTTGCCATGCGGCCAGGGCCGCGGCGGTGGCCGCGTCGGCCGGATAGAACGATTCGATGGCCAGCTCCTCGACGGTGACGTCCATCGGCGTGCCGATCACCGCGGTGATGCTGATGAACGAGAGGTCTTCGTAGCGGAGCGGGACGACGACATCGGCGGCGCGGGGCATCGGCTCACAGACGCCGCCCGGGTACGCTGCCAGTTCGGAGTGCAGGTCGGCGAGCTGCTGGTCGCCGGTGGCCAGGAACTGGCGGTGCAGGCGGGTGAGCAGATGCGTGCGCCATTCGGCGAGGTTGCGGATGCGCGGGGCCATGCCGTCCGGGTGCAGGCTGAGCCGCAGCACGTTGACCGGCGGTTCCAGCAAGTGGTCAGCGGATCCGGCGGTGAACAGCGCGATCGGCCTGTTGGCGTCGATCAGCTCCCAGTGTCGGCTGACCAGGGCGGCGGGGTGGGGTTCGTGCGCTACCAGGAGCTGGCTCAACGCGGCGCGGACCGCGGCCAGCTCGGGCTCGTCGAGGCCGTGCTCGGGGTAGGCGGGGGCATAGCCGCCGGCCAGCAGCAACGTGTTGCGGTCGCGCAGCGGGACGTCGAGGTGCTCGGCGAGCCGGAGGATCATGTCGCTGGTCGGCCTCGCTCGCCCGGTCTCGACGAAGCTCAGGTGCCGGGACGACACGTCCGCCTCGATCGCCAGGTCGAGCTGGCTGAAGTGCCGGCGCTGCCGCCACTCGCGAAGCAGGTCGCCGACCGGTGTTGTCATGCTCCAAGGCTAGCGAGCAGATCCATTACCTCGGAGGTAATTGCCGCCGTTACCTCGATCCGCGCAGGATCAGTGGCATGGAAGAAATCATTCACAAGTACATCGCCTGCTGGAACGAGACCGACCCGGCGCAGCGCCGGGAGCTGATCGAAAAGGTGTGGGCCGCGGACGGCCGGTACACCGACCCGATGGCTGACCTGACCGGGCGTGCCGAGATCGACGCTGGTGTCGCGGGGGCACAGCAGATGTTCCCCGGCCTGGTGTTCTCGCTGGCCGGCCCCGTCGACAGTAACCACAACCAGGCGCGGTTCACCTGGCACCTGGGACCGGCCGGCGGCGGCGAGCCGGTCGTCATCGGCTTCGACGTGGCGGTCGTGAACGACGACGGCCAGCTCGCCAGCGTGCACGGGTTCCTGGACAAGGTCCCAGCCTAAGGCGTCCGGCCGGAACGGAGGAGGCAGTAGGTGACTGCCTCCTCCAGCGCGCGCCAGGAGGCGGCGATGATGTTCTCGTCCACCCCGACCGTGCTCCACGTGTCGCCGTCACCGCTCGATTCGATCAGCACCCGGGTGGTCGCGTCGGTGCCGTGCGTACCCTCGAGAATGCGTACCTTGTAGTCGGTCAGCTCGAGCATCGCCAGCTCAGGGTAGATCTGCTCGAGCGCCGAACGCAGTGCCTTGTCAAGCGCGTTGACCGGGCCGTTGCCCTCGCCGACGGCGAGCAGCCGCTCCCCCTTTGCGGCGAGCTTGACCGTGGCCTCGCTGGTCACCTGGCCGTCGGCCTGGCGCTCCACGATCACCCGCCATGACTCGACGGCGAAGAAGTCGCTCTTCTCGCCGAGTTCGGTACGGAGCAGCAGCTCGAAGGACGCGTCCGCGGCCTCGAACGTATACCCTGCCGCCTCCAGGTCCTTGACCTTGTCGGTGACGGTCGCGATCACCTGCTTGTCGCCGGAAAGGTCGTACCCGAGCTCGCGGCCCTTCAGCTCGACGGACGCGCGGCCGGCCATGTCTGACACGAGCATGCGCATGTCGTTGCCGACCACGGCCGGGTCGATGTGCTGGTACAGCATCGGGTCCACCTTGATCGCGGAGGCGTGCAGTCCCGCCTTGTGGGCGAACGCGCTGAACCCGACGTACGGCTGATGGGTGTCCGGCGAGACGTTGGTGACCTCGCTGATCGCGTGCGCGATGCGGGACATTTCCTTGAGGCCGGTCTCCGGGACCACGACACGGCCCTTCTTGAGCTGGAGACCGGCCACCACGCTGAACAGGTTCGCGTTCCCGGCGCGTTCGCCATAGCCGTTCGCCGTGCCCTGGACGTGAGTGGCGCCGGCGTCGACCGCCATGAGCGTGTTCGCGACGCCGCAGGCGGTGTCGTCGTGGCAGTGGATGCCGAGGCGGGCTCTCGTGGCCTCGGCAACGTGGTGCACGATGTCGCCCAGCTCGTTCGGCATCATGCCGCCGTTGGTGTCGCACAGGGCGACTAGGCTGGCGCCCGCTTGGACGGCCGTGCGGACGACCTCAAGCGCGTAGGCCGGGTTGGACTTGTAGCCGTCGAAGAAGTGCTCCGCGTCGAGGAAAACCCGCTGGCCGTTCGTTCTGAGATGCGTGATCGTGTCCGCGATCATCCGCAGGTTCTCGTCGAGGGTGGTTCGCAGCGCCAGCTCCACATGCCGGTCGTGACTCTTGGCGACAAGGGTCACGACCGGCGCGCGTGATTCGCGCAGGGCGGCGACCTGGGGGTCGTCGGCCGCCTGCGTGCCCGCCCGGCGGGTCGCGCCGAACGCGGCAAGCTGCGCGTGCTTCAGGTTGAGCTCTTGTGCAGCCCGCCTGAAGAACTCGGTGTCCTTCGGGATCGCCCCCGGCCAGCCGCCCTCGATGAAGCCGACGCCAAGCTCGTCCAGCTCCTTGGCGATGGCGAGCTTGTCGGCAACTGACAGGTTCAGGCCTTCTTGCTGCGCGCCGTCGCGGAGCGTCGTGTCGTAGACGTGGAAGCTGTCGTCGAGCATCGGGTTCTCCTGGTCTGATGTGGCAAAACAAAAAGACCCCTCGCGGAACGCGAGAGGTCTGCGCACTGGCGGGTGGGCCACTACCTTTGGGCCCTAGGTGCCAGTGCGCCTGCCGATAATGATGCGGCCGTACGTCACGGAGCTAGTCTGCCACATCGCGACGCCCGGTGGCACATTCGATCTCGGCATGTGAGACGAGGGTCTTGGCCATGCTCCGGCGCTTTCAGCGGGTGGCCCGGACTACACTTCGCGCTTGTTATGCGAGCTGGCCCGCAATGACCGCTTATGCCCGGTGCGTTCGGCGCCAGCCCCGGCTCCGACAGAGGGATCGAAATTATTGCGGACACTTACCCTCCCAGATCGGGGGGGTAAGTGTCCGCAATAACCTAGCGGGCCCGGCGGTCCGCCAGAAATGTGGCTTATGTTCGTTTTCCGAGGGGAGGTGCGGCGGCGCTACAGCAATGAGACCGCGCGGCACGATGGCAACGAGCGCGCTTGAAACGCCCCGCCCGCCGGCTAGCAGACCTTGTGGATCCAGCTGAACGGGTCGGGGTTGTGGCCGGACTGGAGGCCGAGGAGTTCCTCGCGCAGCCGCATGGTGACCGGACCCGGCGTGCCGTCGCCGATCTGCCACTGTTTGCCCGCCCCCTTGACGTTGCCGACCGGGGTGATGACCGCCGCGGTCCCGCAGGCGAACACCTCGGTCAGCTCGCCGGTTTCGCACTGCTCACGCCACTGATCGGTGCTGATCCTGCCCTCCTCGGCACCGATACCGAGGGTAGGAGCGAGCGTGAGCAGCGAGTCCCTGGTGATGCCGGGCAGCAGCGTGCCGGTCAGCGCGGGCGTGAGGATCCTGTCATCGCCGAACACGAAGAACAGGTTCATGCCGCCCATCTCCTCGACCCAGCGGTGCTCCGCGGCGTCCAGCCAGACGACCTGGTCACAGCCCTGCTCTACCGCCTGGCGCTGGGCGGTGAACGCCGCCGCGTAGTTGCCGCCGCACTTGACCGCGCCGGTGCCACCGGGGGCGGCACGGGTGTAGTCCTCGGACAGCCAGACGGTCACCGGCTTGGCGCCGCCGGCGAAGTAGCTCGCCGCTGGTGACGCGATCACGCAGAACAGGTACTCGGTGGCCGGGTGGTTGACGCCGAGGCCGCGCTGGGTGGCGATCATGAACGGACGGAGGTAGAGGCTGTAGCCTTCGGTGTGCGGGACCCAGTCCCGGTCCTGGGCAACCAGCAGCTCAAGGGCCCTGATGAAAGTCTCTTCTGGCAGTTCGGGCATGGCCATCCGCCTGGCGCTCGAGTTGAACCGAGCCGCGTTGGCGTCCGGGCGGAACATCGTGATCGAGCCGTTGTCCTGCCGGTATGCCTTCAGGCCCTCGAAAAACTCCTGGGCATAGTGGAACACCGAGGTCGCCGGGTCGAGGGTGAACGGGCCATAGGGCTCGAGGCGGGCGTCGTACCAGCCCTTGTCCGCGGTCCACCGGATGGTGATCATGTGGTCGGTGAAGACCTGGCCGAAGCCGGGCGCGCGCAGGATGGCGTCCCGCTCGGCCTCAGGCACCGGGTGGCTGGAAGGGCGGATCTCGAAGTCAATCATGGCTAAAGCTTCCTCCTCGCCCGCGCCATTGCGGGCCTACCGTATTTTGGCTGAACGACATTTGCGGGAGTACCGCGGCTTCTGCAACCCTTTGCGTGCGGGGTCGCTCAGCTGGCTACTCGCTCGGCGATGTCGTCGCCTACTTCCACGGTAGTGCGCGCCGCCCATGCACCCTGACGTTCCAGGAGGTCTTCGCCGACCGCTTGCTCGATCCGCGCCGCCGCCGTAGTGAGGCCAAGGTGGTCGCAGAGCATGGCCGCAGAGAGGATCGCGGCCGTCGGGTCGGCCTTCTGCTGGCCGGCGATGTCCGGCGCACTGCCGTGCACCGGCTCGAACATGGACGGGGCAGTGCCTTCGGGGTTGATGTTGCCGCTGGCCGCCAGGCCGATGCCGCCGGCCACAGCGGCCCCGAGGTCGGTCAGGATGTCGCCAAACAGGTTGTCGGTGACTATCACGTCGAACCGTTCGGGCGCACTGACGAAGAACATCGACGCGGCGTCCACGTGGCTGTAGTCCGTGGTGACGCTGGGAAAGTCCTTGGCCACCTCGTTGACGGTGCGGTGCCACAGATCACCGGCGTAGGTGAGGACGTTGGTCTTGTGCACGAGGCTGAGCTTGCGGCGCGGCCTGCTCGCGGCCTTCCCGAACGCGTACCTGGCCACGCGCTCCACCCCGAACCGGGTGTTGAAGCTCTCCTGGGTGGCGATCTCCTGCGGCGTGCCCTTGCGCATGACGCCGCCCGCTCCGGTGTAGGGGCCTTCGGTTCCCTCGCGGACGACCAGCATGTCGATCGAGTCCGGCTTGCCGAGCGGGCTGCTCACCCCCGGGTAGAGCTTGACCGGGCGCAGGTTCACGTAGTGGTCGAGCTCGAACCTGATCCGCAGCAGCAGCCCCCGCTCGAGGATGCCGCTCGGCACGCTCGGGTCGCCCACGGCGCCGAGCAGGATCGCGTCGTGCTCCCTGAGCTCGTCGAGCACGCTGTCCGGGAGCGTCTCGCCGGTGCGGTGCCAGCGCCGGGCGCCGAGGTCATACGTGGTCTCGGCGAAGGTCGCGCGGCCGGCCGTGGCGGCGCGCAGGACCTTCAGCGCCTCGGCGACCACCTCGGGGCCGATCCCGTCGCCGCCGATGACGGCGAGCTTGAGGCTGCGCGTGCCTGAATGCTCTGAAGCCATGCTCAGAACCTTACTGGCCGGAGCGAACGGCCGTATGCCTCGCGTGTGCCGTGGCTACCGCGGCGTCACCGCCGTTGTCGCGGCGGTCCAAGGCGACCTGAACGGCGCGGGTCGCGGGGTCGGCCTGGTCGTCGCTCTCACGGGGGGCCGGGGGCCGCGTGCGGGGGCTGTCGGCGCGGGAATCCCAGGGATACATGTCGTACACGAGAAGCTGCTCCTGATCAATGTGACGGGAAGAATGCGGCCAGCGCCAATACCCCGCAGCGGGTCGCTGGCCTGCCCTGGATCAGGCCCCGCTGCGGCTGGCGATAAGTACGAGCTGCCGCATAGTGCCTGCCACGCTACCTATCCCAGCTTGCCATGTACAACCCTTGGAGACTTTCATCTCACGATCCGAGACGCCGTCCGGGCCGGGCCGGCGCCGGCGCCGGGCGCCCCGGACCGTTCCTGGCGTGCCGCGCGCACTCGTTGCGCCAGGCACCCGCAATACCCGGTTTGTCCGGACTGGCGAGGCGTTCCCGCGGTCGTCGCGAGCCCTGCGAGGGGGTCCGAAAAGATTGCGGACACTTACCCCCCCAAACCGGGGGGGTAAGTGTCCGCAGTAATCGGGCGCGCCTGTCGGCGCGCCAGAAACGTGGCTTATGCCCCGTTTCGCGGAGCGGTTACTCGTCCTCGGAGAGCCAGGACATGAGGGGGCGCAGCCGGGCGCCTACCTGCTCGATCTGCTCGGCGTGCTCGGCCTCGCGGCGCTTGAGGAAGTTGGGCTTGCCGGCGTCGAACTCCTCGACAAGCTCGCGGGCGAACGAGCCGTCCTGGATCTCGCCGAGGATCTGGCGCATCTCCTCCCGGGTCCGCTCGTTGACCAGCCGCGGCCCGCGCGTGTAGCCGCCGTACTCGGCGGTGTCCGATACCGACCAGTACATCTTGGAGATGCCGCCCTCGTACATCAGGTCCACGATCAGCTTCATCTCATGGAGGCACTCGAAGTACGCTGCCTCCGGCTGGTAACCGGCATCGACCAGGGTGGCGAACCCGGCCTTGATCAGCTCGGCGATGCCGCCGCACAGCACGGCCTGCTCGCCGAACAGGTCGGTCTCCGTCTCCTCGGTGAACGTGGTCTTCAGCGCCCCGGCCCGGGTGCCGCCGATGCCCTTGGCGTAGGACAAGGTGAGCGGCCAGGCGTTCCCGGTGGCGTCGCGTTCCACGGCGACCAGCACCGGTACGCCGCGGCCCTGGGTGAACTGACGGCGGACGAGGTGACCCGGTGCCTTCGGCGCGACCATGCACACGTCCACACCCTCCGGCGGGTCGATCAGGTCATACCTGATGTTCAGCCCGTGCGCGAAGAAGAGGGCATCCCCGGGAACCAGCGCCGGCGCGATCGCCGATGCGTACACCTCGCGCTGGAGGTGGTCCGGGATCAGCACCATGACCAGGTCGGCTTCCTCGCACGCCTCGGCCGGGGTCAGCACCCGGAGCCCGTCGTTGGCCGCTTTCTCCCGGCTCGCCGATCCCTCGGGCAGCCCGACCCGGACGTTTACCCCCGAGTCGCGGAGCGAGAGCGCGTGCGCGTGTCCCTGGCTGCCGTAGCCGAGCACCGCGACATGCCGCCGCTGGATGATCGACAGGTCGGCGCTGTCGTCGTAAAAAATCTCTGCCACTGTTCTCCTAAGTATTCGCTTAAGCGCTGCGTTCCACCGGACGCAGGGCGCGGTCGGTGATGGACCGTCCGCCACGGCCGATGGCCACCATCCCGGATTGCACGAGCTCCTTGATACCGAACGGCTCCAGCATCCTGATCAGGGCATCGAGCTTGTCCCGGTGGCCGGTCGCCTCGACGGTGATCACGTCCAGGGCAACGTCTACCACCTTGGCCCGGAACAGCTGCACGGTCTCCAGCACCCTCGACCGTGATTCGCTGTCCGCGCGGACCTTGATGAGGATGAGCTCGCGCTGCACCGTGGCTCCCGGCTCGAGCTCCACGATCTTCAGCACGTTGATGAGCTTGTTGAGCTGCTTGGTCACCTGCTCAAGCGGGTGCTCCTCGCAGTTGACCACAATAGTGATCCGGGACAGCTCGGCGTGCTCGGTGGGGCCCACCGCGAGCGAGTCGATGTTGAAACCGCGCCTGGCGAACAGTCCCGCGATCCGGACCAGCACGCCGGGTTTGTTCTCCACCAGCACCGACAGCGTGTGCCTACTCATCGTCGAGTCCTCCCCAGTCGGGCGCCATGCCCCGGGCGTGCTTGATGTCGTCGTTGGAAGTCCCGGCCGCGACCATCGGCCACACCATCGCGTCGCGGTGCACGATGAAGTCGACCACGACCGGGCGGTCGTTGATCGCCATCGCCTGCTCGATGGTCCGGTCCACGTCCTCGACCCGGTCACAGCGGATGCCCACGCAGTCGTACGCCTCAGCGAGCTTGACGAAGTCCGGGATCCGGGTGCCCATCGGCGCGTCCTCGGCTCCGCCAGCCGAGTGCAAGGTCGTGTTGGAGTAGCGCTCGTTGTAGAACAGCGTCTGCCACTGCCTGACCATGCCGAGGCTGCCGTTGTTGATGATCGCGACCTTGACCGGGATGCCCTCGATCGCGCAGGTGGCCAGCTCCTGGTTGGTCATCTGGAAGCAGCCGTCGCCGTCGATCGCCCACACGGTCCGGTCCGGCACGCCGTACTTGGCGCCCATCGCGGCCGGCACGGCGAAGCCCATCGTGCCGAGCCCGCCGGAGTTGATCCAGGTCGCGGGCTGCTCGTAGTCGATGAACTGGGCGGCCCACATCTGGTGCTGCCCGACACCGGCCACGTACACCGCGTCCGGTCCGGCGATCTTGCCGATCCGCTCGATCACGTACTGCGGCGCCAGCGAGCCATCGTCGGGGTTGTCGTAGCCGAGCGGGTACCTGGACCGCCACTGGTCGAGCTGGACCCACCAGTCCGCGTGGTCGCCCTTGCGGCCCTGCTCGTGCTCGGCCTTGACGGCGGCGATCAGATCGGTGATCACCTCGCGGCAGTCGCCGACGATCGGGACGTCGGCCCGCCGGTTCTTGGAGATCTCCGCCGGATCGATGTCCGCGTGCACGATCAGCGCACCCGGGGCGAACGTGTCCAGCCTGCCGGTCACCCGGTCGTCGAACCTGGTGCCCAGCGCGATGATCAGGTCGGACTTCTGGAGCGCGCCGACCGCCGCGACCGCGCCGTGCATGCCGGGCATGCCCAGATGCTGCGGATGCGTGTCGGGGAACGCGCCGCGGGCCATCAGCGTGGTGATCACCGGGATGCCGGTCAGCTCCGCCAGTTCGGCGAGCTGACCGGCGGCGCGCGCCTTGATCACCCCGCCGCCCACGTAGAGCACCGGGCGCTTGGACTCGATGATCAGCCGGGCGGCCTCGCGCACCTGCCGGGCGTGCGGCCGGGTCACCGGGTGGTAGCCGGGCAGGTCGAACGGCACCGGCCAGGCGAACTCGGTCATCGCCTGCATCGCGTCCTTGGCGACGTCCACCAGCACCGGGCCTGGCCGGCCGGTCGACGCGACGTGGAACGCCTCGCCGATCGTCCTGGCGATGTCCTCCGCCCTGGTGACGAGGAAGTTGTGCTTGGTGATCGGGATCGTGATCCCGGAGATGTCCGCTTCCTGGAAGCCGTCGGTGCCGATCAGGTTGGTGGACACCTGCCCGGTGATCGCCACGATCGGCACCGAGTCCATATAGGCGTCGGCGAGCGGCGTGACCAGGTTGGTCGCGCCCGGTCCGCTGGTCGCCATGCACACCCCGACCTTGCCGGTGGCCTGGGCGTATCCCGTGGCGGCGTGGCCGGCCCCCTGCTCGTGCCTGACCAGGATGTGCCGGATCACCGTGGAGTCCATCAGCGGGTCATAGGCCGGCAGGATGGCGCCGCCAGGAATGCCGAACACTACCTCCGCGCCGACCCGCTCAAGGGCGCTCACCAGCGCCTGAGCGCCAGTGACTCTTTGATCCCGGGGGGACGACCCCCCTGAAACCCCCCGCTCCTGGGGGGAAGCCATCCCCCCAGACCCCCCTGGCCCCCCGCCATGGGGGGTCTTAGGCGGCTGGGGATGCGGGTGGGGATGGGCGGCGCGGGCGGCCAGATCCCGCGGGCTCGGCACCCCTGAGGCCGTGCTGGATTGGCCTAGGCCTCCGGCCGCGGCGGTCCCGGCGGCCACCGGGGCGGCTGCCGGTTCGCTGGCGTTGTCCGCGGGCCTGGTGCCGTTGCGGCCCGTTGTCTCGGTCATCGGAAGGGTCTCCCTGGCGTGATGGGCTCTGGCAACAAAAAACCCCTCGTGCCGTCCGGCAGTCGAGGGGCGCGCGCAGTAGCTGGCTTGGTCAGCTGCCTGCGCGCCGGCCAAGTACGAAAATCAGCGAGTTGCTCACGCGTACCACCATACTGCTTGGTTGAACGCCAACGTCAACTAACGGCGGAACTAGTCTCACATGCCGAGACCGAGTCCTCCCCCGGGGGCGCCGCACTCGCGGCCTCGGGGCCCGGGGTTTCAGGGGCTGGGTAAGCCCCTGAACCAGGGGGGGTCACCGGGGGGGTCTTCCCCCCGGGGGAGACACTGCCCCCGGGGGAGATTCTTATCAAGGCCTCCACGCCGGGCGCGGCCATTGGCCTGGCCACCAGGAAACCCTGCCCGTAACCGCAGCCCATCTCCCGCAGCGCGGCAAGCTGACGGGGCTGCTCGATGCCTTCGGCCACCACCTGCATGCCCAGGTCGCGGCCGACTTGCACGACCGTCCTGGTCAGCAGCGCGAGCGTGTCGTCGCGGCCGAGCCCGTCCACGAACGACGGGTCGATCTTGATGATATCCGCCGGCAGCTGGCGCAGGTAGGCCAGCGACGCGTAGCCGGTGCCGAAGTCGTCGATGGCGAGCCGGACGCCAAGCGCGCGCAGTTCCGCCAGCCGGTCGACCACCTCGCCGGCGTGCTCGACCAGGATCCGCTCGTTCACCTCGACGGTGAGCGCGCTGGCCTCCAGGCCGGTCTCGGCCAGCACGGCCGCGACGTCGCCGGGGAACGAGGACGCCATGATCTGGCGCGCCGACAGGTTGACCGACACGCCGACGTCCCAGGACGCCCGGCGCCACGCCGCGCCCTGGGCGCACGCGGATCTCAGCACCCAGTCGCCGAGCGGCACGATCAGTCCGGACTCCTCGGCCACCCGCAGGAACTCCCGGGGCGGGACCGCGTGCTCGCCCCGGTACCACCGGACGAGAGCTTCCGCACCGGTGACCCGGGAGGTCGCCAGGTCCACGACCGGCTGGTACTGGAGCGTCAGCTCGCCGTGGCTGATCGCCCGCTGCAGGTCGCTGACCAGCTCCAGCCGGCGGACCACGTCGGCGTGCATGTGCGCCGCGTACATCTCTACCCGGTCGCCGCCGGCGTCCTTGGCCCGGGACATCGCCACGTCGGCGTTGCGCAGCACCACGCCCGGCTGCTCCCGCAAGTCCGCGTCCGGCCCGGCGAGCGCCAGCCCGACGCTCGCGGTCAGCGCGATCTGCTGGCCGGCCACCCGGAACGGCTCGCCCGCGATGACCCGAGCCAGCCGGTTGGCGATCTCCACGACCTCCTGCGCGCCGCCCGATGCTTCCACGACCACCGCGAATTCGTCGCTGCCCCAGCGGGCCACGGTGTCGTGCGCCGGCACCACCGCGCGAAGCCGCCGGGCGGCCTGGGCCAGCACGAGGTCGCCGGCCCCGTGCCCGACCGAGTCGTTGACCGCGGTGAAGCGGTCCACGTCGAGGAAGATGACGCCGCCGCCGCTGCGTAGCACGTCCTTGGCCCGCTCCTCCACGTAGGCGCGGTTCGGCAGGCCGGTCAGGCCATCGTGGAAGGTCAGGTGCGTGACTTGCTGGCGCAGCGCCACCTGGTCGCTGATGTCCCTGGCGGTGACCAGCATCTGGCCCGCGCCGCGCGGCTCACCGGGGACCTCGACGCGCAGCGCGCTGGCCTCGACGTGCCGCCACGTGCCGTCCGCGCCACGCACCCGGCAGGGGAACCTCCCGGCGCCGTATCCGGTGCCGGAAAGCGCGGCCCGGACCGCGGCCAGCGCGGTCCGCCGGTCCTCCGGATGGACGAAGTCGGCCAGGCGCTTGCCTTCGAGGTCCGCCGGCGTGTACCCGTACCCCGTCACCGCGGGGCTGGCGTACCGCACGGTCCCGGTCAGGTCGCAGACCAGCACGACGTCGCTGGTGCGGTTGGCCAGCTCGCGCAGGTTCTGGCTGGACTGCTGCCAGATCGCGAGCATCACCCCGTTTTCCCTGACCAGCATGAAGACCCTGGCCGCGAGCACAAGCACCCCGGCACCGCCAGCCACTATGAGGGCGAGCCCGGAGGACGGGGCACCGACGAGGCCGTTCAGCACCACCGCGATGGTCGCGGCGCAGGCGGAAAGGGCCGCGACGACCGTGGCCGCGCCAGCGCTCGCCATGCCGGGAAGCTGCACCCTGGTCGGCACCGGCAGCCGCGGCGCCGCCTCGCTCCACGGCGCGGTCGCGAACAGCAGCGCGGCGAGCACCGCCACGAGCTGGGCGGCGATCGAGGCGTGCCCGCCGGAAACGCGCTGGCCGACGCCGAGCGCGTCCGATACCGCCACCGCGACCAGCGCCAGGTAGGGCAGCGTGGCGCGGCGCCACGCGGCGGTGACCATGGGCAGCAGCGCGCCGAGTACCGCCAGGTCGGCCAGCGGGTGGATCATGTCGAGCAGGAACGTGCCCGGTCTGGCGCCGGACCGGTGGAACTCGCCGCTGAACAGCGCGACCCAGCCGATGACCAGCAGCGCGACCGCCATCACGTAGCCGTCGGCAAGCCCGGGCAGCACCGACGGCGGCGTCTCGCGGTCGTCGCGACGGGCGTTGCCGGCCGAACCGGTACCGGTCAGGCCGGTGAGCAGCACGGTGCCGATCGCCGCCGCGACGACCGCGAGCAGCGGCGGCAGGTCGGCGAACGAGAGCCCGATCGTGGTCCCGTCGACCTGGAGCGCGATGAGCCCGGCGCACCAAAGCGCGGCGGCCAGCGCGAGCCACAGGTAGGCGCTATTCCCCCGCCGCGACCGTGACCACAGGCTCGCCGCCGCCCCGAACCAGGCCAGCATGCTCAGCACGCCCATGGGATGCTCCCACGTGCGCTGGCCGGGGGGTGCATGCTCACCGAGCGGGCTCCTTCCGTCGCCAATGGCTAGTGCGTATTCGTTACCGCTTCGTAACAAAACGTCGCCGACAATACGCGTCCGACGGTGCTCTTCATTGAGCACCGACGTACCGGGCTCCCTCGCTTGCCCTTGGCTACCGGGCCCAGTTCGTCACCGGGCCCGACAAGGAACGGCCCCGCAACCGGTATGACGCTTACTCTACGTACCCGAGATCACACTTCGGTTGAGGAAGGGCGTATACCAAGCGACAAACCGGCGACCGCGGCCCGGTCGGCGTCATTTATCCGCAGGTCAGCACCATTCCGAGGGAGCTTAGGGCCGTTTGTTGCATTTCTTACATTTTGCCGCAACCAGGGTTCTGCCGCCCGGGAAGGTCGCTCATCTAGACTTCCAGCGCGGAAGCAATCGGAAGTTAGCCCGGGGGCGGCAGGGTACGGAGGATGGTGTGCGCAAGGTCCTGATCGCCAACCGAGGCGAGATCGCGGTCCGGGTCGCCCGGGCCTGCCGGGACGCGGGCCTGGCCAGCGTCGCGGTGTACGCCGAGCCCGACATCGACGGGCTGCACACGCGGATGGCCGACGAGGCGTACGCGCTGGGCGGCGCCAGTCCCGCCGAGACCTACCTGGACATCGACAAGATCATCAAGATCGCACAGCAGTCGGGCGCCGACGCCGTGCACCCAGGCTACGGCTTCCTCGCGGAGAACGCCGGCTTCGCCCGCGCGGTGGCCGACGCCGGACTGATCTGGATCGGCCCGCCGCCATCGGCCATCGAGGCCCTGGGTGACAAGGTCCGGGCGCGGCACATCGCGTTGTCGGTGGGAGCCCCGCTCGCCCCCGGAACTTCGGACCCGGTTCGCGACGCGGCGGAGATCGAGGCGTTCGCGCGCGAACACGGGCTGCCGGTGGCGATCAAGGCGGCGTTCGGCGGCGGCGGCCGCGGGCTGAAGGTGGCCTGGACGATGGACGAGATCCCGGCGCAGTACGAGTCCGCGGTGCGTGAGGCGGTCACGTCGTTCGGCCGCGGCGAATGCTTCGCCGAACGCTACCTGGACCGGCCCCGGCACGTGGAAACCCAGTGCCTGGCCGACACC
>DASRFJ010000170.1:0-6544 GCA_035651595.1 Streptosporangiaceae bacterium | reverse complement strand
GTGGGGAGCACGGTCGGGGTGGGGAGCACGGTCGGGGTGGGGGGCACGGTCGGGGTGGCTCGCGCGCTGGGGTTGGCGGGCGGGGGGTGGTCCGTGGCGGCGGGGACGGGGTGGACGGTTCCTATGGGGCGCCAGGGGGGCGGGAGGTCGACAGCTGGGGGGAAGGTAGCGGCTAGGGAGTGGTCTTCGCCGCCGGTGAGGATCCAGGCGAACTCGGGCGAGAGGGCGGGGTGGGGGTCGCCGTCCGAGACGGAGGCGGACTCCGGGACAAGATCGGTTGTCGTTATGAGATCAAAGAGAAGGGGGTCGGCGAGTGCGGCCGAACGGAGGTCGATGCGCACGTTGCTGGCGGCCGCTACGTGGCCCAGGTCGGCGAGCAGGCCGTCGCTGACGTCGATCATCGCGGTGGCGCCCAGCAAGGCCGCCGCCGGGCCTGCGTCGTACGGAGGCGAGGGGCGGAGCTGGGCGCGGACAAAACGGGCGGGCTCACGAAGCCCGGCGGTGAGCAGGGCAAGGCCGGCGGCGGCGTGACCCAGCGGGCCCGCCACGGCCACCACGTCTCCGGGGCGGGCCCCGGAGCGGAGCACCGGCACGCGGCCGTCCAGGTCGCCGAGGCCGGTGACCGCGAGAACTACCACGTCAGAGCGTGCCGTGTCACCGCCGATGACCGAGGCGCCGGCTCGGGCGGATTCGGCGGCCAAGCCGTCAGCGAGCGAGCGGAGCCACGACACGGGCACGTCCGCGGGCGCGGCCAGGGCCACGAGCAGGCCGGTCGGACGGGCGCCCATCGCGGCGACGTCGGACAGGCTGCGGGCCGCCGCCTTGTGGCCGATATCGGCCGGATCGGACCACTCTCGCCGGAAATGCCGCCCCTCGAGCACGAAGTCCGTGGTGGCCACCACGCGGCCGTCCGGCGCCGCGAGCACGGCGGCGTCGTCGCCGATCCCGACCAGCGTCCCCGGTCCGGGCGGCAGCCACGCGGTCAGCGCGTCGATCAGTCCGAACTCCCCCAGTGAGCCCAGATCACCGGCACCGATAGCGGCCTCCTGGCATACACTTGCGCAACTGGTCTCGACCACTAATGTAGCGTGGGGTACTCGTCCCGCTCTGCCCCAGGAGGACGCCATGGTAGAGGCTTACATCCTCGTCCAGACGGAGGTCGGCAAGGCCGCCGACGTGGCCAGGCAGATCGCCAAGATCACCGGTGTCACACAGGCGGAAGACGTCACCGGGCCTTATGACGTGATCGTGCGCGCCCAGGCGGAGAATGTCGACGAACTCGGCAGGCTCGTCGCCGCGCACATCCAGCACGTGCCCGGGATCACCCGAACGCTCACCTGCCCCGTGGTGCACATCTAACTCCGGGGGGATGCATCCCCCCGGACCCCCCGGCTAACTCCGGGGGGATGCATCCCCGCGGACCCCCCGGCTGAGCAGGTCGGCGGCGATCGGCGCGGTGTTCGGTCCAAGACCGAGGGCCGCCGCGGTCCGCAAGTCTTCCGGCGTGTCCACATCCCGGCGCAGGCCGGCGATGCCCGGCACATCCAGCTCCGCCGCGCCGCCAGCGGCGTGCCTGGCGCGCGAGGCCAGGCCGAAGGCAGGCGAGAAAGCCGCCCCTGGCCGCGCCGTGTACAGCGTCGTGCCGTCGCCGGGCGCGTCCGCGACAAACGCGGTCGGCACCCCGGCCAGAGCCGAGGCCGCAGCGGCGGTCAGCGCAGCGGACAGGTCGGCGGGACGCAGCGCCGGCAGGTCGGCGGACAGCGCGGCGACGCCGGACGCCGGCCAGTGCGCGCGCACGTGCGCGGCGCCGTGACGGAGCGCCGCGTTCAGCCCGGCCCCGGGCTCGTCGGGGATCACCAGCGCGCCCAGCTTCGCCATCGTCGCGCCCGCGACCTGGTCGTCTGTGATCACGATCACACGCGCCACTCCCGGGCACTCCAGTACCGCCGTTGCCGTGTCCGTCGCCATGGCGAGCGCCAGTTCCGCCCGCCGTGCGTCCCCGAGCAGGCCGAGTCTGGACTTAGCCTGAGCTAGTACCTTGACGGGAATCACCACTGACCAGGTGAACGCGGCAATATCGGCCATCGCTTTCTAAGGTAGTAGAGCGTTGATCCTGCCTCGACATCGGACCACTTGAACCAGGAGACTGACCTCATGAGCACCCCGGCGCCCGCCGGCGCAGCCGGCCCCGCTAACAGTGCCAGCCAGGCGGCGTCTGCCCGCCGCCCGTGGGGCTATTCACGATCCTGGCGGATGCTGTCGGTGGCGGTGCTCCGGCCGTCGCTGCGCCTGCTGATCAGGAACCGGCACAGCGGCCGGGAGAACATCCCGAAGACCGGCGGCGTCATCCTGGCGCCGAACCACGTGTCCTATGTGGACTGGGGCACCGACGCGCTGTTCTGCTACGAGTCCGGCCGGTATCCGGTGTTCCTGATCAAGGCCAGCATGTTCGGGGTCCCGTTCATCGGGCAGTTCCTGCGCAAGGCCGGACAACTGCCGGTGCACCGCGGCCGAGCCGACGCCGCGCTGGTGCTCAAGGAGGCAGAGGCGGCCCTCGAGAAGGGCGCGTGCGTGATCATCTACCCGGAGGCGACCGCGACCCGGGACCCGGACCTGTGGCCGATGGTGTCAAAGACCGGCGTGGCCAGGCTCGCCCTGACGTCCGGCGCGCCGGTGATCCCGGTGGCGCACTGGGGCACGGCCGACATCTTGCCGTACGGCAGCAAGAAGGTGTTCAGCGGCCTGTTCCTGCCGCCGCGCAAGACCGTGCGCACGGTCGCCGGGCCGGCCGTGGACCTGTCCGCGTGGGCCGGCAAGGAGACGTCCGCGCGGGCGCTGCGCGAGGCGACCGCCGCGATCATGGGCGCGGTCACCGGGCTGGTCGGCGAGCTGCGCGGGGAGCAGCCGCCGGAGATACCGTACGACCCGTCGACGGCGGCCAAGACGGCTCCGGAAGGGTCCGGATGAGGGCAGCCGTACTGGGCGCAGGCTCCTGGGGCACCACGTTCGCGCAGATCCTGTGCCACGCGGGCACCTCGACAGTGCTGTACAGCCGGCGCGCGGAGGTGGCCAAGGCCATCAGCGTCCGCCACGAGAACCCCGAGTACCTGCCCGGGGTGGTGCTGCCCGGCTCGCTGACCGCGACGTCCGACGTGGCGGAGGCGCTGGACGGAGCGGATTTCGTGGTGTTCGCGGTGCCCGCCCAGTCGCTGCGCGGGCACCTGAAGCAGTGGGCTCCGCTGGTGCCGCCGCAGGCGCTGCTGGTCAGCCTGCTCAAGGGCATCGAGCACGGCACGTGCGCGCGGATGAGCGAGGTCATCGCCGAGGTGCTGGAGATCCCCGCGGAGCGGATCGCGGTCATCACCGGCCCGAACCTGGCCGCCGAGATAGCGGCGCGCCAGTTCACCGCCTCGGTGGTGGCGTGCACGGACCTGGCCGGCGCCGAGTCGATGCAGAAGGCGTGCCACACCGTGTACTTCCGGCCGTACACGAACACTGACGTGGTCGGCTGCGAGCTTGGCGGCGCGGTGAAGAACATCATCGCGCTGGCGGTGGGCATCGCGGTGGCGATGGGGCTTGGCGACAACACGCGGGCCACGCTGATCACCCGAGGGCTGGCCGAGATGGCCCGGCTCGGGTCGGCACTCGGCGCTGTCACGCAAACCTTCGCGGGCCTGGCCGGGATGGGTGACCTGGTGGCGACGTGCAGCTCGCCGCTGTCGCGGAACCGGACGTTCGGCGAGAACCTGGGGCGCGGGCTGTCGGTCACTGAGGCGAGCGAGGCGATGAGCCAGACCGCCGAAGGCGTGGCGTCCTGCCGGCCGGTGCTGACGCTCGCCCAGCGGCACGGGGTCGAGATGCCGATCACCGAGGTGGTCGCGGCGGTGATGTACGACGGCTTGCCAGTGCGCCGGGCAGCGACGATGCTTGCGTCACGGGCCGCGAAACCCGAATGGTACGGACCGTGAGGTGGCGTAGTTGGCTGACATAGTTCGCAGGCAGGCCGGCGAGAACACGCGAGCGGTGCACCTGCCGGACGCGCCCGCCCCGGCCCAGCAGCCACTCGGCACTCCCGTGTACCGGACCGCGGCGTTCGGTTTCGGCAACGCGGAGGAATACCGCGCGGTGCTGAACGACGAGCTGCCCGGCTACACCTACAGCCGGATCGACAATCCCACGGTGGACGCGTTCGCCCGCGCCGTCGCCGCGCTGGAGGGCGTGAACCTGCCCCGGTGGCCGGCCGCGCAGGCCTTCGCGTCGGGCATGGCAGCGATCAGCGGCGTGTTCTGGACGTTCGCTCGTGCCGGGGCGCATGTGGTCGCGCCCGCCGCGGTGTACGGCGGCACGTACGGGCTGCTGCGCAATGTGCTGTCGCGGTTCGGCGTGGAGACGTCGTTCGTCGACATCTCCGACCTGGACGCGGTGGCCGACGCGCTGCGGCCGACGACCAGGATCATCTATGCCGAGACGATCGCGAACCCGACGACCACGGTGGCGGACCTGCGGCGGCTGTCCGAACTGGCGCACGACTCGGGCGCGCTGCTCGTGGTCGACTCGACGCTGGCCCCGCCGGTGATCTGCCGGCCCCTGGAGCACGGCGCCGACCTGGTGATCCACTCGGCGACCAAGTACATCGGCGGGCATTCCGACGCGACCGGCGGCGTGGTCACCGGGCGCATCGAGCTGATCAGCAGCATCCGGGCGGTGCGGGTGGACACCGGCGGCTGCCTGTCCCCCGACGAGGCGTTCCTGCTGCGCCGCGGGCTGGAGACGCTGCCGCTGCGGGTGCGGCGCGCGTGCGCCACCGCGTCGGTGTTCGCCGCGGCACTGTCCCGGCACCCCAACGTCATGCGGATCGACTATCCGGGGCTGCCTTCGCACCCGGGCCACGAGACCGCGCGCCGGCTGTTCGACGCCGGTCCTGAGGGAGTGCGGTTCGGCGCGATCGTGACCGTGACACCGCACGGCGGGCGTGAGGCGGGCATGGCGTTCGCCGACAAGCTGCGGCTCGCTTGTCTTGCCACGTCGCTTGGCGGCACGCACACGAAGGTCTCGCACGTGGCCACGACCACGCACCGCCAGCTCGACGACCGGGCGCTGGCTGCCGGGGGTATCGATCCCGGGGCGGTACGCTTCTCCATTGGCCTGGAAGACGCCGAAGACCTCATCTCGGACGCGTACGTGGCGCTGGAGTCGCTGGGCCGGGCGTAATGGATGTGGCGGTTACCGTACGGGAGGATCATGGCGGACCAGCGGAAGATCCGGGTAGCGGTGGTGTTCGGCGGCCGCAGTACCGAGCACGCGGTGTCGTGCGCGAGCGCCAGCATGGTGCTCGGCGCGCTGGACCCCGCGCGGTACGAGGTCCTGCCGATCGGCATCACGAGGGACGGGCGCTGGGTGCTGACCTCTGGCGATCCTGGGCGGCTCGGGGGTTCCGGTGCCGCTTCGGGTTCGGGTTCGGGTTCGGGTTCGGGAGAGCTGCCGTCGGTGGAGGCGGTGGAGGCCTCGCCTGGGACGTCGGTGGTGCCGCTGCCGGGCCCGGGGTCTTTGCAGATGATCTCCCCCGGCGCGGTGCCGCGCTCGCTCGGCGAGGTCGACGTGGTGCTGCCGCTGCTGCACGGCGCCTACGGCGAGGACGGCACGCTGCAGGGCCTGCTCGAGCTGACCGGCACCCGGTACGCCGGGGCGGGCGTGCTGGCCAGCGCGGCCGGCATGGACAAGGAGTACATGAAGCTGATCCTGGTCGCGCACGGCCTGCCCGTCGGGCGGTACGTCGTGGTGCGCGACAGGGACTGGCGGCCCGGCTCCGTCGAGCGCAAGCGGGTGCTGGACGAGATCGCCGAACTCGGCCTGCCGGTGTTCGTCAAGCCCGCGCGTGGCGGGTCGAGCATCGGGATCTCGCGGGTTTCGGTTTTGGCTGAGCTGGAGGCGGCCGTCGATCTGGCGCGCTCGTACGATCCGAAGGTGCTCGTCGAGGCGGCGGTCGGCGGCCTGGAGGTCCTCGAGGTGGAGTGCGCGGTGCTCGAGGGAGAGGACGGCGGGCCGCCGGAGGCGAGCGTGCCCGGTCAGGTCCTGGTGGACCCCGGGTCTTCGTTTTACGACTTCGAGGCCAAATACCTGGCGGCCGGCGACACCATGCGGATCCCGGCCGCGATACCTTCGGCCGCCGCTGCGGAGGTCCGGCGGCTGGCGTGCCTGGCGTTCGACGCGATCTCCTGCGAGGGCCTGGCCCGGGTGGACTTCTTCTACACATCGGCCGGCGAGGTGGTGGTCAACGAGATCAACACGATGCCGGGGCTGACCGCGGCGTCCGGCTTCCCGCTGATGTGGGCGGCGACCGGCCTCCCGATGCCGGCGCTCATGGACCGAATTATCCGAACGGCAATGGCTAAACGCCCCGGCCTCCGCTTAGCCGCCGCATGCGGAGCCGCCCCGCGCCCCGCGCCGTCCGCCCCCGCGCCGTCCGCCCCCGCGCCGTCCGCCCCCGCGCCGTCCGCCCCCGCGCCGTCCGCCCCCGCGCCGTCCGCCCCCGCGCCCCGCGCCC
>DASRFJ010000169.1:0-132569 GCA_035651595.1 Streptosporangiaceae bacterium | reverse complement strand
GAGGCCGCGAACGGGTGCGGGCACGGGTTGTCGCCACCGCCGTCCAGCAGGCCGAAGTCATAGGCGCACGCCCCCCGCCCGGAGACCTCGAGCGTGTACCGCTCCAGCCAGACCCGGGCGTCGACCGGCTGACCGGCCGGGCAGCGGCATCTCGGTATCCATCGGCCGTGGTCACATCTTCATCGGCGTGCCGCTGAAGCCGATGTTGTGGTGGACGGCATACCACCAGTTCCACACGTCCTCGTGCACCGGGCCGGCCACGTACCCCAGCAGGCGGCCGTCGTCCTGGGTCCACACGAAGCCTTCCTGGCCCTGGTCGTAGGTGCAGAACACCCGGCCCGCGGCCTGGGCATCGGCGATCATCCCGGCGCTCATCTGCGCGACCGAATAGGTCTTCGGGTGCTTGAACATGTGATTCCAGCCGGCCTCGCCGTAGGTCTGCGAGCTGTTGCAGTCCTGGAAGTTGGCTTGGAAACTGCCGGAGTTGAGCGACTTGACCTGGTCGGTGTACGCCGCGTACAGGGCGGTGAGCGAGGGATAGGTCTGGAAGCTGACACTGCTGATGCCGGGCGCCGGGGCGGTGCAGATCACCATCGTGGCGTCCCGCTGCTTGCAGGTCGAGGGCGGCAGCAGGCCCTTGGCGGCCGCTCTGGTTCGCCAGGGCCAGCGCGCTCATCAGCACGTTCGGCGCCTTCGTCGCCTTCGCGGCCGGCTTGGCGGGCTTTGATGGCATGGCCATGCTGCTGGCGACCTGCGGCTTGCCGCTGGAATGACCCCGGACCAGGGCCCAGGTGCCCGCTCCCGCGGCGGCCAGGATCACGGCCGTCAGTACCGCGATCCAGCGCGGCTCACCGAACCAGCGCCGGGGCGGCCCGGTCCGGCCTGCCTGGCCGGTCTGGCCGGTCTGGCCGGCGGCCGGCGGCGCTGGTGTGCCCGGCGTGCCCGGCTGGGGCAGCAGCGCCGGGCCGGCCGAGGACCGGATGACCGCCATCGTGTCGCCGTGGCGGGCCTGCCCCACCGGAGCCGCGGCGACCGCGACCGCTTCGCGCGGGACTGCTTCGCGCGGGTGCGGGCCGGTCACCGGAAGGCCGAAGGCACCGCGGGCCGCGTCGACGAACTCGCGGCAGCTTCCGTAACGGTCACCGGGCTCCTTGGCCAGGACCTGGGCAAAGACCTCGTCCACGGCGGACGGCAGATCGGGCCGCAGGGCGGACGGCGCCGTGGGGCGCTCCTCCACGTCCGCGAAGATGATCGCCGCGTCCAGGTCCTTCTCGAACGGAACACGGCCGGTGAGGCATTCGTACAGCACGCAGCCCAGCGAGTACTGGTCGGCCTTGCCGTCCACCGAGGTGCCGCGGATCTGCTCGGGAGCGACGTAGTCGATCGTGCCGAGGAACTGCCCAGTCGAGGTCAGCCCGCTGCGGGACATGATGTGCTTGGTGATCCCGAAGTCGGTGAGGTACATGTGATCGGGATCCTCGTCGCACGATCGTTGATGAGCGTGGACGCAGAGACAGAGGGCGCAACCGCGGCGCTGATACCACGGTCTGACGCGATGTCGGACATGTGCGGCTCCTCAGGTGACCGGGTGTACATCCCTAAGGCGGTCCATCCGGTTCCACCACGTTCCGTAGCCGCCTACGCCGCGCGCTACGCATTGATCATGAAGGGTTGTGTGGGTTATAATCCACACAACCCTTCATGATCATCACTGTGACGGGGGTCCGGAGCCTGGCTCAGCGCCGGTGGCCGTGCTGGCGGACGATGACGCCCAGCGCTTCGATGGCCTTGTTCCTGTCCCCGCGGATGACGTCCAAGGCGGCCGCGGGCAACTGGGTCGCCAGGGTCCACGGATTCCGTTCCCGTCGGCCGTTAACCCTGGTGAGCCGGTAGAACACCTGGCCGTCGGCGCGCAAGATCCACTCCCAGGACATCGCCCCGAGCTCGCTGTCGGAACGCTCGCTGACCTGGGCGATTACCTTCGGGGAAAGAAGTGCCATGGATAAGCCCTCTCGCCGGGTGACCGCTGGGCCGAAGTCCCGGTTACGGCCCGGGCACGTTGCTCTGACCCGACAGAGGTTACCGCGTAATCCTGCAAAGGATTGCAGAACTGCCGCGATCGTGTGGTGAACCTCGCAATCGACCGCCCGGCGACGCGATCCGAGGGCCACGGGCGCGGCATTCGCGCTCTCCGGGACCGACATCAGGGCATGAACCGGGCCGTGGAGCCACTACGCGTCAGCACCGGGCGCGCGGCGGCCGTCGGACTAGCGAGGAGACGGATTGCCGCAAACGTTTGCTACCGGCCAGGTTCACTTTGGCGCCTATGTCTGGATTTGGCTCCCGGTGCCGCCGGAAGTGGCCGCACGGTTGGCGGAGTGTTGGTTCGCTGTTGGCCCGGCTACCCAGGATCGTGTCCGGAAAGGGAGGATCTGTTATGCCCGTCTACGTTCACGCGCCAGCCAGCAGGCTGGTACGCCTGGCCGCGGCTCTATCCGACTGACTTCACCCAACGGGCCCGCGGATGCGCCGCACGGGGGTGGCGCGTCCGCGGGTTGCAAGCCCGGGTTCACGGCGGATGGCGCGTTTTGTCCTTGCCGGGTGGGTGGGCCGTGTCCATAATGACTGGGCGGTGGCGGGCAACGGGCAACGGGCAACGGGCAACGGGGAAACACACATGCATTTCGCGCTACTTGGGCCGATGCGGGTGCACGACGGGGATCATGAGGTCACAGTGTCGTCGCCCAAACAGCGTGCGCTGCTGGCCGGGTTGCTGGTGACGGCGGGCCGGACTCAGGAGACCAACCGCCTCATTGACATGCTGTGGAGCGACGGGATTTCTGGTTCGCGCGACGCGCTGCAGATGCAGATGGTCCGCCTCCGGCGGGCGGTCGGCGATCAGATAGCCAGCCGTATCATCACTAGGACCAACGGCTACCTCATTGACGTGGAACCGGATGAGCTGGATATCAACCGGTTCACTGACCTGTGCGAGCATGGCCGGCGTGCGGCCCAGGCGGAAAACTGGGACCAGGCCATCCGGCTGCTGCAGGAAGCGCGCGACCTGTGGTCAGGGAGTCCGCTCGAGGACGTGCCGTCGGAGCGCTTGCAAGTGGAATACGCACCGCATTTGCTTGAGATGCACTTGGACGCCATCGAGTTGAGCATTGACGCCCAGCTGACCATTGGCGACGAGCGCAACCTGATAGGCCAGCTTCAGGAACTGGTGCGCAATCACCCGTTCCGGGAAGGCTTCGTGGGCCAGCTCATGCTGGCACTTCATCGTTCGGACCGCCGCGCCGACGCCCTCGCCACCTACCGGAACGCACGCCACCGTCTCGTCAGCGAACTGGGCATCGAGCCGAGCGCCAGACTCCAGACCCTGCACCAGCAGATCCTGTGCGGCGATGAGGGCGCCGCCGTGGTCGCGCCAGCCCGCTCCCCCGGCCAGTCCCTGCGCGTCGGCTCACTGCCGGGTGCCGGTACCGTTCCGGCGCAGCTTCCTGCCGATATCGGCGATTTCACCGGTCGCGCCGACTATCTGTGGGAGCTGGATGAACTTCTGAATCCGTGTCGCGCCCCACGCGGACATAGCGCGATCACCGTGGTCGCGGTCACCGGCGCTGGCGGTGTGGGGAAGACCACCCTCGCCGTGCACAGTGGTCACCGGCATCGCGAGGATTTCCCGGACGGGCAGCTCTACATCAACCTGCGCGGGACTAGTGACCAGCCAGTCGCTCCCGGAGACGCGCTCGGCCAGTTCCTCCGCGGTCTGGGGCTCGACTGGCCGGCCATCCCCGTGGAAACGGACGAGCGCGCCGCGTTGTACCGGTCGATGCTGTCTGACCGGTGCGTACTCGTCGTCCTCGATGATGCCCGAGACGCCGCTCACGTACGTCCCCTCATACCCGGAGGCAGCCGCAACGCGGTGCTGATCACTAGCCGCGACCGGCTGGTGAGCCTTGACGCGGTCGAACGTCTGCACCTCGGCGTTCTGGATGAGAACGAGGCCCGGGCACTGTTCACGCGCATCGTCGGTGACATCAGCACCACAGCGGAGCCCGATGCGACAGCCTGCGTTCTATCGGTCTGTGCCGGGCTGCCCCTAGCGGTACGCATCGCCGCGGCTCATCTGGCCGCGCAGCCTGCCCGGACGATCGGCGCGCTGGCCGGACTGCTCACTGACATGGCTCGACGGCTAGATGTGCTCCAGGCGGACGATCGTTCCGTACGCGCGAGTTTCCAGGCCAGCTACACCGCGCTGACCAGGACTGTTCGCGTAGACGGGACGGATCCGATGCGCGTCTTCCGGCTGCTGAGCCTCTGGGATGGTCCGGTCATCAGCCTCCCCGCCGCGGCCGCAATGAGCGGACTGCCAGAAAGCATCACCGAAGTATGCGCTGAAACACTAGTCGGCGCACATTTGCTGGATTCGCCGTCCCCACGCCACTATCAGTTCCACGACCTGATGCATGTCTACGCTCTGGAACAGGCCGTAAGTGAGGAAACCCAAGCCGACCGCCACAACGCTCTCTGCAGGGTCTTCGCCTGGTATCTGCATACCGCGGAGAGGGCATGCAGCCTCATCGAACCCCAGCGGCGCAGTCCATCATTTCCCGCGGACAGTGCGGTTAGACCACTGGTCTTCAAATCCCGCGACGAAGCTGTCAGCTGGTGTGATAGCGAACGCGTCAACCTGATCTCGGCCACCCGGCAGCAGGCCCGGCAAGGCTTCGACGATTACGCTTGGCGGCTGCCCGCGGTGCTGGCACCCTATTACAATCTCCGGAAACTCTGGACCGACTGGATCGCGACCCATCGGATCGGCCTGGAGAGCGCGACCCGTGAATCCGACTCTTTCGGCCAGGCGTGCATTCTCGCCGACCTCGCTCGTGCGTATACGGATCGGCGTAAGTTCGATGACGCAGGTGACGCGTACCGGCGGGCACTGCGCCTGTTCCGCGAGGTTGGCGACGAACAAGGAGTGCTGCGGATACTGGCCAACCTGGCATCCATGTACGGCGAGCGCGGCCAGCAGATGGCCGCACTAGACGCCTCCGAAGAGGCACTCAGAATGTCCCGCGATCTGGGCGAGGAACGCGTAGAAGCCATTATTCTCGGAAACATGGGCTTTGCTTGCGCCGAACTCGGTCGCTTTGACGAAGCTGTCAGGAATCTTCATCTGGCACTCAAGATCCGGCGGGACAGGAACGATTTCTACGGACAAGGATTCATACATCAGAACCTTGGCGAGGTATACCGGAATCTGCGACGCACCGAAGAAGCGGCTGACCACTACCGGCAATCCCTGGAGATCCGCCAGCGGCTAGGTGACCGATTCGGGGAGGCCACCACCCTCGCCTCTCTCGGTCAACTGTTCACAGCGGAGCTGCGGCCCGCCGAAGCGCGCGAATACTGGACGACGGCCCTGCGGATCTTCCGGGATCTGGACGCCCCGGAAGCAGCAAAAATCCAGTTGTGGCTCGACGATCTCTCGCAGCCCTACGACATGGCCGACGAGGTGATCGGCGATCCGGCCGGGGTCCCGGAGTCCGGCACCCGCGCGTAGTCGGGCAGCTCGACGCCGTTGATCGCGCGCTCGATCAGCTCCATGGGCCACTCTTCGGGCGCGAGGCTCGGCTCGGCGCCCGGCCGTGGGACGTCACGGCTGCGCGCGTTCAGCCGGCCGATCTCCTGGTTGGCCTCGACGAACGAGCCCATCCGCGCCTGATAGGCGGCGAACCCGGCCGCCGGGTCCCAACCAGCGGCGGCCAGCTCCCCAGCCAGCACGTAGGCGCCGACCAGGGCTAGCCCGGTGCCCTGCCCGGACAGCGGCGACGAGCTGAACGCCGCATCCCCGAGCAGCCCCACTCGTCCGCTCGACCAGCGGTCCATCACCACCTGGGCGACCTGGTCGAGGTAGAAGTCCGGGGTGTCGTCCAGGTGCTAGGATGCGCGGGGTCAACCAGCCGAGGCCGGCCATCCGCTCGCGCAGCAGGCGCTTTTGGGCCTCGACGTCACGGTAGTCGACATCGAAGTCGGCCGCGGGGAAGGAGAACATGGCCATCCCCCGGGTCGCGTCCTGGATGGGCCGCAGGAGGGCGGACCGCCCGGACCCGGTCTCCTGATACTCGATCAGCCAGCGGTCCAGTCCGAACTCGTTGGGCACGCTGTAGAAGGCCAGCACGTGCCCGAGGTGGCGGACGAACCGCTCATGCGGCCCGAAGGCCATCGCGCGCAGCGTCGAGTGCAGCCCGTCCGCCCCGACCACCAGGTCGAAGCGCCTGCGGCCGCCGCCCGCGAAGGTCACGTCCACCCCGTCCGCTTCCTGGGTGAACTCGGCGATCCGGTCGCCGAAGACATACTCGACACCGTCGCGGGTGTCGTCGTGGAGCACCTGGGACAGGTCCCCGCGCAGGATCTCGATCTCCGAGATGTACCCGTCCCCGCCGTCGTCGGCCGCGCTGAAGGTCTCCAGCACGTTTCCGGCCACGTCCACCATGTGCGCGCCGGCGGTCTCGGTGCAGGCCGCACGCACCGCCGAGTCCAGCCCCATCCGCTGGATGACCTCCTTGGCCACCCCGCGCGCATCCACCGCCTGCCCACCGGGACGCAGTGCGGGGGCCCGCTCCACCACGGTCACCTCGGCCCCTCGCCGACGCAGCCAGTGTGCCAGCGCAGGCCCCGCGATGCTCGCCCCCGCCACCAGGACCCTGACCGCCGGGGCTTCAACCTTGAACATCGTGTCCTCCTGTCATCGCAGAGGTAGACGCACCCGGGGCCCGGACCTCATCGGCTGATGACACATCATTGCGCGTTGACGCGTCGCGGGTGGGGTTAGCCTGACGTCAGGCCGGGAGGCCCGCCATATGGTTCCGGGATAGGTGCGCGGTGGAGCCTGGTAGCCATGACTACCCCCGTGCACCCTACACATCACCCGCAACGGCGCGCGTCTACGAGAAGCAGATAGGCGACCCCGTCCCGCTCAACTGGCCGGTCACACACGCGCATCTCGGCGCCCCGGTGCGGCAACGCGAGGGCGGCTGGCCCGTCGTCCTGTACTCCCACAGCCTGGGCGGCGAGCGCTACGAGACAACCTGCCTTGTCGAAGAACTGACCAGCCGCGGCTATGTGGTCGTTACGATCGACCACATTCACGACGCCGGCGTCGTCGAGCTGCCGGATGGGCGCCTGGAGATCGCCGCCGTCCCGCAGCTGCCCAGTGAAGGCGACAGTCCGCTGACCACCAAGGCGATCGAGTCGCGCGTCGCCGACGTGCGTTTCGTGCTCGACCAGCTCACCGGCATCGATCGCGGGGGCAATCCCGACCACGAGCAGCGGCCGCTGCCCCGCGGCCTTGACCGTGCCCTCGATCTGGGCCGGGTGGGCATGTTCGGCCAGTCCGACGGTGGCTCCACCACCGCCCACGCCATCGGTTCCGTCACCCGCATTCACGCCGGCATCAACCTCGACGGGACGCTCTGGACGCCGCAGGCCGTGGACGGCTCCAACCACGCGCTCTTGCTGTTCGGCAGGCAGGACCTGGACGCCTTCGAGGCTGCGACCTGGAAGAAGTTCTGGACGAAACAGCGCGGTCCCAAGCTTCAGCTGAACCTCAAGGGATCCAGGCACAGCACGTTCACGGACTTCGCCGCCCTGGTCCCGCAGGCGGCCCTCATCCTGCACGAGCCGCCGAGCTGGGTTGTCGAGCTCATCGGCACCATCAACGGACCCCGTGCGGTGACCGTCGCGCGCGCCTACCTGAACGCGTGGTTCGACACCTACCTACGGCGCCGCTCTAGTCCGCTGCTGGCCGGGCCGTCACCGCGTTACCCAGAGGTCCTGTTCGCGCACCACTGATGACAACGGTCGGCTCGGGCAGCGGCGGGACAGTGGCCGGGCCGAGGCCGTAGGAGTCCCGGACCGAAGGCAGGCTGTGCCTGGCGCGCTATCGTGCCGCGCGGTAGCGTTCGCGGCGGACCGTCGCCTTCCGGCCCTTGATGCTGACCTGCCGAAGCGCGGCGACCACGTCGTCTGCCGCGGTCTCGGGGACCTCAACGAGCGAGAATCGATCGGCGATCTCGATCGCGCCGATCTCCTTGCCGGACAGGTACGACTTGCGGGCGATGACGCCGACGAGGTCCTGCGGCCGAACTCCGGAAGAACGGCCAGTCCCCACGAACAGCCGCGTCGTGCCCTCGGGCGCCGCGCGGCCGCGCCGCTGGTCGCGGCCCGTGGCCTTGCGTTGTCCGCCGCGATCGTCCAGCGGAACCAGCTCGACCTCTGGCAGGTCCTCTTCGTCGCCAGCGGTTCTGCTTGCCTCAGCTGCCAGCTTGACCGCGGCCAGTGCCACCTCGTAGATGCCGAACTCTTCGCCGAGCGGCTCTATGACGCCCCGGAAGGTGTCAAGGTCGTCTTCGAGCACGATCTGCCGAAGGGCAGCGCGAGTCCGCTCCAGGCGCCTGGCGCGCAGGTCGGCGACGGTCGGCAGCTTCTCGATCGCGATCGGCCGCCCCGTCGCCCGCTCGATAACCTTGAGCATCCGGTGCTCGCGCGGCTCGGCTAGCGTGATGGCCGTGCCTTCACGGCCCGCCCGGCCAACCCGCCCGATGCGGTGCACGTAGGATTCCGGCGCGCTCGGGACGTCGTAGTTCACCACATGCGTCAACTGGTCGATGTCCAGACCACGGGCGGCGACATCGGTGGCCACGAGGAGATCGAGGCTGCCCCCGCGCAGCCGGCCCATGACCCGGTCACGCTGCTGCTGGTCCATTCCGCCGTGCAGCGCCTCGGCATGATAGCCCCTGCCGTTCAGGGTCTCGGTGATCTGATCCACCTCGTCCCTGGTCCGGCAGAAGACGATCGCGGCCGCCGGAGTCTCCAGGTCGAGCACGCGCATAAGGGCGGCGGGCTTGTGCCCGCGTGGCGTCATATAGGCGGTCTGCCGCACCAGCAGCCTGCCGGGCGACGCCGACGCCTTGCGGCCGAGTTCGACTCGCACCGGGTCGCTCAGGTGGCGGCGCACCATGCCGTCGATCCGCGGCGGCATGGTCGCCGAGAATAGCGCGGCCTGCCGGTTCTCCGGCGTTTTGCCCAGTATCGCCTCGATGTCTTCGGCGAAGCCCATGTCAAACATCTCGTCGGCCTCGTCGAGCACGACAATCTCAAGGCCGCTCAGGTCAAGCGTTCCCCTGGCGATGTGGTCGAGCGCACGCCCAGGTGTTGCCACAACGACGTCAGCGCCGCGGTCAAGCGAACGCAACTGCCGGCCAATCGGCTGCCCGCCGTAGACCGGCAGCACACGCACGCTCATGTCGCGTCCGTAGCTGTGCATCGCCGCGGAGACCTGTATCGCTAGCTCGCGCGTGGGCACGAGGATCAGGGCGCGCACCCCCGGCTGCCCGCTCCCGCCGAAGATCCGGTGGAGTATGGGAAGCGCAAAGGCGGCAGTCTTGCCCGTTCCCGTCGCGGCCTGTCCGACCAGGTCACGCCCCGCGATCAGCGGCGGCACGGCAGCCCGCTGGATTGGTGTCGGCTCCTCATAACCGAGGCCAGACAGCGCGCGGCACAGACCGGGCGCCAGCCCGAGGTCGGCGAAGCCGCTTGCGTCGCCGCCGTTTTCCCCAGCCAATGAACAACCGCCTTGCTCGTCAAGCACCTGCAATCTCCCGCACTGGTCACGACGCTGACCCACTGTCGTTCCCGCGAGCCCGGAACCCGGGCATGAGTGCAAGACGACCACGACTGCGGGATACAGCCGATCCGGAGCCAGATTCATTCCCAGCCCTGGATATTCGTCAAGCGCTACTTCTCGACGTAAAAGAGGCGCTTGTTGACGAACTCGTCAATGCCGAGGGGGCCCAGCTCGCGGCCGAAGCCGGAGCGTTTGGTGCCGCCGAACGGCAGATCCGCGCCCTCGCCTGCCGGGGTGTTCACGTTGGCCATGCCGACCTCCAGCTGCTCGGCAACCTGAATTGCCCGCTCCTCGTCGGTCGAAAAGACCGCGCCGCCGAGGCCGAAATCCACGACGTTGGCGAGCTGGACCGCCTCGTCGTCGTTGCTGACCTTGTAGACGACGGCGACCGGGCCGAACAGTTCCTCCCGGTAGGCCCGCATCTCCGGAGTCACGCCGGTCAGCACGGCCGGGGAGAAGTACGCGCCCTTACCGTCGTCGAGCGTGCCGCCGACGTGCAGCGTGGCGCCCTTCGAGACTGCGTCCCGCACTTGCTCGAGGAGGTTCTCCGCGGCCTTGCGGGAGACCATCGGGCTGTAGGAGCGCGGAGAGTCATCGCCCGGCTGGCGCGGTGACATCTCGGTAGCCCGCTTGACCAGGGCAGCGACAAACTCGTCGTAGATGTCGTCCATGACGATCATCCGCTTGTTGGAGTTGCACGCCTGGCCGACGTTCTCCATCCGGGTGACCCAGGCGGTCTTGGCGGCCTTCTCGACGTCGTCGGTGTCGAGGATGATGTACGGGTCGGAGCCGCCAAGCTCAAGGACGACCTTCTTCAGGTTGCGGCCGGCCGTCTCCGCGACGACCGTGCCAGCCCGCTCGGAGCCGGTCAGCGACACGCCGCGCAGCCGCGGGTCGGCGATCATCGCGGCGACCTGTTCGTGGGTCGCGAAGAGGTTGACATACACGCCGTCCGGCACACCCGCGTCCTTCATGATCTGCGCGATCGCCAGGGCCGAGGTAGGGCAGTTCTCCGCGTGCTTGAGTATGACGGTGTTGCCGACGATGAGGTTGGGCGCGGCGAACCTGGCCACCTGGTAATACGGGTAATTCCACGGCATCACGCCGAGTACCGGGCCGATGGGCCGGTACTCGACGTGCGCGGCGCCGTGGCCGGGCAGCGGCTTGTCGGCGATGAGTTCGGGGCCGTTGTCGGCGTAGTAGTTGAAGATGTCGGCGCAGAACTCGGCCTCACCGACCGCCTGCGCGGGCCGCTTGCCCATCTCCTTGGTGATCAGTGCGGCCAGGTCGGTGGCGCGCTCGGCGAACAGGCCAGCGACCCGCCGCACGATCGCGGCGCGTTCGGCGACCGGGCATAGCCGCCACGCCGCGAACGCCGCGGTCGCGGCGGCGAGCGCGTCCGCCACCTCCGCGTCCGTGGCGAAGGGGAAGGTCTCGCGAACCTCGCCCGTTGCCGGGTCGGTTACCTGATAATGCGGGGTCTGCGTCATTGCCTGCTCCCGGTGTCACTGCGGTAAAAGTCCAGCGAGACAACGCTACGGGAGCAAGGTACCCCAGCCCAAGACCGGGTGGGTTTAGTTGACGACACGGTTGCGGAAGGTGCGCAGGCCCAGGTAGCCGAAGACCAGGGTGCCGCCGAACAGGGCGAGCAGCACCCCCCACGCTGGCATGTGGGCGACCGACGGGGTCAGCGCGGCGCGCAGGCCCTCCGACATGTACACCATCGGGTTGAGGAGCACCAAGGTCTGGAGCCACCGGATCGCGTGCAGCGCGGACCACGGGTAGTACACGCAGCCGAGCATCGTCATTGGCATGAGGACCACCGTGAAGGTCATCTGCGTCTTGCGCGGGTCCATCATCGTGCCTAGCAGCAGGCCCATCGCCGCGGTCACGGTCGAGGATCCGATCATGACCAGCACGAGCATGAGCCAGTTGGCCACGTGGATGTGCGGCCCCTGATCGGCGGCGTGCACGAACAGGGTCACCAGCAGCACGATGGGGGCAGCCATGACGGCCCGGATGGCACCGGCGGTGATCTTCTGGATGCCGAGGACCCGGATCGGGACGGGGGCGAGCGCCCGGTCCTCGATCGTGCGCTGCCAGGAGAACTCCATGACCAGCGGCATCGTGGTGCCCAGCATGCCCTGCATGATGATCATCGACCCCATCAGCCCGGGGAGGAGGATCGTCGTGAAGTTGATCCCGCCGTGAGTGGCACCGTGCGCCGCCGCGGCCGCTCCCGCCGCGCGGCCCAGGATGATGCCGCCGCCGATCTTCGGGAACACGTACGCGAAGACGAAGACGAACAACAGCGGCTGCGTGATCGAGCGGATGATCGTCGAGACGGCGTTGCGGCCTATCACGCGGAACTCACGCGCCATCATCGCGCCGAACGTCTTCAGCGTCGTGGGCATGGGGACGGGCGCGTCGTTGATGAGGGCCGCGATCGCCTCCGTCGCGACCGGGTCGGCCTTCGCGCCGATGCCGGGACCAGAAACGCGCGGTGAGAATGTCGTTGCCATGGTGGGCTACTCCCGGTACTCGCGGCCGGTCAGGGTCAGGAAGACTGTCTCCAGGCTCGGCTTTTGCTCGGCGGCGTCGCGGATGTGCAGGCCCTCGGCTGAGGCCAGCGACACCAGGGTGCCGAGCAGCCCTTCCGGCTCTCGGCTGTGCACCCGGAGCTGGTCGCCGGTCACCTCGGCGCGGGTGACGTCGGGGCGGCCGGTCAGGCCAGTGCGTTCGTGGAAGTCGGGAGGCGGGGGCGGATCGAGCCGCACCGTGACGACAGTGGCGGCGCCCGCGTCCTCCTTGAGCTGCTCTTGCGTCCCGGCGGCTAGCACGAGGCCGTGGTCGACGACCGCGACGCGGTCGCAGAGCGCTTCCGCCTCCTCCATGTAGTGCGTGGTGAGGAGCACGGTCTGCCCGGAGTCGTGCAGCACCTTGAGGATCTCCCAGAGGTTGACGCGGGTCTGCGGGTCAAGCCCGGCGGTCGGCTCGTCAAGGAACAGCACGTCGGGCTTGTGCACGAGCGCCCGCGCGATGAGTAGCCGCCGGGCCTGGCCGCCGGAGAGCTTGTCGGCCATCGCGCTTCGCCGGTCGCCGAGGCCGAACGCGTCGATGAGCGCCTCAGCGCGCCGGGCCGCCACGCGGGCGGACAGGCCGAAGAACCGGCTACGGAATTGCAGGTTCTCTGCCACCGTGAGCTGCATGTCGAGCGTGTTTTTCTGAGTGACGACACCGATCCGCCGCTTGACCGCTACCGGTTCGCGCACAACGTCGTAGCCGGCCACCCAGGCGCGCCCGCCCGTGGGGTGCACCAGCGTGGTGAGCATGCCAATGGTCGTGGACTTGCCCGCACCGTTCGGCCCGAGCAGGCCGAAAAACTCCCCCGCCGGTATGTCGAGATCGATGCCGCGCACCGCCGCGACATCGCCCCGCGAGGACTTATACGTCTTGCGCAGGCCCGCGGTCCGGATCGCCGCCTGCCCGCCGAACGTGCTGGTCATCTCCTCGGAACCTCCGGATGACTGTGCCGCCCTGCCGCGCTCTGCGGCTACGGCCGGGTGCCTAGCATGAACTCCCCCACCGAGGATTCAACGAGGGGGTCGAGTGAGGTCATGGCGCCGAACGATGCCGAGTCGCCGCTGCCGAGCGCGCAGGGTGCCAGACCCATCGCGGTCGCGACCAGGTACATGGCTTCGTAGAGCACGCCGACGTTTCGCAGCGTAGTGGCGTAGGCGATGCCCTGATACTTCCAGCTCAGCCGGGAAAACCGGGAGGCCAGGATGAACAGTACCTGCGGGATGACCTGGCAGCCGTTCGCGTAATATGCCTTGCGCAGCTGCCGATTGACTGTGGCCGGCTCGCATGGCAGCTCGCTCACCGCGTGGGCCATCGGCTGGTAGTGATACAGGCCGGGCGCGATGCCCTCGCACTCGCGCACGAGCAGGTAGATCTCGAGATCGTAACCGGCGCCGCCGCTAGGGTAGGGGCGATCGCTGGTCTCGTATCCGTGGGGATCGTCAGGGCGCGGGCCGGCGACGGCGCGGGCCCGTGCCACCCGGTACAGGAATTCCCCTACTTCATCCGCCGTGAGCTTCCGGTCCCCGTAAGCCCGGACGGAGCGGCGCGTCTCCATCACCCGGGCCAGTGACGGGCCGGCGGTCATGAGCTGATCCATGTCTGGGCGGGGCAGGTCAATGAGGGGCTCGGCCATGGCCGGCTTGACGGCGGGACTGGACGGGATGACGCCAGCGTGCGGGAACACGCCTCCGATGGGGCCGTCGGTCAGGCCGTAGCGGCTGCGGGAGTGCATGAGGACGTCATGGAATTCGCGCTGGGCCAGATTCGGGTCGCAGTCCTCGGCCAGGCGGCCGTCAGGCCCGACCCGCGCCGCAGCGCCTGCGGCGGCCAGGACCGCCAGCACCTCCCGGACCACAGCCGGAGAGATGAAGGGCAGCCGAGCGGCCAGCTCGACCGCCGATGACGGCTCGGCGAGCGCCGCGATCGCCGCCGCGGCTTCGCTGGCCGTGACTGTGATGCGCACCGACAAATGCGGGCAATCGACGACCAGGTTCCCGGCGGCTCGGTGAGCGCACGCGAACCGTGATAGCCGGAACCTGCCGAGTGCCACGTCCCCAGTCCCGAACGAGCTGAAATCGAACGAGGCGAGCGGGCCGACCGGAGCCGCCGCGAGCAATTCGTCGCCGCCAGCCATGCAAGCAAGCTCAACGGCGCACCCGCTGACCAGCATGCCCAGTGCCCGGCCTAGACGATCAACGCCCGCAATGCTCCCGCCCGGCGGTCCGGTCCGCGCGATCTGCTCGCGCAGCTCATCCAGATCGGCACCAGACTGGCGGAGGAGGAGACGGAACGCGGGCTCAAGGCCGCGGATTCCGCGCAACTCCCTGAGATGTCCGTGCTGGTCAATGGTGAGAGCGTCCTGGCGTACCGAAGTGATGCGCGTTCCAGGGCGCATTCGGAGTTGAATCACGGGCGTTACCTTCGTTATCTGTAGGCGGCAGGTCGATGGTGTGATGGCTGCCGAGTCAACATGACGGCATAACGGAACGGACCGACGATGGCGTCGGATATCGTCCACGCGGTCCCCGCCGTGAGCGTGCGGAGGTCGTCCAGCGAGGCATGAAGATAGTCGAACCACGGCGAGCTGAGACCGCGGTAGCGTACGCGGATGCGCAGCTGACCGGGCATGCGCCCGCGGGCGCGGTTACGGGCCTGATAGGCGAGGTGCTCGGGATCCGATTCGGTGCGCGGATCGACGCCGGACCCGATCAGCCGGCCCCCCGGCCGGACCAAGGCGGCGAGCCTGTCCAGGACCTGCCTGCCCCGCTCGTCCCCCTCCAGTAGGCCGAGGTTGTTGCCCATCAGCAGCGCGGTGTCGAACGTCCCAGACGCGGTGAGATCATCGATGGTCCCCTGAATGACCGTCACGCCGCGCGACGACGCCACGTGGACCGCTCCCGGGGACGGATCGACCCCAGTGACGTCGTGTTCTTTCGCCATCAGCGGGACCGCATGCCTGCCTGCGCCGCAGCCGACGTCAAGGACCCGGCCAGTGACGCGTTCGCAGGCCCACAGATCCGGCGGACTGAGCGTTTCCAACGGCGCGAAGTAATGGGCGCCGTCGACCACGGAGATAAAGCCATCGTCGCGCTCGGCGATCTCGAAGGCGGCGCCCGGACTCCCGCCTTGGCGCCAGCATTCACGCAGCATCTCGCCGAATGCGTCTCCCGTAGTGAGGACGGGGTTCGCATCATCTGCCGGCCGGAGCGAGTTACCGGCGTGCGGGCTATGCGGGGTAGCCAAGGTGATTAGCCAGCCGCGACATCCGGGCGCACATCTCATCGAGCAGCCCCCAGGCGGGCTCGAACTCGAGCGGCCCTGGCTCGGGCACGGGCGACAGTTCCGGCGACAGCATGAATTTGTGATCCCCGCCGAACAGCCGACCGGACGTGCCGGTTCCAGCGAACGGCCACCGTTCCGTCCGCAACATCGTCGCTACGGTATCGGGGCCGGCCTCGAGGCCGAGCCAGCCGAGAATGCGGGGAAGCCAGGTTTGCGGGCTGCGAAGCAAGTCTTCACCGCGAACCCGGAATGATTGCTCCGGCGGGAGCTGGCCTAGGGCGCGGGTGATCCGTAGATGCGCTTGAAACCATATCGTCGCTGCCTGGGCTGCCAGCCGACGCGGGCTGGCCGACCGGTTGCCCAGGGCAAGGTGCTGCTGGAGCGAGCGCTGTGCGGTGACCGGATGGCGGGTGAGGTGAATATAGCGGGCGCCTGGGTAACCCGAGATGCAGCGGGCCAGGTTCTTGTCACTGCGGACCGTGTCCGGCGACTTCTCCAGCCCGATCCGCGGGGCCAACAACCCGAGCAGATGATCGAGAAGACGTTCGCCCGGCCAGTCAGCGTTCTCTCTGAGCCATTTCCCCGCCCGTCTGATGGCGGCGTCGTGCTGGCCGCCCTCGTGAAGTTCAGCGATCGCCCGGTACGGCCCGCTGAGGCGAACCGCCAGGAAGGGGCAGGCCTCCGGTTCATGCGGCTCAGCAGAGAGCACGCAGAGGCAGCCGATGCCGGAGAGCAGGTCCCCGATCGTCGGGGCCGAGAACGTCAGCATTTCAGGCAGGCCGAAGACCTCGGGATGGCCGGCCAGCAGCGCTGTCGTCACGGTCGAGTACGAGCGCGGCGGCGACAGGATGAACACCGGCTCAGGCCAGCCGGGGCGGGTGCGGTGAGCCCTGTTCATCGTGGCGTCCCGACGGCGACGGTCAGCAGGTGCCGCAGGCCCGGATCGGCCAGCCGGGCAGCGGCAGTAACCTGGGGCGACGTGCCGACGTCGATGGCGGCGGTAAGGCCGCGCGTAGCCGCCGCGCCGCACACGGCGTGGCCAAGCGCGCCAGCGCGAACCAGCAAGGCCGGGTAGCCGTGGCCGCGCGCCGAACTCGCGGCCTGCCGCATGTTGCCCGCGATGAGGAACAGCGCGCCCGGCCCGCCGCCTTCTTCCTCTTCCTTCGGCACGAGCACGCCCAGCGGGATGAACAGGATCTCGTCCTGCTGCTCGGCCCAGTACAGGCCGCGGGGCAGGCAGTCGGTTCTGAGCGCGGCGAGCAGCAGGACTAGCCCGGGGGCCGCCGGCACCCAGGGTCCCCGGCCATCAGCGGTGAGCGCCGTCGCGGCCAATGCCGCCAGGTCGGCGCGGGATATCCGGGACACGCCGAATCCCGCTGCGGGGTGGCGGGCCAGGACGGCCTGCTCGGCTTCGGCCAGGCCCAGCCTGAGCGCAGCGGCCGGCAGCGGGCCGGCGAAGGAGCGAGCGTCCGGACTCGGCTGGCGACGCGGCCTGGCCGCCCGCTCCGCGGACTGACGCCCGCCCAGCAGCGTGACCAGCTGCTCAGCTGGCCCGGACATCGATATCAACGGCATGACTGCGGCTCCTGGACTCCTTGGATCGCGGCGACGGCCGTGATGACTTCACGGCCATGGCGAAGCTCGAGCATTTCCGCGAATTCGTCCGGCCAGCGAGGAGCGAGCGAGACGCGCAGCCGGGCGGCATCGGCCATCGCGGATAGTTCGGCCACGGCGTAGCCGGTATGCAGGTGAGCCAGTCTGTAGGAAGGGTCCGGCTGGGTCTGGCCGGACGCCCAGGTCCAGCCGACGAAAAACAGCATCGCGGCGCCGGCCAGCGCGGGAAGGTCGGCTGGATCCAGGCTGGCCTCGCGCCAGCAGGACGCCAGGGAGGCCTCGCGCGTACTCGTGGCTACCATCTCGTGTGCCGCCGGGTCGTACCTGAAGATCGAGCCGGGCAGCCCGAAGAGGTCAGATCCGGGCAATAGGTAAAGCTCAAGCCCGGCGGGCCGGGTCACCGCGGCGGCCCCGTCGCTGAGCCTGATATCCAGTCCGCAAGCTTCGGCGAGCTGCCGCAGGATAGCCGCGATCAGCGGTCTGTCCAGGCGGTGCGGACCGCTCCGGTCCACCGCAAGCCTGGGCAGTTCCGCCTCCGGCAGGCTGCGGCGGGGCAGGTGTCCGTCGAGCGTGCGCGGACTGGGCAACTCGCCGTGGCCAGCCGCCTCCTGGCTGGCCAGGCGACGGCTATCCGAGCGCGGCTTGCGGACCACGGTCCAGCCAGGCGGCATCACGGACTGCCATTCGTAGTTCAGGATGGCCTGCTCCCACTCCGGCGTGGTCGCGATGGCCGTTGAGCCATCCGGATGCCAGCCGCACCGCGGGCAGCGCACATGCGGCGTGACCAGGTAGTGCTCCATTGCGCGCTCGCCCAGCCTGAGCCTGCTCAGCAGCGCTGCTGCGGGGAAGCCGTCGTCGGCCGCAAGGTCCAGCGTCCGCTGGGTGACGAGGCCGGCCAGCAGGCCGGCGAGCCCGGGCTGATCACCCCCTGACGACCAGCTGCCAGCCTGCGAACAGCTATCCCCGCTAGCTTCCCGGTACCCCTGGCGGAAACACCGAACGCAGGCGCCCTGCGGGCGGAAGACGGGCCCCACCTCGGCCCAGCCCGGCCCCGCCGCGCAACGGAGCACGCACCCGCCGGTTCCCTGCAGGCTGTCTACGGCGCTGGCCAGCGGGCCCAGCTCGCCAGGAGAGTCGAAGACTACCGCAACGCCGCTCGATTCCCGCGTCAGCGAGGGCATCGCCGCCTCGATCAGATCATCGCCCGCGACCGGGATCGCCACCCGGCCGACGCCCGTCTCGCGCAGGTCGTCAGCGATCCGGCAGGCAATTGCCTCAGGGGCACTGATCAGCACCGTAAGGTCGGCGAGCAGCCGGGGAAGGTTCCTGCCGCGCGGTCCGGGCGCCCCGGAGAAGTAATCCGCGACGTGCTGGGCCAGCGGCGAGGATGGTGTCCCGTCAGCGGTGGCGCGAAGCACCCCGTGACCCTCCAGGAGGGTCAGCGCACGCTCGATCTCGGCGCGCGGCGCTCCCGATCCGGCGCACAGCGCCGCCAGATCATGCTGCCCGTCCAGCAGTGGCACGAGCCTGGGCAACATGCTAGCGGCACTGCCTGACAGCAGGATCCGGCGGGAAGTATCGCTGATCAGCAGCCCTCGCTCGGTCATCACGGTGACCACCCCGCGGCGTAGCCGCGGCATCGCGGGCTCGGTCCGGCCGGTCACGTCGTGCCCGTGTTCGCAGCCGCGGCCCGGGCCAGGACCTGGGTGATGGTGCCGGTACCGGGCGAGCGGGCGCCGCCAGGCCAGCACCGGATGCAGTCATGGCAGGTGACGACATGGTCAGCGGTTATCACGCAATCGGGAAGGCTGATCGTGACTACTGACCCGTGGTCCGCCTCCTGGCCGGAGCCGGCCGGATCCGGCGACCACCCGCCGTCCGCCAGGTGCCGCACCATCGCCGCGGCGAGCCGGGCGTGGTGCGGCAGGTAGCCGCCTGGCCCGCAGCCGGCGTCCCGGTCGAACGCCTCGTTGAGCGCCCGGGTCTCCTGATAGTGGCGGTCATGCTGGGCTAGACGGCGGCGCAGGCAGCCATGACACGGCCCTCGGGGCGGGACCACCAGCGGCCCCACGTGGATCCGGCGCTGGTCCATCGTCAGCGGCAGCCACGGCAGGCCGAGCGAGAACGACAGCGTGTCGGCGCACTCGCACAGCGCCGGACTCGGCCGCCACAGCGCCGCGATCACCAGGTCCGCCCCCATGTCAAAGGCAGCCTCGGCGGCTCCGTCCGGGACGACGGCGCACCACGGCCGGCCCGCGGCCAGCAGCTCAGCTACCCGGGCGCCGAAAGGGCCCAACGGCACGACTGCCCAGGACTTCGGCTCGCCGGTCAGGTGAACGGTTGCGGCCATGGATTCATCGCCTCCTCTGGTAGCAGGGGAAAACCCATCGCGGCCGGAGCGCGGGTCAGCCGGTCATGTCCGCGGTACTGGGCAGCCGGAATCAGAGACATCGGCTGGAGCTCCGGGATGAGCACGCAGACCGCGGTCAGGCCGACGTCCGCCAGTTCTCTTGGCGTGCGATCAACGGCGATCACAGTCGCTCCGTGACCGGCCAGCATCGTGATGAGGTGCTGGAGGGCGGCCGCGGATTCGCCGGGCAGGCGGCGGCACATCGGCCCCGTGCGCTCCTGGACGGGCTGGTCCAGCAAGAAGCCGAACGCGCCCAGCCTTCCTCTGGTGGCCATGTAGCGACCGCCGTCAGAGATAGACCTGAACTCCTCCGGCGACCGCGGGACCGCCTCGCCGAACTGCAGCATCCGCCGCACCAGGAGGGCTTCCAGGATCGCCTTCCTGGCCGCCGACGGCAGGTCACGGCCGGTGGAGCAACCGACCACCTGATGCACCCGATCGTCATGGTCTGCCACCTGAACGCAATAGGCGGTCGGCACGCCCAGGTCTGTGGTCGCCTCGAACAGGTAGGTTTCAATGAAATGGCTGTCACACCATTCGAGAACTTGAGCGAAACTGGCCGGAGAAGCCGTGGCGCCGTCAGGCGACGCGGTGCAGGACACCGGATCCAGCCGGGGAAGCTGGAGTTGCTGCAGCCAGGTCAGCGCTATGGCATCGCGCTCGATAACCTCACATATTCCCCGGACAAGCGCCTCGGCCGGGTCAGTGTGCACGGCGTAACCGGTCGAGACCCGATACCAGAATCGCTCGGCCGGCCGCACGTCGTGCAGGCGGTAGCAGGCCATTACCGCGGGTACGAGTAGCTCGCCGCCGGTGGTCAGGTCAACGCCGCTGACCCACCGTATCCTGGCCTCCGGGTCCGGCCTGGTCAGCGGGCACCGCGGCGCGGCGTACTCAGCGGGCGAGCAGCGCGGGATCCTGTCCAGGTCGAGGGCATCGCGGCCGAGCTCGGACGCCCTCGACCAGATGACCCTCTCGCCCAGGAAGTCGCCGGACGCGTACCGTTCGGCGGCCTCGGCGATGGCTACCGTCTGCGCGGTAGACGAGTCGTCGACCGAGGACCCGGCGCCACCGATCGGCATGTCCTCCTGCTGGCCCGAATAGCCGACCCCAGGCAGGCCGCTGCCAATGCGCGCATGGAAGACCGTCAGACCGGGGAGCCCGCGCAATACCTTCATCGCAGTAACATCGGAGATCACCCCGAAAGGCGACACAAGCCGATGGCCGGCAAACTGCTCGATAGGCATTATCGCTAGGTCCCCGGGTCTCAGTTAACCGCGCGCGGACGCGACCGACTCGGCTGGCGCGTGGCGGTCCTCGATTGGCGCGTGGCAGTCCTGGCCGGTGTCAAAACATGGCCCATAACAGGTGGCGCAGCTCACGCACTGGTTGATGAAGTTATCGGGGCCGGTCATTTCCTCGACCAGCTCTTCCCAGCGCAGGTCGCTTACGTCGGCTGCTTGCAGGTCCACGAGGTTCTGTTCCATGGATTCTCCTCTGGTTGGTTCCGCTGGCCTATTCCAGCCATTCCAGAAGGTAGCTCATGGCCGTGGCATTCTCGTGGCAGCTAGGTGGCCGCGACGCCACGAGATTGCCACCATTGCGCCACCGCATGATGTCACTATGGCACCATGCCTGATATCGGCGTTACGAGTCATAGCAAACTCCGTTCTCCCCAGGACCGCTCGGTCCTTGAGCAGTTCATCAGCTCAGCGGAGGCGTTCATGGCCTGTCACTGGAGCAGCAAGGAGTATTTCTGCGCGTCGGGTGACCGCGCACCTGGAATGCAGCTTCCGAGCGCAACTGAGATACTGGAAATGCTCAATGGGGTGTCTATCAACCCGGCGGATTTCCGGGTTATCAGTGCGGCAGGCGGCCCGATCCCGTCGGAGTTCTGGACGGAGACCCCTGCTGTGGGCCCCTACGTCGGCAGCCGGACGATACGGCCCGCAGAGCTGGCCAAGCAGGTTCGCGAAGGCTCATCGATCGTGATCCATGAGTTCCAGCGCTACTCCGCTTCAGTGCGGCGGACCTGCGAGAGCCTAGCGGCGAAGTTGCGGACACCAACGCGCGCGGCCGTGTTCCTGACACCGCCGGAAAAAGCGGGCCTAAGAGTCCACCTGGACCCGTGGGAGGTCTTCGCCGTACAGATCACTGGCATGAAGGAATGGGTAGTCTACCCGCAACAGCGTCCAGTGCCCCGGCTGGGAAAAAGGTTCTCGAAAGCGCCGGCTGGGGTGACCGGTAAGACATTCACCCTGCGCCCCGGAGATTGCCTGTACGTGCCGGCCGGGTCACCGCACGCTGCCCGTGCCCTTCCGGGTGGTATCTCGATTCATATTTCCTTCGGCATCGAGCCGCTGTACTGGCGGGAAATCATCGATCACCTGATCAGCGAAGCACTTGAAGATTCCCGGTTTGCGGGAGCGGTGCCAGCTGGGTGGGAGAGTGAATTCCCCTTGCACACCGAGGTTCAGCGCCGGTTGCATGTCCTATCGGACCAGCTCGCCAGTGCGGCCGCGGAAGCGGGCAGCATCGAAAGATTCCTAGAGGCGCGTTGGCGTGGCACGATTCAAGACGCGGAATTCACCGGGCTAGCCAAGATGTGGGCTCGGTTATTATCAATCAGCTTCACGGCGTTCGGCGATGTTATCCGGCGGTTCGCGTCCGGCCGGCTAGGATTTGCTGCTGCATCCGCCGCAGCTCATCTCCGGGCTCGATGCCGATTTCACGAACGAGCAGGCTACGAGCGTCCTGGTAGACAGCGAGCGCTTCCGCCTGGCGACCGCACAGGTGCAGTGCCGACATAAGCTGCGCCTGGAAGTGTTCCCGCATCGGGTGCTGAGCGGCCAGCATCCGGAGTTCCATGATCTGGCTGGCCGCATTTCCGAGACGAAGTTCAGCTTCAATCCGCCACTCAAGAGCCTGCAGCCGCCATTCCTCGAGCCGCGGCAGGTGCAGATCGCGCAAGGCTTGTGATGGCGTGTCGATGAAAGGCGTGTCCCGCCAGAGGGCAAGCGCCGCGGTCAGGACCTGAGAGGCGTCATTCCACTGCTGCCGCCTGACGGCGGCTCCCCCGCGCCGGCACAGGGTTTCGAAGCGAAGGCAGTCGAGTTCGTCGTCAGCCACCTGGGCGAGGTAGCCAGGGGGACGGGTGACTATATGTGCGCCAAGCTCTACGCCCAGCACCCTGCGCAGCCGCTTCACGTAACTGCGCAGAGTTACCCCGGCGTGCGCTGGCGGCCTGCCATCCCAGACCAGCTCGGCCAGCTCGTCCATTGGCACGCTGGAATTGGCACGGGCCAGCAAGGTAGCCAGCAGGACGCGCAGCCGCTGGGATGAAATGACGATGTCCCGGGATCCGTCCTTAGCCTCCAGAGTCCCGAGCAACCCAAACGAAATGCATGCTGCCACGACGTTTCCCCCGTTTCAAGCCGCGTTCCTGGCGTAAGGTAGTTCAGGCCGCCCCGCTTGCGAGATACTGCCGCGGCTCGTGGCCATCCTCGAGAAAGCGCAGACGGTAGGAACCAGCCTCATTGATTGTGCACCTAACTGCGGTCACGAAAAATCGACATCGAGATACCAGATGCCAAGTTGCCCGAGATCAGTTTCCAGTTATCGATTTCGCGCACGCGCAATGTCCGACCTTGCTCTTCTCGCGTGCAATGGCCGCACCAATCGTGTCCATCACCATAGTCGCCAGCCGGGCCGAGAACCGTCAAGATTAGGTCCGCTCCACGCAGCCGTGTTCAACTGTGTCACGGACGACGTGATGGATCTTGTGAGCGGCATCGCCCAGCCCCAGCAACTTCGACGCCGGACGATCAGAGCACCCTGCTCGCCAGCATTGCCCGGACCTGCGCCGCCCGGGAATGGTGCAAGTCGTCAAGTATGTCCACGGCCTGATGCCAGGCGTCGCGAGCCCTGCGCGGATTCCCGACGGCGTGCAGCGCGTCGCCGAGGTTGACGAGGGTATCGGCTTGGTAATAGCGGTCGCCGAGTTCGCGGAACAGGCTCACCGACTGCTCGTAGCAGCCGATGGCTTGGGCGTGCTGGCCAAGGCGTCGGTACACGTACCCGATGCTGTCGAGCGTGTGGGCCTCGCCGTATCGATTGCCGCTCCGGCGCTGCAGCCCGATCGCCTCATGACAGAATTTCAGGGCAGTTATGTAGTCCCCGCGCTGGGCGTAGCTCCAGCCCACCGAGCTGAGCGCATTGCTCTGCCCAGTCTGGTCACCCGCCCGGCTGAGGAGAAGGAGCGCCTGCTCGTTGTGGCTGAAGGCTTCGCCGTACCGGCTTTCGGTGTCCATTGCCAGCGCCAAGGCCAGATGCGTCCGGCCTTGGCCGACGAAATCGCCGGTTTCTTGGTATAGCAGGAGTGCCTGTTCCAGGTGGTGGTTGCCGCGGCCGGACTGGCCCAGGCGCAGATAGGCGCGGGCGAGATCACGGTGTGCCATTGCCTGACCGGCCTTGTCGTCACAGTACCGGGCTGCGGCCAGTGCCACATGGTGCAGATCTGCTAGCTGCTGCCAGTCCCCTCGGCAGTCGAGAAACACCGTCAGGGTCCAGGGGAGCTTCCATGCGTGTTCGGCGAACCCCATGTTGTGCGCGAGCCGGGCCGCGCCGAGCAGGACTTGCCGCTCGTCCTGGAACCAGGACATCGCCTGCGCACGATCGGCGATTTCCTCTGGCACTCCCCCGTGTCGGGGCGGAGCGAGAGCGATGGGATCACGCTCGGGCCGGAGTAGGCGGTCAGCTGCCCACGCTGTGTGCAGGTAGTGGTCGAGCATGCGGAGGACGGCCGGAAGCCGGTCAGCTTCGCTATCGGAGGCGTTGGCCCGCTCCGTGGCATAGGCACGCAGCAGGTCGTGCATGGAATACCGGCCAGGAACGCGCTCGTCGACCAGATAGGCGCCGGTGAGCTCGCGCAGCGCGCCTCGTGCTTCAGACGGCGCTATCCCGGCCAGGCTAGCCGCGGCCGCGATCGTGATGTCGGGTCCGGGATGCAAGCCCAGCAGACCGAACAGGCGAACCGCCGGCCCTGACAGGTGACCCAGTGACCAGGAGAAGACGGTACGCGCGCTTACCGCCGGATCCCCGGTTTCCAGCGCATCGAGCCTACGCTGGGTGTCCTTGAGCTCCTCCGCAAGCGCGCCAATCCTGAGCCCGCGCCGGGTCGAAGCGCGGGCGGCGGCTATCGCCAGTGCCAGCGGCAGGCACGCGCACAGCCGGATCAGCTCAGCTGCGGCCCGCGGTTCCGCGCATAGCCGCGCCTCTCCTAGCCGTAGCGCCAGCAGTTCATGAGCCTCGGCATCGGTCAGCAGATCGAGGGTCAGCGAGTGGGCGCCCTCGGCAGCGACTAGCCCGGTCAGCTGGCTTCGGCTGGTCACCAGCGTCAGGCAGCCGGAACTGCCGGGCAGCAGCGGACGGACCTGCTCCGCGTCCTGGGCGTTGTCCAGCACGACGAGCATGCGCCTGCCGGACATCAGACTGCGGTACAAGCCCGCCTGCGCATCCGGGCCTGCTGGAATCCGCTCGGCCGCGATGCCAAGGGAATCCAGGAAGCCCCGGATCGCCTCAGCGGGGGACATCGGCGTTCCCAACGAATGGAAGCCACGCAGGTTCACATACAGCTGCCCGTCGGGGAATCGCCCGGCCACCTGGTGCGCCCAGTGCACGGCCAATGCGGTCTTGCCCACCCCGGCGGTCCCCCCGATCGCCGAGATCACGATCGCCCCGCCACCGGGTGCGCCGGACCGGTCCAGCAGCCCGGTCAGCGCTTCGAGTTCGGCTGAACGGCCGGTGAAGCCCCGCACCGCACCGGGCAGCTGCTGCGGCACTGAGACTGCCGGCCTCGGCTCCGGACCGTACGGCGCCTGCTCTGCGACGATCAGCCCGGTCCCCCGTGCGAGCATGTTGTCGCCGACAAGTATCCGCTGGTACAGGCTGCTCAGCTCGGCGCCTGGCTCGATGCCGAGCTCGTCCGCCAGCGCATGGCGGATGTCCTGGTAGCAGGCGATCGCGTCCGCCTGCCGCCCGCTGCGGCACAGTGCCAGCATGAGCAGCGCGCGCAGATGCTCCCGCAGGGGATGTGCGGCGGCCAGCCGCTGCAGCTCTGCGACCAGCTCCGGGTAACGGCCCAGCATCACAGCGGCCTCGGCCCGCATCTCCCACAGCTGTAGCCTGATCTCCGCGAGCCGGGGGATCTCTTGGAGCGCCAGCAGCTCGGAACTGACGTCGCTCAGTGGCTCACCCCGCCACTCGCCCAGCGCGACCGCGGAGAGCTCCGCCGCACGCTCCCACAGCCTGTCGCGGATCGCGGCGCGTCCGGATCGCAGCTGCTCCTCGGCGCGTGTGATATCAAGCTCACCTGCCGCCACGCTGATCGCGTATCCGCCCGGCCGTGTGCTGATCCGCCTGGATACCGTCCCGCCCAGCGATCGCCGCAGCCGCATCATGTGGTTCTGCAGACTGGCCGACGCCGAAGGCGGCGGCTCGGTGCCCCACAGCACCTCCACGAGGGTCGCCGCGGGGACCATTCGTCCGGCGTTGAGCAGCAACGCGGCCAGCAGAGCCCGCTCCTTGGCCCGCGGCACCGGCACGCTGACGCCATCACACCGGACTGAAAGCGGCCCCAGCAAGGAGAACTCAATACTTAACGCCACCGAAACTCCTCCCGGTCGGGGGAGAGCATCGCCATGACCATACATGTCGTGTTAGCCGGGTGCCAGATGCGTGCGATCCGCCTGTTAGACGAGCGCGCGACGCTCCCGTGGTGACGAGCCGACTCCGATCGCGAGAGGAGGTGGAATCGATGCGAATCATCAGGACGATGGCTGACCGCATGCTCAGCGCGGTAGTGCCAACGGTGACGGCGGCCGCCATCTGCTGCCAGCCTGACCCGCAAGTGTATGAATGCTACTGCCACAACGGCGTGCTCTACCTGAAGACCTGCACGCCCAGGTGTAATTGCACGCTGTCTTGCGGCCCATGCTACGTGAGTGACATCGGGTGCTAACCGTAATCGCCAGCCGGATGCTGCGGCCAGCGAATGGCCGCAGCATCTACCCGTACCAGACCTTCCGGGAGGCACCCGTGCTCGTCGTTGTCGCCGCTCTTATCGTCGTCGGCCTGCTCTGTCTGCTCGACTTGCTCGTGACCTTCGGCGTCATCCGCCGCTTGCGCCAGCACGCCGAACTGCTGCGTGATCACCAGATGCCCGCCGACCATCCGGTGATCGGCCTGGCCACCGGCCAGGCACCGGAGCCTTTCACCACGGTTACCGCCGACGGCAGCGCGGTGGTCGGCCCGGCCGGCCTGCGGCTGGTCGGATTCTTCTCCGCGGGGTGCTCAGCGTGCCCGGAGCGCGTCGCGCCGTTTGCCGCGTACCTGCGTACTAGTCACATCGCGCGAGAAGAGGCGCTGGCCGTGCTGCTCGTCGCCGAGGACATGGTGCCGCCGGCGTACCTCGGCACGCTCGCCGCGGTGGCACAGGTGAGCGTGCAGCCACTTGACAGCGAGGTCGCCAGGGCGTTCGCCGTCTCCGGGTATCCCGCGTTCTGCCTGCTCGACGGCGACGGGGCTGTGCTCACCTCTGGCTACGACCCCGCCACGCTGCCCGCCCCGGCGATGGGGTGAGGTCGGCGACTTCCGAGCACGCGATCGCAACCGTCCGGGAGAAACTCATGCCCGTCGTTCAGGGACGAACGCTCGCCACCGCCTTTGGTCTGGCCTGGCGCGCCAACCGCCGGGCACTGACCGGGCTGCTGATCGTCGCGGCGCTGGCCGGCCTGGCGCCGGTCGTCGCGGCGTGGCTGCTGCGCATGATCTTGGACGACCTGACCGGTGGCGGGCCGTATGCACGGCCCGCCACCGCCGCGCTGGTGCCGCTCGTTCTCGGGACCTGCCTAGCCGGGGTGCTCACCGGGGTCCTGCCGGCGCTCAACCAGTACCTGGCTGCGCAGTCCGGCCGTGCGGTGCAGTGCCGCACACTGTCCGAGCTGTTCACCGCGGTGACCCGGATGACCGGGCTGCGCCGCCTGGAGGACCCGGTGTTCCAGGACGAGCTGCGGTTCTCCCAGCAGTCAGGCTCCGCCGGGCCGGGCCAGGCGGTGTCCGGCGTGCTGTCGATCACGCAATCGGGACTGACTCTGGCCGGCTTCCTCGCCACGCTGGCAGTGCTGAGCCCGGTACTGACGGCGGTCGTCACGGCCGCCGCGATACCTGCCATCTTTCTTGAGAAGGGCTCCGCGCAGCGCCAGTCGGCGATCATACGAGGCATCACGCACGCCCAGCGGCGGCAGTTTTTCTACGCGAGCTTGCTGTCCGACGTCCATGCCGCCAAGGAGATCAGGCTGTTCGGACTCGGCGGGTTCTTCCGCGGCCGGATGATCGCCGAGCTGCTCGTCGCACAGCGGGCCAGCCAGCGCGGCGACCGGCGGGTGCTGGCGGTCAGCGCGATTCTAGCGCTACTCAGCGCGCTAGTGGCCGGCGGCGGGCTGCTGTGGGCAGTGCTTGCCGCCGCAGCCGGACGGCTGACCGTGGGTGATGTGTCGATGCTGGTCGCTGCCCTTGCCTCGGTATCGAACGCGCTGACAATCATCATCGCGACCGCGGCCAGGACGTACGAGTCACTGCTGATGTTCGGCTCCTACCTGGAGGTGGTCGCGACCCCGGCGGACTTGCTGGTCCCGGACAACCCCGCGCCTGCCATGGCGCTGCGCCGCGGCATCGAGGTGTCGGATGTCTGGTTCCGGTACGGGCCGGACAAGCCATGGGTGCTGCGAGGCGTGAGCTGCCTGATTCCGCACGGTCAGGCCGTCGCGCTCGTCGGGCACAACGGCGCCGGGAAGAGCACACTGGTGAAGTTGCTGTGCCGGTTCTACGATCCCGAACGGGGCCGGATCCTGTGGGACGGCATCGATCTGCGCGACATGGACCCAGCGGGGCTACGAGACCGGATCAGCGTGGTCTTCCAGGACTACATGACCTATGAGCTCACCGCGGCCGACAACATCGGTGTCGGCGACCTGAGCCGCGCGGAACAGGCCGCCGCACTGTCAGCGGCCGCGCGGGAAGCGGGCATCCACGACGAGCTCGCCGACCTGCCCAAGGGCTACCAGACGCTGCTGACTAGGACCTTCTTCGATCTGGCCGACAGCGAGAACCCAGAGACGGGGGTGCTGCTGTCCGGCGGGCAGTGGCAGCGCGTGGCCCTGGCCAGGGCGTTCCTGCGTGGCGGCCGGGACCTGATGATCCTGGACGAGCCGAGTGCCGGGCTAGACGCCGAGGCTGAGCACGACATCCAGACGCGGCTGCGGGACAGCAGACGCGGACGAGCGACTGTGCTGATCTCCCATCGCCTCAACACGGTGCGGGAGGCCGACCATATCGTCGTGCTGTCCGACGGCGTGATCAGCGAGCAGGGCGACCACCGCACGCTGATGGCGCGGCAGGGGACCTATGCCCGGCTGTTTTCGCTCCAGGCACGCGGATACGTGGAGAGCAATCATGATTGAACTGGTAATCGACCTGTTCGCGTCCGTGTCGCGGCAGGCCGCGCGCTGATGGGCGCGGCAGCCTCGGCTCTCGGCATGCTGGCGCTCGTGGCGGCCGGCGTGGTGATCGCGCGCCGCCAGATCACGATCGTGTCGGTGACCGGGCAGAGCATGGAGCCGGCCCTGACGGCGGGCGACCGGGTGCTTGTCCGCCGGGCCCGGCTGAGGTCGGTGCGTACGGGCCAGATCGTCGTGGTCGAGACGCCCAGCGCGGACCGTGAGTGGACCGGAAAGCCCGCTGGGCGCGACCTGGCCCGCGTGTGGATGATCAAGCGGGTAGCCGCGATTCCCGGCGAGCCGCTGCCGGATGGGCTGCCCGCCGCGATCGCGGACGCGACCGCCGTGCCAGCCGGCAAGCTCATCGTGCTCGGCGACAACCCGCCGATGAGCATGGACTCGCGGTACCTCGGCTATGTCCCCGGCGAGCGACTGCTCGGCGTCGTTGTCGGCTCGCTGCCGCGTCACCGATCCTCGGCGGAAGCACCGATGGTCGTTCGGACTACCTGACATCAAGCCCGGTGACATCGGGACCGCTAGATGGGCTGTTTACTGGTCCGCTGGGGGCTGCTGGGGTTAGCGTCTCAATCATGACGTCGCATCGTGGTCTTGCTTGCTTTGTACGCGTGGTGGCCATGTGCGCCGCTGTGGCGGGCTTGTCGGCGGTGGTGGTGATCCCCTCCGCCGATGCCAGCGTCCGGTCAGCGCGCGTCGCCCTTCATCCGGCCGCGCAACAGTTCTCCTGGAAGCAGGTCGATACCGGCACCCAGACGCATTTCCGGGGCCTGGCCGTCGTAAGCCGGAAGGTGGCGTGGCTAGGAGGCTATAACGGGGTGGTCTTGCGAACAGTTGACGGCGGCCAGAGCTGGATCAACGCCTCCCCTGCGGGAGCGGCGGGCTTGCAGTTCCGCGACATCGCCGCCTTCAGCGCCACCCGGGCGGTAGCGATGGCGGCCGGGACCGGCACGGACTCCCGGCTGTATGTCACCGACGACGGCGGCCGCACCTGGAGCCTGGCGTACCAGAACACCAACCCGCAGGCGTTCTTCGACTGCATGGCATTCTTCAACCCCCGGCATGGCCTGGTGCTCAGCGACCCGGTGGACGGCAAGTTCCGGATCTTGTCTACCCGCGACGGGGGGCGCACCTGGACCGTGCTGCCAGACGACGGGATGCCCGCGGCGCTGCCTGGCGAGGCCGGGTTCGCCGCCGGTGGCGAATGCCTGACCACCGCTGGGCAGCAGGCCTGGTTCGGCAGCGGGGGAAGCACAGCCGCGCGCGTGTTCACCTCCCGGGATGGCGGCTACACCTGGCAGGTCGCGACGACCCCGATCGTGACCGGACCCACCGCCGGGGTGTTCGCGCTGGCGTTCCGCACACCGGTGGCCGGTGTCGCGGTCGGCGGCGACTTCAGCGCCCCCGCCGCAGCCGTCAATGTTGCCGCCGTGTCCTTCCTTGGCGGGCCGTGGGTGTCCGCACCGTCCGGGCCAGCGGGCTACCGGTCCGGCATCACCTGGGTCCCGCGCACCCCCGCCACCGTCCTCGCGGTGGGGCTGACCGGCTCGGATGTGTCCTACGACGGCGGCCTGCACTGGCACACCTTCGACACCGGCCAGTTCGACACCGTCACCTGCGCTCCCGACGGCTCCTGCTGGGCCTCTGGCGACCTGGGCCGCGTCGCGATCTTGCAACGCTGACCTCCGTTCGCTCGCGGAGAGGAGATCTTCCAAGGAAGGCGGCCGGCACACCCCCTCGACCGCCATCTTGGACCAGATACACGCCGGCACCTGCCTCCGGCTCGCCGTCCGCCCGCGCGCGCAGGCGGCTACGCGCCGATCCCGTGGACGCCCGACACCGTCACCGCGGCATGGTGACCGGCGCGGGTCAAGATCGCGAGCATCCGCAAGGCCGGCGGCACCGGTCAAGGACGGGCAGATCGTCGAGCACTGGGACGTGCGCCAGGACATCCCTGGCACCACGGTCAGCGGCCATGACATGTTCAGCGAACTGACATCGGACGGCGAGCCCAGTGGGGGTGCCGAAGGTCATCGGACGGCCATCGCCGGTCCGTAGGCGCTGGCCCGGTTCGCCCAGGACAGCACCGGCCCGAACCGGAACCTGGCCATGGCCCGGTACGCGATCATGATCGAGGCAGCGAACTACCCTCCCTGCGGGACCAGCTCGCCGAAACGTAGCTGTTCATCAGGCGTCATAGGCGTGTTTTCGGTGCTGGTTCGGCGGTGCGCGCGTTGTGCGGATCGTCCGGAGCGAGGCGTCGAGGGGCGGCCATCAATACAGGGGGGGTATGCGGTCTGGTTTGTCCTGCTATGTGGGCCTGCGTTCCGCCGGTTCGCGTGGCTTGTTTCATGATCATGAAGGGTTGTACGTGCTATAGGCCGTAAAACCATTCGCGATCATGAACTATATACCCCTAGAGGGTATAGAGATCGTTTACTAATTCGATATTTTATCTCTACGCTTGGTGAACAGCTACGCCGAAACCGGCAAATGGGTCAACGCGTGGTTCACCAGCTGGGTTCGCATCGCCGAGTCCGCCGATCCCGCCCGCGACGCGCCCGTCATCATGAACCACTGGACCGGCATCGTCTTGCACCAGCACACCACAGCGCCATCCTCCTGCTCTCGGCCGGGCACCTCACCGCCCTCCCCCAGCTGGCCGGCGACGGCGCGGCCGAACTCACCGCACGGTGGACGGCCCCGGCGACCCAGAACTCGACAACCAGATGCTCTGCTGGGTCGCCGGGCTGGGATGTGCCGAAACACTTTCGGCAACGTTTCGGGGTTGTCGGGCGCATTCCGGAGGAGTTACGGTGCCAGTACTTCCAACAAGGTTCGAAATATTTCGACAGCATGCGTCTGAATAGCTCGAATTCCTACGGAGATCACCATGGCCGAAACACCTTCCACCAGCCCAGAAGGCCGATCTGGGCAAGACATCTTCCGGCGGACCTTCCTCAAGCTAATGGCCGCGGCAGGCGCGGGAACCGGCGTGGCGTCGGTCTTCGGCGGAACAGCTTTCGCCGGCGAGGCCAGCCAAGACGACGCCAGCCAAGACGGAGCGTATCTGGCTGCCGAGCCCGGCCCAGGGCGCTTCGCACTGGTCGCGGGCGGGAAGGCCGCGCCGCTCGTCGTCAGCGGAAGCGATTACCCGGGCGTTGTCCGGGTCGTAACCGACCTGCAAACCGACATCGCGGCGGTGACCGGCATCAAGCCTGCCGTCTCGGTCGACCAGGTGCCCGCGGGCGGCGAGATCGTGCTGATCGGCACCATCGGCAAGAGCCCGCTCATCGACCAGATGGTTTCCGCCGGCAAGCTGGACGTCACGGGGATAGCCGGACAATGGGAGACCTCCCTCGAGCAGGTCGTGGACAACCCGCTGCCCGATGTCCGGCGCGCGTTCGTGATCGCCGGCAGCGACCAGCGCGGAACCATTTTCGGCGCGTACGACGTCTCCAAGGGCATTGGTGTATCCCCGTGGTACTGGTGGGATGACGTACCACCGGCCCATTCCGACGAGCTGTTCGTGCTGCCCGGACGCCACACACAGGGCACGCCGGTCGTGAAATTCCGGGGCTTCTTCATCAATGACGAGAACCCCAACATCGGCACCTGGGGACCGGAATTCTTCGGTCCCGGCCTGTTCCCCGGATTGCCTGGCGGTTTCAACAGCAAGTTGTACGCGAAGGTCTTCGAGCTGATGCTCCGGCTCAAGGCGAACTACCTGTGGCCGGCGGTCTGGGGCAGGGCGTTCGCCCTCGATGACCCGCAGAACCACGCGACTGCCACCGCCTACGGCGTCGTGATGGGGACCTCGCACGAGGCGCCGATGCTGCGCGGCATCGAGGAGTGGAACCGGTTTGCCAAGCCGGCCGTCCGGGACGCAAACGGGAACATCATCACGCCAGGGAGCGACCCGTACGGCGGCACCGGCGAGTGGAGCTTCCGGTTCAACTCCGACGCCCTCAAGAAGTACTGGACGTTCGGCATCCAGCGGATGGTGGACCAGAACATCGAGGGCGTGGTGACCCTCGGCATGCGCGGCAACGGCGACACCGCCCTGCCGGACGGCAACGGCATCGACCTGATGAAGTCCATCATCGCGGCCGAGCGGCAGATCCTGTCCGACGTCACCGCCAAGGACCTGACCACCATCCCCCAGGTCTGGACGATGTACAAGGAGGTCCAGCGCTACTGGGACGAGGGCTTGCGTCCGCCGGACGACGTGATCGTCGTGTTCACCGACGACAACTGGGGCAACATCCGCAGGGTGCCGGACCCGAGCCAGCCGCCGCATCCCGGCGGGTACGGGCTGTACTACCACTTCGACTACGTGGGTGGCGGGCGGGACTACAAGTGGGTGGACACCGCCAACATCGCCAACACGTGGCAGCAGCTGCACATGGCCGTCAGCTACGGCGACCAGAAGCTGTGGGTGGCCAACGTCGGCGACATGAAGGGCAACGAGCTGCCGCTGCAGTTCTTCCTCGACTTCGCGTGGAACCCGGCCCGCCATACCGCTGACAACCTCGGCGAATGGGAGGAAGCCTACGTCGCGCAGAGCTTCGGGCCGCGGATCGCGAAGCGCATGGCGGCGCTGCTGCACACCTATGGCAGGCTTCAGGCGCGCCGTAAGCCGGAGCTGCTGAACCGGCACATCACCCTCGACCCCGCTAAGGACCTTTCCACCGACTCGAGCGCGGTCATCTACAACGACCAGGACACCCCGTTCAGCCTTACCGACTACCAGGAACTGGACCGGGTCACCGCCGAATGGCAGGAGCTCGCGGCGCAGGCCGAGCAAATCGGCCGCGCGCTTCCCGCGGCCGCACAGGACGCCTACTACGAGCTCGTGGCATACCAGGTCAAGGCGACCGCGAACCTGTACGCGTTCCGCCGGGCCGAGTTCACCAACATCTTGTACGCCGTGCAGGGCCGCGCCGCCACCAACGACCTCGCCGCGACGGCCGAGGCCACGTTCGCCGCGGACCAGGCACTGATGACCAGGTTCAACACGAGCATCGCGGGCGGCAAGTGGAAGGACTTCCAGCTCCAGCCGCACATCGACTACGGCGACGTAGCGCGGTACGGCACGGATGCGCCATGGCAGCAGCCGCAGATCAACAACGTCGCCATCCCGGATGTCATCTTCCCCGCGGTGCGGCGGATCACGCTGCCGGCCGGGGCGTCGATGGGTGTCGCCATCGACGGCTCCGCCAAGGCGTGGCCGGGCGAGCCGACGCAACCGGTCCTGCCGGCCCTCAGTCCGTTCCAGAGCCAGCCCGCGCCGTTCATCGACCTCTTCAACCGCGGCCAGGCTCCGTTCGACTTCCAGATCAAGTCGGGTGCCGCCTGGCTGCGGGCCGAGCCGAGCCGCGGCACGGTGACAACGCAGGTGCGCGTCACCATGAGCGTCGACTGGTCCAGGGCACCGTCCGGTACCACCCAGGTGCCGATCACCATCAACGGGCCAGGCGGGACCAGCGTGCAGGTACAGGCCCCCGTCGACAACCCGGCCGTGCCGAAGGGCAGCCTGGCTGGCTTCATCGAGGCAAACGGGTACGTCTCGATGGAGGCAGCCCACTTCAGCAACGCCGTCGGCTCCGGGGCCGTGTCCTGGCAGGTGATACCCGACCTCGGCCGGACCGGTGACGGGGTGGCGCCGTCCCCGGTCACCGCGCCCAGCCAGACGCCGGGCGGGGCCAGCCCTCGGCTGGAATACGCCATGACATTGTTCACCACTGGCCAGGTGACGGTGTGGGCGTACGTGTCGCCCAGAGCCAACGTCTTCCCGACTGATGGGCTGAAGTACGCCGTCTCCATCGACGATGGCCCGCCGCAGACCGTCAACATCACGACGGTGAGCGGGGCCAGCGACGCGACGATGAACCGGCAATGGGAACGGATCACTTCGGACAACGTAAACCTCACGTCCACCACCCATACCATCAGCACTCCGGGGTCTCACACCCTCAGATTCTGGATGGTCGATACGACGGTGATCCTGCAGAAGCTCGTGGTCGACACCGGTGGGCTCAAGCCCAGCTATCTCGGGCCGCCGGAAAGCATGTCCTTCGGACGCGGGAGGTCCTGATGCGCGTACCACTGCGATCCGTAGCAAAATCGCAGGCTCTCCGGCTAAGCGCGGCGGCAGCCGTTCCGGCGCTCGTCATCACGGCCCTGTTCTCGACCGGGGCCGCCGGCAAGTCCGCCGGCCTGCCAGATACCGGGTCGTCGGCCGTCCTGGCGAAGGGGGACATCCCTGGGGCTGGCGCTTTCGGGCACTGGGTAGGCATCTGGGCGGCCGCGCCGCAGCTGACAGAGCCATCCAACATGCCCCCGGCACCATTCACCAACGGCAATCTGGTCTTCGCCGACAGTACCGTGCGCATGTCGATTCACGTGACGGTCGGCGGGCGGTTCATCCGGCTGCGCTTCGACAACGCCTACGGCGGAGCCGACCTGCCCATCACCAACGTCTCCGTGGCCCGGCCGGCCGGCGGGGCGGCCGGGATGAGCGCGATCGTGCCAGGCAGTTCCCAGACCGTCACCTTCGATCGCCGGACCGCCATTGACATCCCCGTCGGCGCCAACATGATCTCCGACCCGCTGGATTTCCCGGTGGCCACGAACTCCAACCTGACAGTGACCATCTACCTGTCCGCCGGGCAGGCCTCAAGCTCCATCACATCCCACCCCGGCTCCCGGACGACCACCTACATGATGGCCGGGAACCACGTCACCGACGCGGCCCTGCCCGGGGCGGCCTCCGTCGCGCACTGGTATTTCCTCAGCGGCCTCGAGGCGTGGGAACCTGCCCAGACCGCGGCCATCGATGTGGTTGGCGACTCGTTGACCGACGGCCGGGGCTCCACAACCAACGGCGACGACAAGTGGACCGATCAGCTCTTCAACCGGCTGCAGGCAAGCCGATCCACCTCTGACATCACGGTCTTGAACCAAGGGCTGGGCGGTAACCGGATCCTGAACGACGGGCTCGGCCCGAACGTACTGGCCCGCCTGGACCGTGACGTGCTCTCGCAGAGCGGTGTCAAGTGGCTGATCGTCTATGAAGGCGTCAATGACATCGGCACCGCCAACGCCACGCAAGCGGACCAGCAGAAGGTCGCGGCCGACCTGATAGCCGCCCTCCAGCAGATCATCACCAGGGCTCACGCAGCCGGCATCAAGGTTTACGGCGCGACGATTACCCCATTCGGAGGTAACGCTGGATACGACGACCCAACCGGATTCCGCGAGGCGGCCCGCCAGACGGTCAATACATGGATTCGCACCAGCCGCGCCTTCGATGCGGTCCTCGATTTCGACGCGGCTGTTCGCGACCCGGCTAACCCCCGGCAGATCAATCCGGCATTCGACGTCGGTGACCACCTGCACATGACCCCCGCAGGCTACGGTGCGCTCGCCGCCGCTGTCCCGGTGGACTTGTTCAAGCAGGACCAGGCCGCGGGGATCCAGTAGTCACGGAGGCCTCAGGCTGGGTGGTACCGGCCCACCTCAGGTGGGTCGTCACGCTGGGGGTGGTACGGGGAGCGCTTGGTCGAAGGCCAGGCCGCTTGAGCCCTCGCCGCGGCCGGTCTGGCGGGTGACGCGCAGCCAGGTGTAGACCTGGCCGTCGGTCCAGCGGGTGCGCTGGTAGGACTGCATCACGCGAGTGCCGGCGCGGGCGACCTCCTCCTCATGGAGGAAATAGGGCTGCGGCGGCTTGGCATCGAGGCCCTGCCGCAGCAGTACGGTACGCGGCCGGACCTTGGCGGGCGGGTTCGGGTCGCCGGCCAGGATGCGGGGCAGCGCGCCGCGCTGCAACTGGATCTCGCGGTTGTCACCCGGCACATGCACCGGAATGAACGGGATCCAATTCTCCGGCACGGTCGTCATCACCTCGTACCGGACCGTCGCGGCACCAGGAGCCGGCTGCCCGGCAGGCGGGGCGATCAGCCCCTGCAGGTAAGCGAGCGCCTGCCGGGCGGTTTCCAGGCCAGGCTTACTGTCGCCGCTGGCCAGCGGCACAGTTTTCTCGATTCCCCACACCATGTTCGCGACCTCGTCGCGAACCAGCCACACATCCTCGGTGAGCGGTCCCTGCTGCACCTTGGCGACCGTGGGCAGGAGCACCAGGCTGGTGTCGGCCGCCCCGCCGCCGAGCACGTTGACGCTGAACATGCTCCACCGCTGCCAGTCCCCATCCTGGCCCGAGCCGGCCGCGGCTACCGGGAACTGCTCACCGAACGTGTTCTGCACGGTGAAGCCGCGGATCGACGCGATGGAGCCCGACGGCAGCGTGTACGGGATCACGAACCAGTCGTTCGAGAACACGAGGGCGAACTCAAGGAACAGCAGCTTAGCCAGGTCGGTGGTGCTCGCGTTGATATCGCCGAAGTTCGTCTTGCGGTCCTCGAACGCCCACCAGCGGGTATTAGGCATACCCGCGAACGAAACCGGGATGGGAATCATCGTCATCGGTGAACCGGGAACAGGCTGGCCCTGGCCCCCGGGCGCGGGCCGCGTGTCAACACCCAAATCGGACTACTATCGGCGTCCCGTGGGTTCGGTGATCTCACGCGGTTGCTCCATGCGCGCAATGTCCCTATGAGGCAGTTTGCGACGTGTGGGCGTCACGCACCGCCGGGCGCCAGACCCTGCAGTTGTCTGGCGGCATCCTCGTCGCCGCGTGCAGCCGCCCGGGCAAACCACTGCCGCGCTTCTGCTGTCTTGCCCTCCGAGGCAAGGCTGCTCGCCAGGTTGTACATGGCGTCGACATTGCCATGCTCCGCCGCCTGCCGGAACCACTGGTCGGCCTCGTCGCTGTTCTGCTCCGCAAGAAGGACTCCCAGGTAGTACATCCCGATCGCGCTTCCGTTCCTCGCTGCGTCCCGTGCCCAGCTCTCGGCTTCATCCCGTTCGCCCGCCCGTCTGTGCAGCCAGGTGAGGTTGAGCTTGGCATTAAGGTCACCGAATTGCGCGGCTCGCAGGTACCACGGCTTGGCGGCCGCGGAGCCCGCTCGGTCCATCAGGAGATTACCGAGCCCGTTCATCGCCCCCATGACCCCGGCTTCCGCGGCTTCCCGGTACCACCGCTCGGCATCTGACCTCTGCTCGCGATGGACAAGCGCGGTGGCGAATTCTGTCACGGCCTCCCGGTGGTCGCCTTCCAGGGCGGAGAACAGAAGGTCATCAAGTGCGGCCGAGTCCCCGCGGTCGTACAGCCGCATGGCCAGGGCCGGGACTGCCGCTGAGCACCCGGCCGCGAGCGCGCGCCTCAGCAGGTCTTCTCCCTCGTCACCGCGTTCGTGCTCGAACCGCAGGATCGCCAGGTTGAACAGGCCCATGGGCTCGCCTGCCTCGGCGGCCATGCCAAACCAGCGTTCGGCCTCATCCGTCTCACCGGCGGTGGCGTGAACGCGTCCGAGATCTACCATCGCAGCCAGATCGCCACGCTCTGCGGCCTTCAGCGACCACCGCCGCGCTTCGGCGGCATCGCCGTGCTTGCAGGCAATCGCGCCGACCACCGCCATGGCCTGCGGGTGCCCGGAGACCGCAGCCCGGCGGAACCAGAGCTCGGCATCGCCGTCCTGCTCGTCCCGCTGGTAGAGAAAACTAGCGAAGCGGACGATGGCGTCGGTATTGCCGCTCGCTAGCTCGCCGCCAAGCCACTCCTCCAGCGCGGCTGTATCTGCGCGCCGGTACAGCAGTTCCCCCACGCACTGGACCGCGTCCTGGTCGCCGGCTTCGGCCGCGCGGCGCAGCCAGCGCTCGCCTTCTTCCGCTTGCCCGCTGTCGACGAGCCCCTCCCCGAGCACGGCCATGGCACCGCTATGTCCGGACTCGGCGAACGGTCGCACCCAACGTATGAACCCGTCGAGACTCCCGCGGACGACGGTGTACGTCGCGGCGACGAGTTCAACGGTGGCATCGAAGCCGCCTTGCTGGCCGAGCCGGTCTAGCGCGAGATCGAGGAGCACTGGCTGATCCATCTGCACGCAGGCACGTTCCGCGGCCGTCACGACCGCGGCAACCTCGTCCTCGTCGGCATGACGAAGGATGACGCGCCAGGCCTCGACCGGAATCGGAGCGGTGCCGGGATCACGCTCAGCATAATCAACGAGGTAGTCGAACGACCGGTAATGGCTGTCAGCATGCTCGGAGAGGCAGGCGCTGGCACCATGGACCGGAACGGTAGCCCACCGGAAGCCGTCAGCGAGATCGGGGAGTCCCGACCGGTGCACGTCCCGCGGGTCGAGATAGTGCCGGTACAGCTCAGCGAGCAGCGCACGCGATACCGGCTTGTCGTGGTGTGCCCGGCGGCAATCGACTGCGGCAGAGATTAGCGCCGCGCCGACGAGATGCTCACCGTCACGCCCATCCATCCACCGGCGCACTGCCGCCGGGCCTGCGGCAAGGTACTCGGGAAGGCCAGCACCGCTGTCATCGGCGAGCCAGCGGGCGATGCGCTGATCCTGCTCGTATCGCATGGCCCGCTCGCGTTCGGTCCAGCTGGTCTCGAACGGCAGCCGGATTATCGTCGCCATCTCCAGCAGGCGGGTCAGTATCTTCGCCGGATCAGATCTGCTCATCACTGGCGTCGGCTGTGGCCGTGCCGCGTCCGGGCGCAAGGTCGCCAGGACTGTGATGTCCGTCCGCACCTGCGGGCACAGGCGGTTCAGCACGTGAATGTCGAGTCCCGGATCCTTGACATAGTTCTCAAGGTCGTCGAGCCAGATGACCGCATCGCGGAGCGGCTGGCCCGACTCCGCCAGGGCACGCACCGCCATACCATCGCGGGGCACCAGCAGCTGCCGTCCCCCGGCTGCCCGTCGCATAGCCTCGGCCGCCGCGCGGCTCTTGCCCGCCGCCGACCGTCCCGTCACGACCACCAAGCCGCCGCGCTTGACGGCGGCCTCGATGTCCGCATCGCGGTCGCGCGGCACGTAGTCGGGCATCTCGTCTGCCTGACACGGGCAGGGCGCCGAATCCTGACTTGGCGCCGGCTTTATGGCGCTGATCGAAGGATGAACCCCGAGCTCAAGCAACCCGATGTCAGCCACCCGCGGCAACTCCCCAGCCGGCCCCAGCAGGACCGCGGACTGCCAGTCATTCCGGGCCAGCACCCCGGAGCCGCCCGGCGACCCGCCGGGCTGCCGCCCGCCGGCCCGGGGCCGCCCGGCTCCGCGGGCCGCCGCTCTCTCTTCCCTGGCCGCACGCAGCAGGCCCTGCCACCAGCCCGCTGACTGGGGCGAATACCCGCTGCGCCGTTCGGCCATGGGCTGCAGAAAAGTCACCAGCACGTCAAAGTACCGAAGATGCTTGGCCGGTACGCTGATGCCATTCAGCCAGTCGTCGATTGTCGAGTCCGAGATGTCGATCTTCGGCGACTGCTCCCTGCCGAGCCGGACTAGCCGCTCCAGGGTGGGTTCTCCCGCTGCCTCGTACAAGGCACGGAACTCTGCCCAGAACCGCTCGGCCGCCCCGGGTCGTGCCACCCAGCCTCCTTCCGGCTTTCCGGTTCACGTGACCGCCGGAACCTTCATCCGCGCCCCGTTGCCCAGCCTAATTGCGCCCAATCACCGACAGGCGACGTCGCCGGAAATCGGCCGGAAGAGAGATACCGCTGCCAGCGGTCCCGATCTCAGATCGGCCGGGCCAAGAGCTGGAGGCGGTAATGGCCATGTGCGCAGAGCTACCCGGATGGGCACTGGCGATCGGCACGGCAAGCGCGCTGTACACAGCAGCTATCGTCGGCGTGGCAGTAGCCTCGGTCGCGGCGAGAACGCAGGAGCGCCGCCGCGATGCGCGGAAGACCCTCAAGATCCTGATACACCATCGCGGTAAACGACGACCTTAGGGATTCTGCTTGGGGATTCCTGAAGGCGTTGCCCCTTCCTCGGGGTCCGCCCTGCAGCATGCGCCGCGCACGGCATGATCGGTGCAGTGACTCCGGACGGCGAAGGGCTGGTGCATCGTGGGCGAGCAGGCAGGGATCTCGACGGCGAAGGAGGCGGCGGATAACGAGCTGGTCCTGGCGTTCGGGCGGTTGCAGGGAGCGGCCAGCAGGCTGGAGTACCTGCTGGGCCGGGCGATCGAGGAGGAGTGCGGGATCAGTCATGTGATGTTCGAGGTGCTGCTGATCTTGGGGCGGGCGGGCGAGCCCGGGCTGTCGATGGGGGCTATCGCCCAAGAGCAGGTGCTGACCACGGGCGGGGTGACGCGACTGGTGGACCGGATGGAGGCGGCGGGGCTTGTGGAACGCGCCGGGGCACCCCGCGACCGCCGCACGCGGCTGGTGCGGCTGACCCCGCTGGGAGAGCAGACGGCGGTCCGCGCGTCCCGGGTGCACGTGGAGAACATCAGGCGGTACTTCCTGGGGCCGCTTCCGGCCGGCGATCGCGAGCGTTTCATGGAGGATCTGCGGATTCTCAGCCACACGGTGCGCGACATCCTGCCCCCTCTGCCTTAAGGGATGCGGGCCGCCCGGCGGAGTGCGCGGCGGCCGCCGGCGCGAGTGTGATCCACGCCATACGCGCGAAGCGAAATATCTGACTAGTCAGATTCTGTTCTGTCAGGAGATCGCGCCCGCCGCGCCGCCCTCAACCGCTGGCTTCCCCGCCGCCAATCCGACAACCAGCAAGGAGTTGTTCATGAGCACGCTGGACTTCACGATCCTGGACCTGGACTTCCCCGCCGGCAGCAAGAACAAGACCGCCACCCTAGTGACCGGGGAGCGGGAGGCGCTGCTGGTCGACGCCGGCTTCACCCGCGCCGACGGCCACCGGCTGGCCGCCGCCGTCCTGGACTCAGGCAAGACGCTGACCACCGTCTTCATCAGCCACGGCGACCCCGACTTCTACTTCGGCGCGGAGGTCCTCGCCGACGCCTTCCCCGCCGCGGTCTTCGCCGCCACCCCGCCGGTCATCGAGCACATCCAGCATTCGTACGAGGGCAAGCTCAAGGCATGGGAAGGTCTCGGCGCCAACCTGCCCACCCGGCTCGTGGACCTCGTCCCGCTGTCGGGCGACCTGAACCTGGAACGCCAGCGGTTCGAGCTCAAGGGCGGCCCGGCCGAGCTGCCCGACCGCCACTACCTATGGCAGCCCGAGCACCGGGCCATCGTCGGCGGCGTGCTGGTGTTCGCCCGCGAGCACGTCTGGACCGCCGACACCCCCAAGCCCGGGCAGCGCGGCGCCTGGATCACCCTCCTGGACGAGATGGCCGCCCTCGACCCTCAGCTCGTCGTGCCCGGGCACCGCCTCCCCGGCGCCCCCGCCGACGTCACCGCCATCGCCGGCACCCGCGACTACCTGGCCGTTTTCGAGGCCGAACTCGCCGCCGCCGCCGATGCCGCCGCACTGACCGAGGCACTGGTCGCGCGCTACCCCGGCCACGGCATGCTGATCGCCGCGCAGATCGGCGCGAAGGTCGCCAAGGGCGAGATGAGCTGGGGATGACCGCCACGAACGCGCCGACCGCCGGCTTCGCCTTCTCCCCCGCACCCGCCGACGTGGTTCGCCGCCAGTATCTGGCATCCGCCGCCGGTGACCTGGAAGCGCTGCGCACCACCCTCGCCCCCGACGTCGAATGGACCGAGATGGCCGGCTTCCCCCTCGCAGGCACCTACCGCACCCCGGAAGGGGTCACCGCCGGCGTGATGGAAGCCCTCGCCCGGGACTGGGACGACTGGACCGCCCACGACGACACCTACATCACCGACGGCGAGAACGTCGTCGTCGTCCTCGCCCGCTACACCGCCGTCAACAAGACCACCGGCAAGCAGGTCAACGTCCGCGTGGCCCACCACTTCACCGTCCGCGGCGGGCAGATCGTCCGCTTCGAACAGTTCGTGGACACTGCCAAGGTCCGCGACGCCATGAGCACCAGCGCCTGACCTGCCACCGCGAGAGGAACAAGCAGTCATGTCCGCAGCAGAGAACAAGGCACTCGTCGTGGCCTTCTACCAGCAGGCATTCAACGATAACCAGCCCGAGCAGGCCGCCGCCCACCTGGGCGGCACCTATACCCAGCACAACCCCGGAGCACCGGACGGCGCCGAAGGCTTCATCGGCTACGTCCACTGGCTCCGCGGCCAGTTCCCTGAGCTCCACCTGGAGATTAAGCGCGCCATCGCCGAAGACGACCTAGTGGTCACCCACAGCAACCTGCACCTCAAGCCCGGCGACCGAGGCATGGCCGTCGCCGACATCTGGCGCGTGGCCGACGGCAGGATCGTCGAACACTGGGACGTCGTCCAGGAAGTCCCAGACAACAGCGCCAACGACAACACAATGTTTTGACACCACATGAACAGCTCCGCTATGGACGGGGTCAAGCGCCCTGGCCCGCTCTCGCTGATGAAGGGGTCTTACTGCGACGCTGCACCACGAGTTCTTCGAACCGTTTCGGGCTGGGAGTGCGGTCATCCGCCGGCGGGACGGATGCGGGTCAGGGCCGGGACCGGGACGGGCGCCGGGGCGGGGCGCGCGGGCGGCGGCCCGATCACGGCTTCGAGCATTTCCGCTAGTTGATCGTGGCCGTCCGGAGTCGGGTGGAACCAGCCGCTGCGGTCAGTGATATTGGTGCCGGGGGTGAACGGGATAGGCAGTGTGTAGATCCATGGGTCGCTATCGCACACCTGGTGGCCGACGAAGGCCGCGCGCACGTCGAGGACGGTGACGCCCGCGTCGCCCGCCGCGGCCGCTATGACGTCATCGAGGTGGTTCGTCTGCCGCGCCGTGCTCGTTAGTGATCCAGCCGACCGACATCGTGCGAGCGCGCGCTCTGCGGGTTGGTTATGTCGGCTCCGGAGCCGCTGGCACCCCCCACGCGATCCGCTTCCGGGACGTACGGCTAGCGCGCTCGGGCGATACCGCTGTAGTACCTCGAGCAGCCGCCGGATACCAGCCTCGGGCGCGTCCGGGATCTGCGCGCTCAGTGCCCGGGCAGACTCGGCCTGCAGGATCGTTTCGACAAAGCGGGCTTGCCCCGGCGCTAGATCCCGTCGAGTGGACCGTACTGCTACAACACCTGCGATCCGCCGACCGGATCAGGGTCAGGGGCGCTGCGGCGGGCGCGCAGGGCGCGGACCCTGCCCCGGCTCGCGCACGTTGGGGAGGGGCACCAGCGTCGCCGCCCGGGCGGATCGATGAAGATCCCCCGGCAGTCGTGTTCCGGGCATCTCTTCAGCGCGAACCTGTCGACGCTGCTCAGATGGTCGGCCGCCTGGCGGGCGATGCGGCCCAGAGCGTCCAGGGTCGTGGCCGGTCGCTCCCGTCGCAGCCGGTTGTCTGCTGTCAGCCGGATCGGGTCGTCGTGCTGGGAGAGGAATGCCGCGAGGCTTGCCACGTGACGTGCAGGGGGCGGCTGCTCATCGACGGTGGCCAGCGCCAGGAAGCGCAGGCTCTCCCGCAGCCGCCGCGCCTGTTCCAGGTCGTCCTCGCCTGGTGGTCGCACTGGGGACAGCTCGCAGTGCTCCAGCCATTCGGCGAGCCGGGCAGCGGTCGGGAGCCGCTCCACGGGCTCGGTGCTGAATGAGCGGCCCTTGGTGGCCAGCAGATTCAGCCAGACTGCACCGCAGTCGAAGCGGAAGGCGAGCTTGTCCTCCTTCACCATGACCACAGTGTAACGCCTCAGTCGTTACATCTGATACGTTGTAACGACTGAACCGTTACGAAACTCCATGGAGGAGAACAAGACGTGGCAACGAACCCGGCACTGCAGGATCAGCTGACGCGGTCCCGCCTGGATCGCGACGAGGGATATCAGATGCTCGGCCTCCTCCAGGACGAGACCACCCAACAGGCGACCCTGCCGGGACTTGAGCAGATCGCCCCGGGATATGCCGACTGGATCATCACTGCCGTGTTCGGCGGCACTTACCTGCGCGAAGGCTTGTCGCTACGCGACCGGCAGCTGGTCAACCTGGCTGCCCTGACCTCGCTCGGCGGCGTGGATCCGCAGCTAAGCGGCCACGTCAAGACCGGCCTGCGAATCGGGATGACCCGCCAGGAGATCGTCGAGGTCTTCGTTCACCTGGCACCCTACATCGGCGTGCCCAAGACACTAGCCGGGCTGCGCGTCGCTGCGGAAGCGCTCGCCAGCTTCGACAAGGACCGCGCGCGATGAGCCCCGCGGTCAGGACTGTGCTTGGCGACATCGCGCCCGAAGAGCTGGGCGTATGCGACGCCCATGATCATCTGTTCATTGCCTCACCCATGCTTCCGGGCCAGGAACTGGACGACGCCAGCGCCGCCCTTGCCGAGCTGAATGGCTTCGCCGCACTCGGCGGAGGCGCGGTCGTGCAGTGGACACCCTGGGGGATGGGGCCGCGAGCCGGGGAACTCCCTGGCCTGTCCCGGCGGTCCGGCGTCCACGTCATCGCCGCCACCGGACTGCACCAGGCAAGGCACTACGATCCAGATGAGCTGGAACGCGTTCGTGGCAGGCTCGCCGAGACGTTCATCCACGAACTCACCAGTGCCCCCGTGAAGGCTGGGCTGATCAAGGTCGCGGGCGCATATCACCGGCTGGACCACCACGCCCGGCACGTCATGGCCGCTGCCGCCGTGGCGCACCACGCAACCGGCGCGCCCGTCGCCGTCCACCTGGAGGCTGGAACCGCGGCCCTGGACGTGCTGGACCTGCTGTGCGGCTCACACGGGATCGAACCGCGCCATGTGATTCTCGGGCACCTGAACCGGTTCCCGGATGCCGTAATCCACCGGCAGATCGCCAAGGCCGGCGCCTTCCTGGCATTCGACGGACCATCCCGCGCGCACCACGGCACCGACTGGCGCTTGCTGGACATCCTCACCGCCCTCAGTGACGCCGGCCACGCCCGCCAGCTTCTGCTCGGAGGTGACACAGTCACATCCACGGCCAGGTCAACCGCAGACGGCCCCGGCATGCCCTACCTGCTGAGCACCCTACGACCCCGCATCGAGAACGAACTGGGCCCAGGCATCGCCGCCGCCATCTTCACCGAGAACCCGGCCCGCGCATTCGCGGTGGACTGGCGGCAGCCCAGTTCAATGAGGTCGTTCCAACCTGAATTGGCTGGTCAGGGGGTTGGTGTGAGTGGGTGTGGTGCTCGGGCCGGTGGGAGCGGCTGAGCACAGTTCATGATCGTCTGTCAGCGGGTCGTGTGCTGGCGGGTGACAGACGAGCAGGGCGCGTAGCACGGTAGTGGCCTTGGCCGGGTCGAGGCGGAGCCGGGTGAGGATTTGATGTCGCCGCTGCGGTGGATGACGAAGCCGGCCGCAAGCTGGCGGCCGAGCTGACCTGGCAGGGACAGAGGGCATCGGCGGACACGGTCGCCGGGAAGCAGCATCCGGACCGTGCCGAAGCCCTGGTGCCACGAACCCGTGCACGTTCACCGTCATGCCACCTGACCCCTGAATTACCCTGAAACGCCTGGCCCGCGATCACCAGCCGACTGGGCCGGAAGGCTACTGCGCCCCTCTTGCGGAGCTGGCGTCACAGGCCTGGAACGCGCCAGGAACAGGGTGGTGAACGCCGCGCTGACCAGGGTGACCGCGCCAGCCAGGGTGAAGGCGGTGTCGAGGCTGGACCCGAAGGACGCGCCGCCAGGCTGGCGGCCTCGGACGACCGCGCCGAGGACCGCCACGCCGAGGACCGCACCGATCTGCCGGGTGGTACTGCTGACGCCCGAGGCGAGGCCGCCCTCCTGCGGGCTGACGGCCTGGATGGCGGCGCCGGTCAGCGGGGACATGGTCAGCCCGAAGCCGGCGCCGATGGCGGTCAGCCGCCACCACACCTGTGCGTAGGAGGTGTGCGCGTGCGTGAACCCCAGCGCCAGCAGCCCCAGCCCGGCCACCAGCAGGCCGGCGCTGACCACGCCCCGGAAGCCGTACCTGGCGGCCAGCCGGCCCGCGTACGGGCTGACCAGCACCATGCCGAGCGAGGTGGGCAGCGCCTCCAGCCCGGCCCGCAGGATGGAGCTGCCCTGCACCTCCACGAAGAACTGAGACAGGAAGAAGGCCGACCCCATCAGCGCGAAGCCCACCACGACCATGGCCGTGTTGGAGACGGTGAACAGCCGCCGCCGGAACAGGCCCAGCGGCAGCATCGGGGCGGCGCTCCGTCCCTCCACGATGACGAAGGCGGCCAGCAGCACCACGGCGGCGGCGAAGCTACCCACGATAACCGGCGCGGTCCAGCCCAGCGACCCGCCCTCGACCAGCCCGTAGGTCAGCGCCCCGACCCCTAGGACCGACAGCAGCGTGCCGGGAACGTCGATCGCGGGGGCCGCCGGGTTGCCCGACTCGTCGAGCGTGCGCAGCCCGGCCACCAGCAGCACCGCGCCGATGGGCACGTTGACCAGGAAGATGGCGGGCCAGTGGTAGGCGTTCACCAGCACGCCGCCGGACACCGGCCCGGCGGCCAGTCCGATCCCGCTGAACCCGGCCCACAGCCCGATCGCCCTGACCCGCTCCCGGGGCACCGGATACGCGGCCGCCAGCAGGGCCAGCGAGGCCGGGCTGAGCGCCGCCGCCCCGATTCCCTGTACCACCCGGCCGACGATCAGCCAGGCCAGCGAGGATGACATGGCGCAGCACCCGGACGCGACGGTGAACACCACCACCCCGGCCAGGTAAACCCGCTTGCGTCCGAACCGGTCGGCGAGCACACCGCCGGACAGCAGCAACATGGCGACCAGCAGCACGTAGGCGTCGACGATCCACTGCAGCCCGGTCAGCTGCGTGTGCAGCCGGCGCTGCATGTCGGGCAGCGCCGCGCCGACGATGGTGTTGTCGAGCAGCACCATGAACTGCCCCGCGCAGGTCATGGCGAGCGTCACGGCCCGGCTCGATTCTCTGGACAAGTCTCTCCTAAAAGCAGTCATCTACTGCATTTAGACCGGACTATAGATTACGTCACTGTTAAACGCAACCTACGACTGCGTTAAGCTGGGAACCGTGGATGAGCAACAGCCGGCCCGGCGGCCCGGGGGGCGCAGCGCGCGAGTCCGGGACGCGGTGCACCAGGCGGTCACCGACCTGGTCGCCGAGCGCGGGTACGGGAACTTCACCGTCGGCGAGGTCGCGGCCCGCGCGGGCGTGGCCGACACCAGCGTCTACCGGCGCTGGGGCAACCTCGAAACCCTGCTCGTCGATGTGACCCTGGCCCGGCTGGCCCAGCAGTCACCGATCCCCGACACCGGCACCCTGGACGGCGACCTGCGCGCCTTCGCCGCCAACGTAGCCCGGGAGATCACCGGCCCCGACGGCCCGGCCGTGCCCCGCCTCATCATCGCCCTGTCCACCGCCGGCCCCGCCGGCCTCCAGGCCCGGGAGACCTTCTTCGCCCAGCGGAACGGCCAGCTCCAGGCCATGCTCGACCGCGCCCAGATCCGGGGCGAGCGCCCTCCCGGCATCCTGGCGATCCTCGACCACATCCTGGCCCCGATGTACATCCGCGTCCTGTTCGGCCTGGACCCCGTGACCCCCGCCTACGCCGGCTCCCTCGTCGACCGCCTCCTGCATCCCAGCGGCTCAGGCTGGCTCTGACCCGGCACCGAACGCGAAGCGACATTGCGCGGACGCGCTGAACGCCGAAGACGCCCTCAAGACCTCCCGCACTGAACCTGGCGCGGGCTGTCGCCTGCCGGGATGCCCCCGGCGGGCGCATAGGCGCGTGTGAATACAACCAGTAAGCCCGCCGAGGGCACCCCGCTTGTCTACCAGTGCGCACTGCCGCTGTCGCGTCAGACGCTCAATTACGTCGCCGATCTCCTGCGCGGCCACCTGAAGTAAATCGGGTCCCGGTGGCGCAAGCTGCCGCCCGACCGGACACCGGGCTCATGGGCCGTTCGGCCGGTTACCAGGTGTGGCGGCGTGCCGTCGTCAGGGGAACGTCACGCGGGCCGCTTCGTGCTTGCCCTGTGCGAAGCCGGCGCGGGCGGCGGGGATGCGGGTCGCAGGGTCCACCTGGCTGGTGCCCATTGCGGCCCGGGAATCAGCGTCCGGTGTGATCACCTCGACGCGGCTGCCCTGCTTGCGCAGCGCCCCGACCTGGCTTGCCAGGTCCGTGCCCCATTCCGGTGGCCTGCGCAGGCCCTCGAACTGGCCTGCTTCCGGCGGTGCCTGGCTCCGTCCGCCCAGCGGGGAGAGCACTACGACGTTCGCATAGCCCGAGGCAAGGTCGGAGTTGTCGGCAGAGCGTACACCGCCGTCGATGTAGTGCGTGCCGTTGATGGCGACGGTGGGGACCAGGCCGGGCAGCGCGGTGCTCGCGGTGACGGCGTCGACCAGCTCCACGCCGGAATCGCGGTCGAACACGGCCAGCTCGCCGTTATGCGCGTTGACGGCCACCACGATCATCAGCCTTTCCGGCCATTCACGGCGGGGCAGCCGGGCGGCGACGATCGCCCGCCTTTGGGCCGCCCCGGGTGCGAGTACGGAGTCGCTTTCCAGCCCGAACGCGCCCATCGCCCGTTGCAGGCCGACTGCCGAGGTTGCGGCGGCGCCGATGGCCCTCATCCGTTCGAATACCGTGGCCATCGGCAGGGACGGCGGCCGTTCCCGGTTCTGTCCGGCCGGCTGGGCTGGCGGGGACAGCACCGAGGCCAGCAGGCCGGCAGGCGGCATGCCGCTGCGCACCTGCGCTGCCGCGGTGGCACCGGCCGAGGTGCCGATCACCAGGTCGGCGATTTGGGTCAGGTCGAGGCCGCCTTCGGCCAGGCCCGCGATGATGCCGATCTGCCACGCGTTTCCGGCGGCCCCGCCGCCGCCGAGGACCAGGGCAACGTTGTGAACCATCTGCATAGGGCAGCCTTTCGAGAGTGCCTTGTTGTCGGGGCGCTCCCGGCGACACCTACGTCAGTCGCCCGTTCCGGCCGTGGCGGGGGAAGGGGAGCACCCATATCCGTACAGCGTTCACGGGTCTCACCTCCTCAGCCGGTTCCACGGTCGCCTGCAAGCTACAAGCCGGGGCATCATGCCGTCCACTTCTTTTTCCGGCCGCGTGATCCCCACTGCGGACGAGTCCTGGCCGCATGGACCCAGGAGCCCGGGACTCCTGCAATGTCGCACTTCCATCCTGAATTGGCTGGTCGGCGGAAACCGGCGGAGCGGTGACCTGCGTGCAGGCCGCTGAGCGGGCATCCCCGCCGCTATCATCGACGCGGCACCGGAAGGGCCAGACGACGAACAGCGACGGCAGGGCAAGTGGACGATCACCGTCGAGGCGGTCAGCGACGGCGGGCGCACTGTCCGCGGCGAGGTCGAAGGCACCGACAGCTACGGCACGACGGCGGTCATAGCGGTCGAGGCGGCCCGGGCGACTGGTGGCCGACGGCGCCAAACCAGCGGTGCTCACGCCAGCGCAGGCCTTCGACCCGGAATCGTTCCTCGGATACCTGGCCGGGCACGAAGTCCGCTGGCGGTTGTTCGAGGCCTGATGCGCAGCTCAACTCCAGCCAGACGCGCTCAGGGATCCGGGCACGGCAATCTTGCCGTCGCCGCAAACGCGGTCGACCGCACGCCTGCCGCGTCGCTCGCGGTGCCGAGCTCAGCGGAGTCCGTAATGCGGTCGCACCCCCGACCAACTGGGTCGTCTCGATGAGGCGGTTGGAGAATCCCCATTCGTTGTCGTACCAGCCGAAGATGTGTACGTGGCGCCCCTCGATAACCTGCGTGAGCAATGAATCGAAGATGCATGACGCCGGGTCCCTGACGATGTCCGCCGAGACGACCGGGTCCGCGGTGTAGCGCAGGACACGCGCAAGTTCGCCGTCCGCCGCCTTGCGGAACAGCGAGTTGACCTCCTCCACCGTCGTCTCGCGGGCCACCCGGACGGTCAGGTCGGTCAGCGAGCCGACGGGGACGGGAACCCGCACCGAGTACCCGTCGAGCTTGCCGTTCAGGCTTGGTAGCACCAGGCCGATCGCACTGGCGGCATTGGTAGTGGTCGGGATGGTGCTGAGGTTGGCCGCGCGGGCGCGCCGGGGGTCGCGGTGCGGGCCGTCTTGCAGGTTCTGGTCCTGCGTATAGGCGTGAATCGTGGTCATGGTGCCGCACTCGATGCCGAGCGCGTCATCGAGTACCTTGGCCATGACAGCCAGGCAGTTCGTCGTACACGAGGCGTTGGAGACGATCGTGTGCTCCGCCGGGTCGTACAGGTCGTCGTTGACACCGATGACGAGGGTGAGGTCCGCGTTCTTCGCCGCAGCGGAGACAACCACCTTCGAGGCCCCGGCGTCGATGTGCGCCCGGGCCTTTGCGGCGTCGTTGAACACGCCTGTCGACTCGATGACAACGTCGACTCCGAGGCGGTGCCAGGGCAACTGCGCCGGGTCGCGTTCGCTGAGGACCTCGACCACGGAATCCCCGATCCTGATCGATGACCCTTCCGCCACGACCTGTTGCGACAACGGCCCGTACACGCTGTCGTACTTCAGCAGGTTCGCCAGGGTCTGGGCGCTGGTCAGGTCGTTGACCGCGGCCACGCGGATGTCAGCGCCGGACGTGAGCAGTGCGCGGAAGTAGCTACGGCCGATGCGGCCGAAGCCGTTGATTCCCACAGTGATTGTCATGTTTCCCATCTCGATTGTTGGGAGCCTCGCAGCCTGGCTGAGCTGCGTGTCGTGCTTGGCCAGCGGCGATGTACTCCTCACGCAAAAGATGAACTCCTCACGCAAAAGGTATCGTCGATGCGCCGACGGGGTGCAGCAGGGGCTGCCTCATCGGGGCATCGAGTTCCGGCGGATGAGCCATCGAGCCGCCCGCGGCTCAGCGTGCGCGATGGCCAGGCGCGGGCGTGTAACCACCGTACGTTAGGTAGAAAAGAGAACTACCCGGTCATCGGAACGGCGGTGGTTACTCCTCGGCCCATCGACCTCGGCCTCACCAGCCTGCGGCAGCGCATCGAGTTGGTGCACGGCACGCTGCGCGCCAACACCGCACCGGGCGGGATTCTGCCTGGAGGCGATCATGCCGGCGCCCCCGGGTGCGAGGCCTGGGTGATTCAGTTGCCCGACCCGGGCTTGCGCGACGAGGACCTCAGGGTGGCGCTCGGGTGGATCCGCGCCCGGGTGCGCCGAGGTCCCAAGCCAGCCTCCGTAGCCGGCTTGGGACCCTCTGGGTGCCCGCCCTCTAGGTAGATGTCTGGTTCCAGCGCTGCTTGGACTCTGTTGGCGAATGCGCACGCGTGGCCCGTGCCGGCCGCTGGGGCTGGCCGCCGGGTCTGGCCGGGTGCGCGGAGCCTGTGCCTGGAGTGCAGTGTGCGGCTACCGGGACAGGAGCGCACCCGCAGTCCGTCAGCAACGTGGAAGATTTCCCCTTCGTGGAAGACCGGCCCTCGTGAACAGGCGTCCCGCTACCACAAAGGGGAAAACCACCACGCTATCGAGGCCCATCAAGCCAGCCGCCGGCCCAAAGAGCGTGCCCTTAAGCGGCGGGTTGCGACGCAGAGGGCCCAGGCCCAGACGGTTGTCAGGTAGAGCCACAGTCCAGTGCCGGCCAGTGAGAGGGCCAGCCAGGGCGCGGACTCGCGGGCGTGCCGGTTGAACACCAGGAGCTGGATGGCGAGGCGGCAGCCCCAGAAGATGACGGCGCCGATGAGCACCAGGCGGGTGACCGGGCCGTGCTGGAGAAGCACGCGGCCCGCGGTCAGCGGCAGCAATCCCCACAGCACGCACGCAAGGCCGATGAAGAAGCAGTGCACGTAGCTGACCTCGCGGTTGAGCGGTGAGACACCGGTCAGCTCCCGTCGCCAGCCGAGCACCGCGGGCAGCGCGATGTGCACGACGCCCAGGCCGACCAGGATGGTGCCCGCGACCGTGAGGTTGATCGTCAGCACGCTCATCGCTGGAAGACGACCCGTCGCACGAATGGGGTGATCCGGTCGCGGCGCGCCACGGTCAGCCCCGCCTCGGCGGCTCGGGCGTACCAGGTGGCGAGCGGCTGGAAGTGCAGCGCCCCGGGTCCGTAGACCGCGAAGTTCGCCGCGTCCCTGGCGTGCTCGGTGACGATCAGCCGGCCGCCGGGCCGCAGGGCCTGGTGCAACGCGGTGAACAGGGCACGCTGCCCGGTCAGCTCCCGGACCTCGTGGGCGGCGAACGTGACGAAGATCGAGTCGAACGATCCGTCGTTGAGCGCGGATCCGCAGGCGACCCGCCGGCTCAGCCGGCGCGCCCGCCGCAGCGACGCGCCAGGCGTGAGCGCGATCTGCGCCACTGTGGCCGGGGCATGCCCGATCGCGGCGCGCAACGCGGGGACCGAGTCATCGAACCCCGCGTGGACCGCCGCCCAGTCGCCGGCCTCGGGCAGGCCGGCGGTCAGCCGCTGGTAGACCTTGCGGTGGTCGTAGACCCACCACGTCGCGGCGAGAGACGTCAGCGTCCAGGCAGCGCCCGGCACGCACGCGGCCCAGAGCGGGTACCGGATCCAGGCCGGGAACCGAGCGGTGCCGGCGATCAGGGCCGCCGCCGCGAGGGCCAGGGCGCCCAGGTACTTCGGCCAGTTGAACCTGATCACCTTCGCGGTGTTCACGGCTGCCCGGCCGGCACGCGGACACCGCGGTCCCAGCCGTAGTCGAGGTCGGCGATGTGGAACGCGCTGGCCAGCCTCGACCCGGCGGCGTCAAACGGGGCTTGCTCAAGGAACCCGCAGGTTCTGACGTCGACAGCCACCTGGCGCGGCTGCCACTGCGAGCGGCGGCCGCGGATCATCACGATCGACCGGGTCGCCGGCTCGTAGTCGAACGTCCACGGCAGCGGTCCGGCGAAGCGCCGCGCGTCGTGATCCGAGCGGAACGGTGAGGTGCCGGGGAGCGGTGCGGGCGGGCCGGCCAGCCGCGCCACGACGTGCAGGTCGGCCTCGGCCCGCGGCGTCCTGATCCGCGCCTCAAGCTGGTCCGTGCCCGGCGCGATGTCGATGTCGGCCAGCCGGTACCGGTAGTGCGTGAGCAGGTTCCCGCCGATCTTCATCGATCGCTTGTCGGTGTCCGAGCGCAGGATGTGCAGCCCGCGGCGGGTGCGGCCGGCCCGGTCCCGGTGCTTCACGAATATCCGGTATCCGGTTAGCGCGTAATCCAGGCCTGTCCAGGCGGGCAGGAATGCCGGGCGCAGGTTCCGGGTCTGGACCAGGGCGATGACGACGAAGCCCCAGTTTCCGTCGTACGTGTCGAGGTCCAGACCCGGCGGCACCAGCGGCCGAAGGGCCGGCGCGGGAAGCGCCCAAGTGACCACCAGGCAGTGGTCGAAGTGGCAGGTCATGGGGATTGGATGACGCTGGAGCAGCTGCCGGGTCCGCATGAGTGGCCCCTCTCGTGAGCAACCATTATGAGAGTATATACTCTCATAGTGCTAGCTCCGCAAGGGTACGATGAGGCGCATGGACGACGAGGGCCAGCTGACCATCGAGGAACTGGCCAGCCAGGCAGGCACAGCAACCACAACGGTGCGCATGTACCAGTCCAAGGGGTTGCTGCCGCCGCCCGAGCGGCGCGGCCGCGTCGGGTACTACGGACAGGGTCATCTGGCGCGCCTTCGGCTTATCGCGGAGCTGCAAGAGCAGGGCTTCTCCCTGGCGAGCATCAAGCGGCTCACCGAGGCGTGGGAAAGCGGACGCGGACTGGACGACGTGCTGGGGCTGGAGACGCAGGTTGCCAGCACATGGGCGCCCGAGAAGCCGGCGCGGCTCAAGCTAGGGCAGTTCAAGGAGCTGTTCGCGGGCCAGCTGATCACTCCGGCGATCATCCAGCGCGCCGTCCGCATGCGCCTGATCGGCATCGACGGCTTCGCCGTGACGGTGAACAGCCCTAAGCTGCTCCAGGTCGGACTCGATCTGGTCCACGCCGGCATGCCGGTCAGCGAGCTTATGGATGAGCTCGAGATCCTCCAGGCGGCGGCGGATTCCATCGCGGACCGCTTCACCGCGGTCTTCGAACGGCACATGTGGGATCCGTTCGTCGGCGACGGCCTGCCGGCGAACCAGATCAGGCCGCTGACCGAGTCGCTCCAGCGGCTGAGCGCGCTCGCCGAAGACGTGGTGAGCCTCGTGCTCCGGGACGCGCTGCGTCGCAAGGCGGGCGAGTTCCTCGCCCAGCAAGCCCCGCGGCTCGACAGCGCGGCAGTCCGTGACGAACTGCGCCCGCTGGCGCGCGCAGCGGGCCTGGACCTGTAACGACGGGCAGGGCGGACGAATCCGGTTTTCGGAGGTAACACCGATGCCGTTATGAGAAAAGGCGGTTTGAGTAGAGCGCGGCGGTGGCGTGGACCGCGGCGGCCAGCTGGGAGCGGAGGTCGGGCGGGCCGAGTACCTCGATCTCGGGGCCGAGGGCAAGGTACTGGCGCAGCGCGTACTCGGTGGACTCTACGGGCAGCGTGGCGCGGGTCCAGCCGTCCGGCTCGACCGTGCCGGTGCGGGCGACAGCCTCGGTCTCCGGGCCGGACAGCTTGGCGAGGGCATCGGGGCTGAGCCGCACGGTGGCCTCGGCCTGGTACAGCCGGTCGAGGAACTCCGTCTTGTAGGCCTGCCAGTAACTTGCCAGGTCGAATGCGGCCGGGATGCAGAACTCGTCGTCGAGCTCGGTCAGGTCCAGGATCTGATCGACGCGGTAGGTGCGCGGACCGCCCGGCCCGGCCACCAGGTACCAGCGGCCCGCTTTGAGGACCAGGCCGTACGGCTCGAGACGGCGATCGACGTCGGTGGGCTCCTTCCAGCGGCGATAGCGGACGCGAAGCGCCCTGCCGCGCCAGACCGCATCGGCGACGGGGAGCAGGAACGGCACCTCCTCTGGCGCCCCGTACCAGGTCGCCGCGTCCAGGTGGAACCGGGACTGGACGTGCCCGACCTGGTCGGCGAGCGCGGGCGGCAGCGCGGCGCGGATCTTGAGCTGGGCGGCGGCCAGCACCGAGCCCAGGCCGAGATCGGCGGCGGGGCCGGGCAGGCCGGACAGGCTCAGCGCCTTCGCCTCGTCCGCGCTGAGCCCGGTGAGCCTGGTCCGGTAGCCGTCGAGCAGCTGATAGCCGCCGCGGTGGCCGGCGTCGCCGTACAGCGGGATGCCCGCCATGTGCAGCGACTCGACGTCCCGGTAGATCGTGCGGACCGACACCTCAAGTTCACCGGCGAGCTGGGCCGCGGTCAGGCGGCCGCGGGCCTGGAGCAGCAGGAGTATGGAGACCAGACGGCTGGCGCGCATGTCTCCATTTTCCACTGACAGAAGGTGTCAGTGAAGCGGGCTTACCGTGCCGGTCATGGCATTCGCGGAGAAGCTGCTGTCGAGCCTGCCGCCGATCGAGGTGGGCCGGCGTCACTATAAGCGGTATTACGTCACGTCGGCGGTCGCCGTCGTTACCCCGGAGGTGGAGAAGGCGGCGTTCGGCGTGCTGCCTGAGCTGCTGCCGGAGATGGACGGAACGCCGCCAGCCGGGTTTGTCGTCCTGCACCGGGGCGGGGACGGCGCCGCGTACCTGAACGCGTACACCTGGGTCTGGGACAACGTGCTGCACATGCGCGGAGCGGCGGCCGCGCAGCCGGCGCTTGGTTGCCTGGACGATGACCCGACGCACTTCATGCCTTTGGACCGGCCGTGGATCGGGTGCGTCTGGGAGCTGCCGCCGATCCAGCATGAGCGCGACGCGTGGGTGCGGCACATGCTGGTGCCGGACGTGGCCGACCTGGCCGGGTACCTCGGGGACACGATGCCCGGCGAGACCACCGGATGAGCGCGCACGACTTCGACTTCCTGCACGGCAGCTGGCGGATTTCGCACCGCTACCTGCGGGAACGCCTCACTGGGTGCTACGAGTGGGCCACGTTCGAGTCGAGGCTGCGGTGCTGGCCGATCCTCGGCGGTGCCGGCAACATGGACGAGGGCGAGCTGCGCGACTATCACGCGAGCACGCTGCGGTTGTACGACCCGGAATCGGAAGTCTGGTCGCTGTACTGGATGACCAGCCGCAGCGGCACGATCGAGCCGCCGGTGGCCGGACGGTTCACCGGCCCGGTGGGGGAGTTCTTCGGCCCGGACAAGCACGAGGGAAAACCCGTGGTCTGCCGGTACCGGTGGACGGTGCTCGGCCCCGACGCGTGCCGGTGGGAGCAGGCGCTGTCCGCGGACGACGGGATCACCTGGGAGACCAACTGGTACTGGGACTTGAGCCGGACCGCGGGATAGCGCGTTCTCGTTGCGGGATAATGTATCCAGTGCGGACGATCGCGCTCGAAGAGCACTTCTGGACCCCGGCGCTAGCCGCCGCGCCCGGGACGGGGCCGCTCGCCATGTGGGGGGAGCGGGTCGATGACCTGCTCCGCGACCTGGGCGAGGCGCGGCTCGCGGACATGGACGCGAACGGGATCGACTTCCAGGTCGTCTCCCACGTGTCGCCGGCCGCGCAGGGGCTTTCCGTTTCGGCGGCGGTGGCGCGGGCCCGGGAGGCGAACGACATGCTCGCTTCCGCGGTGCGGGCGCATCCGGACCGGCTCGGCGGGTTCGCGACGCTGCCCACGGTTTCGCCGGCGGCGGCGGCCGACGAACTGTCCCGGGCCTGCGGTGAGCTGGGGATGCTCGGCGCGCTGGTGGGGAGCACGCTCGGCTCGAACGAGGCGTTCCTCGACGACCCGCGCTTCGATGTCTTGCTCGCCCGGTTCGAGTCGCTGGACGTGCCGCTGTACCTGCATCCGGCACCGCCTTCGGCAGCGTTGCGGTCGGTGCTGTTCTCTGGACTGCCTCCCGCCGTGGCCGGCCGGCTGGCCACCGGCGCGTGGGGCTGGCACGCGGAGGCGGGGTTGCACGTGCTGCGGCTGATCGCGACCGGTGTGTTCGACCGGCATCCCGGGCTGCGGCTGATCGTCGGGCACTGCGGGGAGATGATCCCGTTCATGCTCGACCGGATCGACGCGATGCTGCCCATGGGTTCGCTGGACACGGCGTCCGAGTACATGCGGCGGAACGTGTGGGTGACGACGAGCGGGATGTTCACGCTGCCCCCAGTGATGTGCACGGTGCAGGTGATGGGCGTGGAGCGGGTGATGTTCAGCGTCGACTATCCGTTCGGGTCGAATACTGAGGGCCGGGCGCTGCTGGACGCCCTGCCGTCGGTGCTCGGCGCTGACGACGTGGCCAAGATCGCCGGCGGCAACGCGGCGTCGGTGCTGGGCCTCGGCTAGCAGCCCACCAGCACCACCGGCCCCACGGGTAACGCTACACGTGTCTTGGTACGCCAAACCGACAGCGGAAATACCACTAAAGCGGCATATATCCGGCAGAAAAGTGTCGGTTTCGCTTACAAAGTTGTCCTAGGTATCCGGGGCGGACGGCGGGAGCGTCGTTACTCCAGGGGGCCGGGGTATCGTTCCTCGGCGCGGTCGGCGAACTTGGCGAACTGCTTGCGGACCATGAGCAAAACGACCGCGATCGCGGTCACGCCGACGGCCAGCAGCACCAGGTTGACCGTTCTGGAAAGCCGCTCGAACGCGCTCCCGGCCAGGTAGGCCGCCCACGTGTAGATCCCCGCCCAGAGCACGCCGCCGGAGGCGTTCGCGACGAAGAACGACCGCCACGCCATCTTGCTGACCCCGGCGAGAAACGCCGCGTACGCCCGGAGAATCGACACGAATCGCCCGAAGAACACCACCTTCGAGCCGTGCCGGTCGAACAGATAGCGGGCCGCCTTCAGCTTGCGCTCGTCCAGGTGGACCTTCGGACCGTACCTGCGGGCCAGCGCGTAGCCGCCCTTGTCGCCGATCCAGAACCCGATGTTGTCGCCGACGATCGCGCCGGCGGACGCCACCAGCCAGATCAGCCACGGGTCCAGGTGGTGGGTCTGGCCGGCATAGATCGCGGCCACGATCAGCGCGGTCTCGGCGGGCAGCGGTATGCCGATGCTCTCGGCGGTGACCAGGCCGAACACAGCCCAGTACCCGTAGCTCTGGATAATCCCGCCGATGCTCATAGCCTCCCTGGAGACTACCCGGTGATTTACGTCACGTGGATCTTGCCAAAAATCTTTGCCCTGGCAGGGGTATTTAAGGCACAATGGTGTTGTGAAAAACGACCGGGTCGGCGTGCGGCCCGGCGCGGGGCCCGGTGAGAGCAGGCCCGACGCCGGGACCGAGCGCGGTACCCGCGGACAGGTCGCGCGGCTGATCCTGGAGCTTGGCCAGCCGACCGCGGCCACCCTGGGCGTACGGCTGGGGCTGACCCCGGCCGCGGTCCGGCGGCATCTCGACACGCTGATCTCCGAGGGCCTGGTCGAGACCAGGACCGCCAGGACCTACGGCAACCGCGGCCGCGGTCGCCCCGCGAAGGTGTTCATGATCACCGATGCGGGGCGCAGCGCGTTCGAGCACGCCTATGACGACCTGGCCACGAACGCGCTCAGGTTCATCGCCGACACCGCCGGCCAGGACGCGGTCGCCGAGTTCGCCCGGCGCCAGGTCGCGGACCTGGAGCAACGGTACGCACCGGCCGTCGCGAAGCACCAGGAGCTGGCGGACCGGGCGCAGGCCCTGGCCGAGGCGCTGTCCGCGGACGGCTACGCGGCATCCGCTGGCCCCGCGCCGGCCATCCACGCCGCCGCCAAGGCCATGGCCGCTGGCGAGCAGCTGTGCCAGCACCACTGCCCGGTGGCGCACGTGGCGGCGGAATTCCCGCAGCTGTGCGAGGCCGAGACGGAGGCATTCGGCAGGCTGCTCGGCGCACCGGTGCAGCGACTCGCTACGATCGCCCACGGCGATGGCATCTGCACGACGCATGTCACAGGCCTGCCGGGGAAGGCGGGCGCACGGGCCGTAGTTGTACAAGACGAGACAATCCCAGCAGAGTCCGGAGGGCTCTTGACATGACGACCACCGCGCACGACCAGCTCGAAGGGCTCGGCACGTACAAGTTCGGCTGGGCCGACTCTGACGTGGCGGGCGCTTCCGCGCGCCGCGGCCTGTCCGAAGAGGTGGTCCGCGACATCTCGGCACGCAAGGGCGAGCCCGAGTGGATGCTCGACATGCGGCTGAAGGGGCTGAAGTACTTCGGCCGCAAGCCGCTGCCGACCTGGGGTGCCGACCTGACCGAGATCGACTTCGACAACATCAAGTACTTTGTCCGCTCCACCGAGAAGCAGGCGGAGAGCTGGGACGACCTGCCCGCGGACATCAAGAACACCTACGACAGGCTCGGCATCCCCGAGGCGGAGAAGCAGCGCCTGATCGCCGGCGTGGCCGCCCAGTACGAGTCCGAGGTGGTGTACCACAAGATCCGCGAGGACCTCGAGGAGAAGGGCGTCATCTTCCTCGACACGGACACCGCGCTCAAGGAGCACCCGGACCTGTTCCAGGAGTACTTCGGCACGGTCATCCCGGCCGGCGACAACAAGTTCGCCGCCCTCAACACGGCCGTCTGGTCGGGCGGGTCCTTCATCTACGTGCCGAAGGGCGTGCACGTCGAGATCCCGCTCCAGGCCTACTTCCGGATCAACACCGAGAACATGGGCCAGTTCGAGCGGACGCTGATCATCGTCGACGAGGGCGCCTACGTGCACTACGTCGAGGGCTGCACCGCGCCGATCTATAAGTCCGACTCGCTGCACTCCGCGGTCGTCGAGATCATCGTGAAGAAGGACGCCCGCTGCCGGTACACGACGATCCAGAACTGGTCGGCCAACGTGTACAACCTGGTCACCAAGCGCGCGATCGCGCAGGCCGGGGCGACGATGGAGTGGATCGACGGGAACATCGGCTCCAAGGTCACGATGAAGTACCCGGCGGTGTGGCTGATGGGCGAGCACGCCCGCGGCGAGACGCTGTCGGTGGCGTTCGCCGGGGCCGGCCAGCACCAGGACGCGGGCGCCAAGATGGTGCACTGCGCGCCGCTGACCAGCTCCACGATCGTGTCCAAGTCGGTGGCCAGGGCCGGCGGCCGTACCTCGTACCGGGGCCTGGTCGAGGTGCGGGAGGGCGCCGAGCACGCCAAGTCGACGGTGAAGTGCGACGCGCTGCTCGTCGACACCGTGAGCCGGTCCGACACATACCCGTACGTGGACGTCCGCGAGGACGACGTGGAGATGGGCCACGAGGCCACGGTCTCCAAGATTTCCGAAGATCAGCTGTTCTACCTGATGAGCCGCGGCATGACCGAGGACGAGGCGATGGCCACCATCGTCCGCGGCTTTGTCGAGCCGATCGCGCGAGAGCTGCCGATGGAGTACGCGCTCGAGCTCAACAGGCTGATCGAGCTTCAGATGGAGGGGGCAGTCGGCTGATGCCGTCGTTGCTGTCGGGGGAGACCTCCCCCGTGACGAGGCTGCACGAGCGGCAGTCGTTCGACCCGGCGGACTTCCCGGTCCCGCAGGGCCGCGAGGAGGAATGGCGGTTCACGCCGCTGCGCCGCCTGCGGGGGCTGCACGCCGACGCTCCGGCCGGCGCGGGCAACCTCACCGTGGAAATCGACCTGGCTCCCGAGCTAAAGGCATTTTTTGCCAAACGAACAGCCGTGCTTGACGCGGTAACGTTCGTCCCGTCCGATCGGGTGAGTGCACAGGCGCTGTCCCTGTTCGACGAGGCGACGGTGATCGAGGTGCCGGCCGAGGCGGAGGCCTCGGCCCCCACGTTCGTGACCGTCACCGGCATGGACAGCTCGGCGGCCGCGTACGGCCACACCGTGATCAAGGCGGGCCCGATGTCGCGCGCCGTCGTGGTGCTCGACCACCGGGGCAGCGCGACGTACGCGGAGAACGTGGAGCTGGTCGTCGGCGAGGGTGCCTCCCTGTCGGTGATTTCGATCCAGGACTGGGCTTCGGACGCGGTCCATCTATCGCACCACCACGCGACGCTGGGCAAGGACGCGGTGCTCAGGCATGCGGCGGTCACGCTCGGCGGGTCGGTGGTCCGGCTGGCGCCGTCGGTGCGGTACAACGGGCGGGGCGGGTCTGCGGAGCTGACCGGGATCTACTTCGCCGATGCTGGCCAGCACCTGGAGCACCGGCTGTTCGTCGACCACGACGTGCCGGACTGCCGCAGCCGCGTGCAGTACCGGGGGGCGCTGCAGGGCGAGAACGCGCACGCGGTGTGGATCGGCGACGTGCTGATCCGGCCGGACGCGACGGGCACCGACACTTACGAGTACAACCGGAACCTGGTGCTGACCGACGGCACCCGGGTGGACTCGGTGCCGAACCTGGAGATCCTCACCGGCGAGATCACCGGCGCCGGGCACGCCAGCGCCAGCGGCCGGCTGGAGGACCATCACCTGTTCTACCTGATGGCGCGCGGCATTCCGTTCGACGAGGCGCGCCGGCTCGTCATCCGCGGGTTCTTCGGCCAGCAGATCGCCACGATCGAGGCGGCCGAGGTCCGCGACCGGATCACCGCGGCCATAGAGAAGGAGCTCCAGTGAGCGAAGCGCGGGGCGCGGCGGCGTCTGGACTGAGGAGCGAGCGACGCAGTCGTGAGCGACGAGGGAAGACGCTGCCTCAGCGCGCCCCGCTGCGAGCGAACAAGGAGGCATCATGAGCGAGACTCCCACCTTTACTCGCGCGGCGAGCGTCTCGGAGATTCCCGCCGATGGCGCGTTCGGCGTCGAGGTGGACGGTGAGCCGGTGTGCCTGGTGCGGACCGGGGGAGAGGTATACGCCCTGCGCGACGTGTGCTCGCACGCGGAGGTGCCGCTGTCCGAGGGCGAGATCTACGACCACACGGTCGAGTGCTGGCTGCACGGATCCTGTTTCGACGTCCGCACCGGCGAGCCGACCGGGCCGCCCGCCAGCGAGCCGGTGCCGGTATACCCAGTCAAGATCGACGGCGACGACGTCTATGTCTCGCTGACCGCTACGAAGGAGTCCTGAACGTGTCCACCCTGGAGATCCGCGACCTGCATGTGTCCGTCGAAGAGTCGGCGGGTGTGCAACGCGAGATCCTGCGCGGCGTGGACCTCACCGTCGCCGCCGGGCAGACCCACGCGATCATGGGACCGAACGGCTCCGGCAAGTCCACGCTGGCCTACGCGATCGCCGGCCACCCGAAGTACACGGTCACATCCGGCTCGGTCCTCCTCGACGGCGAGGACGTGCTGGCGATGTCAGTGGACGCGCGGGCCCGCGCCGGCCTGTTCCTCGCCATGCAGTACCCGGTCGAGGTCCCCGGCGTGACCGTGTCGAACTTCCTGCGCACCGCGGTGACCGCGGTCCGTGGCGAGGCGCCGAAGCTGCGCGACTTCGTCAAGGAAATGCGCGGGGCGATGAAGGAGCTGTCCATCGACTCCTCGTTCGCCGAGCGGAACCTCAACGAGGGCTTCTCCGGCGGCGAGAAGAAGCGGCACGAGATCCTCCAGCTTCAGCTGCTCGACCCGAAGGTCGCCATCCTCGACGAGACGGACTCCGGCCTCGACGTGGACGCGCTGCGCATCGTGTCCGAGGGCGTCAACCGGTTCCGTGCGCAGCCCGGCAAGGGCGTCCTGCTGATCACTCACTACACCCGCATCCTGCGGTACGTGAAACCCGACTTCGTGCACGTGTTCATCGGCGGCCGGATCGTCGAGGAAGGCGGCCCGGAGCTGGCCGAACTGCTGGAGAACGAGGGCTACGAGCGCTTCACGCAGGTGCCGGCATGACCTTCGATCCGGAGACTCTGCGGAAGGACTTCCCCGTCCTGTCGCGGACGGTGCGCAACGACGCGCCGCTGGTGTACCTGGACTCCGGGGCGACCTCGCAGAAGCCGCGCCAGGTGCTGGACGCGGTCCGCGACGCGTACGAGCTGCACAACGCCGCCGCGCACCGCGGCACGCACCTGCTCGGCGAGGAGGCCACGGACCTGTACGAGGGTGCGCGCGCCAAGGTCGCGTCGTTCATCGGCGCGCGTGCGGACGAGGTCGTGTTCACCAAGAACGCGACCGAGGCGATCAACCTGGTCGCGTACGCCATGAGCAACGCGACCGCGGTCGGCGCCCCGGACCGCTTCCGGGTGCTGCCCGGTGACGAGATCCTGATCACCGAGCTGGAGCACCACGCCAACCTGGTGCCCTGGCAGCAGCTGTGCGAGCGGACCGGCGCCACGCTGCGCTGGCTCGGCGTGACGCCGGACGGCCGGGTCGATGTGAGCGAGCTGGACGAGAAGATCACCGGCCGGACCAAGCTGGTCGCGATCACCCACCAGTCCAACGTCACCGGCGCGATCACCCCGCTGGCGGACGTCGTGCGGGTCGCGCACGAGAAGGGCGCGCTGGTGCTCGCGGACGCGGCGCAGTCCGTCCCGCACCAGCCGGTGGACGTGGCCGCGCTCGGCGTTGACTTCCTGGCCTTCTCCGGGCACAAGATGCTCGGCCCGTACGGGGTGGGCGTGCTGTTCGGCCGCTACGAGCTGCTCGCCGAGATGCCGCCGTTCCTCACCGGCGGCTCGATGATCGAGGTCGTCCGCATGGAGGGCACCACGTTCCTGCCGCCGCCGCAGCGCTTCGAGCCTGGCGTGCCGTTCATCGCCGAGGCGGCGGGCCTGGGTGCGGCGGTGGACTACCTGTCCGAGCTGGGCATGGCGAACGTCGCCGAACACGAGCGCGAGCTGACCGCACAGGCGCTCGACCTGCTCGGCCAGAACGACGGGATCACGATCGTGGGCCCGCGGACCACGTCGGACCGCGGCGGAAGCGTCGCGTTCGAGGTGGACGGCGTGCATCCGCACGACGTAGGCCAGGTGCTCGACGAACTGGGCATCGCGGTCCGCACCGGGCACCACTGCGCCTGGCCGCTGCACCGCGCGTTCGGCGTCCAGTCCAGCACCCGGGCCAGCTTCTACGTGTACAACACGCCAGCCGAGGTAGCGGCCCTGGCGGAAGGAATCCGTCACGCTCAGCGTTTCTTTAGGTCGTTATGGAACTCCAGTCGATGTACCAGGAGATCATCCTGGACCACTACCGCAACCCGCACCACCGGGGCCTGCGGGAGCCGTTTGACGCCGAGGTGCATCACGTCAACCCGGTCTGCGGCGACGAGGTCACGCTCCGGGTGCTGCTCAAGGACGTGAACGGTCAGCACGTGGTCGAGGACGTCTCCTACGACAGCCTTGGCTGCTCGATCAGCCAGGCGAGCGCGTCAGTGCTCGCGGACCTGGTGATCGGCAAGCCGGTGGACGAGGCGATGCGGATCAACCAGGCGTTCCTCGAGCTGATGCAGTCGCGGGGTGCGGCGGAGCCGGACGAGGACGTGCTGGAAGACGCAGTCGCGTTCGCCGGGGTGTCGAAGTACCCGGCCAGGATCAAGTGCGCGCTGCTCGGCTGGATGGCCTGGAAAGACGCCACAGCCCGGGCATTGGAGGAGGCGGCAGTATGACCGAGCACGATGTTAGCGACGTTGCCGAAGACGCACCTGCGGTCCACGAGCACGAGGACGTGGTGGAGGCGCTGCGCGACGTCGTCGACCCCGAACTCGGCATCAACGTCGTCGACCTCGGCCTGGTCTACGGCGTGGACGTCGACGCGGAGCGGATCGCGACCATCGACATGACGCTCACCAGCGCCGCCTGCCCGCTCACCGACGTGATCGAGGATCAGGCGCGCGAAGCGCTCGAAGGCGTCGTGGCCGACTTCCGGATCAACTGGGTCTGGATGCCGCCGTGGGGCCCCGAGCACATCACCGAGGATGGCCGCGAACAGCTGCGCGCCCTCGGCTTCAATATCTAGCTGGATACCTCTCCGCGGTGCGGAACTTCAGATACCTGGCTGGCTAGGAAGTCTTCCCAGGTCTGCGTGCCAGTCGCATGGTTCGGGGCCAGGATCGCGCCGTCCCTGACCGCGCGCGCCGCCTTGCCGGGCAGCCACACCGGTAGCAGCGGCCGCCGCTTGCCGGCTGCCCGCAGGTAGTCCCGCAGCAGCTCGGCAATCTGGTACGTCTTCGGTCCGCCGATGTCCGGCACCAGGCCGGCCGGGCTGCCGAGCGCCAGCTCTACGAGCCGGTCCGCCACGTCGGCGGCGGCCACCGGCTGGAACCGCATGCCCACCGGGGACGGCACCACGGGCAGCTTCGCCATGCCCTTGGCCACCATCAGGATCAGCTCGTGGAACTGGGTGGCGCGCAGCGTCGTCCAGGGCAGCCCCGACTGGCTCACCACCAGCTCGGCGGCTCGCTTTGACGCGAAATAGCCGAACATGGCGCGGTCCACCGCGCTGGTCGCCGGGATCTGATCCGCGCCCACCACGGAGATGAACACCAGGTGCGGCGGCCGTTCCGGGGCGGCCTGCCGGGCGGCCTCGACCAGGGTTCTGGCCTTGGCATCGTCCTGTTTGTTCGTCCCGGCACAATGCACAATGACGTCTACGCCGGCGAGCGCGGCCTGGATCCCGACGCCGGTCGCAAGGTCTCCGGTGACGAACTCGACGCCCTCCGCGCTGGCAGCGTCGCTCGGCTTCTTCCTGCTCAGCACCCGTACGTCGTGGCCGGCCGCCCGCAGCCGCGGCACGACCAGCCGCCCGAGCGTGCCGGTGCCCCCGGTCACTAGTGCGCTTGTCATGGTGGGTTCCTTCCCCGGGGAGCTAATCCGGTCACATTGCCGCGGCCGGATCCGTCACAGGGGTATGACGGAGTGCTGAAGGGATTCGTGACATGGACGACAACGACTGGCTGGCCAGCCGGTTTCAGGCGAGCAGGCCCAGGCTGCGGGCGGTCGCCTACCGCATCCTCGGCTCGGCGAACGAGGCCGAGGATGCCCTTCAGGAGGCCTGGATCCACGCGGCGGGCGGGCAGGCCGGCGAGGTAGCCAACCTCGACGGCTGGTTCACCACGATCGTCGCCCGGGTCTGCCTGGACATGCTGCGGTCCCGGAAGGCGCGCCGCGAGCAGCCGCTGGGCGCGGACAACGTGGGCTGGGACGACGCATTGCTGGCCGCACTGGAAGCCGGGCCCGAGCAGGAGGCGGTGCTGGCCGACTCGGTCGGGCTGGCGCTGCTGGTCGTGCTCGACACGCTGGGTCCGGCCGAACGCGTGGCCTTCGTGCTGCACGACATGTTCGGCCTCCCCTTCGAGGACATCGCCGCGGCCACTGGCCGCTCTCCGTCCGCCGCCCGCCAGCTGGCGAGCCGCGCCCGGCGCCGGGTCCAGGGCGCGCCCGCGATCCCGGAGGCCCAGCTAGCCCGGCGCCGGGAAGTGGCCGCAGCGTTCCTCGCCGCCTCCCGGGGCGGGGACATGGCCGGGCTGCTCGCCCTGCTCGACCCGAACGTGGTCCTGCATGCCGACGCCACCGCGGCACCGGGTGGCGCGCCGGTCACGCTCCGTGGTGCGACCGCGGTGATCGGCGGCGCGCGCGCCGCGTCCGCGCGTGCCGTCCACTCGAGCCTGGCCCTGGTGAACGGGACGCCAGGGATCGTGTTCGCGCCGCTCGGCAAGCTCGAGCTGGTGCTGTCGCTGACCATCGAGGTAGACAAGATCACCCGGATCGACATCATCGGCGACCCCGCCCGCCTCGACGAGCTGGACCTGGCCCTGCTCAGCTAACTGAGCGGACCGCCAGGGAAGCCCTGACCGGCGGTAAGCGTCCGCGATGATTTCGTTAGCCCAGATAGAACGGTTCCGCGTGGGCGGCGACCCACTCGTCGACCTGGTCCGGCGCGCCTTCGCCGGGGAACGTGACGTCGATCGGGAACTGGTGCGGCACCAGCGCCGCCGCCCGCTCGATCGCCTCGATCACCGCGTCGTGCGTGTCGGGGTTCGCCGGGTCGTCCAGCGTGACGGAGATGATCAAGCCCTCGCCACGTCGCGGCACGGTCAGCCAGGCGCGGGACGCCCGCCGCACCGCCGGCACCCCGCGCAACGCGGTGCGCACCTCGCCGAGCAGCGCGACCGGGTCCGCGGGCGGGTGGCCCACGCGGACCTCGTCCAAGCCGGCGGCGGCGCGATCGGGCGACGCCGTCGCGGTCAGGTGGCAGATGCCCTCCGGGTAGATCGGCACGCTGGCCTCGGCGCCCGGGTTCAGCGCGATGCCCATCTCCGGCGGTAGCAGCCTGGCGAGTTCCGCCGCGCGCACCACAATGTGCCGCGGGTTGTCTTGCTGCCAGAGGGTCAACCGCTCGGCTGAGGTGAACGCGGGCACGAACTCCGCGCCAAGGTAGACGACCGTCGGCAACAGCACGGCCGAACCGTCGGTCACCGGTCCGTCCCTGTCGGGCAGCGGCAGCCAGAGCCGCGCCCGGCGCAGCTGGTCCAGCAGGTCGATCAGCCGGTCGCGGTCCTTGGCGGCCGCGGCGAGCGCGTCCTCGATCATGCCCGAGTCGCCGCACCCGTCCGCGGACGTATCCGGGGACGCGTCCGGGCGGCTCCAGGCGAGGGCGCCGGGCCGGACGAAAGTTCCGCCGTGTGCCATGACCGGCGTAGGGTCTGCCGGGACCCTCGGTGGATTCATATGGGCTGTTCCTTAGACCTATCGCGATTCCAGCGATCCAATGATACGGATAGTAAGCACTGTTAGGCGGTGGGTAATGAAGAATCCGGCCGCGGGCGGCGGCCGCTGGGTGGAGGTCGCACCGGGACGTTTCGTCACGTGGGCGGACGAATTCGCGCGCCGCCACGGCGGCATCACCGAGGTGGTGAAGGATTTCGGCAGCACGATCGTTACCTTCACGGCTGCCGACAGCGCGGTCGCGGAGTGTCACCCGCCGTTTCCCCCGTTGCGCGAACCGGACGAAGTGGACGAGCCGGACCGGCCGCTCGGACCGCCCGCCCCGTCTGACATGGCCCGCGCGATCGCCGCACACGCCGCCGCCGACCGGACCGTCGCCGTATTGCTGGTCCGCCTTGGCGGCTATGCGGTCGGCGTGTTCCGCGACGCCCCGCCGGTGCTGGTCAGTTCCAAGACCGGCAGCCGCCTCGTGCACGGCCGCAGCGCCGCGGGCGGCTGGTCCCAGCATCGCTTCGCCCGCCGCCGCGAGAAGCAGGCGCACGAGGCCCTCGGCGCCGCGGCGGACGCGGCCGTCGCCCAGTTCCAGCAGCACCGCCACGTCGACGCGGTCGTGCTCGGCGGCGATCGCCGAGCCGTGGCCGAGCTGGCGGACGACCCGCGCCTGGCGCCCTACCTGGCCAGGACCACGGACCGGTTCCTCACCGTGCCCGACCCGCGCCTTGCCGTCCTGCGCGCCACCCCGCGCGCCTTCCAGGCCATCCGCATCCGCCTGACCGAGCCCACACCGCCCGCCTTACCGAGCCCACACCGCCCGCTTAACCGCCCTGCCGGCCGCCTGCCAGCGTGTCAATTGCGCAGTTGCGCCCACTAGACCGTGTCAATTCGTCGCGGCGGCGGAGGGCGGCGGCGTGTTGTGTGCGCGTAGACACGCTCTAGGAGGCTCGATTGCGCATTTGGCACGATCGTCGCGGCGGGGGGCGGACCCGAGCAGAAAACGGGTGGACCGGTCCCGCGAGGCGTCCCGTATACTTCAAGCGTGCTGCTCATGACAACGGACTAGGACACGCCCCGGGGGAGGAGTCTGTCCGTTCTGAGTCCGTTGAAGGAGCACCAATCATGATCGTCGCCACTGACATTGAACTGCGGGCCGGGGCGCGCCTGCTGCTTGAGGGCGCCTCGTTTCAGGTAGCGGCGGGTGACCGCATCGGGCTCGTCGGCCGCAACGGGGCGGGCAAGACAACGCTCGCGAAGATCCTGGCGGGAGAGGGCCAGCCGGCGTCCGGCACGGTCCGCAGGTCCGGCACCGTCGGCTACCTGCCGCAGGATCCGCGTACCGGGGACCTCGGCACGCTCGCCATCGACCGGGTCCTGTCGGCCCGCGGCCTGGACACGCTCCGCGCAGAGCTGCGCGAGGCGGAAACGCAGATGTCCAGCCCGAACGGCAAGGCGGACGCCGCGATCCGCAGGTACGGGTTGCTCACCGACCGGCTCGCCGTCCTTGGCGGCTACGCCGCGGAGTCCCAGGCGGCCGCGCTCACCGCGAGCCTCGGCCTGCCCGACCGGGTGCTGCAGCAGCCGCTGCGCACGCTATCCGGCGGTCAGCGCAGGCGCGTGGAGCTGGCCCGCATCCTGTTCGGCGCGGGCAGCGAGGAGATCGGGTCCGCGGAGACGCAGACGATGCTGCTCGACGAGCCCACCAACCACCTCGACGCGGACTCGGTCGCGTGGCTGCGCGACCACCTGAAGAACTACCGCGGCGGGCTGATCGTGATCAGCCACGACGTGGAACTGCTCGCCGACGTGGTGAACAAGGTGTTCTACCTGGACGCGCAGCGCAACGTGCTGGACATGTACAACCTCGGCTGGCACGCCTACCTCCAGCAGCGGGAGACCGACGAAAAACGCCGCCGGCGCGAGCGGGTGAACGCGGGTCGCCAGGCCACGGCGCTGATGGCGCAGGCGGACAAGATGCGCGCCAAGGCCACCAAGGCCCAGGCCGCCAAGAACATGCAGCGCAGGGCCGAACGCATGCTGGCCGGCGTCCAGGCCGAACGCCACGCGGACAAGGTAGCGAAGCTGCGGTTCCCCACCCCCAAGCCGTGCGGCCGCACCCCGCTGACCGCCGAAGGCCTGTCGAAGTCGTACGGCTCGCTCGAGGTGTTCACGGACGTGGACGTGGCGGTCGACCGGGGGAGCCGGGTCGTCGTGCTCGGCCTGAACGGCGCCGGAAAGACAACGCTGCTCCGCCTTCTGGCCGGTATCGAGACGCCCGATACCGGAAAAGTCACGCCGGGCCACGGCCTTAGCCTGGGATATTACGCGCAAGAGCATGAAACGCTGAAAACTGAACAAAGTGTTCTCGCGCACATGCGTTCTGCGGCACCCGAACTGACCGAATCCGAGCAGCGCAAGGTTCTCGGTTCTTTCCTGTTCTCCGGTGATGACGTGGAAAAGCCGGCGGGCGTTCTTTCAGGCGGTGAGAAGACCCGGCTTGCCCTTGCGCTGCTGGTGGTGTCCGGCGCCAACGTGCTGCTCCTCGACGAGCCGACAAACAACCTGGACCCGGCCAGCCGGGAGGAGATCCTCGCTGCACTGCGCAACTTCAAGGGTGCCATAGTCCTTGTGACGCATGATGAGGGTGCGGTGGAGGCTCTTTCGCCGGAGCGGGTAATCGTGCTGCCGGACGGCATCGAAGACGCATGGAGCGAAGATTTCGCTGACCTGGTCGCACTTGCATAACTGTCGTCAGCAACACGCGATAAGAACGGTCGCTGGATAAAGATACGCGATCAATTGCGGCCATCTGGGTGGCTAATCTGCCCGTCATGGTTGATCATTGCGATGGGGAGGTAACGCAGTGGTGGCTCCAGCTAACGGGAGGTACTTGTGGCCCAGACCCTCAAGAAAGGCACGCGTGTTATCGGCGTTGATCGCAGCAGGCTAGGGACGCAACTCGGCAAGAGATATGACTCTGGCGAGAGCATCCGGTCGCTTGCCGCGTCGACGGGCCGGTCGTACGGCTTCGTCCACCGGCTCCTCACGGAGTCCGGTGTGGAGCTTCGGCGGCGTGGAGGCGCCACGAAGAGCCGGACCACGCGCACCGCGAGCCGAGGGAAGAAGGTGAAGAGCTAGCTCTGATCTAGCCCGTCCTGGTACGCGCCGGCCGGCGCTCCGAGCGACAGCCCGTCAGGGCGGCACCGGAGCCCGGACACCCCGCCCGGCCGCTACCTGCAGTCCCGCCGAGTTCGCCGTAAGCTGAGAGACTTCTGGCCGGTTCCGGGAACGATTTCCCGTCGTTGAGAGGTTTCCCAGAGCGTGTACGCCCGGGGCAACATGATGATGATGAGGGGTCTTCGGATGGACCCCTCCATCACGAAGCAGAAGCTCAAGCCCGGCACGGTCAAGCGGATCGCCCGGTACGCCAAGCCGTACCGCTGGCACCTAGCTGCCTTCCTGCTGGCTACCGCGATCGACGCGGTCATCACCGTCGTCAACCCGCTGCTGCTGCGTCAGCTGATCGACCACGGCATCCTCGCCCGCGACGACGCGATGGTGATCGGCATCGCCGTCACCGTCGCCGGGGTGGCGATCTTCGACGCGGCGCTCGGATTCGCGATCCGCTGGTTCTCCGCCAGAATCGGCGAGGGCCTCATCTACGACCTGCGCACCCAGGTATTCAGCCACGTGCAGAAGCAGCCGATCGCGTTCTTCACCAGGGCGCAGACCGGCTCGCTGGTGAGCCGGCTGGACGGCGACGTGGTCGGCGCGCAGCAGGCGATCACCTCCACGCTGTCCGGCGTGATCTCCAACGTGCTCAGCCTGATCGTCATCCTGATCACGCTGTTCTACCTGTCCTGGCTGGTCAGCGTCATCGCGCTGGCGCTCATCCCGGTGTTCATCCTGCCGGCCCGCCTGGTGGGCCGCAGGCTGCAGCGGCTGACCAGGGAGTCCATGCAGCTCAACGCCGAGATGGGCTCGATGATGACCGAGCGGTTCAACGTGGCCGGCGCGATGCTGGTCAAGCTGTTCGGCCGCCCGGACGAAGAGTCGGACGCGTTCGCCGGCAAGGCGGCCAAGGTCCGCGACATCGGCGTCGTCCAGGCCATGTACGGCCAGGTGTTCTTCGTCGCGCTGACCATGCTCGCATCGCTGGTCACCGCCGTCGTCTACGGCGTCGGCGGCAGCCTGGTCATCGACGGCACGTTCCAGCTGGGCACGCTGGTCGCGCTGACCACCCTGCTCGGCCGCGTGTACGGGCCGATCACCTCGCTGTCCAGCGTGCAGATCCAGGTGATGACCGCGCTGGTCAGCTTCGACCGGGTCTTCGAGGTGCTCGACCTCAAGCCGCTGATCGAGGAGAAGCCGGGAGCCACCACGCTGCCGGCCACCGAGGGAGAAACGGCGCCAGACATCTCGTTCGCCGACGTCTCGTTCCGCTATCCGTCGGCCAGCGAGGTGTCGCTGGCGAGCCTGGAGTCGATCGCGCTGGCCGTGCCCGAGCGCACCGACGCGTCGGCCGGCGTGCTGCACCACGTGACGTTCCGGGCCCCGCCCGGACAGCTCACCGCGCTGGTCGGCCCGTCCGGCGCGGGCAAGACCACGATCACGAGCCTGGTCGCGCGGCTGTACGATCCGAACGACGGCGCGGTCCGCATCGGCGGATTCGACCTGCGGGACGTCACGCTCGGCTCACTGCACGACGTCGTCGGCGTGGTCACCCAGGACGCGCACCTGTTCCATGACACGATCCGCGCCAACCTGCTGTACGCGCGGCCGGGCGCGACCGAGGCCGAACTTGTCGAGGCGTGCGAGGCGGCGCAGATCTGGGATCTGATCAAGGTGCTGCCGGACGGCCTGGACACGATCGTGGGGGACCGCGGCTACCGGCTGTCCGGCGGGGAGAAGCAGCGCGTCGCGCTTGCCCGGCTGCTGCTCAAGGCCCCGTCGGTGGTGGTGCTCGACGAGGCGACCGCGCATCTGGACTCCGAGTCCGAGGCGGCGGTGCAGCGCGCGCTCAAGATGGCGCTGACCGGGCGCACCTCGCTGGTCATCGCGCACCGGCTGTCCACGGTCCGCGAGGCGGACCAGATCCTGGTCATCGACGGGGGGCAGGTGGTGGAGCGCGGGAGCCACGAGGAACTGCTCGCCGCGGACGGCCTGTACGCCGAGCTATACGAAACACAGTTCGCACGGCAGGAAACTAAATAGCTTTGGCGGAACGACCTGTGGTACCACGAACCTATGCCCGTTGATCAGACGCTTACGCTACGTACCCTCACCGGCGCGGACCTGGATCAGCTCATCGAACTGGCCGAGATCGTGTTCAACTCCGAACCGTCCTCGGACGCCGAGCGAGCGATCGACGCCGAGTTGCAGGAGCTTGACCGGGGCCGTGGCGTCGGCGCGTTCGACGGGGAAGAGCTGGCCGGGGCCGGCACGGTGAGCGGCTTCGAGCTGACCGTGCCCGGCGGCGTGCTGCCGCTGCTCGGCGTGCTGTTCATCGGGGTCAAGTCCACCCACCGCCGGCGCGGCGTGATGAGCCGGATCATCCGGCATCAGCTGCACGCGGCGCACGAGGCGGGCGCCGAGCCGCTGGCGGGCCTGACCGCGTCGGAGTCGGTCATCTACGGCAGGTTCGGTTACGCTCAGGCGGCCTACGGCGCGTGGTTCACCGTACCCCGGGACCGCGCGGCACTGCGGCCGGTCCCCGGCATCGACGACGTACGGATCCGGATGATCCCGACCGCCTCCTCGGTCGAGGTGTGCGAGGCGATCCATGCCCGCCAGGTGGGCAAGCGGCCGGGCATGCTGGTCCGTCCCGAGGCGTGGGGGCGGTTGATGGCGGCCGAGGTGGAGCAGTGGCGGGCGGGCAGGTCGGTGCTGCGCACGGTCCTCGCCGAGCGGGCGGGCGACGCGGTGGGCTACGCCCGCTACCGGACCAAACAGGACTGGGAAGACGGCGTGCACCGGGGCCGCACCGACGTCGCCGAACTACACGCTGACGACGCGGCCGCTTTCGCCGCGCTGATCCGGTACCTGACCGACATCGACCTGACCACCACGATGGAATTCTGGCGGCAGCCGGTGGACTCGCCGCTGGTGTACCAGCTCGCTGACCTGCGCGCCGCGCAGATGCGGGTCCGCGAGACGCTGTACCTGCGCCTGGTGGACGTCGACCGGGCGCTGGCAGGGCGCGGATACGCGGGCCCGGTGGACCTGGTGCTCGAGCTCACCGACGGCCTGTGCCCGTGGAACGCGGGCCGCTGGCGGCTCACCGGGGACGAGAAGACCGCCGAGTGCTCTCGCACCAGCGCGGCGGCGGACCTGGCGCTGGACGTCCGCGAACTCGGCGCCGCCTACCTGGGCGGCAGCACGATCGCCGCGCTGGAGCAGGCCGGACAGGTGACCGAGCTGCGGCCGGGAGCCGCCGCCGAGGCGTCCCGTGCGTTCGCCACCCAGCTCGCGCCCTGGCTGCAGTTCGGTATCTAGTTACCGGTAGCCGGCCGCCTGCAACGTGAACAGCTCGGCGTAGCCGCCGGCGCTGGCCATCAGCGTGGCGTGGTCGCCCGCCTCGGCGACCGTCCCGTCGTCCACCACGACGATCAGGTCGGCCATGTGCACGGTGGAAAACCGGTGCGAGACGAGGATCGTGACCGCCCCGTTCGTCTCGCCGAGCCGCCGGGCGGCATCCCGGTATCGCTCGAACAAGGCCGCCTCGCTGGGCGCGTCCAGGCTCGCGGTCGGCTCGTCGAGCACGATCAGCAGCGGGTGATCCCGCATCAGCCCGCGTGCCAGCGCGAGCCGCTGCCACTGCCCGCCGGACAGCGAGCGGCCGCCGATGTACGGCCCGAGCAAGGTATCGAGGCCGTCCCCGTCCACCATGCCATCCGCCCCTGCCCGGTCGATCGCGCTACGCACCGCGTCGCGGTCATCGATGCGCGGCAGGTCGCCGGCGCCGACCCCGTCGCCCAGCGTCATGAAGAACCTGACGTAGTCCTGGAACGCGCCGGTGGTCGCCGTGCGCCACGCGGCGGGCGCGATGTCCGCCAGGTCCTGGCCGTCCACGGTGATCCGGCCGCCGGACGGCCGGTACATGCCGGTGAGCAGCTTTATCAACGTCGACTTGCCGGCCCCGTTCTCACCGACGATCGCGACGGTGGAGCCCGCCTTCAGGGTCAAGCTGACGTCGCGCAGCACGTCGGCGTCCTGTCCGGGGTACCGGAAGCTGACCTGCTCGAGCCGGATTCCGTCGGTCAGCCTGGCCGGCACGGTGCCGTCCGCGCGGCTGGTGTGCTCGGCCACGTAGTCCTCCAGCCACAGCAGCCGGTTCGCGGTCGCCGACGCGGTCGCGAACGAGCCAGCGCTGGTGCTCGCGCCGGTGACCTGCCGTTGCGCGCGCCGCAGCAGGCTGACCACCTCGACGACCGCTCCCGGCGAGGCCGTGCCGTGCGCCGCGCGCAGCACGAGGGCGACGATCGCGAGCCCGAACCCCGCCGCGTACACCACCCAGCCGCCGGCTTCCCACAGCGCCGCGGTCCGCGCGGCGCGCAGCGAGCGCTTGTTCACCTCGTCGCCGAGCCGGGCGTGCCGGGCCAGCAGGCTGTCCGTCACGCCGAACGTGCGCAGCTCGCGCGCCGGGGCCGCGGTCGACGCGAGCGAGAACAGCGCGCCGAGCAGCCGCCGCTGGTCCGCGAGTTCGTCATCGGATCGCTTTTCCACCTGCGCGCCGCGACGGTCGGCCCAGGCGGGCGCCGCGGCGAGCAGCGGCACCATGATCAGCGGCGGCCAGACGAGAGCGAGCAGCACCGCGATACCGGTGAAGCCGATCGCGGACCTGAGCATGCCGAGCGTCTGCTGCGGCGCCCCGGCGAGCGTCCGGCGTCGTTCCCGCAGGTTGTCGATCTGCGCCAGGTAGTCCGGCCGCTCGAAATGCTCGAGATACGGCGCGGCCGAGGCGAGCGACCCGATCCGGATCCCGACACGCAGGTTGGCGACGTCGGTCAACCTGGAGTTCAGCGCCCCGCCGGCCAGCTGGAGTGCCCAGCCCACCGGGAACGTGACGGCGACGATGACCAGTCCGATGACGATCTGCCCCGCGTGGTGGTGCGCCGCGCCGTCCACGATGGCACGGAACCCGAGCGGGTAGCCGAGCAGGAAGAGAGAAGCCACGATGGCGGTCAGCACGCAGGTGGTGGCGAGCAGCGGCGCCGCGCGCCACGCGGTGCCGAACATCACATCGGCGCGCCGGAGCTGCCGCTTCACGCTGTCTCCTTTCACCGGTGGGCCGCCTGGAACTGGGCGGCCTGGAGCCGGAACATCTCCGCGTAGCTGCCACCCGCCGCGAGCAGCTCGTCGTGGCTGCCCAGCTCGGTGATCTGCCCGCCGTCAAGCACGGCTATCCGGTCCGCGCGGCGGACGGTGGCGAACCGGTGCGAGATCACGACGGTGGTCAGCCCCGCGGTCAGCTCGAGGAACCGGCCGTAGAACGCCGCCTCCGCGCGCACGTCGAGCTGCGCGGTGGGCTCGTCGAGCACCAGGACCCGCGCACCACGGGCCACCGAGTACAGCGCCCGGGCCAGCGCGATCCGCTGCCACTGCCCGCCGGACAGGTCGATGCCTCCGGCGTAGCCGGGAAAGCAGATCGTGTCCCAGCCGGCCGGCAGGCCCGTGATGACCTCCAGCGCGCCGGCCTGTGCGGCCGCCTCCTCCGCCGCTTTCTGGTCGATGTGGCCGTCGAGGTCGCGGAACCCGACGTTCTCCCTGGCGGTCAACGGGTACCTGGTGAAATCCTGGTAGACGACGGCGACCTGCCGCTGCCAGGAGCGCGCGTCCAGCTCGCGCACGTCAACGCCGTCGATCGTGATCCGCCCGCCGCCCGGCTCGCGCAGCCGGGCGAGCAGCGTCACCAGCGTCGTCTTGCCGGCCCCGTTGATCCCCACCAGCCCCAGCGACTGCCCCGCGGTCAATTCCAGGTTCAGATCCTCGAACACCGGCCGTTCGGTACCTGGGTACTGGTAGCGCAGTCCTTCGAACCGGATGGCGCGGACCGGCAGCCCAGCCGCTGTTCCCGCGGCATCCGCGGCGCCGGGCAGCGGTACTGCCCTCAGCTGGGTGATCACAGCGTCCAGGTCGGGCACCGAGGCCAGCATCTGCTCCAGCGACACGTCGGCCGCGCTGACGCCGCCCACCTGCATGGTGGACGGGAACATGGGCAGCATCACGGCGAGCGTGCCGCCGGAGACCGCGTGGTGGTACGCGGCCAGCGCGAGCGCCCCCGCGCCGATCACGTACATGCCGGCGACCAGCAGGCCGAACAGCAGCGTCCGGTTCTGGAAGTGCCGCAGCTGGCGCCACGGCCGCGACATCCCGGTGAGCCACGCCGTCCGGTGCCGCGCGAGGATCCAGTCGCCGAGCCCGAACAGCCGCGTCTCCTTCGCGAACTCCGGCCGGTACGAGCAGCCCAGGTAATACCAGGCGTGCCGCAGATCCGGCGTGGCCTGCCGCACCATCGTGGCCCGGGCCGCCAGCATGCGGCGCAGCGGCGGGCGTATGGCGGTCCAGCCGACGAAGAACAGCAGCCCGACCCACCACCGGAACGTGGCGAGCGTGACGCAGGCGAGCAGCCCGCTCAGCCGGTCGCCCGCGGAGCTGGCCAGCGCCATCGGCGCGTCGGCCGGCCCGGATGCGGCCAGCTCGCCGCTGGCGGAGGCGAGCCGGTCCAGCACCCGCGGGTCCTCCAGGTGCTCGACGCCCTCCGGGGCGGATACCGCGCGAGCCAGCCGTCGCTGCATGCCGGTGCTCATCGCGGCGGCGCAGTAGGCCGACAGCAGGGATTCCGCTGGGCTGCGCAGCAGCGACAGGGCGTACGCGGCGGTGCCGATGCCGAGGGCGAGCAGCAGCGCGTGCCCGCTGGCCGAGGTGAGTCCGTGGGTCACCGCGGCGGGTATCTTCCCGACCGCGCGGCCGAGCGAGATCAGCGCCAGGATCGGCAGCACCCCGTCGGCCAGCACGTACAGCGCCATCACCACCGCCAGCCGCGGGCTGGTCTCCCGCACCAGCCGCGTCACCCGCAGCCGCGGTGACTCGCTGATCCGGCGCGCCAGCTCGGTCAAAACTGACTCCAATCAGTATTTCTACTAAGATTGCGTCCAAGATGAGCGTACCGAGCCGGCGAGGGGAGCGGAAATGAATTATCCGCCGCCGTCCCGGCGCCCGCGCCAGCGTCGCGCGGCGGCCACGCGGCAGCGGCTCTACGAGGCCGCCATGGCCGAGTACGCCAGGGTTGGCCTCGACGCGGCGCGGGTCGAGGACATCGTCGCCGCCGCGGGAGTGAGCTGGGGGACGTTCTTCCACTACTTCCCGGCCAAGGAAGACGTGCTGCTCGACGCCGCCGCGGAGGTCTGCCGCGCCTACTCGGCGCAGATCATGGCCGGCCTGGCGGCCGGCGCGGACACCGAACGCACCCTGTCGGCGGCGTTCGCGGCGCAGTTCGAGGCCGCCGTGCGGCTGGCCGGCTCCGGCGCGCTGCGCGGCAAGCTGCTGATGTACGTGCTCGACCACCCGGGCAGCCTGACCGCGTACCTCGCCGACAGCGACGACGACCTGCTCCCGCCGATTCCGGCCACCACCGCGCTGCTCGCCGAGGCGCAGCGCCGCGGCGAGCTGCGCACCGACGAACCCGCCGAGTCGCTGGCCGTGATCGTGGTGTACGGCGTCCTGTTCAGCGCCCGGCGCGGCGCGGCGCTGGGCAGGCCGCCCGGGTCCACGCCGTTCAGCCGCCTGGCACTGGAGATCATCCTGCGCGGCATGCGCCCGGAGGGTGACTGATGCCAGACATCGCGATGCCGCTGGCGACCAGTGGCCGGTTCATCGTCGACGCGCACGGGACCCGGGTCCGGCTGGCCGGAGTGAACTGGTACGGCGCCCATGAGGATCTCGGCGTCGCGCCCGGCCTGGACCGCACGGACCGCCGCGCGCTTGCCAGGCTGATCGCCACGCTGGGGTTCAACAGCGTGCGGCTGCCGTTCAGCTTGTGGATGACCGAACAGACCACCCCGGTCCCCGAACCGTATCTAGCCGCCAACACCGACCTGGCCGGGGCGACGCCGATGCAGGTCTACGACGCATGCGTGCAGGCGCTCACCGATGCGGGGCTGATCGTCATACCGAACTGCCACATGCTCGATCGCGGCTGGTGCTGCTCGGCGGACGACGAAAACGGCCTGTGGTACAACAGGCGCTGGCCGGCCGGGAAGTTCTTCGCGGCCTGGCAGGGCATCGCCGCGCGATACCAGGCGAACCCCCTCGTGGCCGCCATGGACATCATGAACGAACCGCGACGGACGACGGCGGGCTGGCGTGTCCTGACGCCGGCCTGGGGAACCGGGTCCACGACCGACGTCGCGGCCATGTACGCCACGGCCGGGGACCTCCTCCACGAAATCAGCCCGCACGTGCTGATCATCTGCGAGGGCTTGGCTTACGCGGCCGACCTGACTGGTGTGGCCAGGCGCCCGGTACAGCTCAACCGCCCGGATAAGGTCGTGTACAGCCTGCACGACTATCCGTGGTTCCACCCGGCGGGGCAGGCCCGGCAGGACTACCTCGACCAGATGCGCCGCAACGGCGGGTATATCCTCCGCGATGAACTCGCTCCGCTATGGATCGGTGAGTTCGGCAACGACACCAGGTCACTAGCCAGCTTCGGCCTCCCCGCGTGGCAGCCCGGCCATCCGAGTTCCGCTGTGTGGTGGAACAACTTCCAGGACTGGGCAGGCGGCAACGACGTGGACTGGTGCTGGTGGGCGCTCAACCCGACCCAGCCCAAGGGCACCATCCCGGTGGTCGGCAGGCACCGGTCCAACTGGGGCGACGCCGAGACGTGGGGGCTGCTGACCCCGGACTGGCAAGGAGTCGCGAACCCGGAGGTACTGAGCCTGCTGCGGTCGATGATCTCGCCGCGCACTGGCCCCGGCATCACCTGATCCGGCCGGTCAGCTCGCGGGCATGCTAGCGCGGCTGCCGAGCATCGCCGGGTCGGCGATGATCTGGTCGGCGACGTGGATCGCGCCACCGCGGGCGGCGGCGGAGAAACCCAGCGCAGATGTGGTCAGCGAGCAGCCGCCGGCCTCCGGCGCGAGCACGCCATCGAGGAGCGCTGCGGCTGCGGGCGGCAGGATCCAGTCGGCGATGAGGGTGAAGTAGCCACCGAGGATGATCGCCCGGGGGTTGAACACGTTGGCGAGGTTGGCGGCGCCGATGCCGACCCAGCGGCCGATGTCGGCCAGGGCGGTAAGGACGCGAGCATCGCCGGCCCTGGCGAGCCGGGCAATCGCGGCGGCCTTAGCCTCGGGTGGCCCGCCGGCGGCCACCCCGTGGGGGCCGGGTTCGCCGGGCAATGCGGCACGCAGCAACGCGTGCAGCCCGACGAGCGCCTCCCAGCAGCCGTATCTCCCGCACCCGCAGACCGGTCCGTCCGGATCCAGCTTCATGTGGCCAACCTCGCCGCCGAATCCCCGCACCCCGCGCAACGGACGGCCGGCGACGATGATGCCGCCGCCGATGCCCATCTCCCCGGTGATGTAGATGAGGTCGGGAGTCCCGGCATGGCTGCCGACGCGATACTCGGCCACGGCGGCCAGGCTCGCGTCGTTGCCCACGCTCACGGGTGCCGGGCCGAGCTGGAGAAGCTCGCGCAGCCGGGCCGCCACCGGCACGCCGGACCACCGCAGGTTCGGCGCCAGGGTGACGACCCGCGCCGGCGCGTCGACCAAGCCGGGGACGGCGACCGTCAGCCCGGCGACGATGGGCTGACGCCCGCCACGGAGACCAGCCAGCGTTCCCAGCGCCTCCCGGCACAGGCCGGCGAGGGCGGTGATGCTGTGGTCTGGGCCGTCCGCGATGGCGTCATATGCTCTTCGCTGCTCGTAGATCTTCCGGCCGGCCAAGTCCGTGACGAGCACGGCCAGGTAGTCGACGTTGACCTCGGCGCCGACGGCGAGGACGTGCCGCCCGTCAAGTTCCAGCATGGTGGCCGGCCGTCCGATCCCCTGCACCAGCGGCGGCCCGGTCTCGCGCACCAGGCCGAGATCCTTCAGCTCGCCGACCAGCCGGGAGATGGTCGACCGCGTCAGGCCGGCCCTGGCGGCGATGCTGGCGCGGGAGTCCGGGCCCGCCAGAGAGAGGTGCCGCAGCACCACCTCGAGGTTGTTGCGGCGGATCTCCCGGTGGCGGGTCCCGGCCGGGATGACCGCTACCACAGTCTCATCCACCTTGTTCTCCGAGGTGTCGGATCGGTGCGGGCACGGCAAGTATATCTGTGCAGGCTGCAACATATTGTTCGGTCGCGGCGTCTCCGAAGACGGATTCATGCGCGGTTTGGTGGTGAACAGCGGGTTTCAGGTCTTGTATCGACTGATTGTGACGGGTTATGTTTTGTGCAAACAAGAACAAAATCAGCCCTGGCCTCAGCCGACCGTCATCACGATCCGCATTTTCTTCTTCGCTCATTGTCGAGGAGCAGAGCATGCACACCCCCCAGCGCTGGATCCTGCCCGTACGCCGACTCCCGGAACGAAGGTATTCGCGGCGGCTGGCGGTTGCCGCGGTCGTCGGCGCGACCGCCCTGATCGTGTCGTATGCCGGGACAGCGCAGGCGAGTTCCGCGGCAACCGCGGCGCCGCGGAGCGTCGCCGGATCCGGGCAGACGGTGCCCCCCGCGTGCCCGGACGGCTCCGGTCAGACCCCGCTCTACCGCGACACCCGGTACTCGTTCGCCGAGCGCGCCGCCGACCTTGTGTCGTGCATGACGCTTGCGGAGAAGGTGGCGCAGTTGCACACCAACAGCGCGCCGGCGATCCCGCGGCTGGGCCTGCAGGAGTACACCTACTGGAACGAGGGCCAGCACGGCATCAACACCCTGTTCAACGACACCAACAACGGCGGTGCGACGGGCGGGGTGCACGCGACCAGTTTCCCCACCAACTTTGCCGCCACCATGTCGTGGGACCCGCAGCTGACTTACCAGGAGACCACCGCGATCTCCGATGAGGCGCGGGGCTTGCTGGACAAGTCGCTGTGGGGAGTTGCCCAGAACAACCTCGGCCCCTCGGCGGACGACTATGGTGCGCTGACGTTCTGGGCGCCCACCGTCAATATGGACCGTGACCCGCGCTGGGGCCGCACCGACGAGGGGTTCGGCGAGGACCCCTATTTGGCCAGCCAGATGGCAGGGGCGTTCGTTGAGGGCTACCAGGGCGAGACGATGGGCGGCAGGCCGCTGACGCCCTATCTGAAGGTGGCGTCCACGGCCAAGCACTTTGCGCTCAACGACAACGAAAACAACCGGCACGCCGACAGCGCCGACACCACGGACGCCAACATCCGCGACTACTACACCGCCCAGTTCCGCAGCCTGATCGAGAACGCGCACGTGTCCGGCGTAATGACCTCGTACAACGCGATCAACGGCACACCGGCACCGGCCGACACCTACACCGCCAACGAACTGCTCCAGCGCACCTACGGGTTCGGCGGCTACACCACTTCGGACTGCGGCGCGGTCGGCGATGTGTACTCCAGCGGCAGCCACGGCTGGGCCCCGCCCGGCTGGACCACCGACGGGGCCACCTGGACGAATACCTCGACCGGACAGCAGGTACCCGCGGCGGCAGGCGGGCAGGCTTACGCCACCCGGGCCGGCACCGATCTCAACTGCACCGGCGCCGAGTACACACTGTCCGGCATCCAGGCCGCGATCAAGGCCGGCATCCTGTCCGAAGGAGTCATCGACAACGCGCTGACACGTGTGCTGACGGTGCGGATGGAGACCGGCGAGTTCGACCCGCCCGGCCAGGTGCCCTACACCAAGATCACCAAGGCCGCGATCCAGAGCCCCGCGCATCAAGCGCTGGCGGAGAAGATCGCCGCGGAGGACCTGGTTCTGCTGAAGAACGACAACGTGACCGGCACCTCCGCTCCGCTGCTGCCCGCCGACCCGGCCAAGCTGAACAACGTGGTCATCGTCGGCGACCTGGCCAACACCGTCACCCTCGGCGACTACTCCGGCGACCCGGCGCTACGGGTGAACGCGGTCCAGGGCATCACCGCGGCCGTGCAGGCCGCCAACCCTAGCGCAACGGTGACGTACGACGCGTGCGGCACCTCCACCTCCGCCACCACCCCGGCGGCTTGCTCGGCGGCCACCCAGACCGCCATCAAGGCCGCCGATCTGGTGATCGTGTTCGCCGGGACCGACACCAACGTGGCCACCGAGGGCAAGGACCGGACCACGCTGGCCATGCCCGGCAACTACAACTCCCTGATCAGCCAAGTCGCCGCGCTCGGCAACCCGAGGACGGCGCTGGTACTGCAGACCGGCGGCCCGGTCGACATCTCCGCCACCCAGGGCGACTTCCCGGCCATCGTATTCAGCGGATATAACGGCGAAAGCCAGGGCACCGCGCTGGCACAGGCGCTATTCGGCCAGGTGAACCCCAGCGGTCACCTGGACTTCACCTGGTACGCCGGCGACTCCCAGCTGCCGCCGATGAAGAACTACGGGCTCACCCCGTCGCAGACCGGCGGGCTCGGCCGGACGTACTTGTACTTCACCGGCACCCCCACCTATCCGTTCGGGTACGGGCTGTCTTACTCCCGCTTCGCGTATTCGAACGTCAACATCGCGCCGGAACACGTAAGCGCCGACGGCACCGTGCACGTCAACTTCAACGTCACCAATACCGGCTCGGTCGCCGGCGCCACCGTGGCGCAGCTGTACGTCACACCGCAGTTCACCGTGTCCGGCACCGAACTCCCGAAGGAGCAGCTGGCGGGCTTCCAGCGGACCGAAGTGCTGGCCCCCGGGCACACCCAGCACATCACCCTGGCAGTCAAGGTTTCTGACCTGAGCCAATGGGACGAGCAGTCTCTCAAGCAAGTCGTCTACGACGGCTCCTACCAGTTCCGGGTCGGCCCCGACTCGGTCACCAGCGCCGGCTCGGGTACGGTCGCCATCAGCGGCGCGATCGCCCCGCATATCCAGTACGTAACCGTCCAGCCGGACCAGACGGTCCTCAAGCCCGGCGACAAGCTGGACCTGACCGGCAAGAACCCGTGGATAGCGGCCGACACCAACGCCGCGCTCGAGCAGCCGCACGCCGCCGCGGACAACATCGTGACGGCGGTCAACAACGACCAGTCGTTCGTCGATCTGTCCCGCGCGCATGTAACGTACCGCAGCAGCAACCCGCGCGTGGCCTCCGTGAACGACAGGGGAGTGGTGACCGCGGCAGGAGTTGGCGTCACGACGCTGGGGGTAACGGTCAACGGGGTCACCGCCACGACACCGCTGGTCGTCAGGCAGCCATTCACGCTGGCCGCGTCAGGGGTGGCCGACCCGGGCTCGAGCGTCACGGCGACCACCACGTTCCCGAACTCGGGCTCGACCGCGCTCAGCAACGTGCGGATGACTCTCACTGGACCGGCCGGATGGACGGTCACCGCCACCTCGCCGGCATCGTTCGGCACCGTGGCACCCGGCCAGACCGTGCAGACCACGTGGTCCGTCACCGCGCCCGCGAACGCGGCCCCCGGAAGCTATGCGCTCGCCGCGTCGGTGTCGTTCACCGGGCCGACCGGGCAGGCCAGCTCGAACGACGCCGCACAGATCTCGGTCCCATTCGCGTCGTTTACCAGCGCAATCGACAACGTCGGCATCAGCGATGACAGCAACCCGTCCGCGGGCAACCTGGACGGCGGCGGGGCCAGCTACTCCGCCCAGGCGCTCGCCGCGGCGGGCCTGACCCCAGGAGCCACGATCACGCACGACAGCCTGACGTTCACCTGGCCGAGCGCCCAGCCGGGCACGCCGGACAACGTCGTCGCCGGCGGCCAGACGATCGCGGTGTCCGGCTCGGGTACCACGCTCGGCCTGCTCGGCGCCGGCGACTACGGCGCGGCCAGCGGCACCGGGATCATCACCTACACCGACGGCAGCACCCAGCCGTTCGACCTCACCTTCTCCGACTGGTGGGCCAAGACCGCCCCGCCTGGCGGGGACATCCTCGCCACCGTGCCCTATATCAACACCCCGACGGGCAAGGAGAACCAGGGAGGGGTCAGCGTGTACTACGTAGGAGTGCCGCTACAGCAGGGCAAGACGGTCAAGTACGTCAGCCTCCCCGACATCAGCCAGGGCGTAGTCCAAGGCCAGAACGCGATGCACATCTTCGCCGTGAGCATCGGCTGACGCGCTCCCGTGTCACCTGGCGCAGCTCTGAATTATCGGGCAGCTCCTTATATGGACCGGTGCCGCTCGAATAAGCCGTCGACGCCGCAAATCGAGCTATATCAGCTTATGTCGGACGCATCGTCCGGCGGTCAGATTATTGCGGACACTTACCCCCGGATCGGACACGTTGGCTAAATTCGCGGCAGCTCCCCTGGGGCCGCCCGACCGCGGTTGCCGCGCGGCCGGCGGTGCGCAGTCTGTGCCTGGAGTGCACTGTGCGGCTAACGGGACACGAGCACATCGGCAGGCCCGTCAGCAACGTGGACGATTTCCCCTTCGTGGAGGATCGACCCCCGTGCGCGGGGGTCGCGTTACCACGAAGGGCAAAAACACCACGTTACCGGGGCCGTCCCCGCCCATCGAAGCCGTCCGCTGCCCCGCCGGGCGGCCGGCGAACCGGGCCAGCCCCCGGAATAAGCCAACTGGGCCCGGATCGGGGGGGTAAGTGTCCGCAATAAATTTCGAGCGCGCCGGCGGAGGGCGGCCGCATGGAACAAACCGCGCAACAAGGACATTGCGGGCAGGCGGCACGGCGGGGTCCGCGGCACGGCGGCGGAGGGCGGCTGGTCACCTGACGATCAGGGAGGCCGGGAGTTCCACGCGCTCCGGCGGGCCCTGGTAGCCGCCGATCCGGCGGAACAGCATGTCGGCGGCGACCCGGCCTAGTTCGGTGGTGTTCTGCGCCACCACGGTCAGCGGGGGAGCCAGCAGGTCGGCGAGTTCGAGGTCGTCGAAGCTCACCAGCGCGATGCTCAGCGCTCGCTCGCGGACCTCGCGGAGCACGAGCGCGGCGACCCGGTTGTTGCCGCAGAACACGGCGGTGACCGGGGCCGGCCCGGTGAGCATGCGGCGCAGCGCGCGGCCGATGCCCTCCTGGCTGGGGTGCGCCATCGCGACCCAGCCCGCCGCGGGCGCGGGCAGCCCGGCCGCGGCGAACGCGTCCAGGTACCCTCGGTGCCGCTGCGCGGCGGTGTAGATCCGTGCGTCGTCGCCGAGGAAGCCGATGCGCCGGTGCCCGCCCGCGATCAGGTGGGCGACACCGAGACAGGCGCCGCCGGCGTTGTCGGTGAGCACCGTGTCGGTCTCGATCAGGTGCGGCGGGCGGTCCGCGAACACCACCGGGCAGCCAGCCGCGATCTCCGGCCGCAGGTAGCTGTGGTCGCGCGAGGCGGGAATGACGATGAGCCCGTCCACCCGGCGGGCGCAGAAGGCAAGGGCCAGCGCGCGCTCGCGCTCCGGATCCTCGTCGCTGGAGCCGGTGATCAGCAGCGCGTCGTGCCGTGCGGCGACGTCCTCCACGGCACGGGAGAACGCGGCGTAGAACGGGTCGCCGATGTCCTCCATGATCAGGCCGATCGACGCGGTCTGTCCCCGCCGCAGGACGCGCGCGCTGTCGTTGCGGCGGTAGCCGAGCGCGGCGATGGACTGTCGCACGCGCTCGGCCATTTGCGGGCGGACGCCCGGCTCGTCATTGACCACCCGGGACACGGTCTTTGTCGCCACGCGGGCATGGCGTGCCACGTCGCGCATCGTGGGCCGTGCCCCGGGGATCGCCATAGTTAGCCTGCCGAGATCGCGAAGATGCCAATCGAGCCGTTGTTGACGGTAGCGGGGAGTGTAATGCTCGCAACCGTCTTCGAGCCATCGACCGGGATCGTCGCGGCGAACAGGAAGGTGTTGATCGCCTGATTCGTGCCATCGGTCGCGTTGCGGTACGGCAAGGTCGCGGCCGTGACATTGCCGAACTGCGGTGTGCCGCTGCCGCCGCCCAGCGTCCAGTCCGACATGCCGAGCGTGGCGGTGGACGTGGTGCCGTCGGTGTAAGTTACCGTCACCGAGCCGGACGCGCCGGCAGTGCCTGCGTTGACGGCGCTGCCGAGGAATCCGATGCTGGTGGCACCGCTCGGCGTGGTGACCGGTATCGTCTGGCCTGCCGCCTCGACCGCGTCGGGCTGGCTGGCCGCGGCGCTGGGCATGGTGTACGTCATGCCGCCGGAGGTGAAGGTCGCGCCAGGCCCGAGGTTGGCCGCGGTGAGCGCCTGCTCGGAGTAGCTGAACCCGTCGCCGTCGAAGTTGGCGGTTGTCGGGGAGCCGTCGTTGCTGATGCCGGTCACGTTGTAGTACGGCGCCAGGTCGCCCGCCTTGGCGACGACGACGCTGAGCTGGACGGGAATCACCTGCCCGGACGGGCTGGTGAACGTGATGGGGATCGTGTAATCCCCGTCGGTGCTGCCGGCCGTGACGGTCAGGCTGGCGCTGGCGGACCCGTTCGCCGGAACGGACAGGCTGCCGCTCGCCGGGCTCACGGTCAGGCCGGCCGGCGCGGCGGCCGCCCAGCCCACGGTCTGCGCGGCGGCCAGCGACTGGACCGTCAGGTTCACCGAGGCTGAGGCGCCTGGGGTGAGATAGACGGTGCCGGAGCTGAGCGAGGCGGAGGCGGCGAACACCGGCCCGTAGGACGGCGGCGCGTCCGCGGCGGCGCTGCCCCACGAGGTTGCCGTGGTGCCCAGCGTCCAGTTCAGCGTGGCGCCCTTGCTCAGCGTCGAGAACGGCACGTACAGCTTGCTGTCCGCGGTGCCGTTGAGCTTCAGTGCGTCGACATAGAACGTGGTCGGGGAGGCGCCGGGCGCGTTGATCGTGATCGTCTTGCCGTTCGGCAGTGAGATTGTCGCGCGCGGGAAGCCCGGACCGGTGAATACCAGCGTGTCAGCGCCGGAGTTCTCCGGGTACATGCCGAGCATCTCCCAGACGAACGCGGAGCTGTTCGCGCCGAGGTCGTCGTTGTTGGGCAGCCCGGACGGGCCGGGCTGGTAGAGGCTGTTGCGGATGTTGTTCACCGCCTGCTGGGTGCCCGCCGGGTCCCCGGCGTAGTCGAGCGCGTTCTGCTCGCCGAAGTCGAACTCGTTGGTGAGCTGGGCGAACATGCCGAAGCCGTTCGGCTCCGACAGGTACTGCTGGAGTTCGGGTGCCACCTTGGCGTTGCCGCCGAGCAGCGAGAACAGGCCAGCGTAGTCGTTGGGCACGTTCCACAGGTACTCGTAGGCGTCGCCCTCCACGTAGTGGGCCGTCGTGGTCGGGCTGATCCCCGGCACGAACGCGCCGTTCGCGTTCCGCGGGTTCAGCAGGCCGTTGCCGCCGTCGAACACGTTCACCCAGTTGTTCGCGCGATTCTGCAGCATGGTGGCGTCTGAGGTGTCGCCGAGGGCCTTGGCGAACTGGGACAGCGCGAAGTCCTCGGAGTCGTACTCGAGCAGGGTCGGCACGTAGCCGTGCGGGTTGCAGCAGCCGTAGGCGCCGTCCTCGGGGAGGTAACCGTCCTTCTGCTCGAGCGCCTCGCCGGGCCGCACGTCGTTGACCGTGGTGGCCTGCTTGAGCATGTCGGTCAGCGCCTCGCTGGTGTTGAAGCTCTTGGCGCCGAACGCGTAGTAGTCCGCGATGATGGACTGCGAGGGGTCCCCGACCATGACGTAGTTGTCCAGGTTGAGGTATCCCCACTGCTGGAGCAGGCCGTTCTCCGCGTAGTAGTTGAGCAGGGATTGCGCCTGATCGCTGGCCGGGCCAGGATCCAGCATGGCCTGGAGCTGGGCCAGCGAGTGATAGGTGTCCCAGCCGGAGTAGATCCCGTACTGGTTCTTCTGGCCCGCGGCGAGCGTGTGCACCTTGCTGTCGGAGCCCATGAACTGGCCGTTGACGTCACTGGTGATGTTCGGCTGGACGAAGTCCTTGTACAGCAGGCTGTAGAACTCCTGCGTCTGGGCGAACGATCCGCCGGACACCTTGATCTCGTTGAGCAGGGAGTTCCAGCTGTTCTGCGCGTTGGTCTTGACCTTGCCGAAGTTCCAGCCAGGGTTCTCGGTCTGCCAGTTCAGCTTCGCGTCCGCGGTGCTCACGTACGAGATGCCGACCTTGGCGCCGATCGTCTGGGTGGTGCTCGTGTCGAAGGTCAGGAACACCGAGTCAGGGTCTTTCTGCCCGGATTCGGTGATCACCTGCGACGCGGTGAACGGCTGGCTGAACGTGATGTCGAAGTACACCGTGTACAGCTGCGACTGGCCGTCGTTGACCGTCTCGCCGCAGAAGTCACCGCTGGTGACCGAGCCCATGACCTCGTTGTTGCCGACCACGCTGGCGCTCGTCGCGCTGTCGCCGTTCTGGCTGGCCATCAGCTTGATCAGGAAGTCGGCGGCGGTCGTCTGGGGGAAGGAGAACTCGCCCATCGAGCTGTGCGGGGTCGCCGCGAACTGCGAGGTGATCGTGCTGGGCAGGTCGCTTTCCGCCGAGTAGTAGCCAGCCTGCGCCACCTCGCCGGTGTTGCTGAACGACGTGGTGGCCTGGGCCGGGTCGCCGGCCGGGAGCGCCCCGGTCATCGGCAGGATCGGCACGTCGCCGGCCGCGCCGCAGCCGGGGCCGGAGATGTGGGTGAGGCTGTAACCCCACAGCGACTCGTCGCCGAACTGGTAGCCGCCGCCCGCGTTGTAGGTCGGCATCGTGTCCGGGCTCCACTGGACCATGCCGAACGGCACATCCGCGCCGGGGAATGTGTTGCCGCCGCTGCTCGTCCAGGTGCGGGTGTCGACGAGGGTGGCGGGATTGCTGACCGAGTTCAGCGGGTTCTTGTTCTTCGCACCGAACGGCAGCTGTGCTTGTTTCAGGACCGCTGGGCAGGCCGCGGGCTTACCGTCCGGACCCTTGACGCAGCTGACTGGCTTCTTCGGCGCGAACGCGGGCGCATGGCCGCCCGCGCCGGGCGGTGCGCTCGTTGACGGGACAGGAGACGGGGTCGCGGTCGGCGACGAGGCGGCGGTCGCCGCGGGGACCGCGGCGAAGACGATCCCCGCGACGGCGAGTGCGATGGTGGCCGTGCCATGGATCGCCCGGCGGCGGGCCGCGCGGATGTTGTCGTGCCGCTGCTTCGGATGCATATGGAGTCCTCCCTCCATTGCGGCTGAGCACGCCCGAGCGCCTTCGCTCGGTTGTGCCTTTGACAACGATGTCAACTCCATATCCGCGCGAGGTCAACCATTTCGGCACAGATAGGGATGGAAAAATTCGGTAAGTCACACGTTCGCGCGCGTAGAGCCCACCGTCGTTAGGAGATATGAGAGACGAGCAGGCGCGCTCCCAGCGCCACACAGGCCAAGGCGAGCGCGGCGAACCCGAACACCCAGCCGCCCGCCGGGATCGGGGTCAGCCGGCCGAGCTGGTCCGCGTCGCTGGTGCGGCGTCTGCGCCGCGCCAGCTCGAACACCGGCCGGACGCCGCCGAGCAGCAGGAACCACGAGCACCCGTACGCGAACACCGCCTGAACCACGGGCTGGGCCTGCCAGCTCACCGCGAACACGGCGGCGCCCGTGGCGAGCACCGCCAGGAAGCCGTAGGCGTTGCGGATCACCAGCAGGGTCAAGATGAGCAGCGCGAGGGCGAGCCACAGCATCGCGGTGACGTGTCCGGCCGAGAGCAGCCAGGCCGACCCGAGGCCGAGCAACGGGGGAGTGACGTAGCCGGCCGCCGCGGTCAGTACCACTCCGGGCCCGGTTCGGCGGCCCCGGGAGAACGTCTCGCCCGAGGTGTCGGCGTGCAGCCTGATCCCCTCGAGCCGTCGGCCGGAGAGGACGGAGACCAGCGCGTGCCCGCCCTCGTGCGCGATCGTGATCACGTTGCGGGAGAGCTGCCACGTCAGCCTCGTGAACACGATCGCCAGCGCAGCCACGCCGCTCGCCGCCACCACCCACGCCGCCGGGACCGGCTGGGTTCCGGCGAGCTTGTGCCACGCCTCGGTCAGCACGGACATGCCGACAGGGTAAGCGGTGCCGCAGGCCGGTATAACCCAATTCCTCAGCCACCGGAGCGGCAACCTGGCCGCCGGCCTGGTTGCCGTTAGACTCCGGGCTATGACCGAGGCGATTGACTGGACGGAGTTCCGGAATCTCGCGCACCTCCCGGAAATCACGCTCGACGTCTATCAAGGGATGCCCGAGGAGCTTTCCAAGCGCATCGAGGTGGTTGACGGCTGGTTGGTCAGGTGCGAGTCACCAGAGCCTAGCCATCAGGTGATCGCACGCAACTTCGCCAACTCGCTGTGGGCAGCGGTCAAGGAGACGGATCGGGTCAAGGGCACGTGTCACCGCGTCGCGAACGACGTGGACGTGCTTATCGCCGACGCGCCGAGGCTCCATTTCCGGTGCCCCGACGTGTCCGTGTACCGGTGCGTCAACGAGGAACGGGGCAGGTGGGGCCGTAAGCCGTATGCGGCCGACTGCCTGGTGGTGCTGGAAATCGTCTCCGCCGACTCGGTCACCACGGATATCCGCGACAAGCGGGCAGAATACGCCGCCGCTGGGATCCCGCATTACTGGATTGTCCGGATGACGGCTAACGACGGTCCGGCGATCTCGGTCGAACGCTTCCTGCTGAGCGCGGACGGCGTGTATGTCTCGCTGGGCATGGCTGTTCGGGGCAGGGACTTCAACGCGGTCGACGTGACCGACCCGCTGCGGGTCGCGATCACCTGGCAACAGCTCGACGACGGTCTGTGACGTTGGGGCTGGGGGCAGTCGCGATAGTCGCGGATCGTGCGTAGCCGGAACACGCGGTCTCGCATGCCCGTCCTGCGGTTGCCGAACCACACCGGCCAGCCGACGGGTGCGACGCCTGGCCGACGTGGGGACTGCTGGCGGGGCCGGTCGAGGCCGGGACGCTCGCGGGCAATGCGCGCTTGGACCTCGTCGTCGTGGTGGCGGATCAATGAGCTGGCTTGGTCCTCATCGAGCTGGAGCCTTTCGGCGAGCCGGCCGGCGGCGGCCCGCTCCAGGTGGATGAGTGCCGCGGCCTCGCCAGCGCCGCGCACCCGGTGCAGCGGCAGGTGATCCTGCCGCCAGCGCAGCACCCGCCAGGCGCGTTCGTCCAGTTCGCCGACCTCCAGGGGCGGCCGGTCCAGGGTGCCGGCCGGGATGAGCGGCGGCATCGGCAGGGGCGGATGATCGGGCGGGACGCCGATGCCGGCCAGCGTAGACCGGCGAACCTCGGCCGGGTCGAGACCAGCCTCGGCCAGCGTCTGGCTGACCTCGGGGGTGCCCTGGTCGAGGAGGGCGATGAGCAGGTGTTCGGCGTCGGGCGGCTGGCCTAGCGTTTGCGCCAGCGACATCGCGGCTTGTTGTGCCTGCATGTGCAGGTAGCCGGCGCCCTCCCTGGCCCGTCCGGCGGCGACCGTCGCCGCGGTGGCGGCGGCGCGCAACGTCGGACCCCGGCCCAGGGCGGTGGCGGCCGGCCCGTCGCCGCCGGCGATGCCGACGAGAAAGTCGGCCGGACCGCAGCCGTGGTGCATCTCGCGCGCGAACTGGAAGGCGCGGCGGACCGCCGCCAGGTACTGGCCGGTTGGCTCCGGCGCGTCCGCCTGTCCGCTCATCACTGCCAGTCTGCGGCACTGGCCCCGATCTGTCACCCGGCCCGTTTCCGTGAACCAGGCGGCCATGTCCACGCGGAACGCGTGGTACATCGGTCCGAAGGCGGCTTCCTCCAGGTCGCTGAGCGGCCAGCCGCGGGCGTGCTCGTAGGCCAGCCCGGTCCTTGAGTGTGACGATCTCGCCGCGCCGCACGCCCAGCAGATCGCATACCTGGTCCGGGACACCGCTCGGTTCTGCCACCATTCGGAGTGTGCCAGAGAGCTTCTCCGTCGCCGAGATGAGCCGTCGCCGGGCGGCGTTCGCCCGGGAGATGGCCCGCGCCGAGACGCCGTACGCGCTGGTGTACGGCGCGAACCGGTCGGGGAGCGCGGTGTCCTGGCTGACCGGGTGGCCGGTCACCCGGGAGGCGCTGCTCGTCGTGGCCCCGGACGAGGACGACGACGTGCTGCTGGTGTCGTTCTTCAACCACGTGCCGCAGGCCCGGCGGCTGTCCGGCACCAAGGTCGAGTTCGGCGGCCCGCGGGCGATCGGCACGGCGCTGGACCTGCTCGCCGCGCGCGGCCCGCTGCCCGGCCGGGTCGGCGTGGTCGGCGCGCTGCCGTTCGGCCAGTACCGGACGTTGTCCGAGCAGATCGGTGACGTGGTGGATCTCGGCGCAGGGTATGCCTCGTTGCGCCTGGTCAAGTCCGCCGAAGAGGTGGCCGCGCTGCGCCATGGCGCCGCGCTCAGCGACGCCGCCATCGCTGCGCTGGCCGAGGCATTGCGGCCGGGAGCGACCGATCACCAGGTCCTCGCCAGCGTCGAGCAGGCCTATGTCTCGCAGGGCGGTATGCACCACATCCACTACCTCGGCGTCACCGGCATGGACGACCCCGGGCTGACCGTGCCCGCCCAGTGGCCGACGGGCCGCGTGATCCGCGAGCGCGACGTCGCGACCTGCGAGATCAGCGCGGCCGCGGCGCCGGATTACGCGGGCCAGGTGCTGCGCACGTTCACGGTCGGCGCGCCGCCCACCGCGCTGTACTGCGAACTCCACGAGGTCGCGACCGCCGCGTTCGACGCCGTCGCCCGCGTCCTGCTGCCCGGTACCACCGCGGCCGAGCTGGCGGGCGCGGCGCTGGATGTGATCGAGGGCGCCGGTTATACGGCGATCGACGACCTGGTGCACGGGTTCGGCGGTGGCTACCTCCCGCCGGTCGTGCCGTCTCCGGCGCGGCCGCTGCCGACGCCAGACTTCACGCTGGCCGCTGGGATGACCGTGGTCGTGCAGCCCAACGTCGTGACCCGCGACGGCCGCGCGGGCGTACAGACTGGGGAACTCCTGCTGGTCACCGAGCGCGGCCCGGAACGCCTGCACGCCTACCCGCGAGGCCTGCGACAACTGCCTGACGAGCCGCTCCCCAATCGAGGCTTAATCGGCACCTCATCACAGCGGGTAATCATGGACGAGCAAGCCTGGTCAGCGCGGTGAGCGCGACCAGCGGACGCGGGGGGCCCGGCTTCTCATCCCTCCCTCACTACCGGAGGAGCCAGGCCCTTCGCCTTGGGGCGGGCGTCGATGCAGGGGTAGCACGTCCGAAATCATTGCGGACACTTACGGTGGGTCAGCGGCTGGCTCGATCTGCGTCGGTTGCTGACGGGACTGCCGGCGCGCTCCTATCCCGGCAGCCGCACAGTGCACTCCAGGCACAGGCGGCGCGCACGCCGCCAGCACCCGGCGGCCGGCACGGCCACGCGCACGCAATTCGGATCAGGGTCCACCCTTGCCGGCCTCGAGCTAGCCGCGGATGGCGCCGACTAGGCCGCCTACCAGCTGGCGCTGGGCGAAGGTGAAGATGGCCAGCGCGGGGATCATGGACAGGGCCGTGTAGGCGAAGACCTTCGCGGTGTCCGTGCTGTACTGCGACTGGAACATCGCCACCGCCAGCGGCAACGTGTAGTGCGAGGGCGTGCTGAACACGATCAGCGGCAGCAGGTAGGTGTTCCAGCTCGTCACGAACGCCAGGATGCCCACGGTCACCAGGGCGGGCTGGGACAGCGGGAGCAGGATCCGGACGAAGAACCGGATCCGGGTGGCACCGTCCACGGTCGCCGCGTCCTGCAGCTCACCTGGGATGGCGCGCATGAACGGACGCAGGATGATGATCGTGACCGGCAGCGAGAACGCCGCCTCCGGCAGCGCCACGCCGAACACGTTGTCGTTGAGGCCGATCTTCTGCAGCATCAGGAACAGCGGCAACGCCGCGGTGTTGAGCGGGAACAGCAGCCCGGCGACGAACAGGAGGTAGAGGCCCTCGCGCCCGCGGAAGTCGTAGCGGGAGAGCGCGAAGGCGGCCATCGAGCCGAGCACCACCGCGAGTCCGGTCGCCACCACGGCGATGATCGCGCTGTTCTCGACCGCCTGCCAGAACACCGCGGACCGCAGGATCGAGGCGTAGTTGGACCATACCCACGGATGCGGCAGCCCGTTCGGGTTCGTGCCCAGCTGGCCCGTGGTACGGAAGCCGCTCAGGATCAGGTAGAGCATCGGTACCAGCGTGATCGCCAGCACGATCAGGATCACCAGGTAGATCGCGGGCCGGGTGAGCCAGGTGCGGCGTACGCGGACAGCGGTCCTGCGCAGTGCTAGTTCGCTCATTGGACCGCCCTGGTCAGGGCGCCGGCGGTGTCCCGGCGCAGCGCGTATCGCTGGTAGACCAGCGCGAACACGAACGAGATGACGAACAGCACCACGGAAATCGTGGCGCCGTACCCGAACTGGGTGCGCTCGACGCCGTTGAAGTACAGGTACGTGAGCATCGTCTGCGAGGAGTCCGCGGGGCCGCCCAGCGTCATGATCCACACGATGTCGAACAGCTGAAGCGAGCCGATGACCGCCAGGAAGATCCAGATCCGGATCGTGGGGCCGAGCAGCGGGAGCACCACCCGGCGCGTCGCCTGCCACGCCGTGGCGCCGTCGATCGCCGCCGCCTCGCGCAACTCGGGCGGGATGCCTTGCAGGCCGGCCAGCAGCAGGACGATGCCGAAGCCGATGAACTGCCAGGAAACGACGAAGAACAGCGAGTACAGCACGAGGGAGGTGCTGGCCAGCCAGAAGTGGACCAGGGCGCCGAGGCCCGCCGACTTGAGCAGCGCGTCCACGGGCCCGCCGTGCGACAGCAGCATCAGCCACATCACCGCGCTGGTGGCCTGGGACAGCACGTACGGCGTGAACACGGCGAGCCGCAACGCGCCCCGGCCGCGCATCCGGCGGTTCAGCAGCAGCGCGAGCCCGATGCTGATCGGCAACTGGATCACCACCGACAAGACGGCGATGATCACGTTGTGCACCAGAGCCTGGTGGAAGACCTGACCGGTGAGCACGCCCCGGTAATTCTGCAGGCCGATGAAGTCGGTCAGCGGGCCGTAGCCATTCCAGTTGTACAGGCTGTACCAGACGGCGAAGACCATCGGGACGATGACGAACCCGATGAACAGCGCCAGCGGCGGGACGAGCAGCACGGTCAGCTCGATGCGCTTGCGCCGGCTGCTCCGCTGCCGAGGCTTTCGTGGCGGGACCCCGCCGGACGCGATCTCCGGCGGGGCCGCTACTTCGATGCCGCGGGCCATCAGTGGCCCGAGCTGGAACTCACGGAGTTGATGATCGTCGAGTTGTTACCCTTGCCCGCGAAGAAGTTGGCGAGCGCGGCGTCCAGCGCCAGGCCGGGGTTGGTCGGCAGGGCCTGGTCGAAGTACCCGGCGACATAGGCGGCGTTGTCATGTGCCTGCGCGGCCGCCTTCACTGCCGGGCTGGTGATCGCGCTCTCCGCGGCGGGGTTCGCCGGAATGCCGATGCTCGCCTTCGTCACCAGCTGCTGCTGTACCGCGGTGCTGTCGATGTACTGGAGGAACTCGGCGCACGCCGGCTCCGCCGCTCCGGTGGTGCACGACCAGCCGTCGCCGCCGCCGAGCACCGCGGACGCCGGACCCTGGCCGCCGGGAATGGCCGGGAACGGGAACCAGCCGAGCAGGGAGTCGATGTTCTTGTTGGTGGTGTCGCCAAGGACCTCACCAGGCTCCCAGTCACCCTGGAGTTCCATCGCCACCTTGCCGTTGGCCAGCAGGCCCGCGGAGCTGGTCGGGCTGCTCTGCGCCGCGACGCCGTTGAATCCCGCCTCGAACGGGTTTGTCGCCATGAACGAGGTGAGGTCCGTTGTCGCCTTGGAGAAGCATGGCGCGCTCAGGTTCTGCGAGGTCATGGCCTGGTTGACGACCGACTCTGGACATTCCCTGACCGCGAAGTACTCCCACCAGAACGCGTCGGGCCACTGCGACTGGCCGCCGAGGCCCATCGGGGCAATGCCATGGGCCTTGAGCTGGGCGTCGTCGGATATGAGCTGGGGGATGGTGGTCGGCGTCGTGGTGATGCCGGCCTTGGCGAACAGGTCCTTGCGGTACCAGAAGCCGACCACGTGCTGGTCGTACGGCACGCCGTACTGCTGCCCGTTGACCTGCCAGCCAGCGGCCGCCTTGCCGACCATCCCGATCCAGCTCGACACGTACTGGGTGAGGTTGGTCAGCTTGCCCGACTGGATCTGGGTGGCCTCGGCGCCGCCGCCCCACTGCTGGTAGATGTCCGGCGGGTTGTCCGACTTCAGCTCGATCGGAATCTTGGTCTTGAACAGTTCGTTCTGCATCGGATTGTTCGCGATCGTGATGTTCGGGTGCGCCGCGTGGAACCCGGTGACGACAGCCTGCCAGATGCCCAGGAGCGGCTGGGAGGTGCCGTTGTTCTGCCACGTGAGGGTGATCTTGGCTGTGGAGCCGCTGCTCGATGTGCTGCCGCTGCCCGCGTTGTTGGTACTGCTGCTGCCACCGCTGCTGCTGCACGCGGCGATTGCGAGACTCATCGTCGCCGCCACCGAGATGGCGGCAACCTTCGGGTTGATCCGCATGTGTGGGTCATCTCCTGAGAACGTCGGCCACAGGGCCGAGGTGAGGGCGGCTGCTGCCGACCGTGCTTCGAAATTCAGCGCTTCGAAAGTTTTGGCAATATTTCGGAGTGTGTGGCAATCGTAAGATTCACCACGAGTTCGGTCAAGCACCTGTGTCCGCACTGTTACTCAGCTAACTAGCATGGTGGACACGGGATTAACGGTGCGATAGGTTACGATTCCGATATCGAAATTGTTTCGGGGCTCGAACTCGGAGGGGTCGCGTGGCAGCCGGAGGACAAGAGACGAGGACGACGCTCGCGGAGATCGCGGCCCAGGCCGGGGTGTCGCTGCCGACCGTCTCCAAGGTGGTGAACGGGCGACCTGACGTCGCGGCCGCGACGCGCGCCCGGGTGGAACAGCTGTTGGACCTGCACCACTACACCCGTACCGCCGGGCGCAAGCGCCGCAAGTCCGGTCTGGTCGACCTGGTGCTCGCGGGGCTGGACAGCCCGTGGGCGGTGGAGATCCTGCGCGGCGTCGAGGCGTGGGGCGCGGCACATGAGACCGGGGTGGCGGTGTCCGCCGTGCGGCACGGCAACGCCCGGCCGGCCAGCTGGACCAGCGGACTGGCCAGCCACGAGACCGACGGAGTGATCCTGGTGACGTCGGAGCTGACCAGAGCGCAGCTGGAGCAGCTGCGTGGTGCGGGGCTGCCGCTGGTCGTGGTCGATCCGGTGAACCCGCCGCCGCCGGACCTGCCGAGCGTCGGCGCGACGAACTGGGCCGGCGGCCTGGCAGCCACCGAGCACCTGCTCAGCCTCGGGCACCGGCGGATCGGCGCGATCACCGGGCCGGCCGATCACCTGTGCAGCCGGGCCAGGGCGGACGGATACCGGTCGGCGCTCGAACGCGAGGGCATCAAATTCGATCCGGATCTGTTGCGCAACGGCGACTTCCGGCACGAGGGCGGCTTCAGCCGCGCGAGCGAACTGCTCGGCCTCGCGGACCCGCCGACCGCGATCTTCGCCGGCAACGACGAGCAGGCGTTCGGCGTGTACGAGGCCGCCCGCCAGCGCGGGCTCCGGGTACCGCAGGACCTGTCCGTGGTCGGCTTCGACGACCTGCCGGTGGCCCGCTGGGTGTCGCCGCCGTTGACCACGGTGCGCCAGCCGCTGGCCGAGATGGGCCTGGCCGCCGCGCAGATGCTGGGCGAGCTGATCGACGGCCTGCCGCTGCCGTCCACCAGGGTCGAGCTGGCCACCGAGCTTATCGTCCGTGAGTCCACGGCCGGCCCCGCAAGCGGAGCCGGCCAGTGACGTCAGCGGCCGCGCCGGAGGTATCGGGGATCTGGCGCGACCCGGCGCGACCCGTCGCCGAGCGCGTCGCCGACCTGCTCAGCCAGATGACGCTGGCGGAAAAGATCGCGCAGCTCGGCAGCGTCTGGGTGGGCGCCGTGCCGGACGGCGGGGTGGCGCCGTCGCAGCAGGAGTTCAGCGACGAGCAGCCGCCGCTCGAGGAGCTGATCCGGCACGGCCTCGGGCAGCTCACCCGCGTCCTCGGCACCCGTCCGGTCGAGCCCGCCATGGGGATGCGCGCGCTGGCCGCGCTACAGGCCAAGGTCATGGCGGCGAGCAGATTCGGCATCCCCGCGGTCGCGCACGAGGAGTGCCTGACCGGCCTCGCCGCATGGCGCGCCACGATCTTCCCGGCCCCGCTGTCGTGGGGCGCGTCGTTCGACCCGGAGCTGATCGAGCGGATGGCCGCCGCGATCGGCGCGAGCATGCGCGCCGCGGGCATCCAGCACGGCCTGGCGCCGGTGCTCGACGTCGTCAGGGACCCGCGCTGGGGACGCACCGAGGAGACCATCGGCGAGGACCCGTACCTGACCAGCGTCGTCGGCACCGCCTATGTGCGCGGGCTGCAATCTACCGGAGTGCACGCGACGCTCAAGCACTTCGCCGGGTATTCGGCGTCCCAGGGCGGCCGGAACCAGGCGCCGGTGTCGATGGGGCGGCGCGAGTTCGCCGACGTGATCCTGCCGCCGTTCGAGATGGCGCTCAGAGACGGCCGGGCGCGCGCGGTGATGCCGACCTACATCGACATCGACACGGTGCCGGCGACCGCCGACCGGATGCTGCTCGGCGAGCTGCTGCGCGGTGAACTCGGCTTCGACGGCCTGGTCGTCTCCGACTACTACGCGGTCTCGTTCATCGAGCTGCAGCACCGCATCGCCGCGGACCAGGGTGGCGCCGCGGCGCTGGCGCTGGCCGCGGGGGTGGACGTCGAGCTGCCGAGCGTGCGATGCTACGGCGCGCCGCTGGCCGCGGCCATCGCCACCGGCGAGGTGCCGGAAGAGACCGTCGACCGGGCGGCCGAGCGGGTGCTCACCCAGAAGTGCGAGCTGGGCATGCTCGACCCCGGCTGGACGCCGCTGCCCGCCAGGGACGGCACCGGGCCGCTGGACCTGGATCCCCCGGCCCATCGCGAGATGGCGAGAAAGCTGGCAAGTGAGTCGGTGGTCCTGCTCGCCAACCCGGACAACGCGCTGCCCCTCGACCCGGACGCGACGGTGGCGGTCGTCGGGCCGCTCGCCGACGACCCGCTGGCGTTCTTCGGCTGCTACAGCATGCCCAGGCACCTGGGCCACAGCTACCCGCAGGCGGCGGACAGCGTGGTGTCCACGTCGGTGCTCGCCGCGCTGCGTGACCAGCTGCCGCGGGTGAGCTACGCACGGGGTTGCGACGTCAACTCCGCGGACCGGAGCGGGTTCGCCGAAGCTGTCACCCTAGGTCGTTCTGCCCAGATGGTTGTGGTTGTGGTCGGGGACACGGCGGGATTGTTCGGGCGCGGCACCTCGGGGGAGGGCTGCGACGTATCGACGCTGCGGCTGCCCGGGGTGCAGGAGGACCTGCTGCACGCGCTCGCCGACACCGGCACGCCGGTCGTCGCGGTGCTGATCACCGGGCGGCCGTACGCGATCGGCTCGGTGGCCGGCCGGCTGGCCGGGGTCGTGCAGGCCTTCTTCCCCGGCGAGGAGGGCGGTCCGGCGATCGCGGACATCCTCACCGGCCAGGCGGTGCCCAGCGGGAAGCTGCCGGTGCAGCTGCCCGGGACCGCGGCGGCTCAGCCCGCCACCTACCTGCACACCCCGCTCGCCGGAAGCCACGGCAACAGCGTGGTGGACCAGGATCCGCTGTACCCGTTCGGCCACGGCCTGTCCTACACCACGTTCGAGTACGCGGACCTGGCGATCGGGCCGGCGGTGATCGCGACCGACGGAACGACCGAGATCGCGTGCACCGTGCGCAACACCGGCGACCGGGCCGGCACGGAAGTCGTTCAGCTGTACCTGAGCGACCCCGTCGCGCAGGTGGTGCGCCCGGTGCGCTGGCTGGCCGGCTTCGCCCGGGTCGAGCTGGCGCCCGGCGAGGCGCGGCGGGTCACGTTCCGGCTGCACGCCGACCGGCTCTCGTTCAGCGGGCTGGACGGCCGGCGGGTGGTCGAGCCCGGCGAGATCGGCGTGGCGATCGGCGGCTCGTCGGCCAGCACGCCGCTGTGCGGGTGCTTCACCGTGACCGGGCCCCAGCGGTTCCCCGGGCCGGACCGCGTGCTCAGCACGCCCGTGGTGGTCGGCGAGGGGGTCTGGGGGATGCGTCCCCCAGTTAAATAACGCGTAACCGAGCCGCCGTAGCTCCTCGCCGGCGACCTTGGCGATCTCGGCGGACTGGTCCGCGGTCAGCGGTGTGGCCGCGGGCTTGCGCGCCGGGATCAGCGTGTGCGACATCGTCACGCCGGTGAATTCGGACAGCTCGGCGACCACCGCGCGCGGGTGCTTGAGCAGCTGCTCGTAGCGGACCGTCTTGAGGTGGCCGGCGGGCAGCTCCTTGTGCAGCCGCGCGGCCAGCCGGATCGACCAGCGCCAGCGCAGCGCGCATTTGGCGGCGGGGGAGAGGGACGGCCACAGGTCGAGGTCTTCGGAGGTCTCGATGCCGAAGAACGGGTTCGGAAACTCGGTGTCGGTGTTTACGAAACTCGGCCGGAACCAGGACATCACCGTGGCGTCGCCGAGCATGCTCGCGACCACATCGCGGCCGTCCCTGATCACCTGGACGATCCGCGCGTCGCCGAACGCCCCGGTCAGCGCCTCTGAGCAGTAGATGAGATCCTGGCTGGCGTCGCCGTACCGCTCCAGCCCGCGCACGTCGACGCAGGGTCCGACCGCGTCCGCGGCGAGCCCGGCCGCGGCGCGGCACTCCCGGCCGCAGTCCAGGCAGCTCGCGGAGCTGACCTGCCAGGCCTGAGCGAACGCGTCGCGCAGCACCGCGGCAGCCGCGTCCGACCGGCCCTGGTGCATGGACGGCCGCCGGGCGAACGCGTAGACGACCCGCAGCACGCTGGGCTGACCGATCGTCACATGGAAGCCGGGGGCGGCCTTGAGGGCGCGTCCGACGAGGTCGGTGCCGGAGTGCGGGGCACCGATGACGAACACCGGCTGGTGGACGTTACGGGAGTTAACGATGAGAATGTGTCGAGCTGCAGGCATCGTGCCTATCCTGGCACGATGCGACGCTCGTCGGTTCCCCTGCGGTGTTCTTCGGCATGACTGCTCAGGTTGAGCGCGGTCTGGATCAGCGGAACGTGACTGAACGCCTGCGGCATGTTCCCGACCAGCCTGCCGTAGCGCGGATCGAACTCCTCGCTGAGCAGGCCGAGATCGTTGCGCAGGCTTAGCAGCCGCTCGAAAAGTTTCGTAGCCTCTTCGGACCGCCCGGCCAGGTCGAGCGCGTTCGCCATCCAGAAGCTGCACGCCAGGAACGCCCCCTCCGAGCCGGCCAGGCCGTCGACCTGCGACGTGCCGTCGGTCGCCAGCTCGTAGCGGCGCAGGAAGCCTTGTGGCATGAGCTCGCGCTGGAGTGCCTCGATCGTGGAGACGACCCGCGGGTCGTCGGGCGGCAGGAAGCCGACATCGGAGATCAGCAGCACCGACGCGTCCAGCTCGGTGGCGCCGTAGTACTGGGTGAACGCCTTGCGCTGCGGGTTGTACCCCTTCTCGCACACTTCGCGGTGGATGTCGTCGCCGATGGCGCGCCACTTCGCGGCGTTCGCCGGCTCGTCGTGCTCCGCCGCGTAGCAGGCGGCGCGGTCGAACGCCACCCAGGCCATCACCTTCGAGTGGACGAAGTGCCGCCGCGGTCCGCGCACCTCCCACAGCCCGTCGTCCGGCTCGGCCCAGTGCTTCTCGAGATAATCGAGCAGTTCGCACTGGAGTCGCCAGGCGTGCTGGTCATCGTGCAGCCCGGACTTGCAGCTGAGCTGGAGCGCGTCGATGACCTCCCCGTACACGTCGAGCTGGAGCTGGCCGGCCGCCGCGTTGCCGATCCGCACCGGGGCGGAGTTCTCGTAGCCGGGGAGCCAGTCGGCCTCCCACTCTTCCAGGCGCCGTTCGCCGGCCACGCCGTACATGATCTGCACGTCCGCCGCGTCGCCGGCGACGGCGCGGGCCAGCCACTTCCGCCAGGCCCTGGCCTCCTCGGTGTAGCCGGTGCGCAGCAGGGCCTCCAGCGTGATCGTCGCGTCGCGCAGCCAGCAGTAGCGGTAGTCCCAGTTGCGCACCCCGCCGATGTCCTCGGGCAGCGACGTGGTGGCGGCCGCGACGATACCGCCGGTGGGCCGGTAGGTCAGGGCCTTGAGCGTGATCAGCGAGCGCACCACGGCGTCGCGGTACTTGCCCTGGTAGGAGCATCGCTCGACCCAGAGCTCCCAGAACTTGCCGGTCTCCTCGAGGCATTCCGCGGAATCCGCCGCCGGGGGCGCGGTCTTGTGTGATGGCTGATACGTCAGCGTGAAGGGGACGCGCTGGCCTTTTTCGACGGTGAACGTCGCCTCGTGCACCAGGTCGCCCGCGTGCAGGTGGACGGGGGTGCGCAGCCAGATGGAGTCCGGGCCCGCGATGGCGCGGATGCCGCCGTCCACGTGATATATCCACGGAACGACGGTGCCGTATCCGAACCGCAGCCGCAGTTCCATATGCATGGTGACGGCCCCGCGCAGGCCCTCGACGATCCGGATCAGCACCGGGGGGTCGTCGTTCTCGCGCGGCGGCATGAAGTCCGTCACGCGGACGGCGCCGTCCGGGGTTTCCCAGTCGGTCTCGAGGATCAGCGTTTCGCCGGCGTAGCGGCGGGCTGGTTGTGCGGTCGCGCCGACGGGCGCGATCAGCCAGCGGCCGTGCTGCTCGGTGCCCAGCAGGGCGGCGAAGCAGGCCGCGGAGTCGAACCGCGGCAGGCACAGCCAGTCGACGGAGCCGTCACGGGAAATGAGCGCGGCCGACTGCATGTCGCCGACGATGGCGTAGTCCTCGATTCGCCCGGCCACGTCTGCCTCCCGGTAGCTTCCTCCCGATACCGTACTAGCCCGCGGTGCCCCATAGGCTGTGAGACATGCCGGTACTACCTCGCGTAGTTCGTCGCGCCTCGGTCGCGGCGGTTCTTTGCGTGGTCCTCTGCGTCCTCGCTGGCTGTTCCCGGTTCGACGCCGCGCTGGGGCAGCGGCAGGCCGTCGTGTCGTTCCGCGCCGGGACGACTACCGCGGAGCGGCTCCAGATCCGCGCCGCGTGTGCTTCCCTGCCCGGGGTGGCCGCCCAGCGCGTGCCGGACCTGAAGAAATACCCGTACGCGCTCCAGCAGCTCACGTACTCGATCACCAACGCGAGCAACGCCCAGTTCGTCAACCTGGACAAGTGCCTCCAGAAGTTCCCCGCCGTGATCAGCGTCTCCGTGCAAGACTCCAGCGACGACGGCGGCTGACGCGCGAACGCTGACGCGCGAACGCTGACGCGCGAACGTCGGCCTGCGAGCGCTAACGGCAGCGTCGCACGTGTGTTCCCGGCACGCCGGGCGCCCCGCACAGCAGGTGTCCCGCTATATCCGCATATGTCGTGCACACTTCCCCCGCCGCCCCGAGACTCGGAGGGTGTCCGAAAAGATTGCGGACAGTTACCCCCCAAACTGGGAGGGTAACTGTCCGCAATAATCTGGCGCACCCGACGGTGCGCCCGGAACGTACCTAAGTGACCGATTTGCGGGGGCGGGCCGGGCCGACTGGTGTCCGTCTGGCGGCGAGGCAGCCCGTCGGGACCCGCGGGTGGGCGTTTGAGGGGCCGCTGGGGCTCGTGTCACCACTGGTCGTTCTGTGATCAGCGGAGCTCCAGCGCAGCGGCCTATTTCCTACTAAGACGGTGTGCTGTATAGTAAATTCGAGCGTTTTTCCTATAAAATCGATAGAGAATAGGTGCTTGACTGATATGCGACGTGTCATGGCCGCCGCTGCCGTCGGCGGTGCACTACTGCTGGCCGGCTGCTCTTCCGCCGCCTCGAGTGGCGCGACGACCAGCGCTACCGCGGGAAGCTCGAGCACGGGGGCGGGTAACGCGAACAACGCCGGGGGTTCGGTAACGGTAAGGCTGGGCTTCCTCACGAACATCACGCACGCGCCGGCGCTGGTCGGGCTCAAGGAGGGCTACTTCGCACAGGCCCTAGGGAACGCCGGGACGCTGAAGCCGACCGCGTTCGCCTCGGGCACCCAGGAGACCACCGCGCTGCTGGCCGGCCAGCTTGACGCCGCGTACGTGGGGCCGAACCCCACGATCAACGCCTGGCAGAAGTCCGGCGGTACCGCGATCAAGGTCATCTCCGGCGCGGCGACCGGCGGCGCGTCGCTGGTCGTGAAGAAGGGCGTCACGAGCGCGGCGCAACTCAAGGGGCAGAGCCTGGCCACGCCGTCGCTCGGCAACACCCAGGACGTGGCGCTGCGGTACTGGCTCAAGCAGAACGGGCTCAGCACGAACACGACCGGCGGTGGTGACGTGTTCGTCAAGCCGACCACGCCCAACTCGGCGGCGGTGCTGGAGTTTCAGTCCGGGCAGATCGCGGGCGGCTCCGAGCCCGCGCCGTACGACGTGCAGATGGTCAAGGACGGCGGCACCGTGCTGCTCAGCGAGACCGGCGTGACCACACTGCTGGTGGTGACGCAGTCTTTCCTGGCGGCGCACCCGGCGGTCGTGGCGGACCTGCTGAAGGCGCAGGTCCAGGCCAATGACTTCATCGCGAAGAACGCGGCGGCCGCGCAGGCGGACGTCAACACCGAGCTGGCCTCGTACACGGGCAAGCCGCTCAAGCCGAGCATCGTGGCCGCCTCGTTCAAGGAGATCACGTTCACCGACGACCCGGACCAGTCCTCGCTGACCGCCGACGCGACGCAGGCCACCTCGCTGGGGCTGCTCAAGCCGGTCACCCTGACCGGGCTGTTCGACCTCGGCCCGCTGAACTCGGCGCTGACCGCGGCGGGTGAACAGACGGTCGGCTCATGACTCAGGTAATCACCACGGCCCCGGCGAGCGTACGGCTCGCCGGGGTGTCGAAGGTATACGGGCGCGGTCCCGCGGCCGTCCAGGCACTCGACAGCGTGTCGCTGGACGTGTCACCCGGGGAGTTCTGCTGCCTGATCGGCGCGTCCGGCTGCGGGAAGTCGACCCTGCTGTCGCTGGTGGCCGGGCTGGAGCAGCCCTCCGAGGGAGAGATCAGCGTCACCTCGCGCCAGGTGGCGCTGATGTTCCAGGAGCCGGCGCTGTTCCCGTGGCTGACCGCGGTCGGCAACGTCGAACTGGCGCTCAGAGCGCGCGGCATGAACAAGACAGACCGCAAGCGCCGCGCCGCTGAGTTGCTCGAGCTGGTGCACCTGCGCGGGTTCGGCGCCAAGCGGCCGCATGAGCTGTCCGGCGGGATGCGGCAGCGGGTGGCGCTGGCCCGGGCGCTGGCACAGGACGCCGACGTGCTGCTGATGGACGAGCCGTTCGGCGCGCTCGACGCGATGACCAGGGACCGGCTGCACGACGAGCTGGACCGGATCAGGGACGTCGCGGACCGGCAGCTCACCGTGCTGTTCGTCACGCACAACGTGCGCGAGGCGGTCCGGCTCGGTGACCGCGTGGTGCTGCTCAGCAGCCATCCCGGGCGGGTGGCGGGGGAGTTCGCGGTGCCGATCCCGCGGCCGCGGCGGATCGACTCCACGCCGGTGGCCGAACTGGCCGCCACGATCACCGACCGGCTGCGTCAGGAGATGACAGTCGCATGATCGGCACGCTGGAACGGCCGGTACAAGGCGGCAAAAGCAGAGAGCGAACCGCGAAACTCTGGGCCGCGGCCTGGCCGAAGCTGCTGGCAATCGCGCTGGTGCTGGCGATCTGGCAGCTCATCCACCTCAGCGGCTGGAAGAAGCTGGTACTGCCGGGGCCGAGCGCCACGTTGGCCAACCTGTGGGATCAGCTGCGCGCCGGCCTGCTATGGCACGCCGTTGGCACCACCGTGCAGCGCGCGCTCGTCGGCTTCGCCATGGCGGTGCTGATCGGCTCGGTCGTGGGTGCGCTGGTGACCCAGATCCGGCCGGTGCGGGAGGCGGTCGGGTCGCTGATCACCGGGCTCCAGACCATGCCGTCGCTCGTCTGGATCCCGTTCGCGATCGTCCTGTTCGGCATCAACGACTCGGCCATTTACTTCGTGGTCGTGATGGGCGCCGCGCCGTCGATCGCGAACGGCCTGATCACCGGCATCGACTACACCCCGCCGCTGCTGCTGCGGGCCGGCAAGATGATGGGACTGCGCCGCGTCTCGCTGTACCGGTTCCTGATCCTGCCCGCCTCGCTGCCGTCGTACGTGGCCGGGCTGCGCCAGGGCTGGGCGTTCGCCTGGCGCAGCCTGATGGCTGGGGAGCTGCTGGTCATCGTCGCCAACGAGCCCTCGCTCGGCGTGCTGCTCAATACCTTCCAGGAACAGACCGACATGCCGAGCGTGATCGCGGTCATGATCGTGCTGCTCGTGCTCGGCATGATCGCGCATGTCCTGTTCGAGGCCGCTGACCGGGCGATACGCCGGCGCCGCGGGCTGGACCTCCAGGTCTGACGGTTACAGTGTTGGTGGGGTGTGGCCCGCCCTGGCATGCTGCTGAGCTGCCAGGGCGGGCCCGCTTGTGCAATAGCGCGGGTGTTACTTGGTCGGGTGCAGGTGCAGGATCACCACGAGGTTCGAGCCGGTGCCGGGGCCGTTGTTCGTGCCGGAGGGCTGGCCGGAGTCGTAGGGGTTCTGCTGGGTGGGCCAGCCGGACCAGTTCTTCGAGTTGTACTCGAACCAGTCCGAGGACGAGACGGTCGGGATGACCGGCAGGTTCTGCGCCACGTACTGCTCCAGCGGGACCAGGTCCTGGGCCTGCTGCGCGATCGTCTGGTCACCGGCGAGCTTGGCCAGTTCGGCGTCGACCGTCGGGTCGTTGAGGCGCTCGTAGTCACCGGTGGCTGCCGAGGCGGCCGCGCCGGTGGACAGGGTGCTGTCCAGCCAGTTGTCGTACATCTCGTACGGGCTGATGCCGCCGTTGCCCCAGTGCATGGTCAGCTGGAAGTTGCCGTCGGCGACGTCGGCGTTCCACGCGTCGACAGAGACTCCGTTGAAGGTCGCATTGATGCCGGCGGCCTTCAGTTCCTGCGCGACCAGCGCGTCGTCCGCCGCGTAGTCGGTGTACTGCGACGGGTCGACGATCGTCAGGGCGACTTCCTTGCCGTTCAGGGCGTAGTAGCCCGCGCCGTCCTTCTTGTAGCCGGCCCTTTCCAGGTCCTGCGCGGCGGCGGTGGCGTTGGCCGTGACGGCTTGAGTCATCGACTGGACGGGGCCGCCCCAGGAGGTGAACGGCGGCATGGTCAGGCCGGTCGCGTTCGCCACCGGCGCTTCCTCGCCGTCCTCGCCCTCGTTGGCGATCACGGTGCGGTCGATCGCGTCGCTGATCGCCTTCCGGACCGGCAGCTGGTTCGTCGGCCACTTGGTCAGGTTCGGCATCAGGGCGTTGCTCGCGCCGGGTGCCTGCCACTGGTGGTGGTTGACCGGGTCGGTGTCGATGAAGCTCTTCTGGAGGCCGGGGATGAAGTTACCGGTCCAGTCGATCTGGTTGGAGAACAGCGCGGTCAGCGCGGAGGTGTTCGAGGAGTAGTTGGGGAAGTACACCTTCGGGACGGGGACGTTCTGCCAGTAGTAGGGGTTCTTCTTCAGCGTGACGCCCTGCGGGGTGTAGGTCTGCAGCACGTAGGGGCCGGTGCCGATCGGGTTGGCGTCCGTGTATTTGGCCGGGTCGCCGACGCTGCTCCACTGCGACTGCGGCAGGATCGCGGTTCCCGCGATCTGCTCGAGGTGGGCGTACTGCGCGGTCGGGAAGTTGACGGTCACCGCGCTGCCCGAGGTGGTAACCGACGAGATCGTCAGGCCGCCCAGGTTGATGTCCGCGTACTGCTTGATCAGGTTGAACGTGAAGGCGACGTCGGCCGCGGTGAGCGGCTGGCCGTTGTTCCACTTCACGCCCGAGCGGAGGTTGAAGGTGATCGCCTTGCCCCCGTTCGACCACGAGTACGACGTGGCAAGCCACGGATACTGGACCGACGGGTTGGCGAGGTCGAACTCGGTCAGCGGCTCGTAGATGAGGCCGGTGGCGCCCATGTTGTAGATCGCGCCGGTGTTGACGTACGGGTTGAAGTCCTGGGTGATGGTCGGCTCGGGTGAGCTTTCCATCACCAGGGTGGGCAGCGTGCCAGTTCCGGCGGACTTCGAGCCGCTGGAGCTCGTTCCGCTCGATGAGCACGCGGCGACGCCGGCGCTGAGGAGCGCCGCGGCGGCGAGGACCGCGAACTGTCTATGGGTCGGCAGTACTTTTATCATCCTTCCCTTTCACCTCTCAGATGTTGACGGTTACGAACTGGGGCTAGGGCCCGCGCCGGTTTCGTCGAGCCGCCAGCACGCGGCCGACCTCGTGGGGCTGAGCTGGATGAGGGCCGGGTTCTCCCGGCGGCACCTGTCGTCAGCCAGCGGGCAGCGGAGGTTGAACGGGCAGCCGGTGTCCGCGGCGCCCACGACTGGCTTGTCTCGCCGCGTCGTGTTTCCCGTGCGCAGCGTGCTGCCGAGGTTGTCGGGGTCGGGTGCCGACGCGATCAGCAGCTGCGTGTAGGGGTGCCGTGGCTGCTGGGTGACCTCTTCGGCGGGGCCGCGCTCGACGACCTGGCCGGCGTACATGACCAGCACCTCGTCGGCGAAGTACCGCGCCGAGGCGATGTCATGAGTGATGTAGAGCAGCGCCAGGCGCAGCCGCTTGCGCAGGTCGTCCAGCAGCGCGAGCATCTCCAGCCGGATCGACACGTCCAGCATGGAGACCGGTTCGTCGGCCAGCAGGACGGTCGGCCTGGCGGCGAGCCCGCGGGCGAACGAGACGCGCTGGCGCTGGCCGCCGGATAGCTCGTGCGGGTACTTGGCCAGGAAGTCGCGGGCCGGGGTGAGCCGGACCTGCTCCATGAGCCGGTCAAGCTCGCGCTTTAGGTCGATTTCCTTACGGGGGGAAGCCATCCCCCCGAACCCCCCTGGCCCTATCTGATGCAGGCGGATCGGGCGCTCGAGGTGGTAGCGCACGGTATGCACCGGGTTGAGCGAGGCGAACGGGTCCTGGAAGACGTACTGGACCTGGCTCTTGTACCGCCGGAACGCGCGGTGCGAGGAGACGCTGACCGGCTCGCCGGCGAGCCTGATCGTCCCGCTGGTGGGCCGCTCCTGACCCGCCAGCATCCGCGCCGCGGTCGACTTGCCCGATCCGCTTTCGCCGACCAGCGCGACCACGCCGCCGCTGTGCAGGCTGAACGACACGTCCCGCACCGCGTGCAGGATCTGGCCGCGGCCCAGCCGGAAGTCTTTGCTGATGGCGACCGCTTCCAGCGCCGGCGTTCCGTGGTCGGGCCCGGAGCCGTTCGGCGACACGCCGTTCCCCGTCGTCGTCATGCGGGAACCTCATCCGGGAGAACGAACGGGCAAGCGGTCACGTGGCTCGGGTCGAGCGCGGTGGCGATCGGCTCCAGCCTCATCGGGACATCCCGGCACGCGTCGGTGCCGGACGCGCAGCGCGGCAGGAACGGGCAGCCGGGCGGCAGGTTGCGCAGGTCCGGCGGGGAGCCGGGGATGCCTGCCAGGTCACGACGCGGGCCATGCAGCGACGGGAACGAGTTCAGCAGGCCCTTGGTATAGGGATGCGCGGGCTCGCTCTTGATCTGCGCGGCGGCCGCCACCTCCAGCAGCTGGCCGCCGTACATCACCGCGATCCGGTCCGCGAGTTCGAGCAGCAGCGACAGGTCGTGGGTGATGAACAGCACGGCGAAGCCGAGGCGTTCGCGCAGCTCGGCGATCTGGGTGAGGATGTCCCGCTGGACGACGACGTCGAGCGCGGTCGTCGGTTCGTCCATGATGACGACTTCAGGCTCGGTGGCGAGCGCCATCGCGATCATGACGCGCTGCCGCATGCCGCCGGACAGCTCGTGCGGATAGCTGCGCAGCCGGTTCCGCGGGATGCCGACCAGGTCCAGCAGGGTGGCGGCTTTGTCCCGGGCGTCCGCTCGAGAAACCTCCATGTGCGCGTGGATCACGTCGGTGATCTGGTCGCGCACCGACAGCACCGGGTTCAGCGCGCTCATCGCGCTCTGGAACACGATGGCGATCTCGCGCCAGCGCAGCCGGCGGAGCTGGTCGGGCCGCAGCCTGAGCAGCTCGGCCGCTCCGGCGGCCGGGGCCAGCCGGCGGCCGCGGTACCGCACGCTGCCGCCGGTGATCGCGGCGGGTGGGCGGAGCAGGCGACAGGCGCCGTACACCAGCGTGGACTTGCCCGAGCCGCTTTCGCCGGCCAGGCCGAGCACCTCGCCAGGATGCAGCGAGAGCGACACGTGATCGACCGCGCGCACGTCCCCCGACGGGGTGCGGTACGCGACCGAGAAGTCGCTGATCTCCAGGACCGGGCTCACTTGGCGCCTTCCTTCTCCTCGGGTACCCCCGCAAGCCCGCCGTCGTACAGGGAGGCGCGGGAGAACGAGTGCAGGAACGAGCCCACCCGCCCGCGGGAGGCCGGCTCGTGCAGCACCGGGGTCGGGTCCGTGGCCCGCACCCGCCGCCCCGCCACCCGGCTCGCGTTGCTCGCGTCCCGTAGCCGCGGGTTGCCGAACTCGTCGATGCCGCTGTTCAGCAGCACGAGCCCGGTGCCCATCAGCGCCACGGCCAGCCCGGCCGGGATGAACCACCACCAGGCGCCGAGCTGCAGCGCGTTCTCGCTTTCCGCCCAGTACAGGATCGTGCCCAGGCTCCACGAGTTGACGTCGGTGAGGCCGATGAACGCCAGCGCGACCGAGGCGCCGATCGCGTACAGCACCGTGTTCACGAAGTTCGCCGCGATGAGGCTCACCTGGTTCGGCACGATCTCGAAGGTGATGATCCGCCACGAGCTCTCCCCGGTCTCCCTGGCCGCGGCGATGAAGTCGCGGCCGCGGATGGCGAGGGTCTGGGCCCGGATCACCCGGGCGCCCCACGGCCAGCCGAGCAGGCTGAGCACCAGGATCGTCGGCAGCTGGCCCTTGTCGGACAGGTAGCCGAGCAGGATGATCAGCAGCGGTAGCGCCGGGATCACCAGGAATACGTTGGTGACCAGCAGCAGCAGCTCGTCCCAGACGCCGCCGAGGAACGCGGCGGTGACCCCGACGATCACCGAAAGCAGCGTGGCGATCACGCCCACCAGCAGGCCGAGTTCGAGGGTCAGCCGGATCCCGGTCAGCAACTGGGACAGCAGGTCCTGGCCGGTCTGCGTGGTGCCGAGCAGGTGCGCGGCGCTCGGCGCGGCGAGCTTCAGTGACGGCAGCGGGTTCTGGTAGCCGGGGTCGTACGGCGCCACCATCGGGCCGATGATCGCGGCCAGGATGAACATGCCCATCAGCACCACGCCGGCCTTTGCCTTGCCCGGCAGGCGGCGCCAGCGGCCGGGCAGCTTGCCGGTGACGACCGTTGGCTCGGTGACGATCGTGGTCGCGACGGTCATCGGGTGGCCTCCTTCGCCCGGGCCCGCGGATCGGCGAACACGATGATGACGTCAACGACCAGGTTGGCGATCAGCACGGCGAACGTGATCAGCAGGAAGATCGCCTGCATCATCGGGAAGTCGCTCGAGGTGACGGCGCTGAGCAGCAGCAGCCCGATGCCGGGATAACCGAACACGATCTCCATCACGATCGCGCCGGACACCACGAACCCCAGCGCCAGCCCGAATCCCTGAAGCTGGGGGAGCAGCGCGTTGCGGGCGGCGTACGTGAACACCACACGGCGGTTCGGCAGGCCCTTTGCCTGCGCGGCCACCACGTAGTCCTCGCCGATCGTGGTCACCATCACGTTGCGCATCTGAAGCATCCAGCCGGCCACGGACGTGATCACGATCGTGAACGCGGGCAGTATCGAGTGGTAGATCGCGCTGGAGATGAAGTCCCAGTGCCAGCCGGGCACCAGGCCGCCGTCGTAGCCCTGGCCCGCCGGGAAGGCGTGCCACTTCACGGCGAATACCTCCACCAGGATCAGCGCGAGGAAGAAGTAAGGGATCGCCTGGAGGAACATCAGCCCCGGCAGCGACCGGTCCAGCCAGCCGCCGTTGCGCCAGCCGGCCATGATGCCGAGCCCGGTGCCGAGCAGAAACGCGATGACCGTCGAGGTGCCGACCAGGATGAGCGTCCACGGCACGGTCTGCCCGAGCAGGCTGGACACCGAGGCCGGGTACTGCGACACGTCGGTGCCGAAGTTGAAGTGGGCGACGTCGTCCAGGTAGGTGACGTACTGATGGCCTAGCGAGCCGGCCTTGCCCACGCCGAGCATCGCCGAGATCGCCTTGTACGCCCCCGGCGTGAGGTTCGGGAACTTCGCCATGATCGCCTCGACCGCGTTGCCGGGGACGGCGCGCGGGATGAAGAAGTTCACGGTGAGCGCGACCCAGGCGGCGACGACGTAGAAGGCGAGGCGGCGGAGTATGAATGCCATGGGCTACCCCCGCGAGTTCTGCATGTGGCGGACTGGCTGACGGATGACGGCGCCCGGCGGGCAGCCGCAGCTCTGCCGGATGACGAGCTCGGTGGGCAGCAATTCCACGGCCGGCGGCAGTTCCGGCGTGGCGATGCGCTCGATCAGCCGGGCACACGCCCGCTCGCCCAGCATGCGCATCGGCTGGTAGACGGTGGTCAGCGGCGGGTGGCTCAGGCTGCCGGGGAATATGTCGTCGAAGCCGACCACCGCCACGTCCTCCGGCACCCGGACGCCGGCCTCGGTGAACGCCCGCATCAGCCCGATCGCCATCTGGTCGTTCGCGCACACGATCGCGTCGGGCAGCCGATTCGGCCCGGCGCCGGGGAACGCGGCGAGGATCCGGGCGGCCGCGTCCTCGCCGCTCTCCACGCTGAACGAGCCGTGTGTGGTGCCGACCAGCCGCGATCCCGGGTGTTCGCGGAGCACCTGCTCCAGTGCGAAGCGCCGCTCGCTGGCGTCCGGCGCGTTGGCGGGCCCGTCGAGGTGGAACAGGCGCCGGCTGCCGTGCGCCTCGATCAGGTGGGTGACCACGGCGATCGAGCCGGCCCGGTTGTCCGCGGTCACGACGTCAACCATCCGCTCGTCCGGCGGTCCGGCGATAACCGCGACCGGCACCCGCTTGGCGAGGCGCTCGAGCAGCCGGGTCGGGAAGCTTCCCTCACCGATCAGCACCCCGTCGACCTTGCCGGACATCGCGTCCAGCCGCGGGAAGCCGGGGTCGGTCGCCTCGTTCCAGAACGTGATCAGCAGCGACCAGTCGAGCGTGCGGATGTGCGCCTCGACGCCATGCAGCAGCTCGTCGGTGTAGGTGAGGTTCATGTTCTCGTGCGTGTTCGCCGGGCGCTCGATGCAGACGATGCCGATTACCTCCTTGCGGCGGCGGGACAGGCTCTGGGCCGCGCTGTCCGGGACGTAACCGAGTTCGTCGATGGCCTTCTTCACCCGGGCGCGCGTCGACTCGCGGACCCGGTCCTGGCCGTGCAGCACCCGGGAGACCGTCGCGGTGGACACGCCCGCCAGGCGCGCCACGTCATACAGCGTCGTCACGTTGCCGGAATCCTTGTAAGTCTCATGGTGCGAGTCCCGGGCGGTGCCCGGAACGATCAGCGTGAAGTCTCGTTTATGCCTTATTAATAGGATGTAAGCGTTTACATCCCGGAATCTAAGCGCTTACACTAACCTCGCGGTTCGGGCCGGTCAAGGGTCCTCCGTCACATGGTTTTAACAATCCGCAAAGGAGGGTTCGATGACCGCAACGGCGTCCGACGGTGTGCTGAGTTTCCCCGACGGGTTCACGTGGGGAGCGGCGACGGCCGCTTATCAGGTTGAGGGAGCGGCTCAGGCAGACGGCCGGGGACCGTCCGTCTGGGACACGTTCAGTCACACCCCGGGCAAGGTTCGCGGCGGTGACACCGGCGACATCGCGTGCGACTCTTACCACCGGTACCGGGACGACGTGGCGCTGATGGCGTCGCTTGGCCTGAACGCCTACCGGTTCTCCGTGTCGTGGCCGCGGGTGCAGCCGGGCGGCAGCGGACCGGTGAACCAGCGCGGCCTCGACTACTACAAGGCGCTGATCGACGAGCTGGCCGGCCACGGCATCGCCGCGACCGCGACGCTGTTCCACTGGGACCTGCCACAGGAACTCCAGGACAAGGGCGGCTGGGCCAACCGGGACACGACGCAGCGGTTCGCCGAGTACGCCACGATCCTCGGCGAGGCGCTCGGCGACCGCGTCGCCAGGTGGATCACGCTGAACGAACCGCAGGTGGTCGCCGAGAACGGGTACCGCACCGGCAGGCACGCGCCCGGCCTGTCCGACAACGAGGCGGCCACCGCGACCACCCATCACCTGCTGCTCGGCCACGGCCTGGCCGCCCAGGCGCTGCGCGCGGCGGGCGCGGCCGAAGTCGGCATCACGCTGGATCTGCACCCGGTCCGGCTGCTCGGTGCGGGCGAGGACCTGGAACGCGCCAGCGAGATCGCGGACGCCGAACTCAACGGCCTGTACCTCGACCCGCTGCTGCGCGGCAGCTACCCGACGATCGCGTCGCCGGAACTCACCCCGTCCGACGACCTGGTCCGCGACGGCGACCTGGCGACGATCAACCAGCCGCTCGACTTCCTCGGCGTGAACTACTACGCGCCGATGTTCCTGCGCCACGGCGACCCGGCCGACCTGCGGCGCAACGAGGAGCCCGCGCGTGGCGGCATACCCGGTGTGGTCGGTTACCGGCCCGATACGCTGCACCGGACGCCGATGGGCTGGCTTATCGACCCGGACGGGCTGTACGAGCTGCTGCTCCGGCTGCACGCAGAGGCCCCGGGGCTGCCGCTGTACATCACGGAGAACGGCTGCGCGGCCGAGGACTACGTGAACCCGGACGGCGTGGTGAACGACGTCGAGCGGGTCATCTACCTGCACCAGCACCTCGGTGCCGCGGCGCGCGCGATCAAGGCCGGGGTCAACCTGGCGGGCTACTATGTCTGGTCGCTGCTGGACAACTTCGAGTGGGGCTGGGGGTACCAGAAGCGGTTCGGCATCATCTTCGTGGACTTCGGCACGCAGCAGCGCATACCCAAGCAGAGTTCGCGGTTCTACGCCGACGTGGTCCGGTCCGGCACCCTGCCAGTGGAGGCGCCGGTCACCCGGTCGCAGGCGGGCACCTCTTCGCCGACGTAATCGGGATCCGGCAGGTCGCGCATCGTGCGAAGCGGGCCGGTCAGCAGCACCAAAGAGCTGATGACCAGCCCGCCGAGCATCACCCACAGGGCGGGTCTGATGCCGAGACGGCTGGCGATCAGACCCGCCAGCACGGCGCCGAGCGGGATCGCGCCGTAGTTGACCACCTGTGAGCTGGTGGACAGCCTGCCGAGCAGCCGTGCCGGGTAGTAGGTCTGCACCCAGCCCGACCACACGATGTTGCCCGCGATGATCCCGGCGACGATGATCACGCTGCCGGCCAGGAACAGGATCAGCCCGGGACCGCGCGAGGTGAGCGGGATCAGCAGGCCGGCGGGGCTGAGCAGCAGCTTCCCGTACAGCGCCACCCGCGCGGTGCCGAACCGGGCCGCGGCGCGCCGCGCCGCCAGCGCGCCGAGCACTCCGCCCAGGCTGGTCAGCGCCAGCAGCAGGCCGGTGATCCCGGCGCTCAGCCCGATGACCCTGATCAGGAACACGACGAGCACGGACTGGTAGCCGACAAGCACCAGGTTCGACAGGCAGCCGAACACGGTGTTGACGCGCAGCAGCGGATCCCGGATGACGATCCGCATACCCTCGGCGATCTCGCGGCGCAGGTGCCGCCCCGTCGCGGGCGGACGCTCTTCGCTGGCCCGTAGCCGGAGCAGGCACAGCGCGGAAACCCCGAAGCTGACCGCGTCGGCGAGCGTGCCGCACACCGCGCCCGCCGCCTGGGCGATCAGGCCTGCCAGTCCCGGGCCGGCCACGTTCGTGACCTGCTCGCTGCCCTGGAGCTTGGCGTTCCCTTCGAGTAGCTCGTCCGGCCCGAGCACGGCGGGCAGGAACGCGCGGTACGCGGTCTTGAAGAACACCGCGGACACCCCGCCCGCGAGCGCGACGACGAGCAGCTGGGCGATGGTCAGCACGCCGCACCACGCGGCCACCGGCACGCTGGCGAACGCGGTCAGCGACACGAGGTCGGCGGTGATCATGACCGGGCGTCGCGGCAGCCGGTCGACCCACGCCCCGGCAGGCAGACCGATCAGGACCCAGGGCAGCCACGCGGCGGCGGTCAGCGCGCTGACCTCGAACACGCTGGCGTGCAGCGCGCCGAGCGCCACCAGCGGCAGCGCCACGCCGCCGATGCTACTGCCCAGGCAGCTGGTCGTCTCGCCGGACCACAGCACGCGGAAGTCGCGGGTCGCGAGCAGGCCGAGCCTCATGGCGTTCCCGGCACGGCGTGCGCGAACACGAATACCGGTTCCCGCTGCCGCCCGTCATCGGGGACCTCCCGGTCCGACCAGCGCAGGATCAGCGCGTTCAGCTCCGCGGCGAACTCGGCGAGCTCGGCGTCGTCAAGCCGCAGCCAGCTGTCGGTCGCGAACGGGCCGCGCTGCCAGCGTTCCTTCCGCTCCTCGGGCGCCTCGGCCCAGGCCCGGAGCTGGGCGAGCTGGTAGTCGAAGTTGACGGACTTGGCCGCCTGGGCGATGGCCTCGGTGGCCGCGTCTCCCGCGAAATCGCGGGTGGACCAGCGCAGCCCCTTGGCCGCGTTCCGCCACCAGCGCTCCCGCCGGTCCCTGGCCAGTTCGGCCGCCTCCTCGACCAGGCCGGCCGCGGCCAGCACTTTCATGTGGTGGCTGATGTTGCCGACCGCCTGCTCGGTTCGCTCGGCCAGCGTGCTGGCCATCGCGGGACCCTCCACCTCGAGCAGGGTGAGCAGCCGCCGCCGCAGCGGGTGCGCCAGCGCGGCCAGCACCCGGGAGTCCGTGACCTGCCTGAAGTCGTCCATGTCCACAAGAGTACTTGTACAAGAACTCTTGTACAATGGTCATAACGACAGTGGTGCTTCTGGCCCTGACCCCTTCGCGTCAGCCCACGCGGCCAGCACGCGGGTGTCCGAGATGAACCGCACCGTCGATCGCGGCGCCCAGCGCCTCGCCGTCTCGGTCAGGCAGTCGCCGACCAGTCCGGCGACGTGGCTGCCATCCGCGGCCGGCACATGGAGGAGCAATTCGTCGTGCAGGCACAGCACGATCCGCCCGCTGCCGAGCCGCGCGCGGACGGTCACCGCCCACATCTTGAAGAACTCCGCGGCCGCGCCCTGCACCAGCGCGTTGCGCCCGTATCTGCCGCGCGCCGCCGCCCGGGCGGGGGAGTCGGGCCGGGTATCGGACATGGACACCAGCCGCCCGCCGTACGTGCGCACGTCCCGCTTGGCCTGCCCGGACCGGTCGCCGGCGTCCAGGTAGGCCATCGCCACCGGGTAGGCCGCCTTCAGGCGGCGCAGCGCCTGCGCGCCGTGCCCGGTGGTCTGCCCGTACATGGCGCCGAGCACCGCGACTTTGGCGACCGGCCGCTCCACGCCGAGCGCGGCCGCGACCGGCGCGTACATGTCGTCGGACTGAGCCGCGGCGGCGAGCGCCTCGTCGCCGGATACCGCCGCGAGCACCCGCGGCTCGATCTGACCGAGGTCGGCCCGCACGAACACGTGCCCGGGCTCGGCCACCACCGCCGCCCGCAGCACCGACGGCATGTTGTGCAGCCCGGCCGAGGCCGTCATCCGCCCGGCCGCGCCGTCGCACCCGGTCCAGTCCCCGCGCAGCCGCCCGTCCGCGCCCAGCTGCGCGTCAAGCCAGGAGTAGCCGTACGTCGTCGCGATCCGCTCCGCTTTGCGCCAGTCGAGCAGCGCGTTGATGAGCGGATGCTTGTCCCGCAGTTCGCGCAGGCGGTGCGCGCGGGTGTCCGGGATGTCGAGGCCCACCTTGCGGAGCAGGCCGAGGACCTGGACCGGGCTGCGCAGGTCCGCGGTCACCCCGCCGGGTGCGTGGCTCAGTACGTGCTGATCCCGTGCGGCCCGCTGCCGCAGCGCCTCCGCGTCGCTGCGCGGTCGCGGCCCGATGATCTCGGTGAGCATCGCCTCGGCCAGCTCGCGGTTCACCGGCAGCCCGTCCGCGGACAGCTCCGCGCACAGGAGTTCGGCGGCCGACTCCGAAGCGGCGACCCGCGGCGCCATCGGCCGGTCTTTCGCCGCCAGCTCATGCAGCGCCGCCCGCTGGAGGACCGCGACCTCGAGCGCGAGCGCCGCCCATCGGCCCGCCCGTTCGGCACTGTCAGCCCAGCCGCCGTTCGACCAGGACTGCCGCAGCGACCCGTCGGCGTCGATCGGGTCGGCGGAGTCGTCGGTCATGTCGAATAGATCCGGCGTGCCGTCGGGCGCGGTGACCCCGGGTGCCGCGAGGTCGTGCAGCCGGGCCCACACCAGCGCCGGATCCGCCCGCCAGCCGCCGAACAGCAGGCGGTGCACCGCCGCGATGTCCCAGCACGTCGCCAGCCGTGTGCCGGCCGAGACGCACGCGCTCGCCACGGTCGGGGACCACAGCACCCACCGGGGCCGCGCCTCCGCGTCCGCGGTGGCGACCTCCCGGAGGTCGGTTTCGGTCGATCTGCCGCCGGGCACGGCGACCGCGACCAGATTGGGCGCGACGACCAGTGCGACGAGGTCGCCGCGCCCCGCTCCGTTCTGTTTCAGCCAGGCCGCCAGCTCCACGGACCTCACCGTAGCGGTAACGGACCTGACACGGGTTAAGTGGTGACCGTGGTCGGGAAGCCCACCGGGCTGCGATGCCCGGCCGAGTCCACCGCGCGGACGCCGAACTGCATGTTGTCCTTCGCGATGTCCAGGGTCACGGTCGTGACGTTGCCGACGTTGGTCGAATGGGTCCAGTTGGCGGCGCTGGTGTCGCGCGACACCACCTCGTAGCCCGCCAGGTTCGTCTCGGGGTTGGCGTCCCAGGAGAGCACGGTCGTGTTGATGCCGGCGAAACCGGCTGGGGGCGCCACGTGGATCTCCACGTTCTTCGGCGTCCCGGGGGCCGTGGCCAGGGCCCAGAGTGCCGCGGCGTTCACCTTGGCCACCCGCGCGGTGTAGTCGAAGTCCACGAAGTCGATAAGGTCGCCGAACTGGACGCCGTTGATGACCTCGACGTTGCGGTGCTCGTGGTTGAAGTTCTCCCGCGGCTCGGTGATCCGGGCCGCCGGGTACCCCTGCTCCTGGAACGAGAGGTGGTCGCTGCCGCGCAGGTAGCGGTCCCGCCGCCAGATCATGTCGATGTTCATGCCGGTTAGTATGAACGGCGCGGCGTCGCCGACGAACCGGGCCAGCTGGTGGGTGGGGCCGTCGTTCTCGCCGCCGACGACCTTCATGAGGGCGACCTGGTTGGCGGTGGCCGCGGTCGGGATGCCCTCCACGAACAGCCGCACGCTGAACGGATCCGGCCGTGTCCCGTCGTGAGCTTGGGAGGCGCCGACGATGTCGTTGCTGAACATGCCCTGCACGTCGTTACCAGCCGCCTTCATCTGGTTGGCCATGAACGTGGAGCCGAACAGGCCCTGCTCCTCGCCGCTCACGGCGGCGAAGATGAGCGTGCCGGGGAACTGATGGGCGGCGAACACCCGGGCGAGCTCGAGCACGACCGCGACGCCGGACGCGTCGTCGTCCGCGCCCGGGGCGTCGTCGGTGAAGTTCAGGACGTCAGTCACGCGAGAGTCCAGGTGCCCGGTGACGACGTAGAAGCGCTGCGGCGACGCGGTGCCTTGCAGCGTCGCGATGACGTTGGTGATGACGGTCGGGACCGGGAGGTTGGACGATGCCGGCTGAGTGAACTGCTGCTGCTGGACGGTCATCCGGCCGCCCGAGGTGGCCGCGATCGCCTGCATCTGCTGGGTCACCCACGTGGTGGCCGCACCGATGCCGCGGACCGGGTCGGTCTGGCTGGAAAGGGTGTTCCGGGTGCCGAACTGGACGAGGCGCTGGATGGTGGCCTCGATCCGGCCGGGGTCGATCTGGCGGAGCAGCGAACTGAGTCCCGGGTCAGGAAGGAACGGAGAGATGGCGGTGCTGGCGGACGCCGAGACGGCCGTCACGCCCAGGATCGGTGCCGCGACCGCGGTAGCGGCCGAAGCAGACAGGAACGCGCGGCGGGTGCTGCCGGCGCGTCTGGACGAGTCGTTTTTCTCCATGCCCGGAATCATTGACTACCGTGCGGTTTTGTCAATAGCACATGCCCATGGTCGAACGGACTTCTTCAAGAGTCCCCGTCGCGATCTCGTTCGCGCGCTCGTTTCCGCGCCGCAGCACCGAGCGCGCGTAGCCAGGATCGGCCGCCAGCTCCGTCCGCCTGGCCCTGATCGGTGCGAAGGTGTCGTTCACCGCGTCGATGAGCAGCGCCTTCAACCCGGCCGCCCCGCCGCCGCCGACCTGCGCCGCGACGTCATGCGGATCCTTCTCCAGGCACAGCGCGGCGAGCAGCACCAGGTTGGATACCTCGGGCCGGTGCTCCGGGTCGTAGGTGATCTCCCGGATCGCGTCGGTCTTCGCGCCGCGCAGCAGCCGCGCGGTCTCATCGGCGGTCGCGGACAGTGCGATCGAGTTCCCGCGGCTCTTGCTCATCTTCCCGCCGTCGGTGCCGAGCAGCAGCGGCGCGTCGGAGAGCATGGCCTCGGGTACCGGGAACACCGGGCCGTACCGCTCGTTGAACCGTCGCGCGATCAGCCGGGTGATCTCCACGTGCGGCAGCTGGTCCGACCCCACCGGCACCAGGTTCGCCTTGCAGAACAAGATGTCCGCTGCCTGATGCGCCGGATAGCTGAACATCAGCCCGCTCACCGACGCCTGCCGCGAGTGCGCGATCTCGTCCTTCACGGTCGGGTTCCGGTTCAGTTCCGGCACCGAGACCAGGCTGAGGAACGGCAGGAGCAACTGGTTGAGGGCCGGCACGGCGCTGTGCGTGAATATCAGCGACACACCCGGGTCGATGCCGATGGCGAGGTAGTCGAGCACCGCGCTGGTGACGTACTCGTCGAGGTGGTCGGCGCTGTCCCGGTCGGTCAGCACCTGGTAGTCCGCGACCAGCACGATAACCTCGGCACCCTCGTCCTGGAGCCGCACCCGGTTCTGGAGCGTGCCGAAGTAGTGCCCGAGGTGCAGCGGCCCGGTCGGCCGGTCCCCGGTCAGAATCCGTTTCATGTCGTTCTCCTTAGTAAGCGCCCGGCCGGAGCGTGCCAAGAGAGAACAACGGCCGCCCGCTCACCGGACGGCCGCAATGCGCATGCGCTGACAGGTCCGCCCGTTAGCCGACGGCCCGCCACTGAGCACTGCGCGATGTCATGCCGAAAGAATATCAGCTCCCGCCGCCACGCCCGGGAGGTGCCGCCCCGCGCCTCGAGGTCCCCCCGCCGGGGAAGTGCCGTCCCCCCGGGAGGTGCCGCCCCGCGCCTCGCCGCTCTACGGGGAAACCGGACGTAAGCCACATTTCTGGCGGACCGTCGGGCGTGCAAGATTATTGCGGACACTTACCCCCCCGATCTGGGAGGGTAAGTGTCCGCAATAATTTCGACCAAATCTCGGGGCCGGGACTAGTTCGAATTTGTCGCTTTGACGCACGGTGAACAGTCACTCCACAACGTGCCGATGGCCCGGCCGCCAGGTATGCGAGCGCGGCGCACGCCTCGATGCCGGCCGCGACGAGCAGGCAGGCGACCACCGAGCGGCCGGCCAGCGGCCCGGCGAGCGCCGCCCCCAACGACATCCCGCCGATCTTGAGGCTCGCGGCCGTGGTGAAGATCTGCGCGCGCATCCCGGCCGGGGCCTCCCGGTGCCGCACCTCGAAGACGGCGGTGAGCTGCGGTCCCTCGCCCGCGCCGACTAGTGCCACGGCGAGCACGGTGAACCAGCCTGGTGCCAGCGCGATCGCGGCCAGGCCGCCGCCGATGACAAGCGTGCTGAGCAGCACCCGGATGTCCGCCGTCCACCTCGCGGCCTGGCCGGCCCGCCTTGCCGCCGCGGCGCTGGCGGCAAGCGCCGCCGCCGACATCGCGCTGATCAGCAGCGCGCCATGCGCGGCCGCGCCGAGCCGTTCGTTCCCGAGCAGCGGGCAGCACACCAGCAGCATCCCGAACCCGACGTAAGACACGCCCGAGGTGACCGTGGCGCGCCGCAGCGCCGGCCGCCGCCAGATCGCCCGCACCCCCACCCCCACCTGCCGCACCAGCCCGGTCGGCCTTTGGCGTGCCGCTGGCGCCATCGGCACGGTGGGGAGCGTCAGGGAGAGGGCCGCGGGGACCGCGAGGGCGATCACCGCGGCGGCGACGAGGACCGAGGTGCGCGCGCCGAGCCAGGCCGCGGTGAGTGCGGCGAGGCCCGGGCCGGCCAGGCTCGCGGCGTTGAACGTCAGCGCGTCGATCGCGGAAGCGCGGGGGAGCGCCTCGGGGGCGACCAGATGCGGCAACTGCGAGGTCCAGCCGCCGGCCACGGCCGGACTGAACACGCCTGCCGCGAACGCGACCGGGAGCGCCGCGCCGAGCGGCACCCGCCCGGTCATGACCTCGAGTGCGAGTATCCCGCCGGCGTAGCCGGCCAGTGCGAGCGCGAGCAGCCGACCGGGTCGCGGGCTGCGGTCCAGCAGCGCGCCGAACATCAGGCCGCCGGCGGCCGCGGCCACCGTGAGGCAGGCGATCAGCGCCGATCCGGCCGCGGGCGTCCCGGTGACGGCGAAGGCCAGCAGCAGCACCGCGGGCCCGGACATCTCGTCGCCCGCCCGAGCCATCGACGCACCGAGGAGGTAACGAGTTTGCATATTTAGACGTTACACTAGGTTCCGTGGCTGAGTCACTTCTGGGCAGCTCCGTGCCCGAGGCCGCGCAACGGACGGCCGATCTGCTCGGCGCGCTGCTGCGCGACGAGGACGTGGTGACGGTGCTGCGCGCGCATGGCGAGCCGGACCCGATCGAATTGTCCGCGGCTGACCTGGTGGAGCTGCGCCAGGCCGCGGTCCGGTTGCGCGAGGTGTTCGCCGCCGATGACGTGTCGCGGGCGGCGGAGCTGATCAACGAACTGCTCGCGGGGCGGGCGTACCCGCCGCGGCTCAGCACGCACGGCGGCCAGTACGCCTGGCACCTGCACGTGGACAGCTCGGATGACGCGCCGTGGGGGGAGTGGTTCCTGGCCTCGTCTTGTCTTGCGCTCGCGGTGCTGCTCGCGGAGCGGCAGCAGCCGCCCGGCGGCATCTGCGCGTCACCGTCGTGCGGCCGGCCGTTCGTGAACACGGGCCGGGGCAGCGCCCGGCGCTACTGTTCGGCCAAATGCGGGACCCGCGAACGGGTCGCCGCCCACCGTGGTACGCACTGACCACCTCCGGTGCAGCGTAGGGACGCGGGCGCGCTACCCCCGGATGGCTTGCTGGTAGGCACCCAAGGCAGCTGGATCGTCGATGCTGCCGTGGTGGTGGTACTGGCGCCAGCGGCCGTCCTCGTAGCGGAAGTAGCGGCTAGTGCGGATCTCCAGGGGGACGGATGTTCCGTCGAGACGGGTGTAGCTGCCGGTCTCCCGGCCGGCGAACACGGCATGCTCGCGACCCTGGTAGGAGATCACGTCGGTGAACGTCACCTGGACCCGCACGGCGCCGCCGAAGATCTTGTCATACAAGGCGACGATGGCATCCGCGCCGCGCAGGATGCCGCCTACCGGGTTGTTGAGCTGGGCCAAGGCGCTATCGGCCCAATCGGCACGCAGCGCGTCGAGATCGCGGTTGTTGAGGGCGTAGTAGAAGGTCTCCAGTGCGGCTTCGGCGCCCGCGCCGGACGGTTCGTCTGCCTCCCGCAGCCGATTTCGGGAGTCCGGGCCCAAACAGATGCTCGTCTTCTCGATCACGCACGCACGAACACGTGCACTAGGCGGAGAATTCCGCGGGCTGGTCGGGGTGCCGGGCGTACGTGCGTGCCCAGGGGGATGAGCCCATGTCGTTATGAAAAAATGGGTCTATGGAGTATGCGCATCTAGGACGTTCCGGGCTGTCGGTCAGCCGCTTGTGTCTCGGCACGATGAACTTCGGCCCGCTGACCACGCCGGAGGATTCGCGCGCGATCATGGACCGCGCGCACGAGGTCGGCATCAACTTCTTCGACACGGCTAACCGGTACGGCGGCGCCATGAGCCCGCCGGGCCAGGTGGCCGGACACGACCAGTCGCACCCCGGCTGGACCGAGGAGATCATCGGCGAGTGGTTCGCGTCCGGCGGCGGCCGTCGGGAGCGCACGGTGCTGGCCACCAAGCTGTACGGCGCGATGTCGGACTGGCCGAACGAGGGCAAGCTGTCCGCGCTGAACATCCGGCGTGCCTGCGACGACTCGCTGCGCCGGCTCCAGACCGACTACATCGACCTGTACCAGATGCACCACATTGACCGGGACACCCCGTGGGACGAAATCTGGCAGGCGATGGAGGTCCTGGTCAGCCAAGGCAAGATCCTCTACGTCGGCTCGTCGAACTTCGCTGGCTGGCACATCGCGCAGGCGAACGACATCGCCGCAGCTCGCGGCTTTTTCGGCCTGGTCAGTGAGCAGTCCATCTATAACCTCCTGACCAGGGAGGTTGAGCTGGAAGTGCTGCCCGCCGCGCTGGAGTACGGCGTCGGTGTGATCCCGTGGTCGCCGCTGCACGGCGGGCTGCTCGGCGGCGTGCTGCGCAAGGAGCGGGAGGGGCGCCGCCGGCTGGCGGGCCGGGCCCGGGAGGAGGTCGCGAAGAACCGCGAGCGGATCGAAGCCTACGAGGACCTGTGCGAGAAACTCGGCGAGGAACCGGCCAACGTCGCGCTGGCCTGGCTGCTGCACCAGGACGGAGTGACCGCGCCGATCACCGGGCCGCGCACGATCGGCCACCTGGAGGACTCGCTGCGCGCGGTAGAGCTGACGCTGGATGAGGACGTGCTCAAGCGACTCGACGAGCTGTTCCCCGGCTACCGCTCTGCTCCGGAGCATTACGCCTGGTAAGAGGGTAAGCTCCGGGCGTGCCGACACTGCGGCGGGACCGGTCAGACGAGCAGCGGGTCACGAACATCGAGCTGTTCTTCGACCTCGTGTACGTGTTCGCCGTCACCCAGCTGTCCCACCATCTGCTCGGCGACCCCACGGTCGGCGGCGCATTCCAGACCGTGTTGCTGCTGGCTATGGTGTGGCTGGTGTGGTCATACACGACCTGGGTGACCAACTGGCTGGACCCCGAGATGATGGCAGTCCGGCTGCTGCTCGTCGTGCTGATGCTGATCAGCCTCGCGATGTCGACCGCGCTGCCGAGGGCGTTCACTGACCTCGGGCTGATCGTGGGCGGCACGTACGCGGTCATGCAGGTCGGGCGCAGCGTGTTCATGGTCGTGGTGCTGCGCGGCGACCAGCTGCGGGCGAACTTCGAGCGGATCCTGGTCTGGTGCGTGGCCAGCGGCGCGCTGGCGGTGGCAGGCGGACTCGTGCACGGGCACGCGCGGTGGATCCTGTGGCTGCTCGCCGCCGGCGTCGACTTCGCGGGCGGCATCGTCGGCTTTGTGACGCCCGGCCTCGGCAAGTCGCACACTTCGGACTGGGACATCTCCGGCGGGCACTTCGCCGAGCGCTGCCAGGCTTTCATCCTCATCGCGCTCGGCGAGTCGATCGTCACGATCGGCACGGTGCTGACCGGGTCGAGAATCACCGGCGCGAACGTGACCTCGTTCGTGGTCGCGTTCGTCGGCGCGGTCGCGCTGTGGTGGCTGTACTTTGACCGTAGCGCGGCGGCCGGCGCGTCGGTGATCTCGGCGTCGGACGACCCGGGCCGGCTGGGCCGATCCGCGTACCACTTCATCCACCCGGTGATGGTGGCGGGCATCATCGTCTGCGCGGCGGCCGACGACCTGGTGCTGACCCACCCCGGCGAGGTATCCAGCACCGCTACGGGCTGGATGATTCTCGGCGGCCCGGCGCTCTTCCTCGCCGGGCACGTCGCGTACAAGCGCGTGGTGTGGGGTTACCTGCCGCGGCCCCGCATCGCCGGCGTCGTCGGGCTCGCCATGCTCGGCCCGGCGGCCAGCGCGATGCCGCGGCTGGCGCTCGGGGTGTCCGCGTGCCTGGTCGTCGTCGCGGTCGCGATCAGCGACTATATCCCCGCGCTCGCCGGTCACCCCGTGCTAGCCGAGCAGCGCGTCGCCGAGGATCCGCCAGTACGGCAAGGCTGACCGGCCTGGCTCGATCCCGATCACCTGGATGGCCACGTGATCGGCGCCGGCCTCAAGGTGGGCGTGCAGCTTCTTGGCGATTGAGTCCGGATCGCCCCAGAACACCAGGTCGTCGACGAACCGGTCGCTGCCGCCGTCGGCTAGGTCGTCGTCGGTGTAGCCGAGCCGGCGGAACTTCGCGATGTTGTACTGGGCGCCGAGGTAGGTGGCTAGATGCTCGCGTGCGGTCGCTCGGGCAAGGTCCGCATCGGTCTGGAACAACACCGCGTGCTCCACGGCCAGGAACCTGTCCGGCCCGAGAATCTCCCGTGCTTGCGCGGTGTGCTCCGTGTTGACCTTGTACGTGAGCGCCCCCGCCGAACGGTCCGTGGCCAGCTCGAGCATCTTCGGCCCGTACGCGGCGAGGATGCGGCGGACCGGCGCGGGCGGCACCGGGCTGGCCGCCGCGAGCGCGTCGAGTTCATCGAGGTAGCCGGTCATCGCGGCCAGCGGGGTGGTGCCGGGCTTCGGGCCGCCGAAGCCCAGGCCGAGCACATGCCGCCCGGGATAGGCGTCGGCCAGCAGCGTGCTGGCGCTGTGGGTCCACTTGGCCTCGCGCGACCAGATCTGCGTGATGCCGTTGACCACGTGAAGCTGGCTGGTGCTCGCCAGCAGATAGCCGGCGTGAGTGAGCGCCTCGCGCCCGGCTAGTTCGGGAACCCAGAACGCCCGCCACCCTCGCTCCTCAAGCTCCCTGATGGCCTCCCGCATCCGCGCGGCCGGCAGGTGCTCGAAGTCGAACGTGTAGATCCCGAACGACCCTAGGTTCATCCCGTCGACGCCGCTCATTGCCATCCCTTCATATCGAAACATCGGAGATTAACGATATGAGATGGCCAAAGCAAAGGCAAGGAGACCTGTGCTCCTTGCCACTATCAATCTATAGCGCACCCCGGGGCTTGCCGCAAGAGCCGGGTGGTGCCGCATAATCGCAGGCTGGACGCGGAAGCTACGGAATCGGGGAGACGACATGCGTGTGCTCTTGTCGACATATGACTCGCGCGGCGGCATCGAACCGCTGGCGGCGCTCGCGGTGCGGCTGCGGGAACTTGGCGCGGAGGCTCTGGTGTGCGCCCCGCCGGACTGCGCGGCGCGCCTGGCGGAGGTCGGTGTGCCGCTGGTGCCGGTTGGCGATCCGGTGCGCAAGCTGGTGCACGGGGCGAAGCCGCCGTCGCAGGCAGACGTTCCCCGGCTCGCGGCTGAGATGATCGCCGCCTGGTTCGACAAGGTGACCGCGGTCGCCGAAGGATGCGACGCGGTGGTGGCAAGCGGCGTGATACCGGCCGTGGTGGCCGCCCGGTCGGTGGCCGAGAAACTGGGCATCCTGTCCGTGCACGTGAACTACTGCCCGATCTTCCTGCCGTCGCCGCACTACCGGCCGCTCCCGCTACCGGGCCGGCCGCTCCCGCCGGACGTGACCGATAACCAGAAGCTGTGGGACCTGAACGCCCAGGGTTACAACGAGGTCTTCGGCCCGGCGCTCAACACCCAGCGCGCGGCGAACGGCCTGCCGCCGGTGGACAACGTCCGCCGCTACGTCTTCGGCGACCACCCGTGGCTGGCGGCGGATCCGACCCTGGCCCCTTGGCGGGAGCCAGCCGACTTGGATGTGGTGCAGACCGGCGCGTGGATTCTGCCCGACGAACGCCCGCTCCCGGCTGACCTCGTGGCGTTCCTGGACGCCGGATCACCACCGGTGTACGTCGGCTTCGGCAGCATGCGAGCGCCGCAGGATGTCGCGCGAGTAGCCATCGAGGCGATCCGGGCGCAGCGACGCCGCGTGCTCCTTGCCCGCGGGTGGGCCGACCTGGCCGCGGTCGACGGCGGGGACGACTGCTTCGTTGTCGGCGAGGTGAACCAGCAGGCGCTGTTCGGCCGCGTGGCCGCCGTCGCGCACCACGGCGGGGCGGGCACCACGACGATCGCCACCCGGGCCGGCGCGCCTCAGGTGGTGGTGCCCGTGTGGGCGGACCAGCCGTACTTCGCCGGCCGGGTGGCCGACCTGGGTGTCGGCGTCGCACACGAGGTCACGGCGCCGACCACCGAGTCGCTGTCCGCGGCGCTGCGGACAGCCCTGACCCCCGAGATCCGCGCGCGGGCGGCCGAAGTGGCCGGCCTGATCCGCACCGACGGGACGACGGTGGCGGCGGAGCTGCTCTTCGACGCGGTCAACGGGGGGAGGCCGGTTTCTTAGCGCCTGGTGGTGTTCAGTAGCCGATGGTGAAGCGGCGCTGGACGAAGCGCGGCAGCTCCGCCTCGTCGATCACGGCGACGGCTACGTCCTCGGCGGAGATGCGGCTGCGACCGTCGGCGTCCATGACCGGCTGGTCGCCGCCGATCCGGAAGCGGCCAGTGCGTTCGCCGGGGACGATGTCGATGGCGGGGCTGAAGTAGGTCCAGAGCCGGTTGGAGGTGCGGAAGACGTTCAGTGCGTCGCCGTGGCCACGCATGACGGCGGCGTACTCCCTCGGCAGTCCGAACTGGTCAAGCGCCTGGTCAATGAGCTCGCCGGAGTCGGTGAACACCAGCCCAGGCCTGACCTCCAGGCTCGCGGCGCCGCCGATGACAATAAGACGGACCCTGGGGTGGCTGTCCAGCGCGGCCAGCAGCGCCGTGGCCGCCCGGACATACACCTTGGGGTCGGCGATGGCGCGCGCCACGGCATCGGCCGGGTCCCTTGCGGTGTTGCCCGGCCCGAACCCGCTGATCAGGACGTCCAGGCCGGGCAGCACCGCGGCGATGCCCTCGACATCGGTGACCTCGAGGCTCTGCCACGTGATGTTCTCCCGGGTGTCCTGGATCTGTGCCGCGTCACGACTCAACGCGGTGACGTGATGCCCGCGGCTTAGTGCTTCACTGACGATCCGGCTGCCGATAGTGCCGGTGGCGCCGATGACTCCGATCTGCATGATCGTCCCCTGTTTCGAATGCGAGTGATGGGCCGCGCCGCCAGATGGAGACGCCGTAATGAAACTATACGGCGTGAAGTTCAGATACGGCAATAAGAATTAGGACGCTGTAGAGTGGGAGGCATGAGAGGCAGGGCAACCACCGGGCGGCGCGAGCGGCTGCGAGCCGAGACCACGGCCGAGATCAAGAAAGCGGCGTTGGAGCTGATGGCCTCGGGCGGACCTGACGCCATCACTCTGCGGGCCATCGCCCGCGAGATGGGCATGACCGCCAACGCCATCTACGGCTACTTCGCCACTCGGGACGACCTGGTGACCACGCTCATCTACGAGGTATGCACCGCCTTGGCCGACACCTTGGACGCTGCCTGGGAAGCCACCCCGGCGGACGACCCGGCCACCCGGATCCGGGCCTGGGCCAGCGCCTTCCGGAACTGGTCGCTGGGCAACCCGCAGGGCTTCCGGCTCATCTTCGGCGATCCCGTGCCCGGTTACCACGCGCCCGACGGCGGCCCTGCTCCAGACGCCATACGCCGGATCTGCACCGGGCTCACCGCGCTCGCCGCGGCCGCCTGGCCGCACGCCGCACATCTATACGAGGGCAGCAAGTTCGACTGGTCCGACTTCGACCCGGGGCTCCTCGAAGACGTGCGCCCAGCGTTCCCGGAGCTGCCGCCCGCCGGCGTCGCACTCGCGCTACGCATCCGCGGGCATCTGCACGGCTTCGTCTCGCTGGAGGTATACGGCCACATGCGCACCATGACACTCACGCCCGATAAGCTCTTCCAAGAAGAACTCACCCAGCTCCTGCACGCGCTAGCGCTCACCCCGCAAAACTGACTCTCGGTCGGCGAATGGCAGCACCGGGCCGCCGCGCGGCCTTTCGTGGCCGGCGGTGACCCGGTGCTGTGTCCTTGTCCTGCTGGTTGTTACCCGGGCTGGGGTGGTGGTCCGCGGACGATGGTCCCGTCGGGGGAGGTGGCGGTGGCGGTGCCGTCGCCGTGGACGTTGATGGTCCAGCCCCACCGGTGGATGGCCACGTGATGGTGGAAGACGCAGAATGTTTTGAGGTTAGCGAGGCTGGTGGGTCCGTGGAGGGCGCGGGGGATCAGGTGGTGCGGCTGGGACGCGTAGGCGGGCTGGTCGCAGCCGCCGGGCCACTGGCAGGTCCCGGCGTCGCGGAGCTGCACGGCGCGGCGGATCTGCCAGGGTATGTCGTCCCGGTCTCCGACGTCGAGAGGGAGGCTGCGGCCGCCGAGGCCGAGGTGGCCGAGCAGGTTCCGGCGCAGGTGCGCGGCCAGGCCGGGCTCGCCGCCCAGGATCTTCGCGCACGTCCCCAGGACCTCCCGCAGCATCGCCGCGATCCGGGCCTGGTGCGCGCCCCGGTCCGGGACGAACTCCTCGCCGGCCAGGGCGCGGTGGATCTGGACGCACTGGGCGATGAGGTCATCGAGGTGCTGGGTGTCCACGTGGCCGAGCACGACCGGGAACAGCGCGGCGTCGCACGCCAGGCCCCGCGCGGCGTCCCCGGTCATCCATGCGGATCCGTCGCCGCCGCCGGTTTCTGCGCCGGCGGCGTGCTGCCCGGCGAACCAGGCGGCGGCCCGGTCGATCCACAGCTGCTGCATCGCGGACCCGTCGTCCAGGTCGTACAGGTCGGCGAGGGAGGTGGTGACGGTCATCTGCACCGGGGTCCCGCCCGCCGTGGGGGCGGACAGGTCCGTGCCGAGCAGCCGCAGGCAGATCTCCAGCAGCGCGTCATGGTTGCGCTGCGGCGCGGTGCGGGTGTCGTCTTTGCCGCGCCTGGCGGCGAACCGGCGCAGCAGCGACCCGACCGCCGC
>DASRFJ010000168.1:0-1619 GCA_035651595.1 Streptosporangiaceae bacterium | reverse complement strand
CCGGTTGGACGTGGGTGAGCATGTAGGTGATGCGGTCGGGGGGGTTGGCGAGGTCGATGGGGAGGTAGGCGGCGCCGGATTTGAGGACGGCGAGCAGGGCGATGATCTGGTCCGCTGAGCGGGGGATGGCGACCGCGACGTAGGTCTCTGGCCCGGCTCGGTGCGCGATGAGCAGCCGGGCTAGCTGGTTGGCCCGGCTGTTGAGCTGCTCGTAAGTCAGCTCGGTGCCTTCGCAGGCCACCGCGGTGGCGTGCGGGGTGCGGGCCGCGGCGGCCTCGGCCAGGGACGGCAAGGTCGCGGGCGGCACGTCATGGGCGGTGTCGTTCCGTTCCCGCAGGATCTGGTGCCGTTCGCGCGGGGTGAGTATGTCAAGCCCGGTTACCGGCTGGCCGGGAGCGGCGGCGACAAGGCGCAGCAGCCGGGTCAGCCGGCCGGCGAGTGCCTCGATGGTGGGCGGGTCGAACAGGTCAAGCGCGTACTCGATGGTGCCCTGGATCCCGCCGGGCATGCCGCCGTCGGTGCGGAGCTGGTGGAAGGAGTAGGTCAGGTCGAACTTGGCGACTCCGGTGCTGACCCGCTCGTACTGGGTGCGGACCCCGGGCAGCTGCAAGCTGCTGGTGCCGGCGTCATCGTCGGAGGCCAGCATCACCTGGAACAGCGGGTTGCGGGCGGCCGAGCGGGCCGGGTTGAGCACTTCCACCAGCCGCTCGAACGGCACGTCCTGGTGCGCGTAGGCACCCAGGTCAACGTCACGGACGCGGTCCAGCAGCTGGGCAAAGCTCGGGTCACCGGACACATCTACCCGCAGCACCAAGGTGTTGATGAAAAAGCCGACCAGGTCATTGACCGCCTCGTCCGCGCGGCCGACCACCGGCGCGCCGATCGGGATGTCCGTCCCGGCCCCGCAGCGGGCCAGCACGACCGCCAGCGCGGCCTGCAGCACCATGAACAAGGTCACCTGATGCGCGCGTGCCAGCTCCAGCAGGCTGCTATGCAGCTCAGCGTCCAGGTCCATCGCGACCGTGGCCCCGCGATGGGTCGGCTCGGCCGGCCGGGGCCGGTCATAGGGCAGCTCCAGCTGGTCCGGCAGCCCGTCCAGGACCTCGGTCCAGTAACGGACCTGGGCCGACAGCAGGCTGCTGGCATCGTGGTCATCGCTGCCCAGCAGCGCACGCTGCCACAGCGTGTAGTCCGCGTACTGCACCGGCAACGCCGTCCAGGCCGGCGCATCCCCCGCGCACCGGGCCCCGTAAGCCGCCGACAGATCCCGCAGCAGCGGCCCCATCGACCAGCCATCACAGGCAATGTGATGAGCCAGCAGGACAAGCACATGCTCCTCCCCGCCCGCCGAGAACACCTCAGCCCGGACCGGCAGCTCAGCACCCAGGTCGAACAGGTACCTGCACGCCGCCGCGACCCGGTCCCCCACCTCCCCGGCACCCACCCTGCTCGCCACCACCGCCGGCGCGACCTCCCCGGCCGGCAGCACCCGCTGGAACACCTGCCCGTCCTCGACCGCGAACACAGTCCGCAAACTCTCATGCCGCGCCACCACATCGCCCAGCCCCGCCCGCAACGCCGCCACATCCAGCGGCCCCCGCAACCGCAACACCAACGGC
>DASRFJ010000167.1:0-103990 GCA_035651595.1 Streptosporangiaceae bacterium | reverse complement strand
ACCGGCCAGTACGCGTCCGTCGACGAGATGCTCACCGGCACCGAGAACCTGATCATGATCGGACGGCTGCTGGAGATCCCGCGCCGGGAGGCCAAGGCGCGCGCCGCCGAGCTGCTCGAACGGTTCGAGCTGACCGGCGCCGCCGGGCGGGCGGCCAAGACCTATTCCGGCGGCATGCGCCGCCGCCTGGACCTGGCGGCCAGCCTGGTCGGGGAGCCCCGGGTGCTGTTCCTGGACGAGCCGACCACCGGGCTCGACCCGCGGGCGCGCAGCCAGGTATGGGAGACCATCCGCGGCGTGGTCGCGGGCGGCGCCACCGTGCTGCTCACCACGCAGTACCTGGAGGAGGCAGATCAGCTGGCCGCCAGGATCGCGGTCATCGACGGCGGCCGCGTGATCGCGGAGGGCACGTCGGCCGAACTCAAGTCCCGGGTCGGCGGGGAGCAACTGGAGATCAACCTCGCGGCCGGCCAGGACGTCGCGGCGGCCGTGCTCGCCCTGGAGCCCTTCGCTAAAGGCACAGTTCAGCAGAACGACATTGGCGATTACCTCGCGGTACCCGTCTCCCCCACGGAGGGCCTGACCACCGAGGTGGTGCGTGCCCTGGATACCGCCGGTGTCTCGGTCAACGACGTGACGATCCGCCGGGCGTCGCTGGACGACGTGTTCTTCTCGCTGACCAAGGAGGCAGCATGACCGCCATCGCCGCGGACCTGGACTTCACCCACGGCCACAGCCAGTCCCGCCTGTTCCTCACCGACGTCTGGGTGCTGGTCAAGCGCGCGATCGCCCGGATCAGGAACGAGCCAGAGACGCTGATGGATGTCACCGCGATGCCGGTGATCTTCATCTTGATGTTCGCGTACGTCTTCGGCGGCTCGATCCCGCTGCCGCACAACGGGAACTACCACGAGTACCTGATCGGCGGCATGCTCGGCATGGGTCTGGCGCAGACCGCGCCCGGCGTCGCGGTGGCGCTGGTCACCGACATGCACACCGGGCTGATGGACCGGTTCAGGTCGCTGCCGATGTCGCGCTGGGCGGTGCTGATCGCCCGCTCGATCGCCGAGCTGCTCACCCAGCTGATCAGCACGGCCATCGTGGTCTGCGTCGGGCTGGCCATCGGCTGGCGGGTGCACACCAGCCCCGGCGACGTCGCCCTGGCGCTCGCGCTGGCACTGCTGTTCGGCTACGCGTTCACCTGGGCCGGGATCGGTCTCGGCATGGTGCTGCGCAGTCCCGAGGCGGCCCAGCAGCTGGGCTTCATCATCTTCCTGCCGCTGACGTTCGTCTCCAGCGCGTTCGTGCCCACCCAGGGCATGCCCGGCTGGCTCCAGCCGGTCGCCGAATGGAACCCCATGTCCGCGCTGGCCGCGGCCAGCCGGAAGCTGTTCGGTAATCCCAACCCGGCCGCGATGGTGCACTCCTGGCCGATGCAGCACCCCGAGCTCGCGGTCGTCGCCTGGTCGGTCGGCATGCTGCTGGTCTTCGCCCCCCTCGCCGTCCGCCGCTACCGCCGCGTAGCCCTCGGCTAACCCCCGGCCGTGGCGACTTGCTCCCTGGCGTGCAAGGTGGCCAGGTCGGCGGCGGCGCGGCCGGAGTACCAGCCCTCCGAGTCGAGGGCGCGGGCCGAACGGCCGCGTTCGACAAGGCTGTCGCCGAACATCGCGTCCACGGCGTCGTCGACGGCCCGATGCCTGGCCGCCAGGACCGGCAGCAGGTCGTGTCCGGGTGACTCGGCGGCAGCGGCCTGCTCGGCGTTACCAGCGGCCTCGGCCAGCCGTTCCCCGATGCGCACCGCGTAGGAGATGAGGAACGACTGCCGGAACGCCCGTGTCCGGGACCGGCCGTGGGCATCACGCTTGGCGCCTTCCCGGACCATCGCGCTGTTGGCCTGCACGAGCAGCGACGTGAACAAGATTTCCACGGCGTCCAAGTCGGCCGGGAACCCGACCACTGTGCTCAGGCCGAGTTCCCGGTGCCAGACCGTCCGGCAGCGATTAGCCGCGGCGATCGTCTGCAGCAGCGACGCCTTCGGCTCCTCATACGGGTTGTCGATCACGAGCCGCCGCCCGCCGGGCTTGTCCCGTTGTCCGGACCGGGCGGCGAGCAGCGCCTGATCGATGCTGTACTTGGCCATCAGTTCCTGGGCGCGAGCGGACAGCGCCTCTGCTTCGTCGGGATACTCCGTCGACTCGGCCTTGGCGAGCAGGGCACGGATCTTGCTCAGCACCCGCTCGTCCGCATCGCCATGCGCGCGTACCGCTCCGGCACGTGCCTCCCCTGGCAGCGGGCAGAGCAACTCCAGCGCCTGCAGGTGCTGAAACAGATGGGCTACTTCGATCACCGTGGTGATCACCACGGCCAAGTCCGCGTCGCCGACGACTTCGCGTTGCGCGGTCAGGTACTCGCCGTCGCTTGTCCACGCGGCACTGGCACCCAGCGAATGCATCTGCGCTGCCCAGCGGTCGTCGACCGTAGCAGCGGCGTAGCCCCGCATCTCGGCCGCCATCATGTCGGCGATCACACGCTCATGCGCACCGCGCAATTCTCTAGCGGTGTGCCTGGCCAGTTCCGCGGGCTGCCAGCCATGCCGCCACGCGGCGGCGACCCCGGACCGGAGCACGCCCGCAAGGGCCCGGCTGACCATTGACCCCCAGCCCGGCATCTGCTCGTTCGCGAGGATCTCGATGACTTCGGCTGCACCAAACTGGTTACCGGAGCAGGTGTGGTACATCGCCTCGCCGATAACCTCGGCCACGAGCTCCTCCGGCGACGGAGCGGCCCAATCCGCGGGACCCTGCCACCGACCTGCGCCCGCCGACCGCGACGCGATCCGCTTCGCGCGCCGCTGCGCCTTGCCGACGCGCGACTTCTGCTTCTGCTTGCTGGCCTTGCCCATCGCTGAGCTACCTCCCGGCTCCGACCCTCGCCGCCACCGGCACGATCTTGCCACCCAGCACCGTCAAAACGGGCCAGACACACCGCCGCGAGAGTGCGGCTCTTTCGGAGTGATTGGCCGCCCCGTTAGGGCTACACGTGTCCTGGTACGCAAAACCGACGTTTCTGCGCCCGCTTTATGCCGGAATATGCTGATTTGCGCTGTCGGTTTCGCGTACAAAGACAACCTAGGTATCGGCCACAGGCCGGGCAAATGTGGCATATCGGGCGCATCGCAGTAAGCCCGCCGCGCACCCTAGGGCGCGAAGCGGGCGGGCATGCTGGTTCGCTCGATGGTGATCGCGGCGGCGAAGCCCTCGGCGGGGCGGGGCTTGATCACCTCGACCCGCACCCACGAAAGCCCGAAGTCCGCGAGCAGCCGCTCGGCCACCCGCTCCGCGGCGGTCTCGATGAGCTGGAACCGGCCGTCGCGCACCACCGCGGTGATCGTCGAGGCGACCGCGGCGTAGTTGACCGCGTCCGCCAACTGATCGCTCGCCGCGGCCCGCGCCACGTCCGTGGCCATGTCCACGTTGAACACCAGCGTCTGCTCGATCGCGCGCTCCCAGTCGTAGGCCCCGATGACCGCGGCGACGCTGAGGTCCCTGATGGAAACGGTGTCCGGCACGAAACCGATGCTAACCGCGGGTGTAGCGGTGCTTGACGCCGGGCGGGAAGTACTCCGGATCCTGGAACCCGCGCAACGCCACGTCCGGCAGTTGGCGGTCCGCCGGGACGTAGTGGGCGAACTCGCTGTTCAGCCGCACGAGATGGTCGCGGATCGAGCGCGCTATCTCGGCCGGCGAGGCGTCGGAATGGCCCGGCGCGCACTCCACGGTGACGCGCAGCCGGCGGTCGCGGTCGGCGTCCTCCACGGCCTCGAGCACGAACTTCCCGGTCACCTGGTCGCTGATGCCGGGCTGCTCCAGGCCGACCGTCACGTTCTCCGGGTACACGTTGGCGCCGAAGTACGACACGGTGAACAGCGACCGCCCGAAGACGAACACGAACGGCAGCTCGGGACCGGCCGCCTCCAGCGAGAAACCGTGAGCCACGCACAGGTCGAGCAGCTCACGATGGCCGAACAGCCCGCCCTCGTCGTTGATCTGGTACCGGATCAGCGGGATCCCGCCGTCGGCGGAGAACAGCAGCCGGCCGTCGACCGCCTCGAACAAGCGGCTCGCCGGGTCGTACTGCACGAGCGTCGGCAGCCGCGCATCGCCGAACACCTCACGGGCCAGCTCCGGCCGCCCGGCCAGGAACCGCCGCACGGCCACGGACAGCGGGGTCTCGTTGCCCAGCACGCCGGCGTCGGCGGTGCCGTACAGCGCGGCCACGTCGCAGACCGGGTCCGCGATCCCGGCCCGCCCGGCCACCAGATCACGCCACTGTTCGCTGAACACCTCGCCGGCCAGCACGAGCTTGACCGCGTAGTCCCGCCACGGCACGCCCGCCGCGACGCCGGCGTCGATCACGCCCTTCAGGAACGGCGGATAGCCGAGCAGCACGACCTGGTCGAAGTGCGGCGCCAGGTCGGGGAGCACCCGCAGGATCTCGGCCGGGTTGTTGCCCGGCGCCACCGTGGTGACCGGGTAACCCTTCCCGCTTAGGTGCCGCGTACAGGCAACGGTGAACAGGCCGCCGACCCAGGTGCCGAGCGGGAAGCACACCACGGCCAGCGTGCTGCGGCGGTCCGCGCCGAACCCGTCACGGAACACCTGCTCGAACCGCCGCGCGACGTGCAGCTCGTCGGTGACCGACCGCGGCCAGATCGTCGGTTCGCCGCTGGAGCCGGAGGAGACCGAGACGATGTCGCAGCCCTCGAGCGTGCCGCCGCGGCACAACTCCGGCAGCGGATACCGCCGCAGATACGACTCCTTGTCCACGGCCGGCAGCCCGAGTACGTCGGACACGGTCGCCACTGCCGAAGGGTCGATCCCGTGCTCGGCGAGGAACTTCCGGTAGGCCGGCACGGTCGCGGCCGTGCGCCGGAACAGGTCCACGACGTCCAGCGCGACCGGCTCGTCGCGCGCGAACGCCTGGAACGCCGCCTCGAATCCCGAGGCCCGACGGGGGTCCATGGGCACCTATCGTAGGTCCGTGACCGACCTCCGCGACGAAGCAGAACAGCACCTCCGCGCGCTCGCCGGCGACCACGCGAGGCTGCGGGACGACCAGTGGACGGCGATCAGCGCCCTTGTCCACGACCGCGGCCGGGCGCTAGTCGTGCAGCGCACCGGCTGGGGCAAGTCCGCCGTCTACTTCGTCGCCACCGCGCTGCTCAGAGCGAGAGGCGCGGGCCCGACAGTCATCGTGTCCCCGCTGCTCGCTCTTATGCGCAACCAGATCGAGGCCGCGACCAGGGCCGGCATCCACGCCCGCACGATCAACTCCGCGAACACCGAGGAGTGGGAGCAGATCTACGCCGAGGTCGCACGGGGCGAGGCGGATGTGCTCCTGGTGAGTCCCGAACGGTTGAACAACCCGTCGTTCCGCGATCTTGTTTTGCCCAAGCTCAGCGCCGCGGCCGGCCTGCTGGTCATCGACGAGGCGCACTGCGTCTCGGACTGGGGCCACGACTTCCGGCCGGACTACCGCCGGATCAAGACGCTGCTCGACGCGCTGCCGCCCGGCGTCCCGGTGCTCGCCACGACCGCGACCGCGAACGCCCGCGTCACCCGCGACGTCGCCGACCAGCTCGGCATCCAGACCGTGGTGCTGCGCGGCTCGCTGGACCGCGAGTCGCTGCGGCTGGCCGTGGTGAACCTGCCGACCGCGCACCAGCGGCTCGGCTGGCTCGCCGCGCATCTGCCGGCCATCCCCGGCTCGGGCATCGTCTACACGCTGACCGTCGCGGCCGCGCACGAGACCGCCGCGTTCCTGCGCGACCAGGGCATTAACGCCCTCCCCTACACCGGGAAAGACGATGTCTCAGAACGTACGGTGGCTGAACAGGCCCTGCTCGACAACGAGGTCAAGACGCTGGTGGCCACCAGCGCGCTCGGCATGGGCTTCGACAAGCCTGACCTGGGGTTCGTCGTGCACCTCGGGGCTCCGCAATCCCCCGTCGCCTACTACCAGCAAATCGGCCGGGCCGGCCGCGGGGTGGAAAGCGCCGAGGTGATCCTGCTGCCCGGTCGCGAGGACCGGGATATCTGGGCGTACTTCGCCTCGCTGGCGTTCCCGCCAGAACGCCAGGTGCGCGCCGCGCTCGCGGTGCTCGCCGAGGCGGGCCGGCCGCTGTCCACCGCGGTGCTGGAAACGTTCGTGGACCTGTCCCGCGGCCGGCTGGAGCAGATGCTGAAGGTGCTCGACGTCGACGGCGCGGTGCGCCGCGTGTCGGGCGGCTGGGAGCCGACGGGTGAGCCGTGGAGCTACGACGCCGAGCGCTACGAGCGCGTCGCCGCCGAACGCACCCGCGAGCAGCGCTCTATGCTCGATTACCAGACGACAAGAGCCTGCCGGATGGAGTACCTCCGCCGGGAACTCGACGACCCGGCAGTGCTTGCCGACGGTGGCGCACCGTGCGGCCGGTGTGACAACTGCACGGGCCGGCCATGGCCGGCCGACGTCCCCGAGGCAGGCAGCGCCGCCGCCCGCGACCGCCTGCTGCGTCCCGGCGTCGAGGTCGAACCGCGCAGGATGTGGCCGACCGGCATGACCCAAGCAAAAGGAAAAATCCCCGAGGCGCTCCAGGCCGAACCGGGCCGGGTGCTCGGCCGCCTCACCGACATCGGCTGGGGCACCGCGCTGCGCACCCTGCTTTCCGAAGCCGACCAGGCGGTGCCGGCCCAGCTCGTGGACCCGGTGGTGAAGGTGCTCGCCGCGTGGGACTGGGCGGCCAGGCCGACCGGGGTCGTGACGATGCCGTCGCTGACCCGGCCGGAACTGATCGCCAGCCTCGGCGAGCGCATCGCGACGATCGGGCGGCTGCCGTTCCTGGGTGCTGTGCGGTATCGGGCGGACGGCCCGGGCCCGCGCCGGTTTAACAGCGCGCAGCGGCTGCGGCAGCTGTGGGACGCGTTCGAAGTGCCGGACGGGATGGACCTGACCGCCGGGCCGGTGCTGCTGGTCGACGACCGGGTCGAGACCGGCTGGACGATGACCGTCGCGGCGAAGCTGCTGCGCGAGGCGGGCGCGCCCGCGGTGCTGCCGTTCGCGCTAGCCCTGGCGTCCGGCTGACCCGACGCGGACCGCGCGCAGCCGTTCGATCTGCGCGTGCAGGATGCCCACGGACCGGCTGAGGTAGTCGAAGATAACGGTCACCTGCTCCGGCCGGTACTGCCGCACAAGCTCGTCGAATTCCCCCTCCATCGGCGCGAAGAGCTCCGTGATGATGGCCATCCGCGCAGGCACCGGCCGGATGAAAACCTTGCGCCGGTCCGCTGTGTCGCGTTCCCTGCGCACCAGGCCCGCCGCCTCGAGCCGGTCGATGATCCCGGTGATCGCGCCCGTTGTCAGACCGGTTGCCTCGGCCAGCTTCCCCGCCGTGAGCGGCTCGCCGTAGGCAGATTCGGTTACGTGCCACAGGCACAGGCCCTCACTCGGATGCAGGCCCATGGCCTGGGACATCGCAGTGTTGAGGGCAACCGCTGCCATGGCGATGCCCTGGCCGGCGGCTGACACGTCGCGGCTGCCGGGCACGCTGACCGGTGCGTCCGGGGTTGACATCTCTTCAGATACCTCCTTAGTCTCTAAATATCTTAGTGCGTTAGATATCTAGGCAGTCAGTCACTTACTAAGGAGAATACCGTGACGGCCTCGGAAGAGACATGGACCCAGCCGGAGCTGGCCGGATCCCCCGATCCGCGCCGCTGGCTGGCGCTCACCGTCGTGCTGATCGCGTCCTTCATGGACCTGCTGGACATCACGATCGTCAACGTGGCGCTGCCGTCGATACAGCGCCACCTGCACGCCGGGTACTCGCAGCTCCAATGGGTCGTGGCCGGGTACGCGCTGGCGTTCGCGGTGGTGCTGATCACCGGCGGCAGGCTTGGCGACATCTTCGGCCGCAAGCGGCTGTTCCTCATCGGGATGGCCGGTTTCACCGTGGGCTCGGCGCTGTGCGGCACCGCGGTCAACGCGGACATGCTGATCGCGTCCCGGTTTCTCCAGGGCGCGATGGCGGCGCTGATGATCCCGCAGGTCCTGGCCATCATCCACGTCACGTTCCCGCCGCAGGAGCGCGGCAAGGTATTCGGCGTCTACGGGGGCGTCGCCGGCTCCGCGTCCGTGCTCGGGCCCGTCCTCGGCGGCCTGCTCGTGCAGTGGAATCTGGCCGGCTTGGACTGGCGGCCGATCTTCCTGGTCAACCTCCCGGTCGGGGTGGCCGGGCTGGTCATCGCGTGGTTCGTCGTCCGTGAGTCCACCGCGCCGGGCGTCACCCGGCTCGACCTGCCGGGCGCCGCGCTGGCGACGATCGGGGTCGCCATGCTGGCGTACCCGCTCACCGAAGGACACGACCTCGGCTGGCCGGCCTGGACGTTCGCGCTGATGGCCGGTTCGATCCCGGTGTTCGCCCTGTTCGCGCTCTACCAGCGGGCCAGGAAGGACTCGCCGCTGGTCGTGCTCGGCCTGTTCCGGATCCGCCCGTTCGCCGCCGGCCTCGGCGTCGCGCTGCTGTTCTGGGTCGCCTACGGCGGCTTCTTCATCACCTGGATGCTGTATATGCAGGCGGGGCTCGGCTGGAGCCCGCTGCACGCCGGGCTCACCGGCATCGCGTTCGCGGTGCCCACCGCGTCCGCGGCGGGTGCCTCGGTCCAGTTCCTCACGCCGCGGTTCGGCCGCAAGGTGCTGCTGGCCGGGGCGGTTGCGGCGGCCGCCGGGTTCGGCCTGTACCTGTACCTGTCGGCGCACTACGGCACGGGCATCCACTCATGGCAGATGATCGCGCCGCTTGCGGTGAACGGAATCGGCTTCGGCCTGATCGTCGCGCCGCTGATCGATCTGGTGCTGAGCGGGGTGCCGAGCCAGGACGCCGGGTCGGCGTCCGGGCTGGTGAACACCATCCAGCAGCTTGGCATCGCGTTCGGCATCGCGTTGCTCGGCACGATCTTCTTCGACCACCTGGTGTCCAGCCGGGGCAATTTCACCAGCTCGTTCGGCCTCACGCTGTGGTTCGACGTCGGCGCGATGGCGCTCGTCTTCTGCCTGATGTTCGCCCTCCCGCGCAAGCCCCAGCCCGCCTGGTGACGGCTCCACAGAGGTGCGGTGGCCCTCGAAGACGGCCCCCCGAAGAGGTGCGTGGCCCCCGGAGCTCCCTAGAGGGGGGCTCGGGGGCCACGCTCCCCGCTGGGGGTCCGGCCGGGGCGGGGCAGCTGGGGCGGCTGGGGCGGCGGGCGGACGGCTGGCTACGCGACGAAGGGCTCGGCGCCGGTCTCGCTGACCATGGGGCGGCCTGCTACCGCCCAGCCGGTCATGCCGTCCGCGACGTTGATCGTCTGCCAGCCCTGGCTGGCCAGCACCTGCGCGGCGTACGCGGAGCGGGCGCCGCCGCGGCAGATCAGGTACAGCTCCTTGTCGCGCGGCAGTTCCTGGGCGCGGGTCCCGAGGTCACCGAGGCGCAGATGCAGCGCGTCCGGGGCGTGCCCGGCGGTCCACTCGTCGTCCTCGCGCACGTCGACCAGGAACACGCCGTCAGGCAGGTCCGCCGACAGCACTTCCGGCACGGCAACCGGCTGGCTCATGTCGGGCCTCCTCAGTTCCTCATCAGTATCGGAACGGCTACTGTATCGCCATCTCATCCGGCGAGTGCCTGCGCCATGGCCATCCCGCAATAGGCGGCGCCGAAGCCCGCGAGGATCGACGCGCCGACGTTGCACACGGCCAGCGTCCTGGCCCCTGACCTGGCGAGCTGGACGGTCTCGTAGCCGAACGTGGAGTAGGTGGTGAGCGCACCGCAGAAGCCGGTGCCGGCGAACGCCATCAGGCCGGTCCTGACAGGGAGCGCGGCGAGGAAGCCGAGCAGCGCGCAGCCCGCCATGTTGGCCGCGAACGTGCCCCACGGGAACGGCGAGTTGTGCCGGCCCTGGAGCAGGCGGTCGGTCAGATAGCGGGCCGGCGCACCGAGCGCGGCGCCGGCGATGACCAGGAGTACGGTCATCGGACCAGCGCATCCGCGGCCCGGACGCCGGCCCACGCGGCGGCGAGCGCGGCGAGCGCGGTGCCCGCGCCGTAGGCCAGCGCGGTGCGCGGCGCACCCGCGGACAGGTCGTGCTGCATGCCGACGACATATGTGGAAAACGTGGTGAAGCCGCCGAGCACCCCGGTGGCGAGGAACGGGCGCAGCAGGTGATTGGCCCGCCGGGATTCGGTGATCAGCACGACGACCAGGCCGATCAGGAAGCAGCCGGCCACGTTGATGCCGAACACCGCCCAGTTGAACTGACCGGCGGCGACGGGAAACACCGACGTGAGGCCGAACCTGGCGAGCGCGCCGAGCACACCGCCCATGGAGATGACCGCAAGGGTCCGCCACAGCATCGAAAGAACTCCCCACCTAGAAGGCAGGGACCGTTGGCTGCTATCCGCGGTTCTCCCTGGACGGGATGGCGGGCCCCTCCGCCGTTATCAAGGATAACTCCTGTGGCGCGATGATCCTGCGGACGCATTCGGCGATGAAGTCCTGGTGCCGCTGCAGGTCCGCGTCCGTGACGTCCTCGCCGAACAGCAGCCGGATCATCTGCGGCATCGCCTTCCAGTAGTTGGCCATCGTTCCTGCTCGCCGGGCCGGACTTCCGCTTCTCCCAGCTGGAGATCGGCCTGTTCGCGCTGGCGGGTGCGGCCGGCGCGCTGGCCTCGGCGTTCGGCGGCAGGCAACTGGATGCCCGGCCTCGGCTGCGCTGGGCCGCGACCGGCGGCATGCTCGTATCCGGCAACTCTGCTACGACCTGAACATGCTCGCGCTCTCCGCACGCGCTGGCCGGCCGGGGAAGGTAGCGCCGCCGGCGCGCACGCCTACCAGCTATGGGGCTGGGGCGGCGCGACCGGCGTGGCCGCCGCGTTCCCGGCACTGGCGCTGCTCGGCTGGGTTACCGTGCGGCGCCGGGAACGGGTGCCGGAGGTGTAACCACAGGTCGTTCTGGGGAATCTTCCTTGATGCCGTAGCGGGCGTAGAGCCGGCGCAGCGGGCGGGGAGCCCACCAGTTGGCGCGGCCGAGCAGCCGCATCGTCGCCGGGACAAGCAGCACCCGGACCACCGAGGCGTCCACGATGAGGGCGACGATCATGCCCACGCCCAGCAGCTTGATGAACGTGATGCCGGACGCGGAGAACGAGCCGACGACGATGATCAGCAGCCCGGCCAGGCTGGTGATCACCCCGCCGGTGCGCTGGAGCCCGGCAGCGATCGAGGCGGTGTTGTCGCCTGTCTGGTCGTAGACCTCGCGGATCCGGGACAGCAGGAACACCTCGTAGTCCATGGACAGGCCGAAGATGATCGCCAGCATCAGGATCGGCATCGTCGGCTCGATGGCTCCCGTGGACGTGAACTGGAGCATCCCGGACAGGTGGCCCCACTGGAAGACCCACACGATCACGCCGAACGTGGCCGCCAGCGACAGGACGTTCATCACGATCGCCTTGACCGGCAGCACCACCGATCCGAACGCGAGGAACAGCAGCACGAACGTGGACACCGCGACCAGCAGCGCCATCGGCGGCAGGGTGGAGCCGAGGCTTTGCAACTCGTCCACGAGCTGCGCGGTCTGGCCGCCGACCAGCACCGTGCCGCCCGGTGGCGGGGTGACGTCGCGGATCTGGGTGACGATGTGCCTGGCCTGCGTGGAGACGGTCGTCGCGGCGTAGCCGACGTCGATCCTCGTGACGCTGTCCTTGCTGCCGGTCACCTGGGCGCCGGTCACGCCGGGGATCGCGCCGATCGCGCGCACGTAGCCGGTGAGCTGGGATGTCGTCGCGGGTTTGGTGAGGAGGACCTCGATGGGGGCCGTGGAGTTGGCCGGGAACTGCGCGTTCAGGGTCTCCTGCACCTGGCGGACGGTCGACGCGGCCGGCAGCACTCGCGCGTCCGTGCCGCCCCATTGAATGCGCAGGAACGGGGCGCCGAGGGTGAGCAGCCCGATCACGATCACCGCGACGTAGACCAGCGGGCGGCGCATGACGCTGCGCGCCAGCCGGTACCAGGCGCCGCTGGCCTCGTCTTGCGGCGGCTTCACGACCGTACGGCGGATCCGGAGACTATTGACCCGGGTGCCGAGCACGGCGAGCAGCGCGGGCAGCACGGTGAGCGCGGCGATCATGTCCACCGCGACGGTCGCCACGCCGCCGTAGCCCATCGAGCGCAAGAAGACCTCGGGGAACAGCATCAGGCTGGTCAGCGCCACCGCGACGGTGATGCCGGACACCGCGACCGTGCGGCCGGCCGTTGCGACCGTGCGTGCGACAGCCTGCTCCACCGACGGCTGGCGATGCAGTTCCTCGCGGAACCTGGTGACGATGAACAGCCCGTAGTCGATGGCCAGGCCCAGGCCCAGGATCGTGGTGATGTTGACCGAGTAGACGCTGACGCTCGTCACCAGCGTGAGCAGCCGGAGCATGGTGAACGAGCCGAGGATCGCGATGCCGCCGATCGCCACCGGCAGGCTCGCCGCCACCAGGCTGCCGAAGATCACCATCAGCAGGATCAGCAGCACCGGCATGGAGAAGCCCTCGGCTTTGGCGATGTTGCTGGTGACCTCGCTGCTGATCGCGACCTCTGTCGGCACGTTGCCGCCGACCTGGGCGGTAAGGTTCGCGTCGCCGACGGCCGTCAGGTCCGTGGCCAGGCCGGTCTTGATCGCCTTGTACGCGTCCTGCCGCGCGGCGTCGTCGTTGCCGGTCAGCTGGAGGACCGCGTACGTGGCGTGCCCGTTGCTGCCGACGAAGTCCGGCGATTTCGTGGACCAGTACGTGGCCACGCGCCCGACCTTGCCGGCCGGCAGGCCTTCCAGGGACCGGGCGACGGCCTGCCGGTAGGCCGGATCGCCGACCGTCATCGTCGTGCTGCGGTACAGCACGACGACGTCGGCGGCGTTGCGGCCGAACGTCTGGTCGGCCAGGTTCTGTTCCTGCTGGCTTTGGCTGCCCGGCGGCGTGAACGTGTTTCCGCTGTTCAGCTTCTTGAACACGCCGGTTCCCCAGATGCCGGCGAACGCCACGACGATGAGCGCGATGATCAACGTCATCCGCCGCCTGGCGTACAAGGCCCGTCCCCACGCCTCGAACATGCCGCTCTCCCCTGTTTACATTGATGACTATAGTAAACGGCGTATACTGATTACGATGCTAACTTTTGCATACAGCGTTTACCCTTGTCAACCGAGCTAGCATTGCCGCAGGCTTAGAGGTGGCGCGGTAGGAGGTCCTGTGACAGAGGCGGCCGAATTCGCGGCTGAGCCCCCACGCCGTGGTCCGCGTTCAGGCTCGCGGCGCGACCGGGTGCGGGCCGCGACCAAGGACGAGATCATCATGACGGCCCGGCGGCTGCTGGTCTCGGAGGGACCCGATTCGCTGTCGCTGCGCGCGATCGCGCGCGAGATGGGGATGACCGCGCCCGGCCTGTACCGGTATTTCGCCAGCCATGAGGAGCTCGTCCGGCACGTGGTCGCGGACATCTTCACCGAGATGGCGGCGGACATTCACAGCGCCCTCGCGTCGGTGCGCGACGAGCACGCGCCCGAGGCGCACCATGACACCCGGCATCTCACGCTGGAGATGGTCGCCGCCTGCCGCGAGTTCCGGCGCTGGTCGCTACGGCATCCGGCGGAGTTCAGCCTGGTGTTCGGCGTGCCGTTGCCCGGCATCGATGACGGCAGATACGACATCGCCTCCGCGTGCGCGCTCCAGTTCGCCGCCGTCTACTTCACGCTGTTCCTGAAGCTGTGGCACGCGCACCCGTTCCCGGTACTGGCGCCGTCCGAGATCGATCCGGGCCTGCGCGACCAGCTTGATCGCTACATCGCCTCGATCGGTGCGGACATACCGGTGGGCACGATGCTCATCTTCCTGCGCTGCTGGATGCTGCTGTACGGGGCGGTGGCGATGGAGATGTTCGGCCACCTGGGGTTCGCGCTCGAGGACCCGTCGCCGATGTTCGACATCATGCTCAGCGACCTGGCCGCCCTCGTCGGGTTGCGGTACCCGCTGCCCGACGGCTCGTGACAGCGCGGCCCGGCATGCGCACGGCCAGCAGGCTCACGGCGGCAAGCACGCCCATCGTCGTGATCTCCCGGCGGGACCTGTCGTACGTCTCGTCCTGTATCGCGGAGTGAAAGCGGTTCACCGACGCCGGCCATGGCGATCGCCCCAGCCACTCGATCGTCGGCTTGTCGATGTCCGGCAGTGCCGCACCAGCCATGCCGGCGATGACCGACAGCCGCTGTTCGGGCCGGGACACGGCCGCCAGCACGCCGATCGCCGCGAGGCCGGCCAGGCCGTCGCGGGTTGCAACCTGCATGAACCTCTTGCGGTTCGGCCAGTCGCCCCAGTGCGGCACCGCGTCGAGCGCGAAGTGCGAGGCCACCCCGATCGCGAACGCCGGGCCTGGCCGGCGCACCAGCGCTCCGATCAGCGCGCCCGACAAGACGTGGTTCGTTATCAGCACCTGGTCGCGACCCCCTCACGGACCACTGTATCCGCGCTTCCCGCTACCCCGGAGCCGCCTTCGGGCCCGATATTTCCGCATATTCCGGGCGCCCCGTCGAGTGCGCCGATTATTGCGGACAGTTACCCTCCCAGTTTGGACTCTGTTGGCGAATGCGCAGGCATGGCCCGTGCCGGCCGCTGGGCCTGGCCGCCGGGTCTGGCCGCCGGGTCTGGCCGGGTGCGCGCAGCCTGTGCCTGGAGTGCAGCGTGCGGCTACCGGGACAGGAGCGCACCCGCAGTCCGCCAGCAACGTGGAAGATTTCCCCATCGTGGAAGACCAGCCCCCGTGAACAGGGGTCCCGCTACCACAAAGGGGAAAACCACCACGCTATCGAGGCCCATCAAGCCAGCCGCCGGCCCACCGGGCAGCCAGCGACCCGGGCAAACCCCGGAATAAGCCAACGAGGTCCGAAACGGGAAGGGGAACTGTCCGCAATCTTTCGGGCCCGCTGTCCGCGCCCACGGCACATCGCCCAGACTGGGGCATAGCGGGCGCCCGGCGGGGCGAACGCGCCGACACGGACAAAGGGTACCCGTACGGCGACGCATAGTAATCGACGTCGAGAGCGGGGCCGGTGCTGGTAGCGTTTCCGTGGCGGTTCTGGGCAAACGCGTGGGCTAAGGATGACGGCAGGAATGCTGGACAAGCGGTTCATTAGGGAAAATCCGGACGCGGTGAAGGACGCGGTCCGGGTGAAGGGCATCAACCTGGATGTCGACGAGCTGCTGAAGCTCGACGCCCAGACCCGCAGTCTCCAGCATGAGCTGGATCAGGCCCAGGCCAAGAAGAAGAGCTCCGCCAAGGAGTTCGCCAAGGCCGACGAGGCGCGGCGGACGGCGCTGCGCGCCGAGTCGGCGGCGCTCGACGAGCACATGAGGTCGCTGCGCGAGCAGCTCGGCGAGACGAACGGCAAGCTCACCGACCTGCTGCTGATGACCCCCACGATCCCGTCGAAGGACTCCCCGGTCGGCCCGGACGAGTCCGCGAACGTGGTGATCAGGACGCACGGGACACCGCCGGAGTTCGGCTTCACGCCGCTTGACCATGTCGAGTTGCTCGAAAGGCGCGGCTGGGCGGACTTCGGCCGGGCGCGCAAGGTGGCCGGCGAGCGCGCCTACGCGCTGACCGGGCAGGCGGTGCTGCTGGAACGCGCGATGCTCTCCTACGCGCTGGACACGCTCAGCAACAAGGACTTCACGCTGATCTCGGTGCCGGTGCTGGTCCGGGAGCAGGCGCTGATCGGCACCGGCCAGTTCCCCGCGCACCGCGACGAGACGTACTCGATCACCGCCGACGACCTGTACCTGGCCGGCACCGCGGAAGTCGCGCTGGTCGGGTTCCACTCCGACGAGATCCTGGACCTGAAGCAGCTGCCGGTCCGGTACGCGGGCATCTCGCCGTGCTTCCGCCGCGAGGCGGGCAGCGCGGGCCGTGACGTGCGCGGGCTGCTGCGGGTGCACCAGTTCGAGAAGGTCGAGCAGTTCGTCATCTGCGCCGCCGACGACGCCGAATCCGACCACTGGCACACCCAGCTGCTCGGCACCGCGGAGGAGCTGCTGCAGGGCCTCGGGCTCGCCTACGAGGTGGTCGAGTGTTCCACCGGCGACATGGGCGCGGGCAAGTACCGGATGAACGACATCAACACGTGGCTGCCGTCGCTCGGCACCTACCGCGAGACGCATAGCTGCTCGTCGCTGCACGACTGGCAGGCGCGCCGCGCGAACGTGCGGTACCGGGACGCCGACGGGAAGGTGCGGTTCGCGTACACGCTCAACAACACCGCGATCGCCACGCCGCGGTTGCTCGCGGCGCTGATCGAGAACTTCCAGGACGCTGACCAGCGGGTGCGCGTACCCGAAGTGCTCCGGCCGTACCTGGGCGGCGCCGAGCATCTGTAGCCTCGCGCATACGTGGCGCCAAACAGGCGTACGCTGCGTTGCGTGAACCTTGATGCTGATCACGTCGCGGAACTGGCAGACCGTCCGGTTACGGCACTGACCAGGCGAGATGTCGGACTCGCGCTGCTATCGGTGCCGGCTTCTGAGGCCCTGGCCTCGCTGCCGGGGCTCCGGCGCGGCATGCTGGCCGCCGGAAATCCGCTGTCGGCCGCGTTCTGGACATCGGCGGAGAACATCCTCCAGCTGATCGACGACGGGGACGCCACGGTCGGCGACGTGCGCGGCTGGCTGGAGGCGACCGGCACGGAGCCGAACGGGATCATCGGCCTGCACGTCTGGGACGACGCGTCCGAGCGCAGCCAGCTCGCCGCGGAGATGCACGTGCGGCTCGTCGGGCACCTGGAGGAGCGGCTCGCGGCCGGGGAGATCGACGCCGACCGGCTGGTGGCCGGCGACCAGAGCGCCCGGCGTGCCTACCTGGAGATCCAGGAGCGCTGGATGACCTCGCCGCTGCCGGACGGCCGCGTCCCGATGACCATCTTGCTGGACGAGAAGGACGAGGAGTTCCTCGCCGAGTGGGACGCGGCCGACGCGGAGGCGCTGAGCGCGCTCGAGACGCTGCTCGCGCAGGCCGGCGATCGCCCGCTGCCCCAGGCGGAGCTGCGCGCCGCCGCGGCCCGCCTCCGTGAGGCCATCGGCCGTCCCGGCTGGCCGGGCGAGCTGCTGATCGAGTGCGGCGGCCTGGAGCCGAAGGACCTGCCAGCCGACGACGTGGAGCTGTGGCTCACGCTCGCCGCGGGCGTGGCGTCCCCGGTGGGCACCGACGACTGGTCGCCCGGCGACCTGGACGACGACGGCGAGCTCGGCGAGACCGACAATGCCATCGCCGCGATCTGCGCCATCGACCATTTCGACTGGCTCGCCTCGATCAGCGTGCTCACCAACGGCGGCCCCGGCACCGCTGCGTCCGCCGCCGACCTCGCGGGATACGTGCGCGATTTCGACCCGGATGACCTGGCCGACGACGAGGCGGACCTCGAGGAGGACGCCGACCAGGAGGACGACGAGGACGAGGACGGCGAGGACGAGGACTTCGACGACGACCTCTACGAGGAGGAGTTCGACGAGCTGGGCATGGAAGGCCTGTTCCTGCCGGTGACCTCGCTGTGGCAGGTGCTCGGGGCCATCGACGAGGACGACCGGCTGACCGCGCTCGGCTGGTGGGGCCTGCCCGAGGCAATGCGCCGCGTCTGGACGCCCGCCACGAACTAGTACATTTCGGCTTATGGCTAAGCCGACCGGAACAGAGCTGCTCTATCGCTACGCGATTCCGTCACAGGTCCGCCGCGCGGAGGGCAACGGCAGCGAGCTGCTGCTGGGTACCAGCGGCGGCGTGACAATCGAGGGTCCGGCCTCCCACCCGTACTTCTTCAAGGGCTTCCTCACCCAGCCCGCCGCAGCGGCGGCAGGCATGCTTGCCTGCGCCGCGATCGCCAGGGCGCGCTACTACACGCCGATGAGCGTGACCGCGGCGATCCTCGCCGACCCGGTGGTGACAAGCAACGAGGACCGGCTCAGGTTCGAGTCGTTCTCCGGCTGCTGCGGCGTGCATGCCAGGCTCGACCTGCTGCCGGATGCTCTTGACGAGGCACCGCGAGCCTCCGGTACCACGAACGTCGACTTCAACGAGCCCATGCGGGCTGCCCTCGCCGGAGCGGTAGCGAGCGGCCCGGTCCTGCTCAGCGTGGGCACTGACGAGGTCGCGGTAACGACCATGCAAGGTTCGGCCACCGAACGCAAAGTGCCGCTACCGGGCCGCTGGCTCAAGGGTTTCGGCGAGGTGCAGGCACTGTCCGTCGGCCTGGACCTGGTCGCCGAACTGGCCGAGGCAGATGCCCTGCGATTCATCCGCGGCATCCCACGCCGCGCCGGCCGCCCGCTGTGGGCGATCCCGGCTGGGAAGACGCTCATGCTTACCGCATCCCCGCGTCCCGGTGCGGCCTGCCTGACCGGTCCCCAGCGGCTCACCGAGCTGGGCCCGCTGCTTCGCTTCGCTCGCGGCCTGCGCGTCTACTCCCCCGCGGTGGACGCTAACACGCCGCCCGTCCCCAGCGCGTGGGAGCTCGACCTGGGCACCGCGAGGTTCACACTGACGCTGAGCCCCGAGCGCCACCGCGGCTTCTCCGGCGAGGGTGCCCTGCTCGGGGCGCTCGCCGACGACGATGTCACCGCCGATGCCGAGCTGATGAGCGCCCTGCTCGCCTGGTCGCCGCGCGTCGATATCCGCGGGCTTTCCGCGGCGGCAGGCATGAGCACCGAACGTACGATGGTTGCTCTTACCCGGCTAGCCGCCTCGGGCCACGTGGGATACGACGTCGCGGAACAGGCGTTCTTCAGGCGGGAACTGCCGTTCGGCCCGGCAGTGGAGAAGCTGCACCCGCGTTTGGCCGACGCACGAGCGCTGGCTGCGTCCGGCGCGGTCACACTGCACGCCGACGGCGCGTCCGTGCGCAGCGGCGACGTCGACCACCGGGTCACGTTCGCCACCCCGCACGACATCTGCACGTGCCCCTGGTGGGGCAAGCACCGCGGCACCCGCGGCCCCTGCAAGCACGTCCTCGTGGCCAGGATGGCGGTGCGCTCCGATGAACGCTGACCCCGGTGAACTTGCGGCGGCGATCACGGACGACGATGTGGCCCGGGTCCGCGACCTCCTCCGCGATGCGACAGAAGCGGACCGCAAGGCGTACGCCAAGGCACTCAGGCCCCTCTTCGACGGCCCAGCTTCCGGGCGGTCCGCGACGCGCGGCGGTGCGGCGTTCCTCACCGCCCGGCTAGCGCTGGCCGCGGGGGTGGCGGCAGCACACCGGGCGGTCCGCGATTGCGAGTCGTGGGGGACGTTCGCTGCCCGCCACTTCGACGTGTTCGCCAGCGTGCTCGCCGATCGCCGGCCACCGTGGCTGGCCGAGTTCGCCGACCTTCTCCTCCGGGACGGGTACTGGTCCGACCCGGGGTGGTGGCCGCCCGCACCGGAATGTACCTGGCCCTCCTGGCCGCGAACTCCAAGCACGGGGTGATTGCCGGGCAGCAGGCATGCGTTCGCCTGCTGGCGGCGAACTCACTGCCGCTGGCTGACTTTCTCGCCGCCTCACCGCCGGCGCTGCTGTTCCCGCAGAAGAACATCGCGATCGCACAGCTGAAGCTGATCGGCACGATCGCCACTGCGGAGCCGTCGGTGCGCGCGGCGGCTCTGGCTATCGTGACCGAGGCATTCGGCCACGAGCGCCCGGACGTCCAGGCGTCGGCGCTCGATCTCATCCGCAAGCTCGGTGTACCCGATGGACCGGAGCGTGCGGTGATCGCGGACCGCGCGGGGCGCCTGACTGCTACGCTCGCCGGCCAGGCCGCGGATCTGGGCCTGCTCGCACCCGCCCCAGCCCCACGCCCCGTCGAGGCGAACCCCGCGGCCGGACCGCCAGCCGCTGCGGCCGGCCTGGTGGCGGTGACGGATCTTGCTGAGCTGGTCCAGCTGTTCGCGCGGCTGATGGAGGACGCGAGCGATCCGCTCGCGGTCGAGCGCACCCTGGCCGGGGCAGTCTTCCTCGCCGACCTCCCGGCGGCCGAGCGCGCGACCGCCGGCGCTCCCCTGGTGAGGCGCGCGGAGGCGCTGGTCGCGGACGCCGACGCGGACTGGCTGGACTGGTCCGGCGGCCGCCTCGTCAGCCTCGAGATCGCTCGACTGGCACTCGCCTGGGCGGGTTGCCGGGAGCACGCACAAAGCCCTGGAGCCGCCGGGCGTCCTGGGCCGCCCGAGAAGATGAACCGGATCTGCGGTGCGCGTTTCCTGGAGGCGTGCGACCTGATCAGCGGCGGACGGCCGGTCGGCCATCTGCTCGCCGAACCGACCGCGGCAGACGGTACGGTCAGCCCGGACGCACTGCTGACCCGGCTAGCGTCGTGGCATGATGGCCAGCCGCCCCGGCATGACCTGGAGATCGCGCTGCTGCGGCTGCCGCCGGTGGACGAGTCCTTCTGGGCGGCGTGGGCCAGCGTCCATCCGGCTACCGCGACGATGGCGCGTCGCGCACACTGTGAGGGCAGCACACCCGTTCGCCTGGAAGCGGTCATCGGCCCGAATCTGCAGGACTACCGGCCGAGCCACACTCTCGTCCTCGCCCGCGTTACGAGCCCGCCGCCATCGGCTGGCGAGTACGCATCACGCTGCTGGCGGCTGCTCACCGACCTGCGCGATCCGCTCGGCGGCACATACCTGCTGCGGGACGACCGGGGGTTGATGGATGACTCCCGTTACATCGCCGCTGTCGCCTCCTGGCCCCTCCTGTGCCCTTGCCAGCCGGAACTCGCCGCGGCGCATCTGCTCCGGCCGCTGTCCGACTGCCTGGTTCCCGGAGCGAGCCGGGCCGGCGCGGGGGCGGCGGCAGTCATGGGTCTGACCCGGTCAACTGCGCGGCTAGGCCCGATCGGGCATCTTGCTCTGCTGTCCGGGCTAGCCTCGCCGGAGGCGGACGTCCGCATCGCCGCCGCCGACACCTGGGCACAGGCGGCGCGGGCCAGGCGGCTGGACCAGAACCTGGCCGCGGAAGCGCTCGTAACCGGCCTCGCCGACGGTGCGTTCAAAGTGACTCGCGTAGCAGACGGGCTCCGGCGCGCCTCCCACGAACCGGCCTCGGCGCAGCTGATTGCCACGACGATATTCGCTTCGGCGGACCGCCTCATAGCCGTCAAGTGCGCAAACATGCATCTGCTCCTGGAGCTGGCCGGAGAGGCCGGCACGGTGATCTCGCTGCCTGAACCGCCGGAAAGCATCCGCAACCTGGCCGCCGGGAAGAGTCCCACCAAGCTCGCGATCGCGGCGCGACAGCTTGTGCGGCCGTGCGCGCCCGGCGTGCCTATCTGAGCGCCGGGATGGACTCGTCGGGCGTGCCCCACGACGGGGAGATTCCGGACTGAGGGACGACCTGCCTGGCTCCGGGATTCAGGTCGCGGTTGATCCGTTCCGCGATCCCCTCGATGGTGGCGATGCCGTATGCCATGGACGGATCGTCCTGCGTCAGCACGACGATGCTGTAACCGCCGCCGCGGCCGGTGAAGCACCCCATGCTGTGGACTCGCCATTGATGCGTGGCCAGCGGCAGCCAGCCATTCTTGACGTGGGCGGTAAGGCTGGTCGGCGCGCCCGCCGGAACGCCCCACCGCTGTGAGGGGATGACGCGGGCCATCAGTCCCAGCGCGAAGTTGCGTGCGGCGGTGTTGAGCACAGCGTTGCTGTTGAGCAGCAACCGCAGCAGGAGCATCTGGTCGGACGCGGTGATCTGGGTCAGGCCCCAGTACCCGCCCGGGCCCAGGCGGGTGCTCCTCATCCCGGCGAGGTTCAGGAAGTGCTGGAGGTAATTCCTGCCCAGCTCAGCCCAGAGCGCGGATGCCGCGCCGTTGTCAGATCTGGTGATCATCGCTGTGGCCCTGGCGGTCTCGGTTCTGCTCAGGTGGCGGTGCTGGTCGAGCGCCTTGCGGAGCAGCGCGCCGAGGATGGTCACCTTCACCACGCTGGCCGAGTCGAAGTGCTGCCAGCTGTCGAGCCAGCAGTTCAGCCCGAGACCGGGGTCATCGATCCGCACCGCGACGGTGGACACGCGGCCTCGCCGCGCCGCCTGAATGTCACGGGTGAGCCTGACCGCGAGGGCAGGATGCGAGGGTGAGCTGCAGACGACGGACGACATCGCGGTCGCGGCGCTGGCCGGCCGGGCCAGGAGCGAGACCGAGGCCGACCCGAGAAGGGCAGCCGCGACGATTCCGGCAAGTCCACGCCTGAGCACCATCCAGCATCCCCCGTCGAATTCCCCATACCGAGGCAGAAACTGATTAGTTGTGTGCCTTCATGATGGATGCGCGCCGCCGGACCCGCAAGGGCTACATGCGCTTACACCGCCCCATGAATGGCTCGAATAACGTGTCGGATTACCCCTTTGTGGGGGCACGACCCTCGTTTACGAGGGTCAACCTACCACGATGGGAAAATCCACCACGTTGATGCGGACAGGGCCGCAGTTCTCAGTCGCCCGCCGCCAAGCGCTCGTAGGCCGGCAGCAGCACGTCGAGCAGATCCTTACCGCGCACCTGGACCGGCGGCGGCTCGAACATGCGCAGTAGCAGGTCGGGCGCGGTTGCCGGGGCCACGGTGGCGGACAGCGCGCGCAGCCGGCCCGGGCTCAGCCCGGCCGCCCAGTAGCGGTCCAGGCATTCGGCCAGCGGCGGTGCGGTGACCTCCGGCGCCGCCAGCGCGCCTGGCGCCGGTTCGCGCCGCAGCGCGCCGAGCAGTTCCTCGCGTCCCTTGCCACGCCACGCCAGCATCTGGAACGGGTCCGCGTCGAACGCCTCGGCGAGCACGTAGCAGACGGCGGCCAGGTGCTTGCACGGCACCTCCCAGTCCGGGCAGCTGCACCGCATGTCCATGTCCTCGGCCCGGGACGGGAACAGCGACGTGCCGCACTCGTCGAAGACCTCCTCGATCTCCCGCGGCATCTCCCCGGCCAGCAGCTTGGCGCGGAACAGCGCCTGGCCGGCGAGTTGCTCCTCGACCCGGACCCACTGCGGCGTGGTCAGCGGCAGCACCCCGATGTGCACCTGGTACGGCCGCGGCCGGGAGCCTTGCACGGTCGCGGTCACCATCGCCTGGGTCAGGCTGAACTCCAGCACCTGCCCGGCCCTGGCGTAGGAGCGGCCCCGCGCCAGCCGGCCGCTCATCCCGTACGACTCGAGCACCTCGATGAACCGCCGCGACCACCACCGCTCGCCGATGGCCCCCCGCTTGCTCTTCGCGCGCACGCCCCCGTCGACCCGCACCGGCCGCGAGGGCCCCCAGTCCCGCCAGTCACTCACTGTGTTTCCTCGCTCGTTCGCTGAGGGGCGCCTCGAGGCAATGCCTTCCCTCGTCGCTCACGACTACGTCGCTCGCTCCTCGGTCCAGGCATCGCCGCGCCCCTCCGCTCACTCACTGACCGCCTCAGGCGACAATGTCAAGACCTCCCGCAGGTCGGCGACGGAGAGTTCGGTGAGCCAGCTCTCCCCGGTGCCGACGACGCGCTCGGCCAGGGCCTTCTTCCCCTCGATCATCGCGTCGATGCGCTCCTCGAGCGTGCCGACGCAGACGAACTTGCGCACCTGCACGTTGCGCCGCTGGCCGATCCGGAACGCGCGGTCGGTGGCCTGGTCCTCGACCGCCGGATTCCACCAGCGGTCCACGTGGATGACGTGGCTCGCCGCGGTCAGGTTCAGCCCGGTACCACCCGCCTTCAGCGACAGCAGGAACAGCGCGGGCTCGTCCAGCTCGCCGAACTCTTCGACCATGGCGTCCCGGCGCGCCTTCGTCGTTCCGCCGTGTAGGAACAGCACCGGGCAGCCGAGCCGCGCGGCCAGGTACGGCCGGAGCATATGACCGAACTCCGCGTACTGCGTGAAGCACAGCGCCTTGTCGCCCTCGGCCACGATCTCGTCGCAGATCTCCTCGAGCCGCGCCAGCTTGCCGGACCGCCCCGGCAGCCGCGACCCGTCGCCGAGCAGGTGCGCGGGATGGTTGCACACCTGCTTGAGCTTGGCCATCGTCGCCAGCACCAGCCCGCGCCGCTCGATGCCCTCCTCCGCCGCCTCGATCTGGCCGAGCATGTCATCGACGGTCGCCTGGTACAGGCTCGCCTGCTCCGCCGTCAGGTTGCACCAGACCTTCATTTCCTGCTTGTCCGGCAAGTCACTGATGATGCTCTTGTCTGTTTTAACCCTTCTTAGGCAGAACGGCATCGTGAGCCGTTTCAGGGACTCCGTTGCGTCAGCGTCGGCGTGCCGCTCGACGGGTATCGCGTACCGCTGCCGGAACTTCGCCGCGGAGCCGAGCAGGCCCGGGTTGGTGAAGTCCATGATCGACCACAGCTCGCCAAGCCGGTTCTCCACCGGCGTGCCGGTCAGCGCGATGCGCGCCTGGGCGGGCAGCGAGCGGACCGCCTGCGCCTGCCTGGTCGCGTGGTTCTTGATGTTCTGCGCCTCGTCGCACACCACCCGTGCCCAGCTCACCTCCGCCAGCGCGGCCCGGTCCCTGGTCGCCACGCCGTAGGTGGTGATCACCAGGTCCGCGCCGGCCAGCGCCGTGGCCAGGTCGGCCCCGTCCAGCCGGTCCGCGCCGTGGTGGACGTGTACCCGAAGGTCCGGTGTGAACCTGGCGGCCTCTCGCTGCCAGTTGCCCACCAGCGACATCGGGCACACCAGCAGCGTCGGGCCGTCCGCTCCGGCGCGCGCGCAGATGAGGGCGAGCAGCTGGATGGTCTTGCCCAGGCCCATGTCGTCGGCGAGGATCCCGCCAAGGCCGAGGTCGCCGAGGAACGACAGCCAGGCCAGGCCGCGCTCCTGGTACGGGCGCAGCGTCCCGGTAAAGCCTTGTGGCGTCGCGACCGGCGCGAGCCTGCGGTCCGCCTGGCCGGACATCAGGTCGCCCAGCCAGCCGTCCCCATCGAAAGCCAGCAGAGGCACGTCGTCGCCGGGCCCGCGCAGGCCCACGTCCAGCGCCTCGCCGGCGGTCATCGTGCCCGGCGGGTTCCGCTCGAGGTACCGCAGCGCGGCGGCGAGGTGCGCGTCGTCCAGCTCGACCCACTGGCCGCGCACCCGGACCAGCGGGATCTTCAGCCGGGCCAGCTCGGCGAGTTCGGCGGCGTCCAGCGTCTGGTCGCCGACCGCCAGGTCGTAGCGGAAGTCGACGAGGTCCGTCATGCCGAGCGCGGCCGGGGTGACCGCGGCGGTGCCGGAGCTGGGCTGCTTCGACCGGGTGGTCAGCTTGAGGCCGAGCCTGGCCTTGCGCACCCAGTCCGGCAGCAGCACGCCGAACCCGGCGCCGGCCAGCAGCGGGCCGTTGTGCTTGAGGAAGCGGAACGCGCCGGCCGTGTCCAGCGCCAGCTCGTACGGTGCCGCCTCGCGCAGCGCGTCGCCAAGCTCGGGGAACAGCCGGACCGCGCCGCCGAGGCCGGCCAGCAGTTGCTCGACCGGGTCGCCGGCGCCGAGGCCGGGCGCGCCCGCCCACACGTCCGCGGCCGGCAGCATCAGGCTCGGGTCCTGGGTCGACTGGAGCGCGAACTCGACCCGCCAGGCCGTGTCTTCCTCGTGCGGCTCGGTGAGCCGGAACGAGGTCCGCACCGGGCCGGACGGCATCCGGGCGCTGTCGAGCCACACGGCGAGTTCGTCGGCCAGCGCGGTGGCCTCGGTCTGGTCGCGCGATGTGGTGACCTCGACCCTGGCGTCGGTGCTGGTGAGCGCCGCCACGTACCGCTCGGCCACCGGGGTGCGCGCCGACCGCCCGCGCCGCGGCGGGAGTAGCGCGGGCAGTGACCGCAGCCGGGTGCGCGCGGCCGCGTCCGCCAGCGCGTTGAGCGCGGCGCTGAGCAGCGCCTCGGGCGCGACGTCCGGCTCCTCGGCACGGCAGGACGGCGGCATCGCCCCGGACAGGTCGGTGGCCAGCCGCGCGTCCGCCGCGGCGAGCACCGGGTGCCACCGGGCGGCGTAACCGCCGGGCTCCTCGACCAGGAGGGGAAGCACCCGTCCGCGCGCGGCAAGGCCGGAAGCGAACGTGGCGACCGCTGTCAAATACCCGATCGCGGCGTCCGGGATCACGTCCTCGTCCAGCAGATCCAGCACGCTGAGCAGCTCAAGGGCGGTCGCCGCGTCGAACGCGAGCACGGGGACGCGCCACGGCTTGAGCGTCAGCTTGGCTCGCCGGGCGCGCGGCTCCAGCTCGGGTGCGGGGTGCGGGGTGCCGGCCGCGGTGGGGAGGGCGAGGGTCAGCTCACGGTCGACGGCCTTGCGGGCTAGTTCGCCGGCCGGCGCCAGCAGCTCGCCGAGCTCCGGGGGCTGGCACGCGAACGGGTGCGCGCGAGGAACCTGCGCGGCCCCGGGCACGCCACCAGCGGACGGCAGAGCCTCTGCCCACAGGCAGAGGGCGCCACCAGCCCAGATCGCGTGAAGTACCCGCATCGCCGCCATCCCCATGCACGTCGATACCCAGCACGTTAACAGCGCGCGCCGGGCGACACGCGCAGAAACGCCGTCTGCCGCAGCTACTTGGGCGGCTCGATCTTCTTCAACTGCTTGTTCATCGAGCGCAGCAAGAACACCAGCGCGACACCTATCGCGGCAACGACGACGAACGCGAGCACGCCCGTCTGGACGTCCGACGAGGTCGACGACGCGGACGCGGCAAGCGCGATCACAGGGTCACCTTCTCCCTGAGGCCAGCGAACAGGTCATCTTCGGGAAGCTCGCTGTTTACCAGCGACCTAGCTAGATGATAGTCCTCCGTCGGCCAGGCGACTCGCTGCACCTCGAGCGGGCACGCGAACCAGAAGCCGTCCGGGTCCACCTGCGTGGCGTGCGCCTTCAGCGCCGCCGCCCGCACCTCGAAGAAGTCGCCGCACTCGACCCGCGTGGTGATCTCCGGCGGCGGCGTCCGCCGGTCCTCCTCGGCCCATTCCTCGAAGAGCTTCGTGTACGGCGATTCGAGGCCGCGGCGAAGCATCTCCTCGTGCAGCGCGCGGAACTTCTCCAGGTGGAAAGACGCGAAATAGTACAGCTTCTGCGCTTGCCAGGGGTCGCCGGAATCCGGGTACGCGTCGGGATCGGCGGCGGCGTCGAAGGCCAGCGCGGAGACCTTATGGGTCATCACGTGATCCGGGTGCGGATAGCCGCCGTTCTCGTCATAAGTCAGGATCACGTGCGGCCGGAATTCGCGGATCGCGCGCACCAGCGGCTCTGCCGCATCCTCGACCGGTGTCAGCGCGAAGCACCCGTCGGGCAGCGGCGGCAGCGGGTCGCCCTCCGGCAGACCGGAGTCGACGAACCCGAGAAACCGCTGCTCAACGCCCAGGATCTCGCGCGCCCTCGCCATTTCCTCGGCCCGCACCCTGGCCATGTTCGCGACAATCTCCGGACGGTCCATTGCCGGATTCAGGATGCTCCCCCGCTCCCCGCCGGTCATCGTGGCGACGAGGACCGGCACGCCTTCGGAGACGTACCTGGCCATGGTGGCGGCACCCTTGCTCGACTCGTCGTCGGGGTGGGCATGCACGGCCATCAACCGCAGCTGATCAGGCACCAGAAAACTCCCTCGTTACTACCCGTCAGTGCGGCAAACACCGCCGGACCGATCAGACATTCCCGGCGTTTTACCCCGGTCCATTTGACTAGGACGGTTTGGTCGCCGACGCTTATAGGCTCAGAAGGTTACCCCCGAGGACCGACCCACGGTCCCGCGGACAGCAAGTCCCGCGCAGTACCTAGGAGTGCCCGTGACCGAGACGCGTGATGACACCGTCACCTGGCTGACCCAGGAGGCGTACGACCGGCTCAAGGCCGAACTTGACCACCTCTCCGGACCGGGGCGCATCGATATCGCTAAGAAGATCGAGGCGGCCCGCGAAGAGGGTGACCTGCGCGAGAACGGGGGTTACCACGCCGCCAAGGACGAGCAGGGTCAGATAGAGGCCCGGATCATCACGCTGCAGCACATCCTGGAGAACGCCCGGGTTGGCGGGCCGCCGCGCACCGACGGCGTGGTTGGTCCCGGAATGACCGTGACGATCAGGTTCGTCCGCGATGGCGACGAGGTCACGTTCCTGCTTGCCTCGCGCGAGGAGAGCGACATCCCGATCGACGTGTACTCGCCGCGCTCCCCCCTCGGCGCCGCCATCATGGGCAAGAAGGTCGGCGAGAAGGCCAGCTACGCGATGCCCAACGGGAAGAGCATCACGGTCGAGATTCTGGAGGCCGTCCCCTACGGCGGCTGAGGTTCGCTGAGGGAGGGCCCTCGTGGGGCCTTCCCTCAAGCCACCATCTCGGGATGCGTGGTCTGCTGCTCGGGAGCCGGGGCCGGGGTCCGGGCGCGAAGCGGGACCTCCTTGATGAACCAGGCGAGCACGAAAATCAGCACGGCTGACGGCAGCGCCCAGTAGAACACCCCCTGGACCGCGTGCGCGATCGCGACGAAAAAGTCCTGGCGCACCGCGGGCTTGAGCGCGTTCACCGTCGCCGGGTTGATCTGCCCGCCGCTGATGCTGATGTGGGCGGAACTCGCCGACGCGGCCAGCGACTGGGTAAGCCGCCGCGCGAACACCGCGCCGAAGGCGGCAACGCCCAGCGACCCGCCGATCTGCTGGAAGAACATGCGGCCGCTGCTGGCGACGCCCATGTCCTTCTGCTCGACGCTGTTCTGCGCGATCAGCGAGACCATCTGCATCAGGAAGCCCATGCCGAGGCCGAGGACCACGTAGAACAGGCCAGAGGTGAGCCGGGTCGTGTGCACGTCCAGCTGAGTGAGCAGGTACATCCCGGCGCCCATGATCGCGCCGCCCAGGATCGGGAAGATCTTGTACTTCCCGGTCTTGGTCGTGACCTGCCCGGCGACGATCGAGGTGATCGTGACGCCGAGCATCATCGGGGTCAGCATCAAGCCGCTCACCGTCGGCGAGGCGCCCTGCACGGTCTGCTGGTACAGCGGCAGGAACGTCATCGCGCCGAACATGGCCAGGCCGGTGAGGAACGTCAGTGCCATCGCGACCGAGAAGTTCTTGTTCCGGAACACGTGCAGCGGGAGCATCGGCTCCGCCGCCCGCCGCTCGGTGACCAGAAACCCGGCGGCGGCCGCGACGGTGATAAGGGCCAGCGCGATGATCTGGATCGAGCCCCAGGCGTACTCGGTACCGCCCCAGGTGGCCAGCAGGATGATCGCCGTGGTGGCGAGCGCGAGCAGCGCGCCGCCGAGGTAGTCGACCTTGTGGCTGACCCGGTTCGCCGGGACGCGCAGCACGGCCATCAGGTAGACCAGCGCGGCACCGCCCACCGGCAGGTTGATGTAGAAGATCCAGCGCCACGAGAAGTCCGTGGTGATGATGCCGCCGACCAGCGGGCCGCCGATCGTGGCCAGCATCATCACGACCATCATGTAGCTCATGTACTTGCCGCGTTCGCGGGGCGCCACGATGTCGCCGAGCGTCGCCATCGCGCCGACCATCAGGCCGCCGGCGCCCAGGCCCTGGATGGCGCGGAACGTGATCAGCTCGGCCATCGAGGTAGACAGCCCGGACAGCGCCGAACCGCCGAGGAAGATGATGATGGCCGCGATAAAGAACTTCTTCCGGCCGTACATGTCGCCGAGCTTGCCGTAGAACGGCGTGGTGATCGTGGACGCGAGGATGTAGGCGGTGACCACCCAGGACAGGTGCGCCACGCCGCCGAGGTCGCCCACGATGCGCGGCAGCGCGGTGCCGACGATCAGGTTGTCCAGCATGGCGAGCAGGATCGCCAGCAGCAGGCCGGGCAGCACGATCATCACCGTGCGCCGGTCCGCGAACTGCGAGCCGTCGGTCTGGCCGGTGGCGGCCGCGCTCTGGCCGGCGCCAGCCGGCATCGGCTCCTGGCCGCCGGGCGATCGGCCGTTCGCTGAGTGCCCGTTCAGTTCAGGCCCCGTTGGTTCAGACACCCGCACACCCCTTACTGAGCAGTCCGCCGCGTGCCGCGCTACTTACCGGCCGGCAAGTTATTATGCTAGGGTGCTTACTTACCGGCCGTCAAGTTAATTTGAGGCCAGCTCGGCGGCGAAGGAGAACGACGCGGACATGCAGCACACCGGCGTAGCGCCGCGCACCGACACCCGGTCGCGCGTGCAGAAGGTCGCGCTCGAGCTGTTCGCCGAGCAGGGCTACGAGAAGACCTCGCTGCGCGAGATCGCCGAGCGTCTCGGCGTGACGAAGGCGGCCCTCTACTACCACTTCCGGTCCAAGGAAGACATCGTCCACAGCTTCACCGACGACCACTACGCCAGGCTCGACGGGCTGATCGACTGGGCCAAGACCCAGCCGCCCGGCGAGCAGACCCGGCACGAGATGCTGACCAGGTACGTCGGCATCGTGTTCGGCGGCGTCGAGGTGTTCCGCTTCATCGAGCAGAACCGCGCGGCGATGCAGACGCTGGAGAGCAAGGGCGACCGGATGGCCCGGTTCCGCAGCCGGCTCGACACGATGGTGGACCTGCTGACCGGGCCGGACGCGCCGCTGCGCACGCGGGTGCGCGCCGCCGCGGCGCTGATCTCGGTGAGCGCGACCTGCATGGTGGTCTGGGACTCCGTGCACGACCCGGCCGAGCTCCAGGCCATCGCCCTGGAGCTGGCCACCGACATCACCGACTGAGCCGCGTTCCGCGCATCGAAGGAGTATGCGGTCTGGCTCCGGCGTGCGTGCGGGCCAAACGCGCAGTTGAGCCCGCTAGACGGTGTCAGCGTGCGCACAGGCACGCTCTAGTGGGCTCATTTGCGCAATTGACACGCTGAGGGTGCGCCGATCGCGGCCGAGTGGTGCTGCCCCACGCGGGGATGGGCGGTTACCTGGTGACTGCGCGGACCAGGGGAAGCATCCGGTAGGGCACCTGGGTGGCCAGGGAGATCAGCGTGGCGGAGCGGACCACGCCTTCGGCGGAGACGATCGCGTCGATGACCCGCTGGAGGTCAGCGTTCGTGCGGGCCACCACGCGGCACAGCATGTCGCCGGGACCGGTGATCGTGTGCACCTCCAGCACTTCGGGGATCGTGGCGAGGCGCTCGGCCACCGGGTCGTGGCCGCCGGCCTGCCGGATCTCCAGCGTCACGAACGCGGTCACCTCGTAGCCGAGCGCGGCCGGATCCACGTCCGGACCGTAGCCGGTGATCACCCCGCGCTCCTGCAACCGGTCCAGCCTGGCCTGCACCGTGCCGCGCGCGACCCGCAGCCGGCGGGAGGCCTCCAGCACGCCGACCCGGGGTTCGGCCGTCAGCAACTCGATCAGCGCGGCGTCCAGGCTGTCGAGAGCACCTCCCGGTCCGACAGCATTCGGAACGATGGTCATACTGTACAGAGATACCACAGGACGTTTGGAATAAATAGGCACTTTGTTTATTGATTTTCCTGGTGGTTGCGCACTTTGAAGACGATTGTTCATGATCATTGTTATGGACACTTTCCCCATCAGCGGCATGGACGCCGTGGTCTTCGCGGTCGGCAACGCCAAGCAGGCGGCGCACTACTACTCCACCGCGTTCGGCATGCGGCGGGTCGCGTACCGCGGGCCGGAGACCGGGCACCCCGACGAGGTGGCGCACGTGCTGGAGTCCGGGCGGGCGCGGTTCGTGTTCCGCGGGCCGGTCAAGCCGGGCACCGCGCTGGGCGCGCATGTGGCCGAGCACGGCGACGGAGTCGTCGACCTGGCGCTCGAGGTGTCCTCGGCCGAGGAAGCGTACGAGTACGCGGTCGAGCACGGGGCGCGCGGGCTCGAGGAGCCGCACCTGGCCGAAGACGAGCACGGCAAGGTGGTGCTCGCCGCGATCGCGACGTACGGGGCAACCCGGCACACGCTGGTGGAACGGTCGGGATACGCGGGCGTGTACCTGCCCGGGTTCGTCGCCGCCGAGCCGGTTGTCCCGCCCGGCGCCGAGGTGTTCACCGATATCGACCACTGCGTGGGCAACGTCGAGCTTGGCCACATGGACGAGTGGGTGGACTTCTACCACCGGGTCATGGGCTTCACGAACATGAAGGAGTTCGTCGGCGACGACATCGCCACCGAGTACTCCGCGCTGATGTCCAAGGTCGTCGCGGACGGCTCGCGCAAGGTGAAGTTCCCGCTGAACGAGCCGGCCGTGGGCAAGCGCAAGTCGCAGATCGACGAGTACCTGGAGTTCTACGGCGGGCCAGGGGTGCAGCACATCGCGCTGGCCACCCCCGACATCGTCGCGTCGGTGCGTGCGATGCGGGCGGCTGGGGTGGAGTTCCTGGCCACGCCTTCGGCGTACTACGACGAGCTGGGGTCGTGGGTGGGCTCGACGCGAGTGCCCGTCGACGAACTGCGGTCACTCGGCATCCTCGCCGACCGCGACGAGGACGGCTACCTGCTGCAGATCTTCACTCAGCCGGTGCAGGACCGGCCGACGGTGTTCTTCGAGCTGATCGAGCGGCACGGGTCGCAGGGCTTCGGCAAGGGCAACTTCAAGGCGCTGTTCGAGGCGATCGAGCGGGAGCAGGCCCGCCGGGGCAACTTGTGATCCTCGCATAATGTCTTAAGGGTGCAGCAACCTACGATCAGTACTCGCGGTGAACTCCGCGCCAGCGGCCATGTGCACCGCGGCGTCAAGGAAGAGATCAGGCTGAACCTGCTGTCCCGGATGCGGGACGGACAGGACCCGTTCCCCGGGATCATCGGGTTCGGGGAGACGGTGCTGCCGCACCTGGAGCGCGCGCTCATCGCCGGGCACGACGTGATCCTGCTCGGCGAGCGCGGCCAGGGCAAGACGCGGCTGATCCGCACGCTCGGCGGCCTGCTCGACGAGTGGACGCCGGTCGTCCAGGGCTGTGAGATCAACGACCACCCGTACCACCCGGTGTGCGCGCGCTGCGTCCGGCTGGCCGCCTCGCTGGGCGACGAGCTGCCGGTGACGTGGCGGCACCGGTCCGAGCGTTACGGCGAAAAGCTCGCGACGCCGGACACGTCGATCGGTGACCTGATCGGCGACATCGACCCGGTGCGGGTCGCGGAGGGGCGCACGCTCGGCGACCCCGAGACCATTCACTACGGGCTGGTGCCGCGCACCAACCGCGGGATCTTTTCCCTCAACGAGCTGCCCGACCTGGCCGAGCGGATTCAGGTGTCGCTGCTCAACGTGCTCGAGGAGCGCGACATCGGCATCCGGGGCTACGCGCTGCGGCTGCCGCTGGACCTGCTGCTGGTGGCCAGCGCGAACCCGGAGGACTACACGAGCCGGGGCCGGATCATCACGCCGCTGAAGGACCGGTTCGGCGCGGAGATCCGCACGCACTACCCGCTGTCGCTGGAGTCCGAGCTGGCGCTCATCCGGCAGGAGGCCGAGCTTCCGTCGTCGGCGGAGATCCCGGAGCATCTGATCGAGGTCATCGCGCGGTTCACCCGGCAGGTGCGCGAGTCGCCCGCCGTGGACGCGAGGTCCGGCGTCTCGGCGCGGTTCGCGATCGCTTGCGCGGAGACGGTCGCCGCCTCGGCGGTGCGCCGGTCGGCGCTGGCGGGGGTTTCCCCCGATGCCGAGCTGCCGGTCGCGCGGGTGTGCGACCTGCCGCCGGTGGTCGGCACGCTGCGCGGCAAGGTCGAGTTCGAGGTCAGCGAGGAGGGCCGCGAGGAGGAAGTGCTCGCCGCGCTGCTCCGCCGCGCGACCGCGGACACGTTCCGGGCCCGGCTCGGCGGCGTCGACTTCGCCGGGCTGCTCGCGCGGTTCGAGGAGGGCGGCACGGTGGAGACCGGCGAGCTGCTGCCCGCCGCGGAACTGCTGCGCCGGATCGGCGACGTGCCCGGCCTCGCGCGGATCATGGAGCGGCTCGGCATGGACGGCGGTGAGTCGTTCGGCCACGCCGCGGCGGCGCTCGAGTTCGCGCTGGAGGGCCTCTACCTGATGCGGCGCCTGTCCAAGGACAGCGCGGGCGCCGGCAGCGTGTACCGGATGTGAACCGCTAGTTCAGCGAGTGGTATCACGATGGCACTGACAGGTGCCTGGAGGCAGCGGAGATCTCGAACAACGTGGTGAATTAGCCTTTTGTGGCGGCCCAACCGTCGGTTACGAGGGTCAACTCACCATGATGAGGCATTCCACCCAATGCCACTTGGCTTATTTTGCTGAGCTGGGAACGTCGGCGCCAGCCAGGCGTCCGCTCGTCCGGTACGCCCCCGGGGCGGATGGTGGCCGGGGTCCGGATGGCCTGGCACGACGGCCCGGCGATGGCGACAACGTGCCGGATTACCCCATCGTGGTGCATTGACCCCCGTTGGGGAGGGTCATGGTTCCACGAAGGGGCAGGATTCCACGTTGCCGCGGACGCCGCCGCCGCATCCGCGTACCGCCAGGCGCACCGCGCACACCAGCCCCGGCAGCCACAGGTAACCGGAGAAGCATAGCGGCCCGGGACAGGACATGGACGGGGGCCGCAACCCCGCACCGGCATCACCGTAACCGCAAACCACGTTAATGCAGGAGAGGTGGGCGCTGGCGCATCGTTCCCGCGACGCAGAGCTTCGGTGAGGTGAAGCGGGCGCCACCGTCGTTAGGAAATTCAGGACGTAGGCTCGGATACATGGCGAACTACCGGTACGGGCGCTACGTCTACGGCCCCGACCCGCTCGCGCTACCGTACGACGTACGCGGCGCGGTGGACGAGATGGGCGACTCGATCCTCGGCGGCGCCACGCCCGCGGACGCGCTGCGCGACCTGCTGCGGCGCGGGATGCGCGACCGGCGCGGGCTGGACGACATGCTGCGGCGGGTGCGCGAGCGGCAGCGCGAGATCCGCGACCGCGGACGGCTCGACGGCATCCTGGAGCAGGCACGCGCGCTGCTCGACACCGCCATCGGGCAGGAGCGGGCGGAGCTGTTCCCCGACCCGTCCGACGAGGCTCGTCTTCGGGAGGCCGACCTCGACGCGCTGCCGTCGGACACCGCGCAGGCCATCCGGCAGCTCGCCGACTACGACTGGCGGTCCGCGGCGGCCAGGGAGACCTTCGAGAAACTGCGGGACCTGCTGCGCGGCGAGGTGCTCGACAGCCAGTTCCGCGGCATGCGCGAGGCGCTTCAGTCGCCGGACCCGGCGGCGATGCAGCGGGTCAAGGACATGCTCGCGGACCTGAACGAGATGCTCGCAGCGGACGCGCGGGGCGAGCATACTCAGGACGACTTCGACAGCTTTATGTCGAAATATCAGGACTTGTTCCCGGACCGCCCGCAGAACCTCGAGGAGCTCGTCGACTCGCTGATCAGCCGGATGGCGGCGGCCGAGCGGCTGCTCCGTTCGCTCAGCGACGAGCAGCGTGAGGAGCTAGCCCAGCTGATGGCCCAAGCGCTCGACGACGCCGGGCTGGCCAGCGAGATGGCGCGGCTGGCGGATGCGCTGCGGGCGCGGCGGCCGGACCTGGACAGCGCCGCGATGACCGGGGCCCCTGACCCCACAATGACCGGTAGCACGCCACTCGGCCTTGGCGACGCGACGTCGGCGCTGGCCGAGCTGGCCGACCTGGCCTCGCTGGAGTCCGCGCTCGCCCAGGACTACCCGGGCGCGAGCCTGGACGACATCGACGAGGAGGCGGTCCGGCGCGCGTTCGGCCGGCAGGCGGTGGACGACGTCGAGGCGCTGCGCCAGATCGAGCGCGAACTCGAGGCGCAGGGCTACCTGACCCGGAACGGCGGCAAGCTCGAGCTGACGCCAAAGGCAGTACGGCGCCTCGGCGACACCGCGCTCCGCGAGATCTTCAGCGAGATCAGGAACGGGCGCGGCACCGGCGACCACGACCGGCCGGACGCCGGGCAGGCCGGCGAGCTGACCGGGACGACGCGGGCGTGGGAGTTCGGCGACGAGCAGCCGATCGACGCCCCAGCAACAGTGCGAAACGCCCTGCTGAGGAGTCATCCCCCGGGGGGTCGCCCCCCGAGGGTAAAACTGGACCCGCGGGACTTCGAGGTGGCGGAGACAGAGCGGCGGACCGCGGCGGTCGTCTCGCTGCTCGTCGACCTGTCGTATTCGATGCACCTGCGCGGCACCTGGGCCGCGGCCAAGCAGACCGCGCTCGCGCTGCACGCGCTGCTGCGCACCAAGTTCCCGCAGGACGCGATCCAGGTCGTCGGCTTCTCGAACTACGCGCGGGAGCTGCGCGAGACCGAGCTTGCCGGGCTCGGCTGGGACATGGTGCAGGGCACCAACCTGCATCACGCGCTGCTGCTGGCCGGGCGGCACATCGACCGGCACCCGGAACACGAGCCCGTGGTCATCGTGGTCACGGACGGCGAGCCGACCGCTCACCTGCAGCGTGACGGACGCTACTGGTTCGACTGGCCGCCGTCACCGGAGACACTCGAGCTGACCTTGGCCGAAGTGGACAAAATGACTCGCAGACATGCCACAATGAACATCTTCATGCTCGCGGACGACGCCGGACTGAGCGCGTTCGTCGAGAATGTGGCGAAGCGAAATGGCGGCCGGGTCCTTCAGGCGGCGCCGGAACATCTCGGTGAGTATGTCATCCGGGACTTCCTGCACTCCCGGGGCGCCATTCGACGGTAGATTTTCCTAGTCGGCTGGGGACCCTCGTGACTGCCCGCCGTAACACCGCTTGCCTTGTATCAAGGAGGAAACGTGACCACAACGTCTGACGCCGGCACGACGTCGTCAGCCCGGAAGATCGCCGCGATCATCCTCGGCGTCCTCGCCGTGCTGGCCATCATCGCCGGCGTCATTTACCTGGCCGAGCCGGCCAAGTCGCTGCCCAACTTCATGGGGCACAAGGCGGGCTCGTCCGGCCACCACGCGCTGCGGATGGCTGGGTCGTTCATCATCGGCATCGTGCTCGCCGCTGCCGCGTGGGTTGCGCTGGCCTACAAGCCGAAGCCGCAGGAGCTTCCGGCCAACAACCCGGAGAACACGCCCGCGGGGCATAACTAACGCGTGAGCGGGATTGGAACGGCCCGCACCAGGTGAGCAACCATCACCCGGGTGCGGGCCGCTGCGTTCCTATATCGCCTGACGCAGGTCGTCCATCAGGTCATCGCAGTCCTCGATGCCCACCGACAGCCGGATCAGGTCCGACGGCACCTCCAGCGGCGAGCCCGCGACGGACGCGTGCGTCATCCGGCCCGGGTGCTCGATCAGCGACTCCACCCCGCCGAGGGATTCGGCCAGCGTGAACAGCCGGGTCCGGCCGCACGCGGCCACCGCGGCCTCTTCGCCCGCGGCCAGCCGGAACGACACCATCCCGCCGAACGCGCGCATCTGCCCCAGCGCGGTCTTGTGGCTCGGATGCGTGGGCAGCCCGGGGTACAGCACCTCGGACACCCCCGGATGCGCGGCGAGCATCTCCGCGATCCGCAGTGCGTTCGCGCAGTGCCGGTCCATCCGCACCGCGAGCGTCTTGATCCCGCGCAGCGTCAGCCACGCGTCGAATGGCCCGGCCACCGCGCCGGTCGCGTTCTGCGTGTAGGCGATCTGCTCCGCGATGTCCGCGTCCGCGGCGACCACCGCGCCGCCGACCACGTCGGAGTGCCCGCCCAGGTACTTGGTGGTGGAGTGCACGACGAAGTCGGCGCCGAGGGTGAGCGGCTGCTGCAGGTACGGGGTCGCGAACGTGTTGTCCACGACGAGTTGCGCGCCCGCCTCGTGCGCGGCGTCGGCGAGCGCGGCGATGTCCGCGACGCTCAGCAGCGGATTGGTGGGCGTCTCGGCCCAGACGAGCTTCGTGCCGGGCGCGGCGGCCAGCGCCGAACGCACCGCGGCGATGTCGGCGATCGGGACGATCGTGTGGCTGAGCCCCCAGCCGCTCAGCACCTTCGCGAAGAGCCGGTACGTGCCACCGTACGCGTCGTCCGGGATCAGCACGTGGTCGCCCGGCTGGCACACGGTGCGCAGCAGGCAGTCCTCCGCGGCGAGCCCGGAGGCGAAGGCGTGGCCGCGCGGCCCGTGCTCGAGCGCCGCCAGGCACTCCTCGAGCGCGGTCCTGGTCGGGTTCGCCGAACGCGAGTACTCGTAGCCGCCGCGCAGCCCGCCGACGCCGTCCTGCTTGTACGTCGAGGTCTGGTAGATCGGCGGCACCACGGCCCCGGTCGCCGGGTCGGGGTCCTGGCCCGCGTGGATGGCGAGCGTCTCGAAACTGTCCATTATGCTCCCTGTGCTCCCTGTGCTCCCGCGAGAAAGGTCAGCACGTCCTGCCTGGTCAACAGCCCGGAGGGCTTGCCGTCGACGTGCACGACCGCGGCGCCCGCCTTCTCCAGCGCGAGCACCGCACGGGACACCGGCTCACCGGACCCGACCGTTGGCAGCGGTATCGACATGTGCCCGCCGACCGGATCTGACGGCCGTGCCCGGCCCGCCACCAAGGCATCGAGCAGATCCCGTTCTACCACGGAGCCGACGACTTCGGCCGCCATGAGCGGCGGTTCCTCCTTGACCACGGGAAGCTGGGAGACGTCGTACTCGCGCAGCAGCGCGATGGCCGCGCTGACGCTCTCCTCCGGATGGACGTGCACGAGCTGCGGCAGGCTACGATCCCGGCTGTCCAGCACGTCTGCGACCAGCGGCTCGGTGGTCTGCGCGTTGAGGAAGCCGTAGTCCGACATCCACTCGTCGTTGAAGATCTTGCCCAGGTAGCCGCGACCGCCGTCCGGGAGCAGCACGACGACGACCGCGTCGGGGCCCGCCCGCTCGGCGACCCGGAGCGCGGCCACCACGGCGAGGCCGCAGGAACCGCCGGTGAGCAGTGCCTCCTCGCGAGCCAGCCGCCGCGTCATCAGGAACGACTCGGCGTCGCTGACCGCGATCACCTCGTCGCACACCTCGGGGTCGTAGGTGGCCGGCCAGATGTCCTCACCCACGCCCTCGACCAGGTACGGCCGCCCGGTACCGCCGGAATACACGGAGCCTTCCGGGTCCGCACCGACGATCTTCACCCGGCCGTTCGACACGTCCTTCAGGTAGCGCCCGGTCCCGGTGATCGTGCCGCCGGTGCCGATGCCGGCCACGAAGTGCGTGACCGTGCCATCGGTCTGCTCCCAGATCTCCGGGCCGGTCGACGCGTAGTGCGAGGCCGGGTTCTCCGCGTTGGAGTACTGATCCGGCCGCCAGCCGCCGGGGGTCTGCTCGGCCAGCCGCCGCGCGACGCTGTAATAGGAGTCCGGGTGCTCCGGTGCGACGGTGGTCGGGCACACCACGACCTCGGCGCCGTACGCGCGCAGCACGCTGATCTTGTCCTGGCCCACCTTGTCCGGGCAGACGAAGACGCACCGGTAGCCGCGCTCCGCCGCGACGATCGCCAGTCCGACCCCGGTGTTGCCGGACGTCGGCTCGATGATCGTGCCGCCTGGTTTCAGCGCGCCCGACGCCTCCGCCGCCGTGACCATCCGCAGCGCGATGCGATCCTTGACCGAACCGCCCGGATTGAAGTATTCAACTTTTGCGAGCACCGTTGCGCCGGGGATTCCCCGGGTGACGGACCTTAGCCTGACCAGCGGGGTGTTGCCGACCAGCCCGCTCAATGTGTCGTGTACCTGCATGCGGTTATCCTAGAGAAACCCGGTAGTTACCCAGGAGTAGGAGGGCATGCCATGCCCGAGGCAGTCATCGTCGCCACGGCCCGCTCCCCGATCGGCCGTGCGTTCAAGGGCTCCCTGGTGAGCATCCGGCCGGACGACCTGACCGTGCAGCTGGTTCGTGCCGCGCTGGCGAAGGTCCCGCAGCTCGACCCGGCGGACATCGACGACCTTATTCTCGGCTGCGGTCTGCCCGGCGGCGAGCAGGGCTTCAACATGGCGCGCGTGGTGGCGGTGCTGCTCGGCTACGACAAGCTGCCCGGCACGACGATCACCCGCTACTGCTCGTCCTCGCTTCAGTCCACCCGGATGGCGTTCCACGCGATCAAGGCCGGCGAAGGCGACGTGTTCATCTCGGCCGGCGTGGAGTGCGTCAGCCGATTCGCCAACGGCAGCAGCGACTCCCTCCCGGATACCCGCAACCCCCTGTTCGCTGCTTCGGCTTCCAGGTCAGAACGAGCCTCGGCTGGTGAGTCCGGACCATGGCACGATCCGCGAGCAGACGGCGAGCTTCCTGACGTGTACATCGCCATGGGGCAAACGGCCGAGAACGTGGCGGAGATGCGCGGTATCACCCGCGAGCAGCAGGACGAGTTCGGCGTGCGGTCGCGGAACCTGGCCGAGAAGGCGCTGGCCGACGGCTTCTGGCAGCGGGAAATCACGCCGGTCACGCTGCCGGACGGGACCGTGGTATCGGCCGACGACGGGCCGCGGCCCGGCACCACGCTGGAGAAGGTCGCCGCACTCCAGCCCGTGTTCCGGCCGAACGGGACCGTTACCGCGGGGAACTGCTGCCCGCTCAACGACGGCGCCGCGGCGGTGATCGTGATGAGCGACGTGAAGGCCGCCGCGCTGGGCATCCAGCCGCTGGCGCGCATCGTGTCGTCGGGCGTGACCGCGCTGTCCCCGGAGACCATGGGCCTTGGCCCGGTGGAAGCGTCGCGGCAGGCGCTTTCTCGTGCCGGGATGGCGATCAGCGACGTCGACCTGGTGGAGATCAACGAGGCGTTCGCGGCGCAGGTCATCCCGTCCTATACCGAGCTTGGCGTGGACCTCGCGCGGCTCAACGTGAACGGCGGGGCGATCGCGGTCGGGCACCCGTTCGGCATGACCGGGGCGCGCATCACCACCACGCTGCTCAACAGCCTGCAGTTCCACGACAAGACCGTGGGCCTGGAGACCATGTGCGTGGGCGGCGGCCAGGGCATGGCGATGGTGTTTGAACGGCTCAGTTGATCGCTTGGTTAAAATTTGGTAACCCTCAGGGGTTGTCAGGAGGCCTCTGGTAAGGCACGCTCACTTTAAGAGGAGCAACCCGGAGGTGCTTATGTCACTGACCCACTCGCCGAGCATGCACAGCAGCCTCATTGCCCGCATCCCGGTCGTAACCGGCCGTGACCTCGCTGAGTGGTTCAGCCGCCTTGAATCCGGACCCGCGTTCCTCCGCCGGGAAGAGCGTGTGCACTGGCTGGCGGACGACGCCGGAATCTCCTGCGGTTACGCGCACGCCATCGTGCACGAGTACGAGATGCGCCGCCGCCTCCGCCTGAACGGCGCCTGACAGCTTCCTCGCCCACCCGCCGACGGCCTGCCCGTGGCGGTGTTCTTGCAGCGGTCACTGAGACCGCTCCAGCCGCGTGTTGCCGCTGCTTCCGCTGCGTGTCGTCCGGCTGCCCGCGGTGTTATGCGGCTTTCGTTCTCTTCCCGCTCCCCGGGCCACTTTTTCCGGCCGCGCGTGGCGCTTCCCCGCGGCCGCCTGGACGCTGCCCCGGCCGGCTGGACCCGCTTCGCCCAGCCGCCTGGACCGCTTCGACCAGCCGCCTGGACCGCTTTCCCGGCTACTTGGACCGCTTTTCTCCGGCTGCGCATGGCGGTATACGGCTTTCGTCCCCTTTGTGGCCCGAGACGTGTCCGCCTTCCGTGTTGGAAAAGTGCTTTGTGTTAAGAAAGGCGCCAGATCTGGCGCCTTTCTTAACATGTGACCCTTTTTTGACGCGCAGCGGCCTCTTGCGGCACTTGAGTCACATTAACCGATCGGTAATTGTATGCAATCACGCTATTGGCCACTCGTCGGGAGGCAATTTGACGCGATTGCCCTATTTAAGTATTTGGCCGAGCGTCGCCAGGGTACGCTGAGTTATGGAAGGCTCGGGCCGACGCGGCTCGGGCCGACGCGGGGCGACGATCAATGAGTCTCGATTGACTGCGGGCCATCACCTGGAATGGCGCGGCGCGATTGGCCTAAACGGGCGGGCGGTGCCACGGGTGCGGACCCCCGCGCGTAATGACTTGCACGTGCATCAGCTTTTTGCAAATGAATCGCGCACATGCGCATACAGGAGAACGTGCAGCAAGGAAATCAGTGCGCCGAAATGGTCGCCCTGGAAAGGTTCATCTGCACGTGCAGGCGGGTCGCGGGAGCGCACGTGCATGTGGCGATAGCACGTGCCGGCGACGCGGCAACGGATTGCATAGCGTCCGGGCGGGGTGCAGGTGGGCGCCTGGGCGGGTGGGCCCAGGTGGTGGGCGACGGGGCCGGGGCAGGTGGGCGGCGGGCGCGGCGATGGCACCCGGCTGCGTGTGCTGGTACGCGGATGCGGTGCTGACCTGCGCGTGCGGGTGCGGTGCTGACCTGCGCGTGCGGGTGGGGACGGACGGGCGCGGCGGCGCGGGCGGGTTCGGTGGGGGCGCGGCAAGTGGGCGCGGTTAGCGAGCGCGGGAATTGGCATTCTCGGCGTGTGCCGGAACGGGTGGTACCCCCGGTCGGAGTCGAACCGACACTGGGGACCCTTTTAGGGGGCCGGCCTCTTCCGTTGGGCTACGGGGGTGACTTCATAATAGCGCCACAATAAATGCCTAACTACAAAGTAACCGGCAACAACTCGGTACAATTTCTGCGCGTAAATGCAGAGCGTGATAATCGCATGATCGACATTAGCGCTACGTAATCAAGCTAGATGCTTCTCATTTAAGGCGGGGAACCGTCCCCCCGGGGGTTAGCATAGGCGGTAGCCCGCGTCAATACGGTGTCCAGCATGGGCGGCGTCACCCGGCCGGTGAATGTGTTCTGCTGGCTCGGGTGATAGCAGCCGAGCAGGAGCACCGGTTCCGCAGCGCTGTCCGCGCTGTCCGCGCGGGTGAGTGGCACCTCGACGCCGTGGCCGAACGCGGGTCGCGGCCGGGGCACGACGAAACCAGCCTCGCGCAGCGCCGGCCACACGGCCTGCCAGGCGAACCCGCCGAGGCAGACGATGACGCGCACGCTGTCGGCCACCATGGCGACCTCGGTGGCCAGCCAGGGCTCGCAGCTGAGCCGTTCCTGCGGGGTGGGCTTGTTGTCCGGGGGCGCGCAGCGAACCGCGGCGGCCATCCGGGCGCCGATGAGCCGCTGGCCGTCCCCGGCGGTCACGCTTTCCGGCTGGGCCGCCAGGCCGCACCGGTAGAGCGAGGCGTACAGAAAGTCTCCGCTGCGGTCGCCGGTGAAGATACGGCCGGTCCGGTTGCCGCCGTGCCCGGCCGGAGCGAGCCCGACGATCAGCACCCGCGGCCGGTCCGAGCCCCAGCCGGGGATGGGGCGGCCCCAGTAGCGCTCGTCGCGGAACGACTTGCGCCGCTGCGCCGCCAGCTGCTCACGCCAGGCCACCAGGCGCGGGCAGGCCCGGCAGACGGACTGCCTGGCGGTCAGCTCGGCCAGCGTCCCCGCACTGGCGGCCAGCTCAATCACTTCCGGCGCGTCGTGCGCCACTGGCGTGTCGGGCCGGGCGGGATCCTCTGGCCAGCCGGTGCCGGGCGGCACCGGGCCGGGCGGCGGTGGGTCCGCGCTCACAGCGCCCGCGCGATGCCGTCGAGGATGTCGTGCTCGCTGGCCAGGACTTCGGCGAACCCGAACCGTCGCATGATTTCGTCGAGCACCAGCGCGCCGCCACCGATCACGTCCGCCCGCCCTGGGTGCATGATGCCGATCATGGCACGATCCGCGCTGGACTGGGCGAGCAGCGAGGTAGCGACGGCGTGCACGTCGGCGGCGGAGGCGCTTGCGTGATGGATGCGCTCGCTCTCGTATGCCACCAAGCCGATGGCGATGCCCACCACGGTCGCCACCGACCCGGCCAGACCGATCAGCGTGCGGGCCTGGGCCACCGGGATGGCGGTCGCCACCACGTCGAGTGCGGCGTCGATGTCGGCGACCGCGGCCGCGATCTCCGCGCCGGCCGGCGGGTCACCGTGCAGGTGGCGCTCGGTGAGCCGGACACAGCCGATGTCAACGGAGATGGCCCGGATATCGGAGCCGCCCGGCGAGCCGAGCACGAACTCGGTCGAGCCGCCGCCGATATCGGTCACCAGGTAGGGGCCGGCCTCGTCCAGTTCCGCGGTCGCGCCGGTGAATGACAGGCGCGCCTCGGCGTCGCCGGTGAGCACCTCCGGCGGCGCGCCGAGCACGTCTTCCACCCGGCGGACGAACTCCGCGGCGTTCTCCGCGTCCCTGGTCGCGCTTGTCGCGACCATGCGGACCTGGCTCGCCCCGGTTTTCTTGATGACCGCGGCGTAGTCGCGGAGCACGGCGGTCATCCGGTCCAGCGCCTCGGGCGCGAGCCGGCCGGTCTTGTCCACGCCCTGTCCCAGCCGGATGATCTCCATCCGGCGCACCACGTCGGTCAGCGCGCGCTCACCGACGTCCGCCACCAGCAGCCGCAGCGAATTGGTCCCGCAGTCGATGGCGGCCACTCGTCGTGTCACGGCGCCTCCTCGACGCATGGTCCGGCCGACCACCAGTCGCCGATGGCGTCGAGCGCGGCACGACCGAACGGGTTCACGTCCTCGACCGCCAGCTCGTGCGCGGCGAGGGCGTGCAGGCACTTGACCCGCTCCGGCATCCCGCCCGCCGACTGGGTGCCGGACGGCAGCGGCGGGACGCCCGCCACCGCGGCCGCCGCGTCGCGCCGGGCCAGGTAATCCTGGTGCGCCGCGACATATCGCTGGCGGAGCGTGCCGTCGTCGGCCAGTCGTTCGGTCATCTCCCGCATCAAGCCGGACGCCTCCAGTCCGCCGATCGCGGCGACCGCCCGGGGACAGGTCAGGTAGTAGAGCGTCGGGAACGGGGTACCGTCGGGCAGCCGCGGCGCCGTCTCGGCGACGTCGGGCAGCCCGCACGGGCAGCGGTGAGCCACCCCGAGCAGCCCGCGCGGCGGCCGCCCGAGCTGGGCGGCGATCGCCGCCTCGTCCCGTGGCGAGATCACTTGCCGGGGCTCTGGTCGGCCTGCTGGACGGACTGCCATAGCTTCGCGTACCACGGCGCCGGCCCGGGCTTGGCCGGTCGCGGCAGACCGATCACCGACTGGCCGTTGGTCACGATGTAGCACTGCTCGCCGGGGAAGCACATGTGCTCGGATGTCTCGGCGAGCTGCTCGATGTAAGCGGGGTCTTTGAGCTGGCCGCGCTCGGCGAGCAGCTTGCTGATCTGGGCCCGCATCATCTGCTGTTCGGCCACCAGCTGGTCGATGGTCTGCCGCTGCGCGATGTACTCGCGCACCGGGTACGCCAGGCTCAGCGCAATCGCGCAGATGACCACGGCAAGCACCGCCGCCCGGCTGGTCAGCCTCGCCTGGCCGCCAGGGGGTGCCGGGCAGGGCCGGCCGTCCATCAGCCCTTGCTGGCGAACCGCGGGTAGGCGCTCGCGCCCGCGTACCTTGCCGCGTCGCCGAGGAGCTCCTCGATCCGGAGCAGCTGGTTGTACTTGGCGACCCGTTCACCGCGGGCCGGCGCACCGGTCTTGATCTGCCCGCTGTTGGTCGCCACGGCCAGGTCGGAGATCGTGCTGTCGTCGGTCTCGCCAGAGCGGTGGCTGATCACGCACGTGAACCCGGCCCGCTGGGCCATGGAGACCGCGTCCAGCGTCTCGGTGACGGTGCCGATCTGGTTGAGCTTGACCAGCAGCGAGTTCGCCGCGCGCGCGTCGATGCCGCGACGCAGCCGGACCGGGTTGGTGACGAACAGGTCGTCGCCCACCAGCTGAACCCGGTCACCCAGGCTGGCGACCAGCCCCTGCCAGCCGTCCCAGTCCTCTTCCTGAAGCGGGTCCTCGAGGGACACGATCGGGTAGGCGTCGAGCCACTCGGCGTACACGGCCGCCATCTCCGCCGCGGAGCGCGCCTTGCCGTCGAAGTTGTACGCGCCCTCGGCGTAGAACTCGGACGCGGCCGCGTCCACGGCCAGGGCGATGTCTTGGCCGGGACTGAACCCGGCCTTGCCGATCGCCTCGACGATCAGGTCGAGCGCCGCCCGGTTGTGCTCCAGGTCGGGCGCGAACCCGCCCTCGTCGCCGACGCCGGTAGACAGCCCGCGCTGCTTGATCACCGCCTTCAACGCGTGATACGTCTCCGCGCCCCAGCGCAGCGCCTCGGTGAAGGTGGCCGCCCCGATCGGGGCGATCATGAACTCCTGTATGTCCACGTTGTTGTCGGCGTGCGCCCCGCCGTTCAGGATGTTCATCAGCGGGACCGGCAGCAAGTACGCGTTCGGCCCGCCCAGGTAGCGGAACAGCGGCAGGCCGCTCGAGTCGGCGGCCGCCCGCGCCACCGCGATACTGACGCCGACCAGCGCGTTCGCGCCGAGCCTGGACTTGTCCGGGGTCCGGTCGAGGTCGATCAGGGCCTGGTCGATCAACCGCTGGTCGTCGGCCTCGTGACCGAGAAGCTCCGGCTGGATCTCGTCGATGACAGCCTGCACGGCGCGGCCGACCGCCTTGCCGCCGTACTCGCTGCCGCCGTCTCTGAGCTCAACGGCCTCGAACGCTCCGGTCGATGCCCCGCTGGGTACGCCGGCCCGGCCGACGGTACCGTCGTCGAGGGCTACCTCTACTTCAAGAGTTGGGTTTCCCCTCGAATCGAGGATCTGCCTAGCGTGAATCGCTTCGATGGAGGCCACCGCCGGCTCCTTGCCTGTCTGTCTACCGCGCGCACGTCTCGGGCTATCGCCGTGCGCTCTCCCGCAGACGAGCCTAGTGGAGCCGCTGAGCCCGGCCGCGCCGGCCACGCCGTTGACGGCACGGAAACACGCAAATGCGTATTCGTCTTACCCTTGCCCTTGCTCTTGCTGCTGCCCTTGCCGCCCTGCGTCGACGCGGGCGCCGGCGCTGGTGCGCAGGTCGCCGTGCTGGCGGGCTGCCGGTGCCCGCGCGGCCCGTGACCGGTCCCCTGCCGCGAGCTGCCCTGCGCGGCCGGCTGATGCGGCTGGTGCCTCGGGTGACCGGCGGGACCGCCGTCGTCTGCAACTGCCCCGATAGCGATCGTCACCTGCGTGGCGGCCGGAGCCGACGCGGTGGGACTCGCGGTGGGACTCGCCGAGGGGCGGACGCCTGACGTCGGCGTGCGGGTGGCCGTCGCGCGGTGCCCGCAGTTCGTGCTCGTGCCGTTCCCGCTGCCCGGACCCCTGGATCCGCTGGCGCCACTGGATCCCCTGGCGCCGCTGGCACCGGGCCTGCCGCTCGTTCCGCTCGTTCCGCTCGACCCGGACGTCGCCGGTGCCGAGGAGGCCGGGGTGATCCGGGCCCAGGCCTGGGCCGCGGCCTGCTCGGCGGCAGTGCCCACGTACGGCGGCATCGGATTGCGGCCAGCCTGGATCTCCCGTTGCGTACTGCCTCCCGTCGCGTTCCACGCGCAGGCCAGAAGCACGCCGACGACGACGGGGGCAAGGGCCGATATCAGCCCGGCGCCACCCTTGCGGATTAGCCGTCCGCGCGGCCCTATCCCCCGCTGCACTCTATGCCCCTTCGCACGGATACGGAGCGTACCAGCCTGCCCTTACCACAGGCGGGTGGTTCACGGGAAGGTTCTTACCCGGAAATAACCGGCCACAGTCGTTTCGGGCGCCGGGAGGCGGTCCGAAAAAGATTGCGGACACTTACCCCCCCGAACTGGGGGGGTAAGTGTCCGCAATCATCTTGCGCGACTGTCGGTGCGCCTGAAATGGGTTATATGTTCGGTTTGCGTGGCAGGGGCGCTAGTGACCGTTGACGAGGAAGCGGCCGCGGACGATCGGGAACACGGGGGTGGCGGCGAAGTTGGGGCCACAGCCTGGATTGGCCGTGAAACCCGACGAGAAGTTCAGCAGATCGGGCCCGGCGCCGCCGTTGTCCGCGACCCCGATGATGACGTAGTTGCCCCGGGTCAAGCTCGCCGGCTTTATTCGCGGTCCGCTCGCCAGGATGATCCGGCCGGTCACGTACGCCGTCGTGCCGTTCACGAACAGGCAGGTGTCGGTGGCCACGAACTTCGTGCGGTCCGGATAGGTCACGGTGAAACCGCCCTGGAGCCCGGCCGCCGTCGCGACGGCGGTGACCCGCACCGTGGGATCGCCGAACTGCCCGAGGGTCCCGGCGCCGGTGGCGGAGGGACCGAAGGAAATTGCCCGCGCGGGGGTCGAGACGACGAGCGACACGGCGACCACGGCCGCCGAGGCGAGCGCGGCGAGCAGGAGCAGTTTGCGCATGATCAACGCTCTAGCACGCCGACCATCCGTCGCACGCCTACGTGCGCAAACTGCCGCCAGACGGTGCTGTGTTCGTTATCCGGACAGCGGGGTACGATTGCGTGTCGATATTCCAGCTAGCCTCCGCGCCATGACCAGGCGCCTGTGGTCGTCGCGCATCCGGCGGGTACTCGTCGTCGCGGCGGCCCTGATCGTGCTGTTCGCGGCGGCCACGATCAGGCTGTTCATCTGGCCCGCTCAGGGAATGCCGGCCCACGTCAGCGCCATCGTCATGTTCGCCGGGCCTGGCGATCGCCTTCCGGTCGCGCTGCGGCTGGCCCGCGAACACCGGGCGCCGATGCTGGTCATTTCCCAGGGCCAGCACGGTTACGGCGGGCCCTGCCCGGGCGCTGTGCCCGGCGTCACGCTCATCTGCTTCGATCCGGATCCCGGCAATACCCGCGGGGAGGCGGAGTTCGCCGGCCGGCTCGCGAAGCGATATCACTGGGATTCGCTGGTGCTCGTGACCGGGACCGAACAGGACACCCGAGCCCGGATGCTGATGGAACGCTGTTTCGGCGGTTCGGTCTACGTCGTCGCCGGATCGCTGCCGCTCGGCGCGTGGCCCTACCAGATCGCCTACGAGTGGGGCGCACTCGCGAAGGCACTGGTCGTCCAGCGCGACTGCTGACGATGCGCCAGCGCCGTGGCAGATTGCCCCATCGTGGTAAATTGACCCTCGTAAACGAGGGTCAAGGCCCCCACAAAGGGGTAATCCACCACGTTGTTCGAGATTTATCCGCCGCCAGCGGGCGCCCGCGAGAGCCGACCGGATCTTGCCTGGCGAACAGTTACCGGCAAACCGGCGTATCAGACGAGCGGCCTGAGCGATCCTATAGAGACGTGGGCAGGCGATCTAGGGAAACGGCGGCATGACCATCAGCACTCAGGTGCGGGAACTGAGCTCGGATGCTCTTCTGACGGGTGTGCCCGGCGAGCCTCGTACCGAACGACTGTACCGCAGGATGCGTTTCATCCGCCGCTTCGAGGAAAACTTGCTCGACATGTTCGATCATGGGCTGCTCAACGGCACCACGCACGCATGCGTCGGCCAGGAGGCGGACGCGGTCGCGGTCATCGAGCACCTCACCGAGGATGACCACGTGTTCTCCAACCATCGGTGCCACGGGCACTTCCTCGCCCGGACGGGCGACGCGCTGGGGCTGCTGGCCGAGATCATGGGCAAACCAGAGGGTGTGTGCGGGGGTATCGGCGGCAGTCAGCACCTGTGTGCCCCCGGCTTCATGTCGAACGGAATCCAGGGCGGCATCGTCCCGAACGCGGCGGGCATCGCGTTCGCCAAGCAGCTCGACGGCGGCACCGGCCTGAGCCTGGTCTTCATCGGTGACGGCACGCTTGGCGAGGGCGCCACCTACGAGACGCTGAACCTGGCGTCGCTGTGGCAGCTCCCGCTGGTCGTCGTGCTCGAGGACAACGCCTGGGCGCAGAGTACGCCGTCGCGGGCCGGCCTGGCGGGCAGCATGCGCGACCGCTTCGCCGCCTTCGGGATCCCGGTGTTCGAGGTCGACTCGACAGATGTCGAGGAGATCGACAGCGTGGCCGGGCCCGCCCTGGCCCAGGCACGGACGCGGCAAGGACCGGTCGCGGTCATCATCCATACGTACCGCCTGTGCCATCACTCCAAGAACGACGACAACCGCCCGGCCGGCGAAGTCGCCGCCCGGTGGGAGCTCGATCCGCTCGAAATCCATGGCGCCCGGCTCGCCCCCGACGCACGCGCGGCGATCGACGCCGAGGTCGAGTCGGCGTTGCGGGACGTCATCGACCGGGCGCTGTCGCTGTGATCGCCGCACGCGCCATCGGGGACGCGCTTCGCGCGGCCCTGGCCGAGGACAGCCGCGTCATACTGCTCGGCGAGGATCTCGTCGACCCGTACGGCGGAGCCTTCAAGGTCACCCGCGGTCTGAGCACGGACTTCCCCGGCCGGGTCCGCTCGACACCGATCAGCGAGGGAACCATCGCCGGCGTCAGTGCCGGACTCGCGCTCGCCGGCTACCGTCCGATTGCCGAGATCATGTTCGGCGACTTCCTGACCCTGTGCTTCGACCAGATCGTCAACCACATCGCGAAGTACGAGGCGATGTACAACGGCAAGGTGACCTGTCCGGTGATCATCCGAACGCCGTCCGGCGGCGGCCGGGGGTACGGTCCGACGCACAGCCAGAGCCTGGAGAAGCACTTCCTCGGCGTACCGCACCTGCGCGTCGTCGCCAGTTCGCTCGTCCATGATCCGGCCGCTGTGCTGCGGGCGCTGCTGGCGCAGGACAGCCCGGTGCTGCTCATCGAACACAAGCTGCTCTACCCGCTGCACCTGACGCCGCCGGCGGGCGGCCGGATCGAGCACGACGTCGCCGAGCAGCACCTGTCGGCCGACGGGTTGCCGACGGTGTCGCTCCGGCCGGTGCCGCGCGAGGACTGCTCGTTCACCGTGCTGGCCTACGGCTATCAGGCCGAACTGGCGCGGCGGGTGCTCGCCCGGCTCGCCGTCGAGGAGGAGATCTTCGGCGAGCTTGTCGTCCCCAGCCAGATCTCGCCGCTCGACTGGGCGCCGATTGACGCGTCGGTGGGCGTCACGCGTAGGCTGCTCGTGATCGAGGAGAGCGTCGAGGGGTTCACCTGGGGCAGTGAGGTCGCCGCCCGGATATCGTCGCGCTTGTTCGGGGAGCTTCGCCAGCCGGTCGTCACGGCGGCGAGCGATCCCACCGTGATCCCGAGTTCCAAGACGCTTGAGGCCCGAATGCTGATGACATCAGAACGAGTTGAGCGCGCGATCCGCCAGGTCGCCGCATGAAGCCGGTGCTTATCCCGACCACCGACGTCAACAGCGAGACCGGCCTGCTGGTCGAGTGGCTGGCCGGCGACCGAAGCGAGGTCAAGGCGGGCGAGACGATCGCCGAGATCGAGACCAGCAAGGCGATCATCGAAGTGCCCGCGCCCGAGGCCGGCGTTCTGCTGCACGACGTGCACGCGGGCACCGAGGTACGGCTGAGCGCGCCGGTCGCGTTCCTGTTCGACGATACCGGCGCGCTGGAGGCATACGCCGAGGAGCAGCGGCGTCTGCGGGCCGAGGCCGCCGAGTCTGGTCCACGCGCCACCGCGCCCGCGCGCCGCCGAGCCGAAGAGCTTGGCGTCGACCTAGCCTCGATCGGCGGCGACTCGCTGATCACCGTGGGCATGGTCGAGGCGGCGGCCGCGGCCGGAGGCCCAGGCAAATCCAACACCGCCTCGGTCACCACAGCGGCAGCCGACCTGCCTGACCCGCTGCCCGGCACGCCCGGGGTGCCGCGGATCGCGCTGGTCGGAGCCGGCCTCGGCGCGACCCAGGTGATCGATATCCTGCGGGCCGCCGGGAGCGGGATCGCCGTGGCGGCCGTCGATGACGACGCGTCACTGTGGTCGGACGAAGTGATGGGCGTGCCCGTCGTGGGCGGTCTTGAGCACCTCGTGACGCTTTTCGGCAAGGACGCCTTCGATGCCGCGATCATCACGATTTCGACATCGGTCCCGGCGCGGGTCAGGCTGCGCGCGGCGCTCGAAGCCAACGGGATCCCGCTGGCCAACGCCATCGATCCGACCGCGCGTGTCGCGTCCGGCGTAACCTTCGGCACGGGCAATGTCGTGGCGGCCTTCTGTCACTTCGGTGTCGGGACCGTCGTGGGCGACAACAACTTCCTGTCCGCCTACAACTCCTACGACCATCACAACCGGCTCGGTTCGGACATCTCGACCGGGCCAGGGTGCATGACCTCCGGGCTGGTCATGCTCGGTGACCGGGTCCGGCTCGGCACCGGCATCTACGTCGAGCCCCACGTCGAACTCGGCGACGACGTCCAGGTCGCGTCCGGTTCGGTGATCGTGGCCTCAGTGCCGGCGGGCCACGTCGTCAAGCGCCGCGTGGTCACCACCGCGGTGGTACCACGGCGCTCGTGACCAAGCAGTCCCGTCGTTCAGCTCGTCCCTACAACGGCTTTGACTTCGGTGACCAGCTCGCGCTCGATCGCCGGGACACCCTTCATCGCCGCCCGGGCGCTGGCAGCGGAGCCGCTGCTGGACACGGCCGAGGTCACATGCATCATCAGCACGGTCCAGTAACCCCTCGGATCCGCGCAACCGGGCAGCGGATTGCGGGCCGCCTTGTCGACGGCCGGCTTAGCCTTCTGTAGCTCGGTCTTCAGGGCCTGGGGGTCCTTGGCCGTGCTCGCCGCGCTGACCGAATCGAGCGCGGCCATGACCCCCTTTCCCTTCCCCTGCCCCCACTCGTGATACTGCTGGCCGCAACTGGCCTGCACGACCGGGGTTACGGTGCTGTGGCTGGCCGGCGCCGTGGCGGGCGCCGCGCTGCCGCTGCACGCCGTTATGCCTGCGGCAACAGCGACAACCGCGCCGAGAGCGATCCGCTTCAATTCGTACTCCGTTCGCGCGTGCCCGCCCGGTCAGGGCGAGAACACGACGTCCACCCAGTAGTTGGAGTTGTTGTAGGAACTCGACGGGAAGGCGTTACCGGAGCCGTAGGCGAAGACCCCGCCGCCGGCCAGCGCGGTGAGCGGACCGTTCGCCACCGCCGACGTCAGCCCGCTCGTCGTGGCCGCGTAGTGCCCGGTACTGGTGTAGTACGAGGCCACGTACGTCGTCCCGGCCGTGATCGCCACCGGGCTGGAGAAGTCCAGCTCCTGCCATCCCGACGCCGACTCGCTGGTGAACGTACCCGTCGCCAGCAGCGTACCGGTGGACGTCCACAGGCTGCCCACGTGCGTACCCGTGTTGTCCGCCTCCTTGTAGAACCGGACACCGGTTATCTTCCCGCTGATGTTGGCCTGGAACTGGATGCCCAGGTTGACGCCGTTGTTGTCGGCCGCGTCCACCGCACCCGACGGCGCGGCGTTCTGCCAGATGCTGCACGGGCACTGCGGCGCTGGGTTCGTGGTGAAGTTCCAGGTCACCGAGCCGGTCATCGGCGTCCCTGAGGCGTTCTGCGCCCCGGACACCGTCGCGGTGTACGTGGCGCCCGACGCCAGTGAACTCGCCGGCGTGAACGTCGCCACGGTGTCGGTGCTGTTGAAGCTCACCGTGCCGGTCACCGAGGTCCCGCCCGAATCCTTCAGCGTGAACGTCACCGTGCTCGGCGTGACCGCCTGCGAGAACGTGGCCGTCGGCGCCACCGACACCGGGTTGCCCGTCGAGCCGTTGGCCGGCGACGTGGTCGTCACCACCGGCGGCGTGCTGCCCGAGGACGGCGAGTACACGACGTCGACCCAGTAGTTGGAGTTGTTGTAGGAACTCGACGGGAAGGTGTTCGCCGAGCCGTAGGCGAAGACCCCGCCGCCGGCCAGCGCGGTGAGCGGACCGTTGGTGACCGCCGACGCCAGGCCGCTCGTCGTGGCCGCGTAGTGCCCGGTACCGGTGAAGTACGAGGCCACATACGTGGTCCCGGCCGTGATCGCCACCGGGTTGGCGAAGTCCAGCTCCTGCCACCCGGACGCCGACTCACCGGTGAACGTCCCCGTCGCCAGCAGGGTGCCGGTGGACGTCCACAAGGCCCCGGAATGGGGACCGGTGTTGTCCGCCTCCTTGTAGAACCGGACACCGGTGACGTTGCCGCTGGTGTTGGCCTGGAACTGCACGCCCAGGTTGACCGCGTTCGTGTCTGCCGCGTCCACCGCGCCCGACGGTGTGGCGTTCTGCCAGATGCTGCACGGGCACTGCGCCGACGGCGCAGTCGTGAACGTCCACGTATAGGGGTTGGTCATCGCCACGCCGGAAGCGTTCTGCGCTCCGGACACTGTCGCGGTGTAGGTGGCGCCCGACGCCAGCGAACTCGCCGGCGTGAACGTCGCGACCGTGTTGGTGCCGTTGAAGCTCACCGTGCCGGTCACCGGGTTCCCGCCAGAATCCTTCAGCGTGAACGAGGTCGTGCTCGGCGTGACCGCTACGGAGAACGTCGCGGTCGGCGCCACCGACACCGGGTTGCCGGTCGATGCGTTGGCCGGCGTCGAGGCGATCACCACCGGCGGCGAATTCGCGGAGGACGGCGAGTAGACGACGTCGACCCAGTAGTTGGAGTTGTTGAAGCTGCTGGTCGGGATCGCGTTACCCGAGCCATACCCGAAGACGCCGCCGCCGGCCAGCGCGGTGAGCGGACCGTTGGTCACCGGCGCCGCCAGCCCGCCCGACGTGGCCGCGTAATGCCCCACGTTCGTGTGGTACGAGGCCACGTACGTGGTCCCGGCCGTGATCGCCACCGGGTTGGCGAAGTCCAGTTCCTGCCATCCCGACGCCGACTCACCGGTGAACGTGCCCGTCGCCAGCAGCGTCCCGGTGGACGTCCACAGACTGCCGACGTGCGTGCCGGTGTTGTCCGCCTCCTTGTAGAACCGGACCGCGCTGACGAATCCATTGTTCGTCGCCTGGAACTGCACGCCGAGGTTGACGCTGTTGGTGTCGGTCGAGTCCACCGCGCCGGTCGGCGTCGCCTTGTTCCAGATGCTGCACGGGCACTGGACTGGTGCGCCGGTGGTGAAGGACCACGAGAACGGGCTGGTCATCGTCGTCCCGGACGCGTTCTGCGCTCCGGACACCGTCGCGGTATAGGACGTACTCGCGGTCAGCGAACTCGACGGCGTGAACGTCGCCACCGTGTTGCCGGCGTTGAACGTCACCGTGCCCGCGACGGAGTTCCCGCCCGAGTCCTTTACCGTGAACGACACCGAACTCGGCGTCACCGCCTGGGAGAACGTGGCCGTCGGCGTCACCGATATCAGGTTGCCGGTCGACCCGTTGGCTGGAGTTTCCGCGGTCACCTGCGGCGGAGTGTTATTCGTGGTGCTGAAGACGACGTCGACGCCGTATCCGGAGCCGTCAAACGTGGTCGTGGGGAACCCGGGACCACCCGCGTTGTAGACGCCGTTCGAGGCGCTCGCCCCCGCCCGCACCGCGCTGAGCGGCGGGCTGTACAGCGGGGAAAGGCTCGGGCTGCCGAAGGCGCCGGGATAGAACTGCTCGGAGTCCGTCGCGTAGCGGCCGTTGGGATCGAAGTACGACGCAACGTAGACGGTGTTCGCGGTTATCTGGACGGGATTGCTGAACAGCATGGTCTGCCAGCCACTCGCCGTCTCGTTCGTGAACGTCCCGGTGGCCAGTTGCGTGCCCGTCGACGACCAGAGGCTTCCGGTGTGGGTCCCGGTGTTCCCCGATCCCTTGTAGAACCGGATACCGGTTACCCAGCCGTTGATGCTGGACGTGAACTTCACCCCGAGTTCGTACGGGGCCGAGTCGTCCGCCTGCGACGTCACCGAGGGCACGTAGTTCTGGGAGTAGAGGGTGCACGGGCAGTTGACCGTGACCGCCACGCCGCTGCCCGGCGTTTCTGTGTTGCCGCTGTCGTCGGTGGCGCGCGACTTGACGGAGACCGAACCCAGTCCGGTCGCGTTCCAGGTATATGACCAGGTGACACTCGTCGCGGCTGGTGACATCGTGGTCACCGGATGCCAGGTCTTACCGCTGTCGGTCGACACCTCCACGCCGGCCACCACGCCGCCGCCGCTGTCGGTGGCGGTGCCGCTGACCGTCACCGTGCTGCCGTTCGCGATCGTCGCATTGGCGGCCGGCGAGCTGATCGTCGAGGCCGGCGCCGTGTGGTCGCTGGACGCGGCGGCCGCGACCAGGCCCGACATGAGCGTGCTCGGCTGGGCACCCATGTCAGCGAACAGGTTGACGGTGGCCTGCTGCATGGCCGTACTGGCATCCTCGCCGGCCCCTCCGTCGTGGTCCGCGTCCAGCCCCCACGCCCACTGGACGGACCCGGTGTCGAAGACGAGCGCACCGCTCGCCGCCCGGTACATGGTCAGGCTGTTACAGGCATTGCCGGATCCGATGTCCTCCGGGTAGTCCTCGAGCATCTGCGGGACACCGGTCTCGCAGGTCTGGGACAGGTCAACCTCGCCGGCTGGCCGCGATCCGTTGTCTACGTCGAGGTCCCATTCGTAGCCCAGCGTCTCGTTGGGCATGGTCGCGGTCTGCCCGGCCGCTAGGCCGGCCACGCTGGTATTCCGCCACAATCGCAGCTTGGAATAAGCTGCCGGAATCGACAGCGCATACGTGCCCTGGTTCACCTTCCACAACTGGCCGGTCAGCCCGTTCTCCGGATTCCCGCCGTCACCGGGCGGGCTGAACCGCGGATCTCGCCACTCCCCCGTCCAGGTTGGCGGGTCGCTCGGATCGGAGACGGTGCTGTCCAGGCTCTCCTTGTAGACGATCATGGTGCGGTTCGCCTCGTTGCCGAACTGGCTCGGCGCGAACCGGGTCTTCCACCACATCAGGTTCCCGGCGAAGAACGCCACGTTCACCCCGGCGTCCCTGGCCGCGGTGAGGTTGGCCCGGTCCCCCGCGTCCCAGTACTCCGAATGCCCGGTGTTCACGAACAGCTTGTGCTGCTCCAGCAGCGAGGCGCCGTTCGAGCCGCCCACGTCGATCTGGCTCACGTAGCTGACGTCGTAGCCGTTCTCCTCCATGAACTGGATCATCGGGTACTCGGTGGAGAAGAAGAAGTCCTGGCCGCCTGGGGTGTCATAGCGAGTCGCGAACGGCCGGTTGTAGCTGACCTGGACGGCCCGGCCCGGGTCCAGGGCGCTGCAGCACCACGGCTTTCCGGTGGCGGTCCCGGCGTACACGCTGTATCCGCCCCAGTCGTTATAGGCCTGCCACGTCTCGTCGGAGGTCATGTACACGACATCCGAGTGACTCGCGTCGTTGCGGACCACGAACGGGATCTGGTTCGAGTCGGTGGAGGAGTCGGTGCGGTAGATCTTCGCGAAATACACCCCGGACACCATCGTCGACGGCACCGTCCAGCTGGCCGATACCGACCAGTTGCCGCAATCCACCAGCCCGGTCGACGTGTTCGTGCTGCACGTGGGCTGGGACTGGGATACCGAGATGTTCGGCGTCGCGCTCGCCTCGAGGCGGGCCCCGTCACCGTTGTAATAGCCGATCCGGTAGATGTCGATCTTGTAGCTGGTCGCCGGGGACTTGATCTTGAAGTTGATCGTCTGCCCAAGGTTCACGCTGAACGGATCCGCGAAGCCCTGGATCGTCGAACTGGCGCTCCCGGGGGCATCCCACACCGTCTCGGGGGTCCCCTGGAGCGCGTTCTCGCACTGGACCGGATTGCCGCACGACGCCTCCGCCGCCCGCTCTCCGACGCCGACCAGCAACCCTGCCACCAGCATGAAAGCCGTAGCGGCGAACAACATCCGCCGCATCAACCGCCTAGTCCCCACCGGATTCCACCTGCTCATGTCCCCAACCCCTGCCAATGGCGCCGACACCGTCGGCATACGCCCAGGCCAGGTAAGCGCATCCAGCGACGATGACTAGCTACAAGACGCCCGAATCGCCACTTTTGATAGCGTCGGACCAGGTTTTTGCCAGAATGTGATCTTTAATGACCCCGCGTCGTCCCACCCGCGCGGGCGGTGGTCATGGCTTCTTGAGAGCCCTGATCTTCCACGTCGCGATGTACAGGTCACGGGTGCCGACGTTGAGTTCCGACATTGCCGTGGCCATGAGCGACGAGTTCGTGCTCGTGACGAGATCCTCGTCTCCCTCTTGGTGGGAGGAGACAGCCGCCTGGCAGTCCGCGGTACCGGCCGCGAGCGACGCAAGCGCCTTGTTGTACATGTTCTGCATGGCGGGATCGGGGATCGCCGGTGCCGCGTCGGCGGTCTTCACCTCGGCGGCAAGGGTGACGCACTCCCGCTTCATCTGCACGTACTGACGCGCGTCGTGGGTCATCAGTACCGTGCCAACCTGGGCAGCGATCGCGGCCAGCGCCGTGCCGCCGGGGCCGGCCTTCCACGTGGCTACCTGCGGCGGATTACCTGGTTTCAGCGCTACCGGTCCGACCGGCTCCGGCGAGACTCCCGCCGTTGCCGGGACACTACCCACTGTCGCCGGAGCGCTACTCACTGACGCCGGGGAACTCTGGCTTGCGGTCGCCGTCTGGCCGGGAGGAGAGACGGGACCCTCGGTCGAGCTGTAGGCGGTCTTCGAGGCCGAGAGCGACCAGGCGGAAATCGCGAGCGCGGACAGGCCGAGGAGCGCGACTACGGCGAAAGCGGGAGCGCGGCGTCGGCGTGGACGCCGCCGGGTCTGGCGCGGCTGGTTTGTAGGTTCGGACATAGGGTCGACTCTTTCTTCTGCGTACGCCAGGCCCAGGTCACCGCGTCCAGCGATGATGATCTAGCTAATAGAGCAGGAGCAACCCCCGGTGATAGCCCTGATCCCAGTCTTTGTCAGAATGTGACCTAAATCACTCGGACTACAGCGCCGCCATCAGCACCTCGGCGACCCGCTCCTGCTGTGCCTCGGTGATCTCGGCGAACAGCGGCAGGGTCAGCAGTTCCCGCGCCGATCGCTCGGCGACCGGGAACGCGCCTTCGGCATATCCCAGATCGGCGAAAGCCGGCGTGAGGTGAACCGGCACCGGATAGTGAATCCCCGCGCCGATACCGCCCGCCTGAAGCTCCTTCAGTATCCGGTCGCGGTCCGGCACCCGGACCGTGTAGAGGTGCCACACGTGCTCGTTGCCGTCGAGCGTCCGCGGCCGCGTCACGGCCTCGCACCCGGAAAGCAGGTCGTCATAGCGGGCGGCGGCCACGCGCCTGGCCGCGTTCCAGGCCGCCAGGCGCCGCAGCTTGGCCGATAGCACGACTGCCTGGAGGGTATCGAGCCTGCTGTTGACGCCGAGCACCTCGTGCCGGTACTTGGCCGGGGAACCGTGGTCCGCGATCATCCGCATCCGGTCCGCCACGGCGGACGAGCCGGTGAGGACCGCCCCCGCATCCCCGTAGGCACCGAGGTTCTTGCCGGGATAGAAGCTCGTGGCCGCTACGTCCCCCAGTGACCCGGCGCCCTTGCCGTCACGCCGGGCGCCATGGGCCTGTGCCGCGTCCTCCACCACCCAGGCACCGGTCCGCTTCGCCAGCGGCGACAGCCGCTCGACGGGCGCGGCCTGGCCATACAAGTGCACCGGGATGATCGCCGCGGTACGGGGAGTCACCGCGGCCGCGACGGCATCGTCGTCGATCAGGTACGTGTCGTCGTCGGCGCAGTCCACGAGCACCGGAGTTGCCCCGGCGCGGGCGACGGCCTCGGCGGTGGCGATGAACGTGTTGGCGGGCAGGATGCACTCGTCGCCCTGCCCGATACCCAGCGCGCGGAGTGCGATCTCGATCGCGTCCGTGCCGTTCCCCGTCCCCACGCAATGGGGCACGCCGACGAACTCGGCGTAGGCACGCTCGAAGGCGGCCACCTGCGGGCCGCCGATGAACGCCGTCGCGGCCAGGACTTCCCGCCAGCCCGCGGCGACCTCGTCGGCCACGGCCGCGTGCTGCGCGGCCAGGTCCACAAGCGGAATCGATGTCACTTCGCACTTCTTTCTGAGATTTCTGAATCTTCTGTATCGAGGAGGCCCTCGAGGAGGTCCTCGAGGATGCCGGCCGGGATGTCGGCGGCTCGGCGGCGGCGGGCCGGGACGCCGGCCCATACCTCGCCCGCGGGCACGTCTCGCGTCACCACGGCGCCCATGCCGATGAGCGAGAAGGCGCCGATGGTGCGGCCCTCGCCGATCAGGGCGCCAGCCCCCAGGTATGCGCCGGTCCTGACCCGCGCACCGCCGCCCAGGCACACGCCGGAGGCGATCGTGGCGAAGTCTTCGACGATGTCGTCGTGGGTGAGCGTGACGTGCGGCATGACCGCGACGTGGGCCCCGACGGCGACTGCCGCCGTCATGGTCACCTGGGCCAGCAGCACGCTGCCTGGCCCGATCGACGACGAGCCGGAGACGGCCGCGGTGGGGTGCACGATCGTCGCGTAGCGCTCGGGCGGCAGGCCGAGTTCGCCGACGATCTTCAGGCGGCTGACGTAGTTGCCCGGCCGGCCCGTACAGACCACGAACCGCGCATCCGTTAGCTCCCCGATCAGGTCCCGGCCGCCGAGGACCACCGTCCCGTCGATCTTCTGCCCGTGCAGTGCCGGATCGTCGTCGAGATAGCCGAGCAGCCGCCAGCCGGCGCCGTTCCGGTTGAGGTCGTGGACCGCCTGCGCCGTTTCGCGGGCGAAGCCGCCGGCGCCGATCAGCACGAGATCCATCAGCGGCCGCGGGCGGCGGCGGCGATCACCGAGACCACCTGATCCTGTTCCGCCTCGGTCATCTCGTGGAAGAGCGGAAGTATCAGCGATCGTGCGGTCAGCCGCTCGGTCACCGGCAGCGGAACGTGCGCGACGCCGGCGTAGGCCGGTTCGAGGTGGGCGGCCATGATGCCGCGCCTTGCCGACACACCGGCCTCCGCCAGGTGCCGCATCAGCTCGTCGCGGGAGACGGGGAAGTCGTCGGGCAGCAGCACCCAGAACGACTGGTAATTCGTCGTCCCGTAGTCAGGGTCGGCGGCGGTCACGATGCCCGCGACGCCCGCCACGCCCGCCAGCTCGGCAAGCGAGGTCTGATAGCGCGCGGCGAGCGCGCGGCGCCGGGCGATCATCTGATCGAGCTTGCCGAGCTGGACCAGGCCGATCGCGGCCTGTATGTCGGTCATCCGGAAGTTGAAGCCCAGCTCCAGATAGCGCTCGATCACCGGCTTGCGGCTGACATGGCGGTCCGCGGCGCTGACGTCCATACCGTGCTCGCGCAGCCGGCGCAGCCGGGCGGCCACGTCGGCGTCGGAGGTCACGAGCATGCCGCCCTCGCCGGTCGTGAGCAGCTTGCGCGGATGGAAGGAGAACGCGGCCAGGTTCGCGTGCGCGCCGGCCGGCCGTCCGCGGTACACCGAGCCCACGGCGCAGGCGGCGTCCTCGATGACCGCGATACCGCGCGGCTCGCACAGCGCACGCATCGCGTCGAGGTCCGCCGGGACGCCTGCCTGGTCGACGAGGATCACGGCACGCGTGCGGGGTGTCAGGCACGGCTCGACCGTGGCCGGGGTCAGGTTCTGGGTGGTGCCGTCGACGTCGGCGAACACCGGCACGGCACCGACATAACGTGCGGCGTTCGCGGTCGCGATGAACGAAAGCGACGGGATGACGACCTCGTCACCGGCACCGATCCCGGCCGCCACGAGGGCCAGATGCAGGGCCGTGGTGCACGAGGAAAGCGCGACCCCATGGCTAGCGCCGAGGTGTGCGGCGAACGCCTGCTCGAACGCGGCGACCCTGGGCCCTTGCGCCACCCACCCCGAGGAAACGGCCTCGGCCGCGGCAGCAGCCTCTTCAGCGCCGAGCCAGGGGCGCATCACCGGGATCATCGCGAATCCCGCGAACTCGACCGCTCAGCCCGCCACCAGGCCACCAGCCGGCGCAGTCCCTCGTCGAGACCGATCTCCGCCTTCCAGCCGAGCCGGTCGGCGGCCCGCGAGACGCCGGCCAGCCGGCGGGTCACCGTGTTGACCCCGCGCGGCGGCCCGAACTCGAGCGGAAGGTCGCTGTCCATCGCGCGCAGCAGCGCCTGAGCGAGCTCGGACAGGCTGGTCTCGGTACCGCTGCCGATATTGAAGACCTCGTCGGTGGCGTCGGACGACGCGGCCAGCAGGTTGGCGCGCGCGATGTCCTCGGTGAACACGAAGTCCATCGTCTGCGTGCCGTCACCGAGGATGAGCGGCGGCTGGCCCGCTTCGATGCGCTCCATCCACCTGATCAGGACCTCGGTGTAGACACCGTGGATGTCCATCCGAGGGCCGTACACGTTGAAGTACCGCAGTGCCACGTAATCGAGTCCGCGCATCGCGTGGAAGCTGCGGAGCAGGCCTTCGTTGAAGGTCTTCGCCGCGCCGTACAGGGTGTCGTTGGCGTAGGGGTGATGCCGCTCGGTCGTCGGGAACTGCTCGGCGAGCCCGTACACCGACGCCGACGAAGCGGCGACGACCTTGCGGACGCCCGCGTCGGCGGCGGCCTCGACGATGTCGTAGGTGCCGTCGACGAGGACTTCGAGCGCCAGCCTGGGCTCCTCGGCGCACTGCGTGATCCTGATCGCTGCCTGATGAAAGACCAGGTCGATCCCGGCCATGAGATCGGCGACGAGGCCGCGGTCCCGGATGTCTCCCTCGACGACGCGGACCTTGCCCGAGCCGAGAACGCCGGCCAGGTTCTCCTTGCGTCCGCGGACGAAATTGTCGAGGACGACGACTTCCCCCGCATCGGCTCCGACCAGCTGGTCGACGATCGTCGAGCCGATGGTGCCCGCGCCGCCCGTGACCAGGCAACGCTGTCCGTTGATCACTTCCCTGCCTCCACATTCACCGGGATTCTGGTGCCGCCCTGTTCGGCGCTCCGCGTCGCGGCCTCGAGCAGTTCGAGGACCCGGATGCCCGCGCGGGCATCGGTGAGCGCCGGGCGGCGTTCCGTGATAGCACTCGCGAATTCGGCCAGCACGGAGCTGAGCGCTTCCCGTTCTGGCAGGGCAGGGACCTGGATGTCGCCCACCCGATAGGAGATCAGCGCCTGCCTGCGGTCGTCGGGCGCGAGTGCCTCTCGCGGCACCCGGTCCACCCCTCGGTCATGGACCATGAGCCTGGCGGCCGGATTCATGTCGTCCCAGACGATCGTGCGGCGCGACCCGCCGAAGACCGTGGTGCGGATCTTCGTGGGGCTGAGCCAGTTGACGTGCACGTGAGCCAGGGCACCCGTCGACAGCCAGACCGACAGGTAGGCCAGGCAGGCGCGCCCGTTCCCGATCGGGTCGCCGGTGTGCGCCGCCACGGCGACCGGCGTCACGCCGGCCGGCAGCACGAAGTCGAGGATGGACAGGTCGTGCGGCGCGAGGTCCCACAGCACGTCGACGTCGGGCTGGACGAGCCCGAGGTTGATGCGGACCGAGTCCACGAACTGAAGTTCGCCGATCTCCCCGCCGTGGATGAACTCACGAATTCGCTGCACCGCTGGCGTGTAGCAGTACGTGTGATCACACATCAGCACCAGACCGGACCGCTCCGCCAGTCCAGCCAGCTTGCGCGCGTCGGCGACCGTCGCGGTCAGCGGCTTCTCGACGAGAACGTGCTTACCGGCCTCCAGGGCGGCCCGCACGAGATCGAAGTGGGTCGCGGCGGGCGTCGCGACCGCCACCGCGGCCACCGCGGGATCCGCCAGCACCTGCTCGTAGGACGCGGTGGGTTTGACGGTGGTGTAACGGCCGAGCACCGCGCGCGCTCGCTCCTCGTCGAGATCACACAGCCACTCGACCGCGAACCCCGGTTCGGCGATCGCGTTCCTGACGAGGTTCGGCCCCCAGTAACCGGCGCCAATGACCGCGAGCCCAATGCCTGACATGGCCTGTTTCTCCTCCTTGATGCCTTGATGCCTTGATGCGGGCCTGTTTGCCGGCCCTCGGTGCACGGCGCTCGTCTACGAGAGTCCGGACGGCCCGCGGCTGATACGTCCCTACGCTCGGCTGCCGTTCCTTACCCAGCGTCACCTTGCCAGGGGTTTCGTCCATTTGCACACTGAGGTACCGTCGTGGACGTACGACAGGAAGGGGCCAGCCCGAGTGGCGGACGCCTGCGGTCCCTGGGGGCCGGGAAGCGTGGACGCCGCGATGTGGCACATCAAAATCCGATGACCGAAGCTCTGCCATCCCTCTCCAAGCGCGTACGCGATGGCGCTCTGTGGAGCGTCTTGAGCACGCTGATACTGCGCTTGGCCAATATCGGCATCACCGCGATTGTCGCTCGCATTCTGGCGCCGCGTGACTTCGGCGTGTTCGCCGTGGCTCTGACGGCTTATGCGATCGTTTCCGCGGTGGGCCAGCTTGGCGTTGCTTCCTGCCTCATGCGGGCCGATCTCGACGCGGACACAATGGCCCCCACGCTGGTTACCGTATCGATGGTATCGAACGCGGTACTCGCGAGCGCGATGGCGATATTCGCGGAAACCATCGCGCGCGCACTTGGCTCCGCGGCCGGCGCGGAAGCTGTCCGCATAATGGCGCTCGCGCTTATTCTTGAGGGCATTTTCGCGGTGCCGTATGGTCAACTTACCAGAGACTTCAAACAGGACAAGCTATTCTGGGCCAACGCCATTAGTTTCGTCCCCGCCACGACCATACTCCTGTTCTTGGCGAAATCCGGAGACGGGGCACTGGCCTTTGCCTGGTCCCGGGTGGTCACCCAGCTGGTCCTGGGCTGCGTGATGGTCGCGTTCCTGCCCAGGATCTACTGGCCAGGCATATCGCGCGACTCCCTGTCACTGCTCGTCAAGTTCGGCCTCCCCCTCGCCGGGGCGAATCTTGTCAACTACATACTGCTCAACGTCGACTACGCGTTCGTCGGTCACCTTATCGGCGCCGTGGCACTCGGCGCCTATGTGCTGGCTTTTACGGTGGCGTCTTGGCCCGCCGGCCTGCTCGGTAACGTGATCAATACCGTTTCCATGCCCGCGTTCTCGCGAGTCAAGCACGACCCCGAGCTCTTGAAGAGCGCGATGGGTAACGCGCTGCGCGCCGTATCACTGATCGTGATGCCCATGTGCGGCCTTATGATCGCCCTTTCCCAGCCACTCGTCCTGACCCTGTACGGCGAAAAATGGGCGAGTTCGGCGAAGGTGCTCTCGATCCTGGCGCTCTACGGTGCCATTTCAATCATCTGCGTGCTCTTCGCCAACATGCTGACCAGCCTCGGCAAAGCCAAGTTCATTCTCCTGGTCCAGCTGGTCTGGCTCGGCGCGCTGGTCCCCGCCATGGCGGTCGGCGTGCACCGGGACGGCATTGTCGGTGCCGCATACGCCCACATAGCGGTCATCGGGCCACTGGTACTGCCCAGTTACCTCCTGGCGCTGCGGAAGACGACGGGCGTTCACTTCACCGCACTGGTCAAGGCGGTCATGCCCGCGCTGCTGGCCGCCGCCGTGGCGTCGTTCGCGGCCCGGGACATTGCCGGGCATTTCTCCCGCCCGCAGATGGCGCTGGTCGCTGGCGCGGTGGGCGGCGGCCTGGTTTATGTCGCCCTGGCCGCCCCGCAAGGGATCGCGTTCCTCGGCCAGCAGGCCGAGCGGCGTGGCATCCGGGGCTATTTCCGCGGTTACGCGGATGTGCTGCGATTGCTGCGTGACAGGCGCGGAACCGCCCCGGTTGTCGCCGCCGTGCCGTATCACGACCGCCCCGCCGACGCTCCTGTAATCAGGTCCGTAGGGGAGCAAGTCGCGTCAGGGCGTGGTAGCAACGCAACGCTTCGTGGTAGCCATGTCGCCGCAGGTGACGATACCCGTGCGCCATGGCATGATCAAAATGTCCGCAGAGCAGACGTCCGCCTTCCACGGCCGCATCCGTCGGCGCAACGGAGATGGCTAACCCCGGTGGCCGGCACCAGTATGGAGACCCGAATGACGAGGGACGGAGACCCGACGCTGGTGCTTGGCCTGGGCGGGCGAGCCGACGGGCCTGGGAACCTGTGGCCCGAGGACGTCATCGCCCCCGAGGACCGCGGTGCCGACGCCGCCGCCGGCCTGGTGAGCCTCGGCTTCATCGGGGCGGCCCTGCGGCGCAGCAGGCGGCTGTGGGCGGTCGCGGCCATCGCCGGGCTGATCATCGGCTCGGGCCTGTACCTGAAGTCACCGCCTCGTTACCAGGCCGCGACGACGCTGCTGCTCACCGTCGGTCCGGAAGCCCAGCCCGGCACCGCGATACTCGACAATCAGGCCATCGTGCAAAGCCGCTCCGTGGCCGTGCTGGCCCTGCAGAAACTCGGGTCGCATCAAGACCCGGGCGCCTTCCTCAGCACATACACGGCCACGGTCGTCACCGACCGGGTGCTCCGCATCACGGCCAGCGCGTCATCGAGCACGACGGCGGAAAGCATCGCGAACGTGGTGGCGGCGTCGTTCCTCAACTTCCGGGCGGGCCTGCTCAACGAGCAGCAGCAACTCCAGTCCGCCGCACTCGACCAGCAGGTCAACCAGCAAAAGCAGCGGGTCAAATCGATCGATGCCCAGATCCGGGATGTGTCCGAACAGACCACGTCGTCCGCGCAGCAGTCCCAGCTCACCTCACTGCGGGCTCAGCGCGATCAGGCAGAGACCCAGCTGAGCGCGTTCGAGGACACCGCGAGTCAGAGCAAGGCATCGAGTCAGATAACCACGTCGTCGATGATCGCTGGAAGCAAGGTGCTGGACACCGCGAGCCCGCTTTTCCACTCGCGCTACAAGGGTCTGGTCCTGTACGGCGTGGCAGGGTTCATCATCGGTCTCGCGCTGGGTATGGGCATCGTCATCATCCGGGCGGTCACCTCCGACCGGCTGCACAGGCGAGACGACATCGCGCGCGCACTCGGCGCGCCCATCAGGCTCACCGTCTCCGCCCTGCCCGCGACGCACCGGCTCATGGGCCGCCGCGGACTGGCGGCGGCCGAGCACCGTGAGGTGCAGCGCGTCGTCGCGCACCTGCGCCGCGCGGTCCGCACCGGCTCGCGCCGCATCGCGACCCTGGCGGTCGTGCCGGTGGACGATCCGGAGGTCGCGGCGCTGGCCGTGACGTCACTGGCCGTCTCCCTCGCCCAGCAAGGAAAGCGGGTCGTCCTCGCGGACCTGTGCGGTCGTGCCCCCGCCGGGCACCTGCTGGGAGTCAAGGATCCCGGGGCTCAGCAGGTGACCGTCGATGGCGTGCAGCTGGTGGTCGTGATCCCCGACCGCACCGACGTCACGCCGTCCGGGCCGCTGGGTACGTTGCCGTCAGAGATCCAGTCGCCGGCCGCGGACCGGATCGCCGCGGCCTGCGCCTCGGCGGACGTCTTGCTCAGCCTCGTGGCGCTCGACCCCAACGCGGGATCGGATCACCTCGCGACATGGGCGACCGACGCCGTCGCGGTGGTGGACACGGGCCGGTCCTGGACCAGGATCCAGGCCGTCGGCGAGATGATACGGCTCACTGGCACGCACCTGGTCTCCGCGGTGCTCGTCGGGGCCGAGAAGACCGACAAGAGCCTCGGGATACCACGCACGCTGCTCGCGGATCACGACATCGCCCAGGATGGCGACGGTCAGGGTCCGGCCGACGGCGCACCGGTATCGGGGCTGATAAGCCGGTGAGCGCGTCCGTAGCGGCGTTCCGCTCGCGCCTGCGAGCGCCGGTGCTCGACGTCGCGGACACGATGGAACGCTCGGTGCGGTGGCGTATCGGCGTTGCCTGGCTCCTGCTGTTCCTCAACACGCTGACCTTCTACCCCGGCACGTGGACCGGGCAGCACCTCGTGCTGCCGATCCCGCACCGGGTCGGCGAGCTGATCACCCAGGGCGCACTGCCCGCGGCCCTGCTGGTCGTGCTGACCGTCAACCGCAGGCTGCTCATCCGCCCGAACGTATTTCTCTGCCTGCTGACCTTGCTCGTCACCGGGGCGCTGATCTCGGCTCTCGGCCACCAGGGCGGTCAGCTGGGCACCATGTACCGGACACTGCGGTTCGCCGGGTTTGTCGCCACGCTGTGGCTGCTGACGCCATGGTGGGGCCGGCGCGACATGCTGCTCCTCAAGTGCCAGATGATCGCGATGTCCACGGCGCTCGGCGGAGTGATTCTCGGCCTCATGCTGGCGCCTAAGCGCGCGCTCGCGCAGGGCCGGCTCGCGGGCACGATCTGGCCCACGCCGCCCACCCAGGTGGCGGACTTCGCGGCGGCCACGCTCGGGCTGGTGGTCGCGCTCTGGCTCGGCGGCATCGTGCGCGGCCGCCTGACCCTGCTGAGCGCCGCCGGACTCGGCACAGTCCTGTTGATGACACACTCCAGGACCGAGCTGATCGCGATGGTGGCGGGCATCATCATCGCCGGGGTGAGCCTGTTCACCAGCAAGGCGCGGGTGCGGCGGTTCTTCGCGGCGATCAGCATCGCCGGTTCCGGCGCGGTCGTGCTGTTCTCCGGCCTGCTGGCGAGCTGGCTCGCCCGCGGCCAAGAGGGCAAGCAGCTGACGAACCTTACCGGCCGGACGACGGTGTGGAGCGCCGTCATCCATCAGCAACGCGACGTCTTCCAGGTGATTTTCGGCTTCGGCCTGTCGAACGAATCGTTCAACGGGCTGCCCATCGACAGCACCTGGCTCGCCACCTACTTCGACTTCGGGCTACTCGGCCTGCTCGTCTGCGCGTCGATGGTGCTGTTCGTGCTGACGTCGGGCTGCTTCCAGTCGCACAGCCCGCAGCGGGCGCTCGCCCTGTTTATCGTGACCTACCTTCTCGTGCGCTCGGTCACCGAGACCGGGCTCAGCCTCGCGACCGCCAACCTGCTCGACCTGACCATAGCCGCTTCGTTGCTGGTGCCCATCCGGCACCAAGTCACTAGTTACCAAGGGGGGCACCGCGATGCCGCCAACACTGCGACGTCGTATCGCCAATTCGCCGATCGCGCGAGGCGTGGCGGTTCCGCTGCGTACCATGATGGTGGCGCGTTACGACGCTCGTGTCATCGGGCGCTCGGTCGACTGGCTCGTGCATAGCCGGGAAACCACCAACTTCACCTACGATCTGGATCCGCTCAACCGTGACCAGCTCTGCTGGTTCGTCTCCGCCGTTTCCGGTGCGGAAATCGGGCAGGTCCGGTCGTGGATCCAGGAGCTGGTGGACAACGATAAGGTGACCGAGCAGCTGACCAGACGGATGGCGTCTAATCCGCGCCGGGGTATCTGCCCCAAGGAGCCGCACTGGGCGCGTCGTCTCGGCTGGTACGCGCTTATCCGGGCGACGCAGCCCGAGCATGTGGTCGAGACGGGCACCCAGCTCGGTCTCGGGTCCTGTGCCATCGCGGCCGCCCTGCTGCAGAACGGACACGGCCGGCTGACCACGATCGACACCGACCCGGAAGCGGGATACCTCATCGAGGAGCCGTGGGCGAGTGTCGTCGACCGGCGGACCGCGAGCTCGATCGAGGTGCTCAAAGAGCTGCCCGAGGTCAACATGTTCCTGCACGACAGCCTGCATACCTATGAGTACGAGGCCAGCGAGCTGGCTGCCGTGGCGCCCAACCTCAGCGCGTCGGCGATCGTGCTCTCCGACAACGCTCATGATTCGTCCGCGCTGTCCGACTGGGCCGAGCGGACGGGACGTCACTATCTCTTCTTCAAGGAGCAGCCGCTCAACCACTGGTGGCCGGGGGACGGCATAGGTGCCGCCTGGGCAGACCGGCCATTAGCGAGCCAGCCTGACAAGAAGAGGTCTGGGAGGGGGGCCCATGCGGATCTTCACATCAGCGGTTAAGTGCGCGATGGCAGCGGTGCTGGCGGTGCCGGTGATCGCGGCGTGCACGAGTAATTCTCCCGCGGCCGGCCGGCCCGCTTCGCGGGACCTCCCTGGGGCACCAGGGACGGTGGCGAGAGTCTGCGGCCAGCCGGTACTCAACTCGCCGTTCCATTACAACGGCGCGGCCGGCGCGTACCGGAGCGGTACCGCCGGGCTGCCCACGTACGGCACGCCTGGCTCGGACTTCCCGCGCGACACGGCCGGCGTCGTCCTGCCGCCCGGCAACCACGGTTACATGTCATACGAGCTCAGCCCGGATACCGTCTACTACTTGCTCCCCGGCGAGCATGTCGGGTTCTTCCAGGCGGATACGAACGACGCCTTCGTCGGCGGGTTCGCGGGCGGCAAACGCTCGATCGTCTCCGGCGACTACGCCGGACTGCACGTGGCCATCGACTCCAACTTCTCGAACGGGAATCAGCCCGGTGTCACCATCGAGTACCTGACCATCGAGAAATTCCAGCCGAACGGCGATGCCGCCGCCATCAACCAGGGCTCCAACACCAACTGGACCGTGCGGTACAACACGATCACGCTCAACGTGCCCGGGGCGGGATTGATCGCCGGCGCCGACAACGTCCTCAAGGACAACTGCATGACGCTGAACGGGCAGTACGGCTTCCAGTCCTCGGACGTCGGCACCTGGGGCAACGACTCGCTCACCGGGGGTCCTTACAACGTCACCGTCGTCGGCAACGAGATCAGCTACAACGACACGTGCGACTTCGAGGGAGTGTTCACCAATGCCGCGCTTGGGTGGTCCAAGCACAACCCGGTACCGGCGCGGTACCAGAACCCGCATTGCGGACCGGTTACCGGGGACGGCAACCAAGGCGGCTTCAAGCTGTGGGCCACCAACGGGGTGACGATCGAGGGTAACTACATTCACAACAACTGGGGGCCGGGCATCTGGGCCGATACCGACAACGCGAACACCGCCTACGTCGGCAACACCATCACCGACAACGACGGGCAGGCGATCATCGAGGAGATCTCGTACAACTTCTCGATCGTCAACAATTACCTGGCCGGCAACGGGTGGGCGGTCGGCCTGAGCAATCCCGGCTTCCCGACTCCCGCCATCTACATCAGCGAGAGCGGCAGCGACACCGCGTTCGGCGGGATCCCGGCGTGCCGGGAACCTTCGTGCGCCCGGCAGGGTGCGTACCAGAACAAGTCGGTGATCGGCCACAACATCCTGGTGGACAACGGTGGCAGCGTACTGCTCTGGCAGAACTCGGACCGGTTCTGCTCGGGTCAGTTCGACAACGTCTGCACGCTGGTGGCCGGCGGCCGGTCCGGACCGTTCACCATGGCCGGCTGCAAGGCCAACATCCGGTCCGCGGTCACCGACCCGGTGACATTTCTCGCCAGACGCACCGGTTCGCCGTCGATGGACTGGTGGAACGGCTGCCTGTGGAAGACCGAGAACGTCAGCGTGACGAACAACACCGTCTATTTCAACCCCGCCGATATCACCGGCTGCGGCCAGGGAACCTGGCCGGACTGCGGCGCCGGCGGCATGTTCAGCGAATACGGCATCGCCGCTCCCTACGACTCGCCGGGCGGCTGGGTAATCGCCAGTCAGCTGACGTTCTTTCAAGGCAATACCTGGACAGGCAACGTCTACAACGGCCCGTCGACCTTCTATGCCTGGAATCAGGGAAACGGTGACAATCCGGTGAGCTGGTCCGCGTGGACCGGGCACATATCCGACGGCGACAAGTGCGGCTCCGCGGGGGAGCGCCAGAGCGGTGCCTGCGCCGGCCCGTTCGGCCAGGATTCCGGCAGCACGTACCGGAAAACCCCGGCCAGCTAGCGTGTATCACGGCGCGGGTGCCGGAGTTCCTGTAAGGCGAAGGATCCGATAAGGCAAAGAGCCAAGCGGGGTAGCGATGCTGGATGCGCTCGTGCGGCGCTGCGTCTTGCCGGCGAACGTGACGGCGCAGATCGTGCGCCCGAGCACGCTCAACGGCCGCAGGCCGACGGTGTCGGTCATCATCCCGTGCTACAACTACGGCCGGTACCTCCCCCAGTGCGTCGACAGCGTCCTGTCCCAGGAGGGCGTGTCGGCCGAGGTCATCGTCATCGATGACGCGTCGACCGATGGCAGCGATGCCGTGGTCCGCCAGGTCGCGGCGAATGATCCCCGCGTGCACGCGATCTGCCACACGGTTAACAAGGGCCACATCGCGACGTATAACGAAGGGCTGGCCCAGGTATCTGGGGAGTACACCGCGCTGCTGTCCGCGGACGACCTGCTGACACCGGGATGCCTGGCGAGAGCGGCCGCGCTGATGGAGACGTACCCCGCGGTCGGCCTCGTCTACGGCTTTCCCGTCGACTTCACCGACACCCACCTCCCGGCGGCGCGCACCTCCCCCCGCAGCTGGATCATCTGGCCGGGTCAGCAGTGGCTCGCCTACCGGTGCCGGGTCGGCAGGAACATCATCAGGTCTCCCGAGGTAGTGCTCCGGACGAGCGTCCTGCGCCAGATCGGCGGCTATAAGGCAACGCTGCCGCACGCGGCGGACTTCGAGCTGTGGATGCGGACAGCGACGGTGTCCGACGTCGGCTTCGTCGCCGGGGCCGACCAGGCCTATTACCGCATCCACCCCAGCAACATGCATCAGTCGATGTTCGACATGCTCGATGACTTCTCCCAGCGTCTCGCCTCTTTCGACGCCATATTCGGTGAGCGTTCGGAACTGCTGGACGACCCGGAGCGGCTGCGGGAGGCGGCGCATCTGGCGGTGGCGCGCGCCGCGCTCAGTCAGGCGGTCCGTGATACCGCCCATCGTGCCATCTCCCGCAGCACGATGAGCCGGGCCGTCGGCGCCACCGCGTTGGTGGACGTCGGCGAAGAATCGGTGGACGGCTATGCCGAGTTCGCGCTCCAGGCGTGGCCGGACGCCAAGAACCTGCGGGAGTGGCACAGGCTCCATGGCCTGTTCGCCGATTCGGGCAAGCCGCCGAAGCTGAATCCGGCGCTGATAACGCAGATGGCGGCCCGTAAGGCCACAACGCGTTTCCGATGCTGGCGTAAACGGGTCGTCGGCGTCTGATCCAGGTTCTAGCCCAGCTTCTAGCCCAGACGGGACGGCTTCTCGACGAACGGCGTGTCCACCAGCTCCGACCGGGTCATCTGCCGGTAGATGAGCTGCCGCCGGTACGAGATCGCCTGGTGAAGCACCGGCACCTTGCGGCGTACCAGTGGCTCTAGCAGCCGGCCCTTGATGCCTTTCCCCAGCCCGTAGAGCCCGATCGTCGACTCGAACCGGGCACTCTTGGCGACTGGCAACGGCGTGACACAGCGCACCCGGTCCAGCGCGCCCTCCCGGTAGAAGAACCACCAGTCGTCGGGGCTGACCCGTACCGGCAGGACGCTGTCGCTCATGCGCTTGGCGGCCTCCCGCGTGATGACATAGCCCGCGGAACTCCCCGGCTGGCGAATGTCGATGGGAAGCACGAGGCGGCGCGAGCCTGGCAGGTCCACGGCGCCCTCCCGGCTCATCTTGCAGGAATCCTTGCTGTCATAGTTGAGCAGCACGAGTTCCGCTCCCGCCAGATGCTCGACGAGCGCGTCGGCGAGGCCGTTCAGGTCGCCGGGCAGCGTGACGTCGTCCTCGAGTACCAGGGCCGTATCCAGCCCGTCCGTGATCATCTTCTGGTAGATGCGCAGGTGGCTGAGCGCGCACCCGGCCATTCCGGCCGGCCACTGGCTCCGGTCGAACAGCGCCGGGTCGATGGTCGCCGGGTCGTGCAGGTCCAGCTCAGCGCCGTCAATGCCGTCCACGAATTCGTAGTCGAGGTTGGCGTTCCTCAGCTCGGCAACCATGTGTGCCCGGCGATCGGTGGAGCGAGCGAGGTTGATGACGTAGGCGTGCACCTAGTTCGCCCTCCGGGCCTGGCGCCGCTCGGCGACCTCGCGGTACACGTCCAGGGTCGTGGCTGCCATCGCCCCCCAGGTGAACTCGCCGGCCCGCCGGATCCCGCTGTCGCGGAGCTTGTCTCTCCCCTCGCCCACCGCCTCGACAATCGCGCGGGCGATCGAGGCCGGTTCGGCGGGATCGGACAGGATCGCCGCCCCGCCGGCGATCTCCGGCATGCTCGTGGTGTCCGAGGTCACCACCGGGCACCCGCACGCCATCGCTTCGAGGATCGGCAGGCCGAACGTCTCATTCAGCGACGGATACACCAGCACGTCGGCCGCCTGGTAGAAGGGAACGGTGTCCTCGAGCGGCACCCCGCCGGTGAACAGCACATCGGTCCCGATGCCCAGCTCGGCGACCAGAGAGCGCAGCTGGGCCACGTAGTCGGCGTCTCCCCGGCCCACGATCACCAGCTGCCTGCCCGCCAGTTCACCTCGGGCGATCGCCCAGGCTCGCAGCAAGCCCTCACAGTTCTTATACGGCCACAAGGTCGAGACGAACAACGCGTAGGGCTTCGTGACGCCATATGACGCCACCCGGGCACGGGCCGCGTCCTGATCGCCGAGCTTGAACAGGTCGTGGTCGATGGCCTCGTAGACGAGCCGCAGCTTGCTGGCGTCCACCTCCAGGTATCGCGTCACCTCTGAGCGCAGGCTTTCCGAATTGACGATAACCGCGTCCGCGATCCGCACCGAGCGCGGATAGCTCATCTGGCGGTAGGCACGAACCAGCGGGTTGATCGCGTCCGGGGTGGTAAAAGCGTGCATCGTCTTCATATGGATGACCACCGATCGCGGAATCCGAACGATGGGTGCCATCAACGTGGCGAAGATGTCGATGTGGCTGAGCGGCAGGCGCACCGGGGTGTAGACGTGCTCGGACAGCGTGCGGAGGTTCCGGCGCTCGTTCGACCACGGATAGGTGATGTGGAACACATTCGGCCCGTCCGCCGGGTACATATGCCGCGATTTCGGGCTTACCAGCAGGTGCAGTTCCTCGTCGTAGGCGAGCCGTTTCGCCATTTCCGGTACTACCCGCGTCCAGCACCAGTGCGCGCCCGACGGCGCCGCCGGATTCTCCGTCAGCAGGTTGATCGCCACTCGCACGCTTTTCCGCCTTTTCCGCCGCTGGCATCTGGGCACGCCGCAACAGCCTGGTTAGCTCCAGGCCGGTGACCATAGGAGCACGGCGCGGGTGGCCGTGATACGCCTTCGCTAGCCGGTAAGGCGCTAGCCGGTAAGGCGCTAGCCGGTCAGGCGCCAGCCGGTCAGGCGCTAGCCGGTCAGGCGTGTCGGCATCTTCCGCCGGCTGGGCCGGGACAGATCCGGCACCAATCCGGTCGACGGGTCCGCGGGGTCGGGATCCGCCACCAGGATCCCGGTGATCTCGAGCCCGTCGGCCGCGGCGCTGGCCGCGACGCGCGCCAGCTGCCCTGCCGTGGCCGCTCCGGTCGAGACCGCCAGCACCGCCACCGAGCCAGGCACGGTATCGGCGACCTTCGGTGTCTGGCCGTCCACCACCGCGACGACGACCGTCAAGGTGGCGTCCGGCGACTTGGCGTCCTCGCCCCGATCGATGACGGCGGTCTGCAAGTTCCCGGAATGCAGCGGGGCGTGCGGCGCGGCGCACGCCGCCCGCAGGCTGGCGGTCGCGTTCGTGTCCTGCTGGGGGCCCACGACGAGCGCGGTTCTGACACCAATGGACGCGGCGAACGCGGCCAACTGGGGGGCGAGGGCGAGCGCGGACCGGTCGGACGCGAGCGAAAGCACGGCGAGCGTCAGGTCGGCCGGCGCGAAGTCCGCGGCCCCGGAACCGACGAGGCCGAGCTCGTACAGCGTCTTGTGCAGCCGCCAGGCGGCCACGGGATCGGGCTGGTACTCCTGGAGCAGCTTCATCCAGCCGGCCGCGTCCCGAGGTGCCTCCGACGGGACCGACACCAGCACGGGAACCCCGATGGAGTCGGCGATCTCGTCGCGCTCGCGGAGCCGCCAGTCGCCGCGCCCCAGCGCCAGCGCGATGATGATGCCGAGCAGCGCGCCGCCGAGCGCCCCGACCGCGATGAAGATGGCGAACTGCTTTGTCCGGGTCGGGCCGGTCACGCTGGTGGCCGGCTGGAGCAGCTGCGCGGCCACCCGGCCGACCGGGCTCTTCGCGGAGCCGATATAGCTGATATAGCTCCTGGCGACCGCGTTCGCCGTCGCCTCCGCATCGCCGGCGACCTTGCTCTTGGCGCTGATCGAGATCACGAACGGGGTGAGGCTGCCGACTTGGACGACCTGAAGCAGTTCGTTCAGCGTCATCGGCGGCCGGACGTTCGGCAGCGCGTTCGCCAGCACCTGGTTGCTGCCCGCGACCACTTCCTGGGTCGCGGTGTACGGATCGGTGCCGCCGACGTTGTTGCCCGCGATGGTCGGGTTGTTCTGCGCCGAGGACTGCGGCAGCACCACGAGGGCGGTACTGGTGAGCATTGGCGGATAGCGGAACGCATAACCGCCGCCACCGAGCATGCCCAGCACAATCACGACGGCAACCAGGACCTTATGCCGCCGCACCACGCGCATCGACGTCCGCAGGTCCAGAGCCTGCTGGCTCATCTGGCCTCCACCTGGGTCTCCGGGGCCCTAATCAGCCGAGCATTCGATGCGTACAATGATACGGCCTGCCGGGAAGCCATGAGCGTAAGCGATTTGCTACCGTCCGTAAATTCGAGTCTGGTGGTGAGCGGCACCCCTGGTACGGAACGGCCCCGGCCAAGCAGCGTCCAGGCCGGGACCCGCTGCCCGAAAGCCGGCGAGTACCAGCCGAGGATGGGGTCGGTCTCGCCGCGGTGCAGCGTCCACCGGAGCACCGGCGGCAGCTCAAGCCGTGCTCTTTGTATCTGGGGAGACACCTCTGGTTGTATCTGGGGAGACATCTCTGGCGAAACCGCCGCGGTCGGCCAGGAGAGCAGCGCCCGGGAATCGCACAGCTCCGCCTCGACGTCGGGCCCGAGGTGGAAGGCGAGCCGGATGTCGTGGCCGCCGATGCCGATCTCATCGACGATGTCGATGATGCGGGACGCCCGGTCGAGCAGCACCGAGCGCTGGTGCCTGGCCGGCGGATCGAGGACGCCATACCCGTCGTGGGTGGCCGCCCAGCTGGCGAAGTCGCCGTCGTCGACGACCTCGGTCTCCCGGGCGACGGCGTGCCGCGACCACAGGAACGGGCCGCCCGCGGTGGAGGAATCCCGCCCGCCCAGCTCGGCCGTGTTGTGGGCCAGGGTGGACCGGAAGTACGCCCGCCACCGCGGCTCCCCGTGATAGCAGTACGTACCCGGATCGGCCAGAATGTCGACTCCGCCGTGGCGGACCTCCACCGAGAGGGCGTCCGCGTGGGCGTGCGCCGCGATGCTGAGGAAGCCGTGCGGGCCACCGTCGCACCGGCACCAGATCTCCGGCAGATCCCTGCCCCGGGTCCGCAGCAGCGTGATGCCGGCGTCCGGGAACCGGGACGGCCGCTGGGCCGGACGATCGCCCAGCTCGTGCCGCGACGGGGCCAGCGCGCCGACGACCGTGCTGGCCGCGTCTGACGAGGGTTCCGGCCACCAGTCGAGCGGGCCGACGAGTTCGCCGGCGACGGCGAGCAGGGACGCCCAGTGGCCGCGCGCCGGTGCGTCCAGTAGTACCGCACGGCCCTCGTCGGAGTCGCCCTGCCGGGGCGGCCGCAGCCGCTCGTCGGTCAGGGCGGCCGCGGCGTCCGCCATGGCGCACAGCCGCTGCCAGGTGCGCTCGCTCAGCGGGTGGCCGCTCGCGTCGGCCTCGACTGCCGCGAGAAATCCCAGCTCGGCCACGAAGCCGTGGTAGTCGGAGGCGAGCTCACGCCCGATGCCGGACGGAAACGTGTTCCGGTCCAGCTCCGACTCAAGCAGCCGCATGGCGTTCCGCCGCCACCGCGGGCTCTGCCGGTACCATCCGAACGCGCAGCTGCCCACGAGCTGACCGGCGGCCTCCGCGATCACGTGGTTGTTGGCCGACGAGCCACGGCTGCGGAACGCCGCCAGATACTGCTGATGCCACCGGATCTGCCGGATCGCGAGGCCGTCGTTCTCGAACAAGCCGTCGACCTCGGGCCAGTCGTCGAGCAGCCGCCGGATCCACGCGAAGCTGATCAGCCGGATGCCCACCTCGATTCCGCTCGTCCAGTGGACGCCGGACAGGAAGGGATTCTCCCGCCACCACGAGCGCAGCTGTTCGGCCACCCGCCGCGCATACCGCTCGTCATGGCTGAGGTACCAGGCCATGGCCAGCAGCGTCAGGTGCTGCAGCCGGGACGGCTCCCACACCTGCTTGACGTTGCCGACTTGCTCTTCGGCGCGATGATCGATGCGGAACGCGTAGCGGCCCGGATCGGACCGGCGGCCCGTCACCGGGTCGCGGAACCAGTCGGGCGTCACCAGGTCATCGCGGGCAACGCCGAGCATCTCCCACTCGCCGCGCATCAGCCGGTCGGCCGCCGCCAGGATCGCCGCCCCGGCCTCGGCCGGCACCAGCTCCGCGGTGCCCGCGGGCAGCACGGCCGTGAACCGCCGCCCGTCCGCAACCCGCTGCGCGCTCGCGTCGACCTGCCCCGGCCTGACTTGCCGCAGCGACCAGACCGCCTTGAGTATCTGGTCGCGCACACGCCAGGCCACCTCGCTCGGCGACATCCGCGCCACCCGGCGCGCGTACCACCCCAGTCGCGAAACCATGCTCCTGCTCCCCCGAGATGCCTTCATACTCGCACCGGGCTCCCGCTGATGAGGCTCTCGCCTACCGCGATCGTCGCCCTGGTGGTGGCCAGCAGCGAGGCGAGGCCGATCGGCATCGGACCGCCAGTCAGAGCCGCTTCGACAAAATGACCGAGCTCGGCCTGCTGGCCCTTGTCCTGGCCGCCCCGTGCCCGGACCCCATGCTGCCGCCGCCCGGCCCACACCGTGATCTTCTTGAAGTTGTCGAGCCGTGCGCTGCGCCCGCCGCCCGTCGCGTCGAGCGTTTCCTTCGGGTACCGCGAGTTGCCGCCCGTCAGGTACGCGATGGTCCCCGACGAGCCGCCGGCGAACCTGATCGTGACCTGCACGTCGCCTTTCTCCGGGCCGCGGACCGCGTAGACCTCCTCGGGCAGGCTGTCGGCCCACCAGCTCAGTGTGTCGATGAAGTGACCGCCCTCACCGGCGAACCGCGAGCCCTCCGCCTCCTCGTTGAGGTACCAGCTGTCCGCGGCCAGCGAGCCGGCGTTGACCAGATAGCGGGACGCGGACGTCAGGCTCGCTGTGCCGAAGTCCTTCTTCATCGCCACCAGCAGCGGCGCGAAGCGCCGGTTGAAGCCGACCATCAGCCGGTCGTTACCGGTCTCCTCAATGGTGGCGACGATCCGGTCGACCTCCTCGCCGGTCAGCGCCAGCGGCTTCTCGACGAAGACCGCCTTGCCCGCCGCGAGTGCGCGGCACACCAGGTCGGCGTGCGTACGGTGCCTGGTCACGATGAAGATCGCGTCAAGCGACGTGTCCTGGAGTACCGCGTCGGCACTCGTGGACGCCGTGGTGAAGCCGAACTTCCGCTGGGCGTTCACCACCGACAGCGACCGGGTGGTCGCGACGTGCGCCAGCCGCACCGAGCTGTGCCGGGCCAGATGGGGCAGCAGCATCGACGACGCGTAGTTCCCCGCGCCGATGAAGCCGACCGCGATTGATTTATTCCGAACGGCCAGCGGTTTCCCGCTCTGGGCACCGGCCGACAGCACGCGACTGGTCGCGGGCGGCGGTGCGTCGGCCTCGGGCACCGGGTACTCGAGCAAGACGCCTACCGCCTTCAGCTCGCCCGACTTCAGATCGGTGTAGACCTTCGCCGCGTCGTTCATCGGGAAGACGCCCGAGACAAGCGTCGCCACCTCGACCTCGTTGCGGGCCAGCAGGTCGAGGAAGCACTCCAGGTTGCGCCGCTCGGTCCACCGGACGTAGCCGGCCGGGTAGTCGACCCCCTCGAGCTCGTAGCGCTCGTCGTACCGGCCGGGCCCGTAGGACCGGGAGAACCGGACGTCGAGTTCCTTGTCGTAGTACGCGTTCCACGGCAGATCCAGGCGCATCTTGCCGATGTCCACCACCCGGGCGCGGTCCCTGGCCAGCTTCACGGCCGCCTCGACGGGCCCGTTGGAGGAGCCGCCGGCGGCCAGGAACACGTGGTCCGCGCCGCGGCCGCTGGTGATCTCGGCGAGTTCCCTGACAACCTCCGCCAGGCCCTCGTCGGTGGGAGGCCCGCACAGCACCGCACCGGCCTTCTCCGCCAGGCGGCAGCGATCCGCCACCGGGTCCACGCCGACGACCTTGACGCCGGCGGCGGCGAGCAGCCGCACCACCAGCTGGCCCACCAGCCCGAGGCCGATCACCGCCGCGGTCTCGCCCAGCTGGACCTCGGCGCGCCGGATGCCGTGCATGGCGATCGACGCGACGGTGGAGAACGCCGCGTGTTCGGGCTCAACACCCGGCGGCACCGCGGCGCACAGGTTGACCGGCACCCAGTTGTACTCGGCGTGCAAGGCATGCTCGTTGCCCGCGGCCGCCACGACCTGCCCGACGCGGAACTCCTCGGCGCCCCGGCCCACCTCGGTCACCACGCCGCACAGCGAATAGCCGAGCGGGGTGTAGGAGTCGAGCCGGTTCATGACCTTCTTGTACGTCGCGACCGCGCCCTGCTGGGACACCGAGTCGAGCACCTTGCGCACCTGGTCGGGCCGCGCCCGCGCCATGCCGACCATCGACTTGCTCGCCTCGGACACCTTCATCATCTCGGTGCCGGTGGAGATCAGCGAGAACAGCGACCGGACGACGACTCCGCCCGGACGGCACCCGGGAGCGGGCACGTCAAGCACGGTGAGCTCGCCGGTCTTGTAGTTCTGAGCTATCTGCTTCATCTAAGGCTTTCTTGCTCGCTCGCGGGCGGGGTCCGTGTACCTAGGGTTGCGCGGGATGCGAATGGGCACGCCTTTCGGGTCCGCCAGAAGATTGCGGACAGTTACCCCCCAGTCCGGATCCTGATGGCTTATTCCGGAGGCGTGCCCGGATCGCTGGCGCCTGGTGGGTCAGCGGCAGGCTCGATGGGCCTCGATTAACGTGGCGGATTTTCCCTTCGTGGTAACGGGACCCTTGGTTACGGGGGTCGATCCCCCACAAAGGGGTAATCTTCCACGTTGCTGGCGGGACTGCCGGTGCGCTCCTATCCCAGCTGCCACAGTCCTGCACTCCAGACACAGGCGGCACGCGGCCAGGCCCGGCGGCCCGACGACCTGCCGGCGACCGGCACGCACGCGCGCGCAATTCGCCAACAGGGTCCAGTCCGGGGGGGTAAGTGTCCGCAATCTTTTTTGGGACCGCTGGCGGGGCGCTCTGCTTGCTTGGTCGCTCGCGGGCGGGGCGGTGTTGGCTGGTTCGCTCGCGGGCGGGGCGCTTTGAGGCGTCGCCTTCCCTCGTCGCTCCCTCGCTTCGCTCATCGCTCCTCAGTCCAGGCAACGCCGCGCCCCTGGCTTCGCTCACTGGGGCTTCGCTCACGGGTGCACTCCGGCTTCTTGGACCTGGCGGTACCAGAGCTCCATGGACAGGAGCTGCCAGATTTGCTTGGCGTTGTCTTCGCGGCCGGTTTGCTCGTCGGCGATGAGGCGGAGGATCGCTTGCTTGCGGAGCATGCCTGCCTGGACCAGCTCGCCGCCGACCAGGACGTCGTCGATCAGCTCGCGGAGGTCGTTGCGGACCCAGGCGCGCAGCGGGGCGCCGAACGACGCCTTCGGGCGGTGCACGATCTCGGCGGGGAGCCAGGCGGCGGCCGCGTCCTTCAACGCGGCTTTCGACGTCCGGCCGCGGATCTTGTCCTTGCCCGCGATCGCGAAGGCGGCCTGCGCGACGACTGGATCCACGAACGGAACCCGGACCTCGACGGACGCCGCCATGCTCGCCCGGTCGGTGTAGGTCAGGTTGAGCCCGGCCATGAACAGGCGCGTGTCGGCCAGGCACATCCGGTTGATCTCGTCGTCCAGCGCGTTGTCCTGGTAGATCGCGGCATGCTCGTCGAGCACGTCGCCGACCTGGCCGGCCAGGTCAGGACCGACAAGCGCCGTCAGCTCATCGGGGTCGTACAGCGTGTAGCTGCGCCGGAAGCGTGCCTCCTCGGACAGCTCCGCGAACGTCATGAACCGCTTGGCCCAGCGGGGATACCGCAGGCCGCGGCCGCCGATGCTCACCGGCAGGCTGCGCACCGCGAGCCGGGCGGGAACCCGCGCGGCCGCGGGCAGCCGGCCGTACCTGCTGGCCATGACGCAGGCCAGATGCTTGCGGTAGCCGCCGAACAGCTCGTCGGCGCCCATCCCGGACAAGATCACCTTGACACCGCGCTCGCGCGCGGCCTCGCACATCAGCAGCGTGTTGATCGCCGCCGGATCGCCGATCGGCTCGTCCAGGATGTCGACCATGCGCGGCAGCAGGTTGACGATGTCCGGCGAGATCTCGATCTCGTGCAGGCCGATGCCATATCCCGCGGCCACCTTCCGGGCGTAGACCGCGTCGTCCGGCATCGCCTCGAGCTTCTGGTCCTGCGGCCGGAAGGTGATCGTGTACGCGTCGACCGAGCTGGCGTCGCGGTGGGCCAGGACCGTGACGATGCTGGAGTCCAGGCCGCCCGACAGGAAGCTCGACACCGGGACGTCGGCGACCAGGTGCGCGGCGACCGACTCCTCGATGACCGCGCGCAGGTCGACGGGCCCGGAGTGTGCCGCCTCGGCCGCCACGTCCTGAACGCGCCAGTAGTAGTCGCTGTCAAAGCTGCCGTCAGGACCGAACCGCGCCCACGACCCGGCCGGCAGCTTCTGCACGCCCTGGATCGCGCACCGCTGCTCGGGGACCCAGTAATAGAGCATGGACGCCACCAGCGCGCCCGGCTCGATCCGCAGTTCGCCGCCCACCGCCGCCAGCAGCGCCTTGAGTTCCGAAGCGAACATCACGCCGGTACCGCGCCGGAAATAGAAGAGCGGCTTGATGCCCAGCGGGTCACGCGCCAGCACCAGCTCGCCGGTCGCGGTATCGGCCAGCGCGAACGCGAACATGCCGCGGAACCTGCGCAGCGCGTCGGGGCCCCAGACCCGCCACGCCTCGAGCACGACCTCGGTGTCCGACTTCGTGACGAACTGCACGCCGTGGCCGGCCAGCTCCGCTCGCAACTGCTTGTAGTTGTACAGCTCGCCGTTGTAAACGAGCGTCATGCCGTGCTTCACGAAGGGCTGATCGGCCGCGGCGGACAGATCGATGATCGAGAGCCTGCGGTGCCCGAGGTGCACCGACACCCGGTCATCCTCGTGGCTCCAGATTCCCGCCGCGTCCGGACCGCGGTGCGCGATCCGGTCGCTCATGATGTCCACGAGCTTGCGCCCGTAAGGCTGCTGGTAGCAGCCGGCGATCCCGCACACGTCAGGCTCCGCTCATCCGCGAGTAAACACCCAGGTAGGCCTGCTCCTGATGGGACCAGGCCAGCTCTTCCTCCACCCGGGCCCGGCCCAGTGCGCCCAGCCGGGCACGTTCCGGCTCGTCGTCCATCAGCTTCACGATCGCGGCCGCGTACTCGTGCACGTCGTTAGGCGTGACGTAGACCCCGGCGTCACCCGCGGACACCCGCGTCTCGCGCAGATCGAACGCGATCACCGGGAGCTCGAACGCCATGTACTCCATCGTCTTGTTCATCGTGGACACGTCGTTCAGCGGATTCTTCGGGTCCGGCGACAGCCCGACGTCGGCGGTGGACAGAACGCTCGTGACCAGCTCGTCTGGCGCCCGCCCGGTGAACTCGACGTGCCCGGCCAGACGCAGCTCGTCGCGCAGCGCGACAAGTTCGTCGAAGCAGTCCCCGGAGCCGATCAGCGTGAACGCGATATCGTCGCGGCCGAGGTCGTGGACCACGATGCTGGCGGCCCGCACCACGATGTCGACCCCGTCCTGCGGTCCCATCACGCCGATGTACGCGGCCAGGTACTTACGGCCCCGGCGCTGCGCCGGGTCGGCGGGACCGCGCTTCAGGCGCCGCGGATCCGGTCCGGTGCGGACGATCGTGACGTCGCTGGGCCGCTTGCCGCTGCGCGAGATGGCGATCTCCCGGTACGAGCCGTTCGTCGAGATCACGTGATCCGCGGTCCGGTGCGTCCGCCGCTCCAGTGCGCGTAGCCCCCGGTACGGCAGCCGCGGCCCATCGGGGAAACGGGACTGGAAGAGCTCCGGGCACAGGTCGTGGTGGTCGAAGACGAACTTGGTCCGGTCCATCGCCCGCAACACGAGCGCGATCGGCCAGAAGATGTCCGGCGGGTTGCACGCCTGGAGCACCGCGAACCGGCCCGACCGCCGCGCTTTCAGCGTCAGCCTGGCCGTCGCGAGGAACGAGTACACGTACTCGGTGATGAAGCCGAGCTTGCTACCGCCCGGCGCGTACGGACGGTACTTGTACAACGACACCCCGTCGACGACATGGTACGAGGGATCGCCGCGGCCCTTAGGACAGACAACCGATACCTCGTATCCCGAACGCGTCAGCGCCTGGCATTCGAGCCACACTCGGCGGTCGAAGGGAACCGGGAGATTCTGGACAATAATCAGGACCCGCCGCTTCACTCTTATATGAGTGCGCGGCGGGTCATCTGATACAAACGACCGCTCTACTCAGGATGCCTGAAGCATCACCTTGAGCCTGGCGAGGCATCGTCCCCTGGTCGGTCCGATGCTGCCGACAGGCAGCCCGAGCTGGTCCGATATCTCCGCGTAGGAGGCCGGCGGATCAGCCATGAGCATCTCGAGCAGCCGCTGCCACCGTCGCGGCAGCCTGGCCAGGGCCTCCCGGACAACCTCCGCGCGCTCGTCGGCCAGCAGCCGCTCGTCGACCTCGGGCCCGTGCGCGGCGACGCCTTGCAGGTCCTCCTCGTCGTGTCCGAGCACGACCTTCTTGTGTGCTGCCAGGTTGCGCAGGCACTCATGTCGCGCCGTCGCAGCCAGCCAGGATCCGACCCGGTCCGGATGCTCGATGCGATCGATGTGTTCCAGCAGCCGCAACCACGTGGTCTGCGCCACATCCGCGGCGTCGCTCTCAACCAGCTTGAACTCTCCCGTGATGGACCAGATGAGCCTCGCAAACTGATCGACGAGCCCCTCCCAAGCCTGCAGGTCGCCCGCCGCCGCACGCTTTACCAGCTGTGCGACGTCGGGTTTCCCGGCAGCCCGCTCCGCTACCGTCGTCACTGCGCCTCCGCCATTAATAAGCTCCCGACCCCCGGAGAAGCACTGAGATTGTCTTCCAGAGGATCTGCAGGTCGAGGGCGAACGACCAGTTCTCGACGTAACGCAAGTCGAGCCTGACCGACTCCTCCCAGGACAGATCCGATCGCCCGTTCACCTGCCACAGGCCGGTCAGGCCTGGCTTGACGACGAGCCTGCGGCGAACATGCTCGGCATATTTCGCCGCTTCGTCAGGAAGGGCGGGACGGGGTCCCACCAGCGACATGTCGCCCAGTACAACGTTGAGCAGCTGCGGCAGCTCGTCAATCGACCAGCGCCGCAGGTGCGCACCCAGCGCGGTGACCCGCGGATCCTTGCGCAGCTTGAACAGAATGCCGTCGGAATCGTTGTTCGCCATGAGCCGCTCTCGGTGCTGCTCGGCGTTCACGACCATCGTCCGGAACTTGTAGATCCGGAACACCCGGCCGTCCTTGCCGATCCTGACCTGAGTGAACAGGGCAGGCCCGCGGTCCGACAGCCGGATCATGAGGGCCAGCACCCCGAACAGCGGGGCAAGCGCGATCAGTACCACCGCGGCCAGGCACCGGTCGAACAGGTCCTTGAGCAGCAACCGGATCCCGCCGAGCTGTGGATGATCCACGTGCAGCAGCGTGAGTCCGGCCGTGGGCCGCACCTTGGTGCGCGGACCCGCGACGTCGACCAGCGCGGGTGACAGGCACAGGTCGGTGCCGGTCTTCTCCAGCTCCCAGGCCAGGGCCCGCAGCCGGATGCCGTCGAGCTCCGGACAGGAAAGCACCGCCACCGTGTCGGCGGAGAACTTGTGCACCGCCGAGGTGACGTCGTCCAGCCCGCCGAGTACCTCCACCCCGGCGATATCGTCGCCCGGGTACGCATCGGGGGCACAGGCCGCCACGACGGCCAGCCCGTGGTAACTGTCCCGGTGCAGTTCGGTGATCAGGTTGGCCGCCGCCGCGGCGGGACCCACCACGACCACGCTGTGCATGCACAGTCCCGCCGCCCTGCGTTTATGGAGCCGCTTGCGCAGCGCGAAACGCGTGATCATGTCGAACAGGGCCACGCACGGAACCGCGATCACCAGATAACCGCGAGACAGTTCGATATTGACCGCATAAGAGCAGATGGCTACCGTCGCCGTAAGCCCGACGCCGGCGTTAAGAATCCGCCGGTACTCGTCGGATCCTGCGCCGACAAAACGAACGTCATATGCTCCCGCCATTGACAATGCCGCCAGCCAGCAAAGCGGCAGTGCGAGGCTTAGCGCGATATACCCACCGGTAACGTGCTTGCCGAAGCGCAGATCAAGCGCGGCAAATGCGCCAACGCTCGCACAGCACAGGTCCGCTACCGCTGTCCAGCGAAGATACTCTCTAGCCCACGTGACCTCACCTATCAGAGATAGGCGTCGATATCGGCCACGATAAGTACGCGTAATTGAATAACCAGACATGCTACCGCCCCCCGTGGCAACATCGACGCACGCCGACGTGTGCCACGCCCGCTCAGGAAAATTCGCTCACTACCTAACGATGCCCGCCTGAAATCCTCCTACTTCGCCACGAAGTCACATAGATGTGACGCCCCACCCCATCGAGAGGTTTACGTACCTACACAGCGACCTATCGTGACACACGTACATGCGGATGGCTACGGCAGAAGTCACAAAAACGCAAATGATGCGTGATGTTTACCGGATATACGACTTATCTAGTCACACCAGTAACTTCAGCCACTACACAGAGTCGTATCGGAACACGACAGAAGTGCGGTGAAGCAGACTCCAGGGTCGATACGACTCAGAGAACTCGAAACAAGGACTCAGGCCACAGGGTCAAACTAAGCCTCAGGAGACGACTGCTCCCACACGCGCACCTGGTCGCGGTAGCGCCGGGCGGCGGCCCGCAGTTCGAGTTCGGGGTCGAGCCCGGCCGCGCGAGCGTCCCGCACCAGCCGGAACAGTTCCGCGCCGACGCCCGCGTCGCCGTCGAGGTCCATCAGCGAGTCCGGTGCCTCGAGCCGCGACGCGCGCCGCTGCAACTGAGCTGCCAGCGACAATGCCGGCTGGCCGAGCGGGACGCCATCAAGCACGGACACGAAAGAACCCGGAGCCCCGGCCTTCTCCTGCTTCTTAATCGCGTCCCAGTTGCGCTTGACCTCGTCGGCGTCCGCGACCCGCACGTCGCCGAATACGTGCGGATGCCTCCTGACCAGCTTCGACACGATTCCGTCGGCCACGTCATCGATGGTGAAATCCGCGGCGATGCGCGCGTGAAACACCACCTGGAGCAGTACATCGCCGAGTTCTTCGCGGAACGCGTCCATATCACCGGACTCAAGAGCCTCCAGTGCTTCGTAAGGCTCTTCAAGCAAATGCGGCGCCAGCGACAAATGCGTTTGCTTCGCGTCCCACGGGCACCCGGTTCGCAGCCGGTCCATCGTGACGACCAGGTCAAGCAAATGCGCGCCGGGCAGATCCACGGCACCGGCCAGAACGTCGGCACCAGCGGGAACGTCATAGCTCCCGGGCGGCGCCAGCCAGACCACCTGACGCGGTTCATGAGCGCCGGGAGGCGCCGTCGTTAGGACGCATTGAACTCCCGCGGCGGCAAGAGCGGGAACCTGCGGATGCCCAGCTGGCGCGGCAACCAGCGAGGCCGCGCGCAGCAGCGACCACGCTTCCCACGTGAGCAGCCCGGGCGCGACGCGCGGGCTGGTCAGCAGGACGGTCAGCAAGCCGGCGTCAGTCCCGCCGGCGACGCGGTCTGCGGGGTGCCGGACGGACGGGAAACCGTGTCCGCGGCGGCGCCGATCGAGTAGGGGAACGTCGCGTAGTTCATCCGGCCGAACTGCGGGTTGACCCTGATGTTGAGCGACTTGGCCGCCACGCAGTAGGCGTGCGTGAACTGGGCATCGAGCTGAGCGCTCTGCGAGGACGTGGCGGACGGCGGCGTGCCCCCGTTGGCCTTGGTGAGGTACTGCGTCTCGATGGCCTGGAACCGGCCGAGTTCCGTGGCCAGGTTCGGCGGGATCCCGTTGGCAGCCAGGATCAGATCCTGGGTCGGGTTGGCGATGCCGGACTGCTTGGCCTGCTGGCTCGCTCCTTGAATGATCAGGTTCAGCGACTGCTCGGCCTGGGCGGCGGACACCGTGATGCCCTGCTGCCGCGCGAGCTGCTCGTTGATCTGGAACCGGATCAGCCAGCTGAGGGTCTGCTGGGTGATCTGCTGCTGTGACAGGTTGACCACGCCTGGGTATTTGGCGGCCCCCGTGGACAGGTTGCCCGCCTCGGTGTCCAGGGTAGCGAGCGTGATCCGGTTGCTACCCACGATGGCCGCGGCGCCCATCTTGACCGGGGAACAGCCCGTCACCGCCAACCCCGCGACGAGCGCGAGCACACCAACGCCCAGCAGCTTCCTCACCACCGCCAGTTCCCTTCTAGCTCGGAGTCAGTACCGACCGTATTACCTCGCCGCACCAAGCCAGCAGCGCGGTATCCCGGAGCGGCTGTCCGCCAATTGCGGCCGTTTTCGGTACCGGTACGAGCATCGTAGCGACGGCCGGCTTGAGGATGGTCTTCGGGTACAGCCGCTGGACCCGAACCTGCCGCGAGTCGGGCAGGTCGGCCACCGGCGCGAAGCGCGCATGATTGCCCTGAAGCGTGAGGTCGGTCAGCCCGGCCGCCCGGGCAGCCACCCGCAGCCTGGCGACTTCCAGCAAGTTGAGCACGGCGTCAGGCGGTGCGCCATACCGGTCGGTGAGCTCCTCGAGCACGGTCGCGATGTCCGCCTCGGAGTCGATCGCCGCGATCCGGGTGTAGGCCTCGAGCCGGAGCCGCTCGCCCGGCACGTAGTCGTGCGGGATGTGCGCGTTGACCGGCAGCTCGACGCGGACCTCGGGCTTCTCGGCCGGGCCGTCGCCCTTGAGCTCGGTCACCGCCTCGCCGATCATCCGGACGTACAGGTCGAATCCCACGCCCGCGATGTGGCCGGACTGCTCGCCGCCAAGCAGGTTGCCGGCGCCGCGGATCTCCAGGTCCTTCATCGCCACGTACATGCCGGCGCCAACCTCGGTGTGCTGCGCCACCGTGGCCAGCCGCTCGTGCGCGGTCTCGGTCAGCGACCGCTCCGGCGGGTACAGAAAGTAGGCGTACGCTCGCTCGGAGCCACGACCCACCCGGCCGCGGAGCTGGTGCAGCTGGGACAGCCCGTACATGTCGGCCCGGTCGATGACCAGCGTGTTCGCGTTCGGGATGTCCAGCCCGGACTCGACGATCGTGGTCGAGACGAGCACGTCGTAGTTGCCCTCCCAGAAGTCGACCATGATCTTCTCCAGCTCATGCTCGTTCATCTGGCCGTGCGCGACCGCGATACGGGCCTCGGGTACCAATTCCTTCAGGCCGGACGCGACCTTGCGGATCGACTGCACCCTGTTGTGCACGAAGAACACCTGCCCGTCGCGCAGCAGCTCGCGGCGGACGGCGGCGGCCACCTGCTTCGGGTCGTAGGCGCCGACGAACGTGAGCACCGGGTGCCGCTCCTCCGGCGGGGTCAGGATCGTGGACATCTCGCGGATACCGGAAATGCCCATCTCCAGCGTCCGCGGGATCGGGGTCGCGGACATGCCGAGCACGTCGACCTCGGTGCGCAGCCGCTTGAGGTACTCCTTGTGCTCGACGCCGAACCGCTGCTCCTCGTCGATGATCACCAGGCCAAGCTGCTTGAACCGGGTTTCCGGGGACAGCAGCTTGTGCGTGCCGATGACGACGTCCACCGCGCCCTCGGCGAGGCCGCGCAGCGTCTCCGCCGACTCCGCCTGCGACTGGAACCGGGACAGCGGCTTGACCCGGACCGGGAACGGCGCGTACCGCTCGGAAAACGTCTGCATGTGCTGCTGGACGAGCAGAGTGGTCGGCACCAGCACCGCGACCTGCTTGCCGTCCTGCACCGCCTTGAACGCGGCGCGCACCGCGATCTCCGTCTTGCCGTAGCCGACGTCACCGCAGATCAGCCGGTCCATCGGCACGGACCGCTCCATGTCCCGCTTGACCTCGTCGATGGCGGCGAGCTGATCCGGCGTCTCCACGTACGGGAACGCGTCCTCCAGTTCGTGCTGCCACGGGGTGTCGGCGCCGAACGCGTACCCGGGGGACGCCATTCTGGCCGAGTACAGCCGGATCAGCTCGCTCGCGATCTGGCGCACTGCCTTGCGCGCCCGGCCCTTGGCCTTGGCCCAGTCCCCGCCGCCAAGGCGGTGCAGCGCCGGCGCCTCGCCGCCGGAGTACTTGGTGACCTCGTCCAGCTGGTCGGTCGGCACGTACAGCCGGTCCGGCGGCTGCCCGCGCTTGGCGGGCGCGTACTCGATGACCAGGTACTCCCTGGTCGCCCCGGCGGCGGTGCGGCTGGTCATCTCCAGGTACTTGCCGACGCCGTGCTGCTCGTGGACGACGTAGTCGCCGGCCCTGAGCTGGAGCGGGTCGACGCCGCCGCGCCGTCGGCTCGGCATCCGCTGGCGCATGTCCCGCGCCGCGGCCGCGCTCGTCGCGGTGCCGGCCAGGTCCGCCTCGGTGAGCAGGGCCAGCTTCAGGTCCGGCCAGACGAAGCCGTTCGCGAGCTGCGCGGTCGTGACGTACGGGACGCCAGGATCTGGCGTGGCTTCTATGCTCTCGACGCGCGCGCCGATCCCCTCGCCGCGCAGCATCTCCGCGACCCGCTGGGCCGGCCCGTGCCCCTCGGTGACCAGCACGACGCGCCACTGGTCCGCGAGCCAGTCGCGGACGTCGCTGATCATGCGGGCCACCTCGCCGCGATAGGCCGGCGCCGGTGCGGCAGTTATCCCGAACGTCCTGGGGTCACTCGTCTGGTCATCGGTCACGCCAAAGGGGGCGATCGTCCACCACGGCACGTTGTGCCGGGCCGCTGCTTCCTGAACCGCCTCGATCGGCTGGAACGCGGCGGCGCCGAGGTCGATCGGTGCCTCGCCGCCGGCCGCTGCGCTAACCCACGAGGCCTCGAGGAACTCGCGGCTGGTGCTGACCAGCTCTTCGGCGCGAGCCCGGACGCGCTCCGGGTCGCAGGCCAGCACGACGCCGTTTCCCGGCACGTAGTCGACGAGCAGTTCCATCCGCTCGGCCAGCACGGGGGCGAAGGCCTCCATGCCCTCCACCGCGATGCCTTCGGCCATCATGCCGAGGACGTCCCGCAGGTCCGGGTGCGCATCGGCGAGTTCCTTCGCGCGTTCTCTGACTGTTTCGGTAAGCAGCAGCTCGCGGCACGGCGGCGCCCACAGCCCGTGGTCTGCCGGGCCGATGCTGCGCTGGTCGGCGACCTTGAAGTAGCGGATCTCCTCGACGGCGTCGCCGAAGAACTCGATCCGCAGCGGGTGCTCCTCGGTCGGCGGGAACACATCCACGATGCCGCCGCGGACGGCCATCTCACCGCGGCTGCCGACCAGGTCCGTCCGGGCGTAGCCGATGTCGACGAGCCGCGCGATCGTGTCGTCGAGTTCCGCGGTCTGGCCGGTGTTGAGGCTGACCGGCACCAGGTCGCCGAGGTCGGCGACGATCGGCTGGAGCAGGCTGCGGATCGGCGCGACGACCGCGCGCAGCGGGCCGTCCGGGTCGCCCTCGGCCCCGGGATGCCTGAGGCGGCGCAGCACGGCGATGCGCTTGCCGACCGTGTCCGAGCGCGGCGAGAGGCGTTCGTGCGGCAGCGTCTCCCAGCCGGGGAACGTCGCCACGCTGTCCTTGGGTATGAAGGCGCCGAGGCCCGCGGCGAGATCCTCGGCCTCGCGCGCGGTGGCGGTGACGGCCAGCACGAACGTGCCGCCGAGAGCGGCGGCGAGCAGCGGGCGCAGCGAGGGCGGCGCGACCACGTCGCGGTGCCGCGTCGTGCGGTCAGCGAGTAGGCCGCTCAGCTCCGGATCGTCGTCGAGGATGGGGAGCAATCCAGCAAGGCTCATGATGTCCCTGTGATAGATAGCGTTCGTTCCCGGCCTGCGGGCAGCACAAGAGGGCCGTGCATTCGCTGAGACCCCGTCAACCTGCCGCACGGAACGATGCGATTCTACCCGGGGGGAGCCTTCCCCCCGGACCCCCCTGGCCACCCGGGGGAGCCTTCCCCCCGGACCCCCCTGGCCACGCCGGCGGGCCGGCCGTCCCACCTCGCGGGTCTTACACGCAGCGTGCTTGTTCGGCTACGATTCGGTGCCATGAACTCAGGGGGAGTTACGGGGGACACGCTCGCCAAGGCGGGAGCGGATATCTTCGCCCAGCCGGTGCGGGACTACGTCTACCAGTATCTGGGCCGTCCGGTGACCGTGCTCCAGGCGGGCAGCGTGACGCCGCTGGCTGAGCTCGGCCTGGACAAGCTGCGAGAGAACGGCTTCGAGATCAACGTGGTCACGGTCGAGGTGGACCAGCCGTGCGTCGATACCGCCGGCTCGGACGTCCGGGTAGGCGACCTGCGGACGATCCCGCTGCCGCCGCGCGGGTTCGACATCGTGCACTGCTCGCTGCTGCTGGACCGCATCAAGCACGTCGCGCTCGTGCTCGACCGGCTCGGCGCGGCGCTGCGCCCCGGCGGCATCTTGCTGCTGCGGATCAGAGATAGGGACTGCGCGGCCGGCTTCCTCGACCGCAGGCTGCCCGGCTGGGCACGGCGTGCGCTGTGGACCCGGCTGTACCCGGGGCAGCCCGGGCCGTTCCCCGCCGTCTACGAGCCGACCGCCTCCGCGCGCGGTATCGCCGCGTACATGCTGATGCGCGGCATGGTCATCGACCGGCGGCGGGCGGTGCGCACGCTGCCGCCCGAGCCGCACCGGCTGAGCCGTAGCGTGTCGGCGGTGCGCACGATCGTGGCCCTGAGCAGCCGGGGACGCCTGACCGACGACCATGACGAGGTCATGTTCGTGATAAGAAAGCCAGAAGACCGCTTCGCCCGTGTCGTGTTAACTTGCCCGCCCGGAGGAATGCCTGCCTGTGACTGACATCGACGGTACCGGAGCCGGCGCCGGGCTGCCCGCTGAGCTGGCCGACTGGCCCGCGTGGACGCTTGACGACGCGCGGCTCGGCGATCTGGAGTTGCTGCTCTCGGGCGCGTTCGCGCCGCTGCGCGGCTACCAGAGCGGCGCCGAGGCGGCCGCCTGGCCATTCCCGGTAACGCTCGAAGTACCCGCCGCCGCGGTGCCGGCGCACGCGGAACACCTGGTGCTCCAGGACCGGGAAGGGTCGCCGCTCGCCGTGCTCGACATCACTGACCGCGCCGAAGCTCGGGCTGGAGCCGGGGCCGGGGCCGGGGCGGGGGCCGGGGCCGTGCGGCTCGCCGGGCCGGTGCGTGCGCTGCGCGCGCCCGAGCACGGACCGTTCCGCGCGCTGCGGCTGTCGCCTGCCGACGTGCGGGCCGAACTCGACGGCGCGCCCGCGGTGCTCGCGTACGCGACCAGGCGGCCGCTGCACCGCAGGCAGATCGGGCAGCTCAGGCACCACGCGGACCTGCTGAACGCGCGGCTGCTTCTGCTGCCGCTGATCAGCGGGCCGGTCGAGGTGGTCGGCACGCCCGAGGCACTGGTCCGCGCCGTGCTCGCGGCGCGCGCACACCTGCCGGCCGGCACGCTGGTGGTGCCAGTTCCGCTCGCGCCGCGCTCCGGGTCAGACCTGGACCTGCGGGCCCGCGGCGCGGTCGCGGCGGCATACGGCGCGACGCACCTGCTGGTGGACACCGTCGATCCCGGCCTGCCGGCGGAGGCCAGGAACGGCACCCTAACCGTGCCGGGGGTACCGATCCCGGTCGTGCGCGAAGCCGAGTGGGCGTTCGACCCGATCTCGGAAGTCTGGCGGCCGCTCGCGCTGATCCAGGCCGGCGCCGAACGGACCGAGCTGAGCGACGCCGAGCTGACCGCGATGCTGGACACCGGCGAGCCGCTGCCGGCCTGGTTCACGCCGGACACCGTCGCGGCGGAATTGCGGCGCGGCCGGCCGCCGCGCCGCGAACGCGGCGTGGCGGTGTTCTTCACCGGCCTGTCCGGATCCGGCAAGTCGACGATCGCCCGCGGCCTCGCCGAAGTCCTCGCCGAACGCGGCGACCGCACCGTCTCCCTGCTCGACGGCGATCACGTCCGGCAGCTGCTGTCCGCGGGCCTGACGTTCTCGCGCGCCGACCGGGACCTGAACATCGCGCGCATCGGCTTCGTCGCGGCCGAGGTCGCGCGGCACGGCGGCATCGCGATCTGCGCGCCGATCGCGCCGTACGCCGCGGCGCGGGCGGTCGCGCGGGAGCTGGTCACCGAGGTCGGCGACTTCCTGCTGATCTACGTGTCCACACCGGTGGACGTGTGCGCCGCCAGGGACCGCAAGGGCCTGTACGCCAAGGCACGCGCCGGGCTGATCAAGGAGTTCACCGGGGTGTCCGACCCGTACGAGGAGCCGCGCGACGCCGACCTCGTGCTGGACACGTCGACGATGACCAGGGCAGAGGCCGTCGCGGCCGTGGTCAAGCTGCTGACCGCCGGCGGCTGGTTGCCGGAGGCGACGGCTTCGCCCGATCCGCGGTCAGTGAGCCGTCCCGGCCCCGCGGTCCGCCGCCTCTAGGTCTTCGTCCTCCATCTTGGCGCCCTCCTCCAGCCGGGCGCGAAGGCCGGTACCGCGCTCGCGCTTTTTGCTCAGCCGGCCGGCGAGCACGCCGGACATGGCGTCCCGCTGCCTGGACAGCAGCACGTAGCTGAGCAGCGCGCTGATCACGAAGGCGAGTACCCACAGCAGCAGCCCGCCGATGCCCGTCAGGCTCAGCACCAGAAGCACGACGAGGAACAGCACGACGCGGGCCGACGTGTAGACGAGGGTCGGGTGTTGAGTACGCATGGCAGCTCCCAGCATAGGCCCCCGGTAATACCGCGATGATGTCCGCCAGCATGGCGGGGGCGACATTCCCGCCGGAGAGGATGGCGACCCTGGTCTTGGCTGGCGGCATCTCGGCGGCGTGGAACAGGCACGCGGCGGTGGCCGCGGCGCCGCCCGGCTCGGCGACCAGCCGGACCTCAAGCGCGAGCCGTTTGATGGCCTGGCGCATTTCGCCTTCGGTGACCGTGACGATGCCGCTCACGTACTCCTGGATATGGGCGAACGTCAGCTCACCGAGCTGCTCGATACGCAGCGCGTCCGCGATCGTACGCTGCGTCTGTTCGGCGGGCCAGGCGACGCGCTCGCCGCGGTGCAGCGAATCCCTGGCGTGGGCGGCGAGTTCCGGCTCGACGCCGACGATCGCGGCGTCCGGGCACCTGGCGCGGATCGCCGCCGCGATGCCGGAGATCAGCCCGCCGCCGCTGACCGGCACGACGACGAGGTCCACGTCCGGGCGGTCCTCGGCTATCTCCAGCCCGATTGTGCCCTGGCCGGCGATCACCTGCCGGTCGTCGAACGGCGGGACGACGAGGTACCCGTGCTCGGCGGCCAGCTCGGCGGTGGCAGCGAGCCGCGCGCTCAGTGACGGTGCGCACCACACCAGCTCCGCGCCGTTGCGCGCGATCGCGTCGGTCTTCGTCCGCGGCGCGGTCTGCGGCACGACGACGACCGCGTGCACGCCGAGCAGCGCGGCGGCGTACGCGACCGCGTGCCCGTGATTGCCGCTCGAGTGCGCCACCACACCGTATTTCCTGGCCGTGTCGAGACCGGCGGTGATCGCGGTGTACGCGCCCCGCAACTTGAACGCGCCGATTGGCTGGAGCGACTCCGGCTTGATCAGCAACTGCGGCGCGGCGCCCGGAAACGTCACAAGCGGTGTGCGTACCGTCACTCCGGCGAGACGGCGCGCGGCGTCCTCGATCTCCGTCAGCGCGACAAGATCAGTCATCTTTCCATTGTCCCGACGGGCATGACACACCGCGACGAGCGGCCGGACATTGTTACGGATCGCAAGCAAGCGCTGTCGCGGACGGCATATTGCTGTACGATTCGAAGGCCCAATTTCCAGAAATCTAGGCAGAAAGTACTCGTTGAGCGCCAAACTAGAGGGAACCTGACCGGAGGCTCAGGCGACACAGTCGGAGGAGACTGAACGTGGACGGCAACAACGAGCGGTTGCTCACGCCGGGAGAGGTGGCTGCACTGTTCCGGGTTGATCCGAAGACCGTCACCCGATGGGCGGCCTCCGGGCGGATCACTAGTATCCGCACTCCTGGTGGGCACCGGCGATTCCGCGAATCCGAGGTGCGTGCGTTGCTCCGCGGCGACGAACCAGCACCAACAGGTTCACCGGCGGCCTAACCGCCGCACCTTCTTCATCTGGCCGCCGTGGGCGCGGGAGCCCCGGCGGCCATGCCATGCCCGCAGCAAACCGCCCGCCCAGCAAACCGCCCGCCCGCGTCCCATCTTGCCGCCAACCCACCTGCCGCCCAACCCCACCTGCCGTCGAGGCGACGCAGATTTGCCCGCTTTGTCCTGTTTCGTGCGACCACTGTGGCGTTGACGGCCAGTTTCGCTGTCCGTCCGCAGGTGCCGGGTCCGTTCGCCGGAGCCGGCGTCCACTCTGGTTGATACTGGAGTGTTGCATGGGCCTCGGGATGCGCGAGAGCAAGCGGCCAGATCATTGCGGACAGTTACCCCCCCGATCCGGGGGGGTAACTGTCCGCAATAAATTTCGGACCCCCTTGCGCATCGAGGTTCGCCGCGAACGTACTGGGAAGAAGCGGGCATTGCGGGCAGCTTGCTTCACGAGCGCGCGACAAATGCGGGAACGTTGGAGTTGCTTAGCGGTCGTCGGCTGGGTTGTCGTCGGGCCAGCCGGGCTCGCTGTTCGTCTTCGCGAACTCCAGGAACATCTGCCGGAGCGCCTCGTCGTCGCGACGCCAGCGGGCCTTCCGCTCCTCGGCTTCTTCCGGCGTCAGCGCCTGCTCCGCGAGCCGGGCGTAGTCCGGGTCCTGCGGGCCGATCTCCACGTAGACATCACCGAGCATGCGGCCCTCGTTGCCGATCGCTGTCTGCGGGACGCGGAGGTTACCGTTCGGTAGTCGTATGACAAACATCGCGCGATCACCCTAGATGTCGTAGCGCCGGTTGAAGTAGAGCATCACCCGTAGTGCCGTTCGTGTCTCGCCACCGAGCATGTCAACGAGGGCTGGTCGTTGCCCCGACGCTATCGCGGCGAACGCGTCCGCGAAGAACTCCTTGCGGCCGAGGCCACCGGACTGCCGGTGGAATTCGCTGGCGAAATGCGGCAGACACTGATCGTAAAGCATCCGGAACTCCGCGGAGTCGGATTGCCACTTGCCGGGTGGGCTGTCGATGTCGTCCAACGCGTGGCCGACCTCGTGGCACATAACGTCCGGCGTCGGAGAGGGCCGCGAGCCCACCACGATCTTGCCCTCTCCGTACGCGCCCGCACAGATATCCCATGACGCCTTGCCCGACGGCAGCCGGACACCGCGCAGTCCGGTCATGTCGTCGAGTTCCGGCACACCGCCCGGCCCGACGAAGATCGCGTCGAGGCCGTCGCTGAGCCGTTCCTTTATCCGTTCCGGAAGTTCGGCCAGCCGGTCGACCGCGGCGACGACCTCCGGCGGCGGCGGGTTCGCGGCATCCCACTGCCGCCAGAGCACGCGCTCCAGCGACCCGCAGTTCCGCCGGCCATCCCCGGCCGGCGGGCGTTCCCGCGCGTGCGGCGCGGTGAACGGCAGCCTGGCCCGCAGCGTCGGCGACGCGGATCGCCAGGCGGTGCCGCTCCGGGCGTCTCGCCGGCCGGTGGTCGCCACCTGCTCCGCGGCGGCCGCCCGCGCCGCTTCGGCCGCACGCGGCACCGGGACACCGGGCTCGGTACGCACCCTGGCCTGCGCCGATCCGGACCGGACCGCCGCCGCGCCGCCACTGGCGGCCCGGGGACGACGGACCGCCGGCTCAACGCGCTGACGGGTGTGCTCCGGTTGCTCGACGGCCGCCGGCCATTCGCCGCCAGGCGGCCGGCGGTGCCGGCCGGCGGTGCTGTCCCAGTCCTCCGGACCGGATGGTTCGGGAGGTGGTGGTGACGGTGGCGGTGGCGGCGGACCAGGGTGCGGCGCTCGTCCGGGCATGCCGATCCGGCCGGGCCGAGGCGGCCAAGGACCACGACGACTAGCCCAGCGGCGGACACGGTCCAGAATCCCTAGCCGCATACGGAGCGCTCCTGCCTTTTACCCTCTCGAGTAGCGTATGCCCAGATCGCACGCCACGTCACCCGATGTGACCGATTGCCCTAAGTAATCTCTATGCCGCCATGACTTTGCCCAAATCGGGCACGCGACGGACTGACCTGGGGTTAGGCTTCCGGCATGTTGCTGGCCAGCGCCCTGTTCGCCCTGTTCCTCGGGGGCTTCTGGCTGTATTGCCTGACAGACGCGATTCTGACACCCGCATCGGAGTGCAGGGGCATGCCTAAGCCAGCTTGGATCGCCGTTATCGCGGCGACTTTCATCGGCGGTGCCGTCGCGTGGCTGATCGTTCGCCAGCCAGTGCGCGGGGCCGCCGCCCGCCTCAATTCCGGGTCCCGCTGGGACATCGACGACGCTCTCGACGACGACAGCTTCCGCTGGACCGACGCCGATGACGCGGTCGCACGGCACCCGGCCGGCCGCTCCCGGGGGGCGGAAGGCTCGCGGATCCCCAAGGGCCCTGACGACGATCCCGATTTCCTGCGGGTCCTCGACCGGGTCATCCGGGGCAGCTTCGAGACTGGCGAGGATCACTGACTTAGCACGTCCAGGGCAAGCGAGGTCACCGCGGCCTCGAGGTGGACGGCATCCGGCATCGCCGCGCTCCGGAACGAACGCGCGGACAGAATCGACAGCAGCAGCCAGGCCGTCGCGTCCGGGTCTATCCCAGGCCGTACATCGCCATCGGCCTGGCCGCGTCGTACCAGGTCCGCGACGTGCCCGGCGAGGGTCCTGGCCGCCCGGATCGCCGGCTCGGCGAGGGCTGGATCCGCGAGGACCGGGGCCGCGACCAGGCTGGCCGCGTCGGCGAGCAGCATGCCATGGGAACGCCCGGCGTGCTCGGCGTGCTCGCCGTCCGGCCCCCGGTGCGGCGCCTCGCCGAAGGCCAGGGCGAACAGGTGGGCAAGCAAGTTCAGCGCGGAGCCATGCCGCCCGATCAGGCTGGGCAGCGCGCTCCGGAACTGATCCGTCACCCGGTCGAGGACCGCCGCGTACAGCGCCGCCTTCGAGCCGAAGTTCTGGAAGACCACGGGCTCGCTGACCCCGACCCTGGCGGCGACCTCGGACACCTTGACGGCCCGGTAGCCCGTCGTCGCGAACAGGTCGGTGGCGGCGGCCAGGATCGACTCGCGCCGCCGATCGGCGGTGAGCCGGGTCCGTCGCTGCGGCATCGCGCCTCCCTTGACAGTTAACTTAGTCATGACTAAGTTAGCACACCATGGATGTAGAGGTCGGGAAAGGTCACGGGCACGAGCACAGGGACGGCGCGACGCTGGACCGGGTTCGGCTGAACGAGGTGGTCACGCACGTCGCGTTCCTTGGCCGGCGCCGTCGCGTGTACCGGCGCATCGCCGAGATCAGCGCCGCCCATCAGGGTGAGCGGGTCCTGGACGTCGGCTGCGGCGGCGGTTATCTCGCCCGTCTGCTCGCCGTCGCGGTCGGCGAGGAGGGCAGCGTCACCGGCGTCGACCCATCGGCCGCCGCGATCGAGTACGCCACGCGGAAGGCGCCGGGCAACTGCGAGTTCACCGTGGGTGTGGCACAGCGCCTGAATCAGCCGGACGAGGCGTTCGACCTGGTCACCAGCACGCTCGCCGTGCATCACATTCCGGCGGACGCGCGGCCGGCCGCTTTCCAGCAGCTGTACCGGGTGCTCCGGCCGGGCGGCCGGCTGCTGGTCGCGGACTTCCGGCCGGGCGGCCGCAGGTTCAGCCTGCACGGGCGCGGGCAGGCCAGGCGCCACGGCGCCGCGATCCCGCTGGACGACCTGGTAACGGCGGCGGGCTTTCGCATCGAGGGCGACGGCGAGCTGCCGCTGCTGCGATATGTGCGGGCGGTACGGGACTAGCTGACCCCGGCGTAAGAGTGCAGGCCGGTGACGAAGATCTGGACGACCATGATGTTGAACACCAGGCTGGTGAAACCGAGCAGCTGGACGTAGTGCGCGCGCCGGCCACGCCACCCGGCCGTGGCCCTGGCGTGCAGGAACGCAGCATAGATGACCCAGGTGATGAACGCCCACGTCTCGACCGGGTCCCAGCCCCAGTACCGGCCCCAGGCCTGATCCGCCCAGATCGCGCCCGCGATCACGCCGAACGTCCAGATCGGGAAGCCGAACACGACCGTCCGGTACGCCAGCCGGTCCAGCTGCTCCAGCGTCGGCAGGCGGTGCACGATGCCGTTGCCCGGCTTCGCCCGGCCCGACGCCACGCGCCGGGTGTAGATGTCGACCACCAAGTAGACGATGCCGAGCACCGCCGACACGAAGAACACGCCGGTAGCGACCGTCATGGCGGTGACGTGGATGCTCAGCCAGTACGACTGGAGCGCCGGGACCAGGTCACCGGCCGGGGTGTAGATCAGCGTCTCGGTCAGGCCCAGGGTGAGCACCACCGCGCCCATCACGAACACACCCAGCGCCCAGGCGCGGTACCGGATCATGACGCCGAGGAAGAAGATCGCGGCGAAGCAGGTGAGCGCCGTGACGAACTCGTACATGTCGCCCCACGGCGCACGGTGCGTGGCGAAGCCGCGGGTGATGACCGCGACCGCGTGCGCGGTAACCCCGGCCGTGCTCAGCACCATCGCCCCCCGCACCCAGGCCGTCGCCTGGAAGAGCGCGCGCAGCGCGGGCACTCTTAGTTCAGGCATGTTGATCGCGGGTGGCTTGGCGCCGTCCGTGTCGGCCGCCGTGCTGCCCGCGCCCACGGCGGCCAGGGCGCGCGCGGGCTTGCTCGCCGCCGAGGCCACCGCGCGCAGCGGGCGGCCGAACGCGAAGTCGCCGGCGAAGGCGAGCACCGCCAGCGAGTACAGCGCCAGCGCGGCGAGCAGGAAGTCATTGCTGACATGACCCAGGGCGAGGTTTACCGGCATGGTCCTCAGTCTCCGCTCTGTTGCTGGGATTCCGCGGGCTCCGGGGGTGCGCTTTGTTCGTGAGCCACGCGCAGTTCGGCGGCCAGCGACGCGAACTCGGCCTCGAAGCCGCCGCTGGCGTCGGTCCGCGCCAGCCCGCCGAGGCTGACGACGCTACCGGGCTCTGCGGCCCGGACCCTGACGAACACCCGCCTGCGCCGCACGAGGAACGACAGCAGCAGCCCGGCCAGCGCGCCGATGCCGCAGGCCAGGGCCGGCAGCTGACCGGGGTCGTGGGTGATCGTGAAGCTGCCCCACAGCTGGTAGCCGGCGAACGTGACGCTGCCCTTGCCGCCCGGCAGCTTCAGCGTCTGGCCCTGGGCCAGCACGACCGGCTTGGGCGTGAGCTGGGTCATCCCGGTGGTGTCGAGCGCGTAGACGGACTGCGATGCGCCGTTGTTCATGCCGAGGTTGCCGCCGTAGGCGATCAGGCTGACCACCGGGCGGTCCGGGGCGGGGAACACCGACGCGAGGTTGCCGTTTGCGTCCACCGCCGCGGTCGGCACGAACACCCCGGTGAAGCCGAGGCCCTCCGGCTGGGCGTCCGCGACCTTGACCACGCCCTGGGACAGGAAGTTGGCGGCGGTGCCGGAAATGAACGGGGTCGCCGCGTCGTACTCCACATGACCGCTGGCGTCCGTGACCTGGAACACCGGCGCGTACCCGTGCCCGATCAGGTACACCTTGGCGCCGTCCACGTTAAGCGGATGGTTGACCTGGATGTCGAAGTTCTGCGCCTTGTCGCCGGGGTGGGCGTGGTACGTGACGTACGCGTCGAACGCGGCGGGCTGGCCCAGCTGCGGGCCCGACGTGATGTAGCTGGCGTTAAACCGGTTGAGCGTGATGCTGAACGGCGGCAGGTCCGAGCCGCTGACCAGCCGGCCGGGGTAGAACTCGTCCAGGTCGGTGGTCGTGTTGGCGAACGTCTGGCCCGCGATGAGCAGCCGGTCGGCCTTGTAGCCGAGCAGTCCGCCCATCGCGATGGACACCAGCACGCCGAGCAGCGACAGGTGGAAGAGCAGGTTCCCTGCCTCGCGCAGGTAGCCCTTCTCGGCGGACAGCCAGTCCCGCTCCCCCGGTGAAGGCTGCCTGGTCATGGCGTTCAGGTCGCCGGGCCGCCGCAGCCGGAACCCGTGGCCGCTCAGCACCCGCGCGGAGACCTCGAGCGCCTGCTCCGGGCTCAGCGACACCGGGTACTCGGCCGAATGCGGCAGCTTGTTCAGCTGGCGCGGCGCCCGGGGCGGCAGCGTGCGCGCGGACCCGGCCAACCGGAACGTGCGCGGCACCACACAGCCGACCAGCGAGGTGAACAGCAGCAGGTAGATGGCGGCGAACCACGGAGCGGCGAACACGTTGAACAGGCCCAGGTGGTTCAGCAGCGGCGCGACCGACGGGTGCGCCCTGAAGTACTGCTGCACCCCGCCGGGGTCGCTGCCCTGCTGCGGCAGCATGGAGCCGGGGATGGCGCCCAGCGCCAGCAGGAACAGCAGGATCAGTGCGATCCGCATCGAGGTGAGCTGCCGCCACGCCCAGCGCAGCCAGTGGTTGCTGCCCGACGATGCTGGAGCGGGGGACGCCGCCCGCGCCGGAGCGGCGGCTTCCTGGACCGGGAAGCCGTCCTTGTCGACGTCCGAAGTGCGCACCTCAGTCATTGCGGGCGGTGACCTTGCCGAGGATCGTGGTCAGCTCCTGGTACGACACCTCGCCGAACACCGCTCCCGCGACGTGCCCGGTCTTGTCGATCACCAGCGTGCTGGGAGTGGACGAGATCGGCACCACCGAGCTGAAGTCGAGCGTGATCGTGTCGTCCGGATCGCTCACGCTCGGGTAAGTGATGTTGTGGCTGTGCAGAAAATCCAGCGCGCCAGGCGTGTTGTCCCGCACGTCCACACCGAGGAACCGCACACCGGCGGACTGGTACTGCTGGGCCACGAACGCCAGCGTGGTCGCTTCCGCGCGGCACGGCGGGCACCAGGAACCCCAGAAGTTGAGCACCACCACGCTGCCCCGGTACGTGGCCAGGCCGAGCCGGGACCCGGTCAGCGTGGTGCCGGTGAAGTCCGGTGCCTTCGGCTGGTGCCCGGTGGTGTACAGCACGGCGTTGGTATTGCCGCCGATGTACGTCACGTTGCCACTGCCACTGCCGCCGAAGGCGGTGACCAGCAGCACGACCGCCAGCACACCAGCACACACGGTCGCGGCCAAGACCACCACACGGCGCTTTGGTTTTGGCACAGCCAACTCCTACAGGGGGTAGTACACCCTTATTGTGCCGCATCGATGTCGCGGACCAGACGGCGGGGCGGCACCCGGTAGGAGACGCCAAGTAGCCGGTCCCCGGAGAATGTGAAGCTGGTCACGCTACCCAGCGCACACTCCCTGCGGGACGGGTTGTGCCACAGTCGTTTGGCCTCGGCCTGCCGCCGGGTGACCCAGATCGGCAGCTGATGGCTCACGCAAACGGCCTCCCGGCCGGGCGCGGCCTTCCTGGCGACCGCCAGCATCTCGTACATCCTGGCCACGACCTCGCGGTACGGCTCGCCCCAGGACGGCTTGAACGGGTTCAGCATGGCCGCCCAGTGCTCCGGGTGGTGCAGCGAGCCGTCTCCCACGCCGAACTTCAGCCCCTCGAAGTGGTTCCACGGCTCGATCAGCCGCTCGTCGACGACGATCTCCCGGTTCAGCCGCTGTGCCACCGGCTTGGCGGTCTCCATCGCGCGCTCAAGCGGGGACGAGAAAACTGCCACCACCGCTCGTTCGGCGAAAAAATCGGCAGCGGCGTCGGCCATGGCGCGCCCGTTCGCTGACAGATGGTAATCCGGCAGTCGCCCGTAGACGACGCCCCGTGGGTTCTCCACCTCGCCGTGCCGCAGCAGGTGGACAGTTGTGGTTTCGGACATGGCGCGGTCAGCTTACCTGGCCGGCGGAGTCCACAGTTTCCCGTGGATAACCTGTTGGCAGCTTCCCCAGCTGTGGACAGCACCGCCGCGGCTTGGGCGCCACCCGGCCCGCCAGATTATTGCGGACAGTTACCCTCCCAGTTTGGACCCCGTTGGCTTATTCGGGGGTTTGCCCGGATCGCTGGCTGCCCGGTGGGCCGGCGGCTGGCTTAACGGGCTTCGATAGCGTGGTGGTTTTCCCCTTTGTGGTAGCGGGACCCCTGTTCACGAGGGCCGGTCTTCCACGAAGGGGAAATCTTCCACGTTGATGACGGACTGCGGGTCCGCTCCTGCCCCGGTAGCCGCACGCTGAACT
>DASRFJ010000166.1:0-13179 GCA_035651595.1 Streptosporangiaceae bacterium | reverse complement strand
CAGCGTGCCCTGCTCGACGAACTCCATCGCGACGCGGTAGCCCAGCCTGCTCTGATACCACGCGAGCGAGCGGGCCAGGTCGGTCACCGGGAGCTTCAGGTGGTGGACACCCGCCAGCGCGGGCGCATCCGAGTCGTTCATTTCCCCTCCAGTGCAGTACGAGTGCATTCAATGCAGTTATACTGCAACATATGGCAAGGGAAGATGTCAACCCAGCACCGGGCCGGCCGACGCTGCGCCAGGCCCAGATAGCCCAGACCGAGGAGCGCATCATCGCTGCCGCGACCGAATTGTTCCTCGCCGACGGCTACCAGAACACCACTCTGGAGGCCATCGCCAAGCATGCTCAGGTCGGGGCGCGCACGGTCTACCTGCGGTTCGGCACGAAGGCGGCGCTGTTCAAGCGCGTGGTGGACACCGCGATCGTCGGCGACACCCGTCCGGTGGACGTACTCGGCAGGGACTGGATGCAGGCGGCGCTCACCGCGCCGACCGCCGCCGAACGGATCGCGGCCAGCGCGGCGGCCGGCCGTCAGATCATGGCGCGGACCGGCGCGCTGTTCGCGGTCGCGCAGCAGGCCGCGGCCATCGAGCCGCTGATCGCCGGCCACTGGCAGCAGGGCCGGGAACAGTCACGGCATGCCCACGCCGTCTTCTGGACCCGGATGGCCGAGGACGGCCTGCTGTCTCCCGAGGCGGACCTGGACTGGCTGATCGAGACCACCAGCGTCCTCGCGGCCGCCGAGACGTACCTGCTGATCACCCGCGTGCAGCGCTGGGACCTGGATACCTACCAGGACTGGCTGACCATCACGATGACCCGGCTGCTTTCCGCCACCACTAGCGGGCGGTGACCAGGGCGCGGATTGTCGTCGCCAGCGTGGGCTCGGCGATGTCCGGGTCGAGCCTGCCCGCCCGGACCTCCTCCGCGCAGGTGTGGATCAGGGCAAACGTGCCGCTCACCAGCCAGGTCACCGGCACGTCGGTGCGAAACGAGCCGTCGGCGCGGCCGCGCTCGATCAGCGCGGCGAACTGATGCCGCACCGCGTGGTGGGAGCGGCGCATCGCGTCGCTGCTCAGGTACGCGGCGGCCGCCGCGGCCGTCGCGCCGTTGCGGGCGAGGATCCGCCACCCGGCGGACAGCAGCCGGTCCAGCGCGGCCAGCGGCGGCCCCGCGGCGAGGTCGGCAGCATCGATCGCCTCCGCGCAACGCTCTACGGCGCGTCGTACCACCGCCTCGACCAGCGCCTCCCACGTCTCGAAGTGCGCGTAGACGGTGACCCGCGACACCCCGGCCTCCTTCGCCACCGCCGCGATCGTCACCGGCTGCCGCCGGTCGAGGAGTTCGGTGGTCGCGTCGAGGATCGCCTGCACGTTGCGCTCGGCGGTCTCGCGGCGGGGATCGGTGGCCTGGGGTGCCGTCATCGGGTCTGCTCCTTTAGTGCATTCCCACCTTAGTTCCGGCCGGCGGACGGACCGCCGGAACGGTCAGCGCCGCGAGGATCGCCAGGCAGGCCGTGATCGCCGCGCCGACGGCGAACACGTGCTGGTAGGCGCCGGTGCTGCCCGCGCCGGTGACCGTGAAGCCCGCGGTGGCCGCGCCGATCGCCGAGAACACCGCGACTCCCAGCGCGGCGCCCACCTCGTGCCCGGTGGTGACCAGGCCGGAGGCCAGTCCCGCCTCGTCGTGTGCCACCGTGTGCATCGCGGTGACCGACGCGGACGGGAAGGTCAGGCCGGCCCCGGCGCCGATGAGCGCGAAGGCGGGAAGCAGCCCGCCAGCGTAGCCGCTCAGCCGGGAGAGCAGCAGCGCCCCCGCCGCCATCGCGGCAAGGCCGGTGGCCGCGAGCAGGCGGGAGCCCATCCGGGGGAGGAGCCGTGCGGCCAGGTGCGCGCCAGTACCCGTCATCAGCATCAGCGGCAGGAACTCCAGGCCGGCCCGGATCGGGGAGGCGCGCAGCACCGTCTGGAGGTAGAGCGAGCACAGGAACAGCACGCCGATCAGGGCCGCGGTTCCGGTCAGCATGACCAGCGCGCCGATGTCCAGCGACCGGGATCGCAGCACCCGCGGCGGCACCAGCGGGTCCGCCACCCGGCGTTCGACCAGGACGAACGCGGTGAGCAGCAGCACCGCCAGGGCGAGCAGGGTCACCGTGCGCGCCGAGCCCCAGCCGTACTGCGCCGCGCCGGTGATCGCGTACAGCGCGGCACCCAAGCCCGCGACCGGCAGCAGCGCCCCCGCCAGATCCAGCTGCCGCCGGCTGCCCGCCGGATCCGCGGCGGGTCCGCCGGCCCGGTGTTCTGCCGCGGGCACCAGGTGCCGGGCGAACAACGCGGCGACCACGCCGACCGGGACGTTGATCAGGAACACCCACCGCCAGCTGAGCCACGTGGTGATCGCCCCGCCGGCCAGCAGGCCCGCCGCCGAGCCGACCGCGGCGAGCGCGCCCCAGACGCTGAGCGCGGTGGCTCGCTGGGCGCCGGCGTACGCCGAGGTGATCACCGCGAGCGCGGCAGGGGTGAGCAGCGCTGCCCCGAGGCCCTGCGCGGCGCGGGTGCCGATCAGCGTCCCGGCGTCCGGCGCGAGCCCGCTCGCCAGGGAAGCCGCGGTGAACAGCCCGAGCCCGGCGAGGAACATCGTTCGCCGGCCGAGCAGGTCAGACGCGCGCCCGCCGAGCAGCGTCAGCCCGCCGGTCACCAGCACGTACGCGCTGACCACCCACTGGAGATCGGCCGGCGCGAACCGCAGCGCCCTGCCGATGGACGGCAGCGCGATGTTCACCACGGTGATGTCGAGGACCACCATGAACTGCGCCACGGACATCAGGATCAGCAGCGTCCACGGTTGGCGCGCGGTCGCGCTCCCGGCCGCTGCGGCCGGGGACGGCGCGGATCTGGTCCGGGTGGAGGAATGAAAATGAGCCATGGTCCGCTCCTCGGTTTGGTTTACATAGCTGTCAACCGAGATTCTAAGCGCATGGTTTACACGTCTGTCAACCGAGTTGGGCACGCAGGTTCCCGGAGCGGGTACCGCTGGTCGTTATGAGAAAAGACCGTGAATGTCGTCGGCGGTGAGGCGGCTGCCGAACGTGTCTCCCTCGTCCATCACGCTGGCGAACAGCGCGGCCTTGCGCGCCTGGAGCGCCATCACCTTCTCCTCGATCGTGTCCTTCGCGATGAGCCGGTACACCATCACGTTGCGGGTCTGGCCGATCCGGTGCGTGCGGTCCACCGCCTGCGCCTCGGTCGCCGGGTTCCACCACGGGTCGAGGAGGAAGCAGTAGTCGGCTTCGGTCAGGTTGAGGCCGAAGCCCCCTGCCTTGAGGCTGATGAGGAAAACCGGCTCGGAGCCATTTTTGAACGTGTTCAAAATTTGCGCCCGGTTGCGGGTGGCGCCATCGAGGTAACAGGCCGCGATCCCCGCCGCCGCCAGGCGAATGCGGACGTGGGTCAGGAAGCTGGTGAACTGACTGAACACAAGCGCCCGGTGACCGCCCGCCGCGACGTCCCTGAGCTGCGAGATCAGCGTGTCGATCTTGGCCGACGGCACGTCGCCGTGCACGGTGTCGACCAGCGCCGGATGCAGGCTGAGCTGCCGGAGCAGGGTCAGCGAGCGCAGGATCGTGAAGCGGTTCGCGTCGATGTCGCCGATGAGCCCGAGGACCTTCTGCCGCTCGCGCTGGAGGTGGGTCTGGTAGATCCTGCGGTGCCTGGGGTCCAGCTCCACCTCGAGGACCTGCTCCTGCTTGTCCGGAAGGTCGCTGGCCACCTGCTCCTTGGTGCGGCGCAGGATCAGCGGCCGGATCCGGCGCTTGAGCTGCGCCAGCAGCTCGCGGTCGCCTTTGCGCTCGATTCGCTGGACGTAGTACTCCTTGAACCGGGACGGGCTGGGGAACAGGCCGGGCGCGGTGATCGACAGCAGCGACCACAGCTCCATCAGGTTGTTCTCCATCGGCGTGCCGGTAATCGCGATCTTGACGGGCGCGGGCAGCTTGCGGGCGCACTGGTAGATCTGCGCCAGGTGGTTCTTGACCGCCTGGGCCTCGTCCAGGAACATGCCGGACCACTCCAGGTCGGCGTAGTCCTCGAAGTCGAGCCGCAGCAGGGTGTACGAGGTGACGATCGCGTCGGCGTTCCTGGCGAGGTCGGTGAGCCGCTGGGCGCGGCCGGTGACGGTGCGGACCACCAGGTCCGGGGCGAACTTGGCCGCCTCGGCCGCCCAGTTCGGCACCACGCTGGTCGGCGCCACGATCAGGAACGGGCCGACGGTTCCGCCGGCGGCCTTCGCGTGACTGATCAGCGTCAGCGTCTGGAGCGTCTTGCCGAGCCCCATGTCGTCGGCCAGGATACCGCCGAGGCGATGCCGCCACAGGAACGCGAGCCAGCGGAACCCGTCCAGCTGGTACGGGCGGAGTTCGGCGCGGATCGTCGGCGGCGGATCGACCCGCTCGATTCCCTCCGCGTGCAGCAGGCCCTGCACTTGCCGTTGCCACGAGCTCGCCTGCCGGCTGACCACGCCGAGCGCGGCGAGCTCGTCCCACAGGCTCGCCTGGAACCGGCTGATCGCGAGCGATCCGCCGGACTGGTCGCGCAGTGACCTGGCCTCGTCGATCAGGTTCTTCAGCGCCTGGAGCTCGGGCTTGTCCAGGCTGAAGTACGCGCCGCCCGGCAGCAGCAGGTGCGTGTCGTCGCGGGCGAGTGCCTTGAACACGTCGGCGAACGGCACCTGACGGCCCTCGACGGTGATCGTGACGCCGAGATCGAACCAGTCGTGCTCGCCGGGCCGCTCGTCGGCGGACACCGCGATCCGAGGCATGGCCTCGTGGTAGCCGGGCGCCTCGCCGGTGATCTCCAGGCTGACGCCGGGCTGGTCGCGCAGCAGCGGCAGCACCTCGGTGGTGAACCGCATCGTGTCGAGCCCGCGCAGCAGCCGTGCGTCGCCGCCCGGCGCGCTGGCGTTCGGCAGGTTGTCCAGGATGGCGCGTTCCGCGGCGGCGTCCCGGTACTCGTGCGTCCCGTGCTCGTCGGTCGCGGTCAGCGGCAGCCGGAACTCGGACTCGCCGACCCGGTACGCCCACGCCCAGCCGATCTCGACGTCGTGCTCATCGCCGTACGCGGCCTGGAGCACCAGGGTGGGCTCGGAGATCTCCGGCGGATCGAAGGAGCCGTCGGTGGAGATGATCGTCGCGGCGCGGCGTAGCCGCGGGTAGTAACGGCTGCGGAACTGCTCGGCCGCGCCCCCGGGGACCTCCAGCCGTCCGCCCTCGGCGGCGAGCCGCTGGAGGCTGGCGGGCACCGGCCGGACCAGCCTGGCCAGGCCGAACCGCTGGCTGTGCGGTGTCTCGCGGTACACCACGCCGTGCGCGCGGGCACCGATGAACCGGACCAGGACCTTCGGCGTGTCGTCGTCCGCGAGCCGGATCTGCGGCGTGATCGTGACCCCGTCGTGGCTGGCGATGTCGAGGCAGAATTCGGCGACTCGCGGCGGGTCGAGGGGATCGCGGCGGCCCGCGTGGAGCAGCCGCAGGCCCGCCTCCCGCGCCTCGTCGAGGAGCGGCCACAGCCGTGCGGAGTCGAACGCGGACAGTTCGATCTGCTTGTCGTCGCCGGCGGGGTGGTAGTAATACGTCTGGTTCACCCGGGTCCGGTGCAGCGCGACGAACTCGCGCAGCAGCCGGATGTGCGCGGGGCGGTAGCCGCCGTGATAGTCGTAGGTGTCCAGCCTGGCCCAGCTGAGGTTGCCGTAGACCCAGCCCTTCTGTCCCTGCTGGACGAGGCGGGCCATCAGGCGCGGCGGGCGGGTGCGGTCCGGGCCACCGTTGTCCGGGCCGCCGTCGGCCAAGGACAGCTCGATGGCCAGCGTTGTCTCGCTGCCCGGCTGGTTGCTGGCGGTCCCGTCGCCAGTGTCGAGCAGCGCTTCGAGATCGCGCTCCCACGTCGCGGGCTGGTCTTCTGTGGCTGCGACGGGCCTCGGGATGCGGGATGCCCCGGCGCCAGGCATCCCCGAGACCGGGTCGGACATCGCGGAGATGAGCAGCGCGGCGGCGTGCTCGCAGCCGAACCGCACCACGCAGCTGCATTGCGCGGAACTCACCCGCCAGGAGTGCGGCGCGAAATAGACGGCCGGTGTGTAGAAGCCGCCGTGCCGGGCACGGATCACTCCGCACAGGGCATGCTGCGAGGCGACCCACACACGCTGGACGACGGCATCGTCGCGGAGATACTGACGCGCCTGATCGAGGCATTCGGTGCCGACGATGTCCTCCAGCGAGGCCGCGTCGATGTCCGGTAGCTCCGCGCGCATGCCGCGAGACTATCGGTCGGCGCCGGGTTTTCCCGGCTGCCATGCCGGCCGCGCCGGCGTCGATCCGGACTTGTCCAGACTACGCACTGTAGCCGCCGCCGCGCCGACTGGAACCGTGTTTACCGCGTCGTGATAGCCGAATCGGGACCCGGCAGCCTTACCAACTGGAGATTTTCTCCGGAGTGCCGGGCGTGCCGTCCGGCTTTCTGGCATTCTGAGGCGCCAGCGGTATGGATACCCTGCGGAAAGGATTGCATTGTCGCGCCACCGGACTGGGGCTCGGAGTTCTCGGCGGAAACGTGGCCTGATCCGGCGTACCGGTATCGTCTTCCCGGTAGCCGTGATCGCCGCGGTCGCGGTGATCGGCGTCGCCGTCTATGCGTATGCGATCCGCCCCAGCTCGAATTCCGGCGCCGCGGCCATCGAGGCGATTCCCAACTCGCAGGCGATGACCGTGCTGGAGGCAGAACGGCAGCAGCTGATCGCGATGAGCGCGGCGGCCGGCACGCTGACCGTCGTGACCAAGCCGAAGCTCGCCTCGCCCGGCCAGGTGGCCGCCGCCAATCCGGGCGCGAACACGTCGACCGGGATCACCTACGTGCCCTCGTCGCCGCCCGACCCCAAGACCGCGCAGGCCATCGCGTACAACATGATGGGCAGCTTCGGCTTCAACCCGACGACGTACTTCGGCTGCTTGCTCGACCTGTGGCAGCGGGAGAGCAGCTGGAACTACCAGGCGGAGAACGCCAGCGGAGCGTTCGGCATCCCGCAGGCGCTGCCCGGCCTGAAGATGGCCAGTGCCGGCGCGGACTGGCAGACCAACCCGGCCACGCAGATCAGGTGGGGCCTGGGCTACATCAAGGGCCAGTACGGCAATCCCTGCTCAGCCTGGGCCTTCGAGGAAGCCAACGGCTACTACTAGCCCTTGCGGGCGCGCCGGTCTCCCAAGCCTTTTTGGCAATGCGTAACAGCCCAACTACGTATTGCTCGGGAATTGCGATCGTGTGTGACGGTGCAATTACGCAATGGCCAAGTGGACTTCCACCCGGTCTCCGACCCAAAGGGCAATAATGGGGCGGTTTCGCGTCCAGTGTGAGTTTCGCCATACGCGAAAAGTGGCTGTTCGCTTAGCGATGAACTTCTAGGTAAATCGCGGGTTTTCGGAGACTGTGCAGGTCATGGGCGGGTAGCCGTGATCTAGGTCACATGGAATTCGGGCGCGGGCACTGTTTGTGGTCCGGCATGGTTGATAGCCGACAGCACCCCCGCCCGTGAGATGGCGACCCGAGATCGCCCCGGCGCCCTGCCCCGCGCCAGTCCACGCGCCCGATCCTGCCCGAGCAGTCGATCAGGGGTGGAGCACAACGCGTGACACCGCGTAACCGAAGGGCCCCCTTGTCACGGCACCGGTATGTCCATCCCAATCGCAGAACGAGGCTAGCGGTCATCGTCACGGCCGGCGCGTTCACGATCGGTTCCGCGGCGACGGCGACGGCCGTTGCCTGGCCGGGCGGCAGCGCAGTCGCGGCCGACGCCAAGCTCACCGGCCTCACCCAGGCACACGCCGCGGCGGCCACCCAGCACAGCATGCGCGATGTCGCGCTGCGGGCCGAGAAGATCGCGACCGCCGCTGGCGTGCAGGCGGCCATCGAGCAGCAGGCGGCCGCGCAGAAAGCGGCCGCCGCGAAGGCGCAGCAGGCCGCCGCCGCCAAGGTCGCCGCCGCCAAAGCCGCCGCAAGAGCCGCCGCAAGAGCCGCGGCCAGAGCCGCGGCTGCCAAGGCCGCACAGCAGAAGCAGCAGCTCACGGCCGCGGAAAACTCCGGCACTCCCCAGCAGATCGCGGCGGCGATGCTGAGCCAGTTCGGCTGGTCCAGCGGCCAGATGTCCTGTCTCGGGCCGCTGTGGCAACGGGAGAGCGGCTGGGAAGTGAGCGCGTACAACGCCGGCTCCGGCGCGTTCGGCATCCCGCAGGCGCTGCCGGGCGGGAAGATGGCCAGCGCCGGCGCCGACTGGCAGACCAGTGCCGCCACGCAGATCAAGTGGGGCCTGGGATACATCCAGCGGGTCTACGGTTCGCCATGCGGCGCCTGGGGCCACGAGGAAGCGGACGGCTGGTACTAACCCCCCCGGTACCAGGCCGGCCGATCGGCGAGGCGGCGCTCCAGCAGTCCGGAGCGTCGCCTCCCGGTTGTCAGGATGGCAGTGTCGCGAACGTCTGCGCCTCGGGGTCGAAGTCCACGTGCAGGGCGTTCCACTGCTCCTTGGGCGCGGTGAAGTAGAGCGCGTAGGACTGCGGGCCCGCCGAGGTGTTCGCGACGTACATCAGGTCGAGCACTTCCTGCACGGTCCCGTTGTCGTTCCACTGGAATTTCCAGTAGGCACCCGGCCGGCCCCGGATGTTGAGCTTGGCCATCTCGATCCGCTGGTAACCGGGAAAGGCGCCCTTCGCCAACGACTGCCGCTCGATGTACCTGGCCTCGGCGAGCATGTCGTTCGGATACGTGTGCCGCGTCATGTCGACCAGCAGGTACGCGTTCATCGCCGGATCCTGGAACTTGGTCCGGACGGCCGTCGGCCGCGTCACGCTCCAGCTATTCGGGTACGCGATCTGGAAGCCCGCCGTGGTACCCGCCGTGTTGCCCGGCAGCGAATACGCCTGGAAACCCGACGGCAGCGCTCCGGTGGCCGACTCCGGTTGGTCGATGGACTGGTTGATGGAGGCCGGGTTGGCCGCCGCGCCGGTGCTCGTCCCGGTCGTCGGTCCCTGGGTGGCTGGCGGCGAGCCGCCGGTGCTCGCCGCGTTGTGGTGCCGCAGCGCCATCACGGTGGCCGCGCCGGCGCCCGCCCCGATGACCAGCAGTGCCGCCAGCGCCAGCTTCCAGCGCAGCCCGGATCCCCGTCGGCGCTGCTGCTGGGTTCCCCAGGTTCCGCGGGAGGGCTGCTCTTGCTGCGGCCATGCCGTGGCGGCCGGGCTCGGCTGCTGTTCGTACCCCGCGGAGGTGCGGCTGAGCGGCCGGTTGTCGTACCAGGACGAAAAGTCTGGCGCGGGGGGAGTGGGGAACCGGGAGGCCGGCACCTCGTCGAAGTCAGGCTGCACGGTCGTACCCGAAGACCACGCGGAGCCGCCCCACGGCGCGTTCTGTGACGTGGTGGGCTCGGCGCTGCCCGCGGACCGCCCATGCGAATCCAGTGACGTATCCGCGAGCGCCGCCTCACCCATCGCCGCGCCCGCGCCCGCCGCTGCTCCTGCTGCGCCCGCCGCCGCAGCCTCCGCTGCAGCGCCTGGATTAGGTGCAGGTACAGGTGCCGGGCCTGGCGCCGCGTCCATCGAAGCCGCCGCGGCCGGTCCGTGCGACGGCGCCACGGATAGCGCGGTCGGCGAGTAACCCGCGCTGCCCCGCGGCTGCTCGGCGAGCAGGGGCAGCGCGTCGGAGATCATCCGCGACGCGGTGACGGCGTCCGGCCGCGCCGAAGGTTCCCGGCGCAGCAGCGCCTCGATGACCCTGGCCAGCGACCCGGCCGCGGGCGCGTCCGGCGCGTCCTCGTTGATGATGGCGGACATCGTCGTGATCGCGCCGCCGCGCGACTCGTACGGCCCGTGCCCCTCCACCGCGGCGTACAGCGTCGCGCCCAGCGACCACAGGTCCGAGGCCGGCGTCGCCTCGCCGCCCCTGATCCGCTCCGGCGCGGTGAACCCCGGCGAGCCCATGACCATGCCGGTCTGGGTCAGCTTCGGATCTCCCTGGAACGTCGCGATGCCGAAGTCGGTCAGCACCGCCCGCCCGTCGGTACCGAGCAGCACGTTGGACGGCTTCACGTCGCGGTGCAGCACGCCCGCGCCGTGCGCCACGGACAGCGCGGACAGCAGCTGCCGGCCGATCTCCGCGGTCTGCCGCGGCGACAGCGGACCGTCCGAGATCAGCACCTGGTCCAGCGACCGGGCGTTGACCAGCTCCATCACGATCCACGGCCGCCCGCCGTCGTTGGCCACGTCGAAGACCGACACCACGGCCGGGTGCGACAGCCGCGCCGCGGTCTTGGCCTCACGCAGCGTCCGCTGATAGGCGTTGTCGCGTTCGTCCGCCGTGAGCGTCTCGGCGATCTGGACTTCCTTGACGGCGACGTCACGGTCAAGCAGCTCGTCGCGGGCACGCCAGACGACCCCCATGGCGCCACGTCCAACAGGTGACTCCAGGCGGTAGCGGCCGGCGATAACTCGGCCCGTATCCGCCAAATCCCGCATAGCCGGACCATACACGGTGTTCGCTGAAAGGTCTCTGGCGGGCCGCTAAGCATTGATTAAGCGTCACCAGATTGTGTGCTGGCAGTCATCGAGAGTACGTCGAGCGCCGCATCAAGCGCCTCAAGGGTTATCTCGCCTCGCGCCACGTAGCCGCGCGCGATGACCACGGACCTGATCGTCTCGCCCGAAGCAAGCGCCTCATGCGCCACATCGGCCGCGGCCTCGTAGCCGATGTAGCGGTTCAGCGCGGTCACGATCACCGGCGAGGACTCCGCCAGCCGCCGCGTTCTGTCCGCGAAGGCAGAGATCCCCGCCACGCAACGCGCAGCGAGCAGCGGCACCACCGCCGACAGCAGCCGCAGCGACGACAGCAGGTTCCGCCCGATGACCGGCAGCATGACGTTCAGCTCGAAGTTCCCCGCCGCGCCGCCGAACGCCACCGCCGCGTCGTTCCCGATGACCTGCGTGCACACCTGGCAGACCGCCTCGCAGATGACCGGGTTGACCTTCCCGGGCATGATCGACGAGCCCGGCTGGAGGTCGGGGATGGCGATCTCGCCGAGCCCGGCGACCGGCCCGGATCCCATCCACCGCAGGTCGTTGCAGATCTTGAACAGCGACACCGCCACGACCCGCAGCACCCCGCTGGCCTCGACCAGCGCATCCCGCGACCCCGCCGCCTCGAAGTGGTTCGCCGCCTCGGTCAACGGCAGCGACATGTCGGCGGCCAGTTTCGCGATCACCGAGGCAGCGAAACCTGGCGGCGCGTTCAGCCCGGTTCCCACCGCGGTCCCGCCGAGCGGTAGCGCACCGAGCCGCGGCAGCGCATCGGAAAGCCGCGACACACCCAGCCGCACCGCCGCCGCGTACCCGCCGAATTCCTGGCCCAGCGTCACCGGCACCGCGTCCATCAGGTGGGTCCGGCCGACCTTGACCACCGACGCGAACTCCGCCGCCTTCGCCTCGAAAGCGGCAGCCAGCTCCGACAACGCCGGCACCACAGACCGCACCACCAACCGCGTCGCCGCCAGGTGAATGGCCGAAGGGAACACGTCGTTCGACGACTGCGACGCGTTGACGTGATCGTTCGGATGCACCGGTCGCCCCAGCCGCGTACGAGCCAGCGATGCGATCACCTCGTTGGCGTTCATGTTCGACGAGGTACCCGACCCGGTCTGGAACACGTCGATCGGGAACTGGTCGTCGTGCTCGCCCGCCGCCACCGCCACGGCCGCGTCGTGGATCGCGGCCGCCATGTCGAGATCGAGCACCCCCAGCGACCCGTTCACGACAGCCGCCGCGCCCTTCAACGAGGCGAGCGCCCCGATCATGTCCCGCCCGATCCGCTCCCCGGACACCGGGAAGTTCGTCACCGCCCGCTGGGTCTGGGCACCCCACAGCGCGTCGTCCGGCACCTCGACCGGCCCCATGGAATCGTGCTCGGTCCTCACGGCTTCGATCCGATCGACAGCAGCGGTCCGGTAGTGTCCGCGAAGAAGTCGTTCCCCTTGTCGTCCACGACGATGAACGCGGGGAAGTCCTTCACCTCGATCCGCCACACCGCCTCCATGCCGAGTTCCGGGTACTCGAGCACGGACACCGAGGTAATACAGTCCGAAGCGAGCCGCGCGGCCGCGCCACCGATCGACCCAAGGTAGAACCCGCCGTGCTTCTGGCAGGCCTCCGTCACCGCACCGGACCGGTTCCCCTTGGCCAGCATCACCAGCGACCCGCCGGCCGCCTGGAACCGCGCCACGTAGGAGTCCATCCGCCCCGCCGTCGTCGGCCCGAACGATCCGGACGCGTACCCGGCCGGCGTCTTTGCCGGTCCCGCGTAGTACACCGGATGGTCCCGCAGGTACGCGGGCATCGGCTCGCCCGCGTCCAGCCGTTCGGCGATCTTGGCGTGGGCGATGTCCCTGGCGACGACCAGCGGACCGGTCAGCGCCACCCGGGTGCGGATCGGATACCGGGACAATTCGGCGCGAATCTCCGCCATCGGCCGGTTGAGGTCGATCGCGACAACCTCCCCCGATGCCTCTTCCGCACCAGGATCCGGCAGGTACTGCGCCGGGTCGGTCTCCAGCTTCTCCAGGAACACGCCGTCCGCGGTGATCTTGCCGACTGCCTGCCGGTCCGCGGAGCAGGACACCGCGATCGCGACCGGACACGACGCCCCGTGCCGCGGCAGCCGCACCACGCGCACGTCGTGGCAGAAGTACTTCCCGCCGAATTGCGCACCGATCCCGATTTTTCGGGTTATATCCAGCACGGCCGCCTCGAGCTCAAGGTCCCGGAACCCGTGCCCGGCAGCCGATCCCGAAGCCGGCAGCCCGTCCAGGTACTTCGCCGACGCGTACTTGGCCGTCTTCAGCGCGAACTCGGCGCTGGTGCCGCCGACCACGATGGCCAGGTGGTAGGGCGGGCAGGCCGCGGTGCCCAGCGAGCGGATCTTCTCCTCGAGGAAGCTCAGCATCCGCGCCGGGTTGAGCACCGCCTTGGTCTCCTGGTACAGGAACGACTTGTTCGCCGAGCCGCCGCCCTTGGCCATGAAGAGGAACTTGTACTCATCCCCGCCGGTGGCGTAGATCTCGATCTGCGCGGGCAGGTTGCTTCCGGTGTTCTTCTCCTC
>DASRFJ010000165.1:0-9138 GCA_035651595.1 Streptosporangiaceae bacterium | reverse complement strand
CGTCCGTCCCCGCGGGTTAGAGACTCCGGAATTCCGGTGACCGTCGCAGCGCCTCGGCGACCCGGCGGGCGGTACCCAGCGTGTTGGGCAGCCGCAGCACTGGCGGACCGCCGCCCCGGACCCGGAACACCGAGGCCCCTGGAGTGTCGGCGATGGAGATGCTGGCGTAAGCCACTGAGCTCCGTCGTACGATGACCCGCCCGTCCCCGTTGCTGTGTACCTGGTAACCGGCGCCCAGCCTGCGGTCGAGCACCGTCGCAAGTTCCCGGGGCGTCACATTCTTCCGTGGCACCCTGACTTTTGGCATGGCGTCTAGGGTACTGCCGGCCCGGCGAGCACGCCCAAACCGATCCGCAACTGCCGCCGAAGCTGAATCGAACGCGAGCGGTTTAGCGTCCGCGGCATGGGTCCAGGGTCATGCTGAATACCATCGCGACCACGGTCATCGGTGACATCGCGCTGGTCGTCGCCGTATCCGCCGTACTCAGCGCCCTGCTCCGCCGGGTGAATCAGCCACCGGTAATCGGGCAGATGCTCACCGGAATCCTCCTCGGGCCGAGCCTGCTCGGGCGGCTGCCCGGTCACCTCACCAGGCATCTGTTCCCGCCGGCGGTGCTGCCGGCGCTGACCACGCTCGCGCAGGTCGGTGTGGTGATCTTCATGTTCACGGTGGGCTACGAGATCGACATGCGATCGATGCGGGGCCGCGGCCGCGTGGTGCCGCTGATCGCGGTGAGCGCACTCCTGGTACCGATGAGCCTGGGGATCGTCTGCGCGCTGGTGTTGCGGTCGCGGTTCACCGCACTCGGCGAACTGGCCAGCGGTCACTCGTTCGTGCTGTTCATGGGCGTGGCGGTGTCGATAACCGCACTGCCCGTCCTCGCCGCGCTCCTCCGGGAGCGCAATCTCGCCGGAACCGTCGAAGGCGACATCGCGACCGCCGCCGCCGGGATCATGGACGTGCTCGCCTGGCTGCTGCTAACCGCCGCCCTCGTCGGTACCGGCCACCGGGGGCGCTTCTCGCTGCCCGTCACGATCTTGCTGATCACCGGTTTCGTGATCGTGATGCTGGCCGTGGTCCGGCCCGGGCTGTCCTGGTGGACTGGCCGGAGCCAGTCGATCCTGTCCAGCCCGGTCGCGGTCGCGTTCGTGCTCGCCATGGGCAGCGCGTGGGTGACCGCGTCACTTGGCCTCCAGCCAGTATTCGGCGGCCTGCTGGCCGGCATGGTGATGCGGGGCAAGGGACAAGCACCGGACGCGGATGTGGTGCGGTCGATGGAGCAGGCCGGACGGCTGCTCCTGCCGCTGTTCTTCATCGCCACTGGGCTCTCGCTGGATATCGGTACGGTGCACGGCGACACGCTCGTGCTGCTGATGCTGTTCATCACCATCGCGGCCGTGGGCAAGCTCGGGCCTGCCTACACGGTTTCCCGGCTGTCCGGGCTGGAGCCACGGCGATCGGCCGCCATCGCCGCGATGGTCAATACCCGAGGGCTGACCGAGCTCATCGCCCTCAACGTCGGTTTGACGAACGGCCTTATCCACCAGCGCCTGTTCACCATCCTCGTGCTGATGGCGATCGTCACCACGCTGGCGACGTCACCGCTGCTGGCCCTGATCAAGCCGGACACCGCCGTGCGGCGGGTCACGGCGGCGGTGGCGCCCGCCACCGATACCGTGCTGCACTCAAGCGAAGAGGCTGAGTAACCCGCCCAGGGCGGCCGGCCGTGTGGCTCACACGGCGTATGTGACATATTCATGCGTCAGCTCATGAACTGCTAACTGGATCTAGATGCGGGCTTTAGCGATGCTTGAGGCCCAATAGAGATCTGGAAGAGCGCATGAACACTGAGCCGAACGAGATGAGCATCGGGGTCCTCGGACCCCTCACGGTAGAACTCGATCACACATCGATTGTGCCGGCTGCCGCCAAGCCGCGGCAGATGCTTGCCCTTCTCGCACTGAGCCCGGGAAGCATGATCAACGTGTCGGCCCTGCGTCAAGAACTCTGGGCCGAACGCCCGCCCCGCAGTGCCAGCACCACGCTGCAAACATACATCCGCCAGCTGCGCGTCTGCATAACGGCGGCGCTGGTTCCCGGTCAAGATCCGAAACAGGTCCTGTGTACGCACTCCACCGGGTATACGCTGCAGGCCCATTGCGTTTCCGCCGATATGATCGAGTTTGAGCGGCTGGCTCAGGCCGGCCGGGCGGCGGCGGAGGACAGTGATCATTACCGGGCATCTGTCATGTTCGGCCGTGCGCTCGCACTGTGGCGAGGGCCCGCTCTCGCCGACGTAAGGCACGGCTGTCAACTGGGACTCAAGGCCGCGTCGCTTGAAGAGGCCAAGCTCAGTGTGCATCAGCGGCGCATTGACGCCGATCTTGCGCTGGGCCGTCACATCGACCTGCTGGCCGAACTGAATACCCTCGTCGTCGAGCACCCGACCAATGAGCATTTCTGCGCCTCGCGAATGGCAGCTCTCTATAGCGCGGGCCATATTGAGCGCGCGCTTCAGGAATTCCACCGGTTGCGGAGCACATTGCGAACTGAACTCGGCATCGAGCCCACCCCGATGCTACAGCGCTTCCATCTGGCGCTATTGTCGGGTACTGGATTGGCCGGGCCCGCGGGGCCGAAGCACCGAGGCCTAACGTCCGCCGTATCCGGCGACGGGCGGCGTGCTACTACCCGGTAGGCGGCCTGCCGCCGTCGTGGGCATAGTGGCGGTTATTGTGCACAGGCCCTCACCGACAGCGACTGATCTCACACGGGCTAGCCCGGTCAATGGCTACACGAGTCACAGCCATGCCTATTGGTCCGCCCTCTATCGCAGGAGAAACCGCAGCGTGCGTATGTAGTTCACCAAAGTCGCTCAGCGAAGCTAGAATTCAACCGCCGCCTGACGGATAGTAATATTGGCTCGGCAGGGGTAGGAAGGTCTACCGGTTCGCCGTAAGAGACCGTGTTGTCGCACTCCGTGTGCGGCGGGACGGATACGGAGGGCAAGTTGGCTAGACGCACCTGGCGCACTTGGCTGTCGACGGAGCCCGTGCTCGGGAATTGTCAGCCTGACAATGCGCCGTCCTCGGGGGAGGCGTCATCGGCCACCGGAAAGGACCCGCCGCGCGGCGGCGCTGGTCTGGCACGGGGGATCCTGGTGACGGTCCTGTGCGGCTTTCTCGGGGTCCAGGCGCTCGACGTTTCGTCGTCGCCGATACCGCTCAATGGCTACGTCCTGGCGATCGGCTATGTCTGCATCGTGCTTGCGTTCTTCCTGCAGCTAGCCATTTCCATGACCGAGTCTTCGCGCTGGCCGTTGCAGGCGCGTATCGGCGTTCTGAGCTTGCAGGCGACGATTACATATTTCCCGCTGATCGGCTTCGGCAAAGAGTGGGGCGGCATGGCCGGCTTCCTGGCCGGTTCTGTGCTAATTCTGATCCCTGGCTGGACCGCGTGGCTTTTGTTTGGCATTGTTGATATGACTATGCTCGTGATACCGATCAAGCTTGGGCTCGGTGCGCAGCTTGTTGCCTATCTGCTTATCGCCACCATTGACACCGGGCTTGTGGTATTCGGGCTCTCCAGGCTTTCTCTTATCGTAGGATATCTGCGAGCCGCACGAGGTGAACTCGCTAGCCTGGCTATCGCTAATGAGCGGATGCGTTTTGCGCGCGATTTGCATGATCTGCTCGGCTATAGTCTTTCCGCCATTACATTGAAAGCCGAGCTCACCCGCCGGCTTGTGCTCGTGAATCCCGAGCGCGCCCACGAGGAAATTGAAGACGTACTCGATATCGCCAGGCAGGCGCTTGCCGATGTGCGCTTGGTCGCCAGCGGGTACCGCAATATGTCACTGGAGAAGGAAGCCAGCGCGGTTACCTCGCTTCTCACGGCGGCAGGAATTACCGCGGACGTGGATATTGCCTGCGGCCCGCTCGATGATGCGCTTGATACCGTGATGGCCACCGTGCTCCGCGAAGCGGTGACGAACACGCTGCGGCACAGCAAGGCCAAGAACTGCACGGTCAGCGCGCGCCGGATCGGCGATTCGGTCCGCCTGCGCGTCCTCAATGACGGCGCGGCGCGGACCGTGCTCCCGGACGCCTACAGCGGTGGCCTGGCCAACATCGCGGCTCGGCTGCGCGCGGTCGGCGGCACGATGTCCGCCGGCCTGTGCGCGGATGGCAACTTCGAGCTGCTCGCCGAGGCACCGGTCCGCGCGCGGGCGGCCAACGCTGACGCTGGCCTGGGCGATAGCGGTAAAACATGAGCTGGCCGAGAGTACCTTTCTGGATGTGTGTCTGGTGGCGCTGAGAATCCTGCTGGCCGAGGATGTCGCGATGATCCGCGGCGCCCTCGTGGCACTGATCGAACTAGAGCCTGACCTGTCGGTAGTGGCCGCGGTGGGCCACGGCGACCGCATCCTGCCCGCCGCGCTCGAACACCATCCGGACGTGGCCATCATCGACATCGACCTGCCAGGGATGGATGGCCTCTCGGCGGCCTCGCTGCTGCACGAGAAGCTGCCGTCCTGCCGGACGCTGATCCTGACGAACCTAGGCAGGCCCGGCACATTGCGCCGGGCGCTGGCGTCGCAGGTCTCCGGCTACATGCTGAAGGATGCGCCACCCGAGCAGCTCGCCAGAGGAATCCGCGACGTGGCGGCGGGACGCCGCGTCATCGATCCCCAGCTCGCGGTGTCCGCCTGGGACAGCACGCAGAGCCCGCTGTCGCCGCGCGAGCACGAGGTGCTGCGGCTCGCCGCCGGCGGTGCCGAGCCCGCCGAGATCGCGACCGCGCTGCACCTGACCATCGGCACCGTCCGCAACTACCTCACCACGATTGTCACCAAGCTCAACGCCCGCAACCGGGTAGACGCGATCCGGGCGGCCCACGACGCGGGCTGGCTGCCCTGACGGGCCATACCGGTAGCTAACCGGGATCATGGCCTTCGCCAAGTCCGCGCGGTGACGATAGATACGGCGTGGTGCGGCGAGGAGACAAAGTGCATATCGGTGAATGGCGGCGGACTACTCCGCCGAGAGGCCGGACTGGCCTCCCGGCAGGCACGTTAGTCGCGCGCCATGGAACGCAGACGCTGATATGCGATGCCGAGCCTGCCAGTCACCGATCCCGGAAAATGGCCGCTTCTGCCCCGGCTGCGGGGCAAAGGTGGACGACGCCAGCATGCGGGAGGTGCGCAAGACAGTTACCGTCCTGTTCTGTGACCTGGCCAACTCCACCGAGCTGAGCGAGCGCTTCGACGCCGAGATAATCCACGACCTGATGACGCGTTACTTCGCGCTGATGCACGATTGCCTGGTCAGTCGCGGTGGCATGGTCGAGAAGTTCATCGGAGACGCCGTCATGGCTGTGTTCGGGATCCCAGTGGTACGTGAGGACGATCCACTGCGCGCCGTGCTCGCGGCCGTCGACATGCGCGCCGCGCTCGCCGAGCTGAACGAGCATGTGTCCCATCTGGGGGACCTCCAGGTCAGCATCCGGATCGGCATCAACACCGGCGAAGTGGTGACGACGGAGCAGCCGACCGGTGCGCAGGTACTGGCCACCGGGACGACCGTCAACCTCGCCGCCCGGCTCGAGCAGCACGCCGGGCAGGGCGAGGTGCTCCTCGGGCCGCAGACTTACCGCGCGGTGGCGGCCGCCGTCGAAACCATGCCCGTCGGGCCGCTGCGGCTGAAGGGGATCGCGGATCAGGTACTCGCGCACCGGCTGGTAGAAATCCGTTCCGGATCCCAGGCGCTGTCCCGGCGGATGGACGCGCCGCTCGTCGGGCGGCTCACGGAACTGCGGGCGCTCCGGCACATCCTGAATCGGAGCATCCAGGATCGCAGCTGCGTGCTGATCCGGCTGTTCGGCGACCCCGGCGTCGGCAAGACCCGGCTGGCCGCGGAGTACCAGCGGATCGTCCAGGAGCGCGACGGCGTTGTCGCCACTGGCCGGTGCCGTGCCTACGGCGAAGGTCCCTCGCTGCTGCCGCTGGCCGACGCCCTCCGGTCGGTGGTGGCACTGATCGACGACGGTGTGCGCGCGCTCGCCCCGGACATCGCGCGTGCGGTCGCCGCGCTGCGCGCGGGAATCCTGCGCGACGGCGCGCCCGGCGCCGATGCGACCGAGGTCGCCTGGGCGGCGAGCAGGCTGATCGAGTGGCTCGGCCGGGACCGGCCAGTCCTGCTGGTCTTCGACGACCTGCACTGGGCGGACCCGATGCTGCTCGACATGATCAGGAAGATGGCCGGCCAGGTCCAGCAGGCCTCGGTGCTGATCCTGTGCGTCGCGCGCACCGACTTCGTCGCGCAGGTGCCTGCCTGGGGCGACGAGCTGCCCGGCGTGACCACCCAGCTGCTCCGGCCGCTGAGCGCGGCGGAAACCCGCACGCTCGTCGGCATGCTGAGCGAACTCAGTGCCCACGACCTGGCGACGTCGGAGAAGATCGTGGAGCGAGCCGAGGGCAATCCGCTGTTCGCGGAGCAGCTCGTCGCGATCCTCGAAGACGGTGCCGACCCGGGCACGCTGCCGCCGACGATCAGCCAGCTCATCGCCGCGAGGCTGGATCTGCTCGACGCCAGCCAGCGTGCCGTCCTGTGCGCGGCCTCGATCGTCGGCCGGGACTTCACCCTCGGCGCGCTCGGCGTGGTCAGCCCCGCTCTCGGTGGCCCGGCACCGGGGCGGGAGCTAGAGCTCATGCTGTTCGCTCTCATCCGGCGACGCCTCATCCAGCGGGCGAGCGCGGTCATCGACTCGAACTTCACCTGCCGGTTCACCAGCTCTGCCATGCGTGAGGTCGCGTACGAGAGCGTGCCGAAGAAGGTCCGGGCCGGCCTGCACGAGCGGCTCGCGGACTGGCTGGAGTCGGCCGGCGAGGGCTCGGCCATCCTGGGCGAGGAGCTGATCGGCACCCAGCTCGAGCAGGCCTACCGGACGCTGTCCGACCTCGGCCCGCTGGATTCCCGCGCGCAGGAGATCGGCGGGCGGGCGGCCGAGCAGCTGACTGGAGTCGGTGTCAGGGCGCTCCGCCGCAGTGACATGCGGCGCGCGACGGGCCTGCTGGAGCGGGCCAACTCGCTGTACCCAAGCGACGCTCCGACCAGGGCGGTGTGCATGGAGGGCCTCGCCGAGGCGCGGATCGCCGTCGGTGAGGTAGGCGCTGGCCTGCAGATGATGAAGCAGAGCAGCCAGGTGGCGCACCGCCTCGGCGACGCGGCGGTCGTCGCGCACGCGCGGCTCCAGCTCGCCTACCTCGAACAGCCCGGTGCGCAGTTCACCACCTCGCTCACCGTGGCCAAGGAAGTGCTGCCCGTCTTCGAGAGCAGCCACGACGAACTCGGGCTCGCCCGGGGCTGGCTGCGGATCGGCCAGGTGCTGCAGAGCCAGGGACGGTTCGGTGCCGCCGTCGACACGCTCAACCGGGCGCTGGGTCACGCCTCGTCCGCCGGTGCGGAGCTTGAGCGGGCGTCGGTGCTCGGTGCGCTTGCCCTGTCGCTGTGGCAGGGGCCCGAGCCCGTCCCGCTGGCGATCGGCGAGTGCCGGCGGCTGCTGTCCGAGCACGCCACCGCCGGCCTCACCGTGCGCGCCGCGCTGAGCTGCCCGCTCGCGGTCCTGCTTGCCACCGTCGGGGAGCCGGAATCGGCCCGCGAGCTCATCGCCAGCGCGCAGCAGATCATCAACGAGGTCGGGCACGCGTACGCCGCCGCCACCGTGCCGATTTTCGCCGCGGCGATCGAGAGCCTCGCCGGGGAGTGGACCAGGGCAATCGGCCTGCTTGAGGATGCGGAGCAGCGGTGCTCGGCCCTGGGCGACTCGCAGCTGCGGGCGACCGCACAGGCGGAGCGCGCCCGAGCCCTCCTTGAGCTGGGGGAGTTCGACGATGCCGCGGGCCTGGCCCGGGAGATCTCGGCGGGGATGACGCTGATGCCGGTCCACACGGCGGGACTGCGCGGGATCACCGCGCGGGCGCTGGCGATGCGGGGCCAGCACGCCACGGCGCGGCAGACCTGCGACGAGGCGCTCAGCGCGGCCAACCGCACGGATTCGCTCGACTGCCAGGCGACTGCGCTCCTCGACACCGCGCACGTCCACGCCGCGGCCGGGCGGTACCGGGCGGCGCGCGCGGCGGCCGAGCGCGCCCGGCAGATCTTCGGCCGGAAGGAACACGTTGTCGGGCAGGGATGGGCGGCTGGCTTGCTGACCGGGAGGTTGCGATGACACTCCATAACACCGTTCCGGGCACGGCAAGCCTGACGGCGCGGCCGCGGCTCACCTGGAACATGCTGGGCACGGGCCGCGATGGCATCGAGACCCGGACGGACTGGCCGCCCACGGTCAACCCCAGCTGGGCGTGGGAGGGCGGCACCGGAGCAGGCGTGCGGGTGTGCGTCCTCGACAGCGGCGTCGACCCGGAGCATCCGCTGACTGGCCCGGTGCAGGGGTCGTACGCGGTCGTCAAGAACGACGCCGGCGAGCTCGAGGTCGTCGAGACCGACCCGGGCGACTCGTGCGGGCACGGGACCGCGTGCGTGAGCATCATCCGCTCCATCGCACCGGAGTGCGAGATCTACAGCCTCCAGGTCCTTCAGCGCTTCACCGGATCGGGGGACACGTTCGTGACGGGGTTGCGGTGGGCGATCAGCCAGGGTTTCGACGTGCTGAACCTGAGCCTGTCCACCGCGCGGCGCCAGTTCGCCCAGGCGCTGCACGACCTGGCCGACGACGCCTACTTCCAGCGCTCACTGCTCGTCGCCTCCGCCCACAACGCGCCGCTGGAAAGCTTTCCGTGGCGCTTCGCCTCCGTGGTGTCGGTAGGCAGCCACGCGGAGGGCGACGCCGGGACGTTCTTCTACAACCCCAAACCGCCGGTGGAGTTCTTCGGCAACGGCGTCAATGTCGAGGTCGCCTGGCTGAACGGGGAGCTGACCAAGTGCAGCGGCAACAGCTTCGCCACACCGCACATCACCGGCCACTGCGCGCGCATCCTCAGCAAGCACCCCGACCTGACGCCGTTCCAAGTCAAGACCGCCCTGTACATGCTGGCCAGAAACGTAGTGACAAAAGACGCCTGACGCAACGCCGGGCCCCGCCCCCCGCAGGTGCCGACCCCCTGCACCCCCGCGCCC
>DASRFJ010000164.1:0-29647 GCA_035651595.1 Streptosporangiaceae bacterium | reverse complement strand
AGTCGGCTCCCAGCATCAGGCTTCGTGACGGCCTCGACCGCACCAAGGGCAAAACGACGTCACGAGCAGCACCACCACCCCATTTTCACGCCGGTACGGCGTCACCCGCAGCGACATCATGGCTTCGTGGAAGACCGGCCCTCGTGAACAGGGATCCCGCTACCACAAAGGGGTAATCCGCCACGCTATCGAGGCCCATCCGCCGGCCGCTCGTCCGCAAAGTCTGACGCGCGTGACGGGAACGCCGGCGGCGGGGTGCCTGTCAGGTCGCGGATACGGCTTGGTGGAGGGTGGCGGCGTGGACGGCGAAGCGCTTGCGGTAGGTGGTGGCGCTCAGCCCGTAGTGGGCCTTGAAGCGACGGGCGAAGTAGTTCTGGTCGGCCCAACCCACGGCGCGCCCGATGCTGGTGACCGGCTCATCGGAGTGCAGCAGCAGGACGGCGGCGTGTTCGGCGCGGAGCTGGGCCAGGTAGGCCATGGGCGGCAGGCCGGTGGCGGCCTTGAACAGCCGGACGAGGTGGCCTGGGGTCAGGTGCAGCTCGCCGGCCAGGTCGGAGAGCGTCCACTGCCGGGCCAGGTCCGCCTCCAGCAGCCGCATCGCGTGCCCGATGGCCGGCCGGGCCGACCCGGCCAACCCGGCCGTCCCGGCCGACCCGGCTGGCCGTGCCTCGTCGACCAGCTCCCCGTCGACCGCTTGGCCTAGCTGGCTGAACAGCAGTGCCAGCCGGCCCACGATGTCGCCCCGGTGCCGCTCGACCGGCTCGTGCCGCAGCGCCGCCAGCGCGTCGAGATGGGTCAGGCACTCGTCGAACACGTCCGGCGACAGGCTGGTCATCAAGACCCCGCGGCCGGCCGGCGAGTACGGCCCGGCCCACAGCAGGTACCCGAGCAGCGGGTCCTCCCTGGTCCAGGCGAGCTCGCGGCGGAGCAGCTCGCTGCTGAAACAGCAGTTGTACATCTCGACGGGCCCGCACTGCTCGTAGCCGTGCCAGACGCCCGGGCGGAGCAGGATGACGTCGCCGCGCCGCACCGGGCGCCGGCCGGCCAGGCAGTTGTGAATGGCGGCGCCGCGGACCGCGAAGGCGATCTCCACGAAGCTGTGCGTGTGCACCGGGCTGTCATGATCGTGCAGGTACGGGCCGGCGTAGGCCACCGTGCCCTCGGTGAAGTGGAAGAGTCCCTGGCTGGTCCCAAGCGGGGGCTCGTCACTCACCAGGATTACTCCGATGCTAATTTTGTGCTAATTCTTGCGTATCAGATCCTATCGTTGACCAGCGGATACCGCGAAGGATCAGGCCATGGACGTCGCGTTCATGGGTATGAGGCGAGGGGTGAGCAGCCGCTTGTCCCTGGCGCGCTACCGTCCTTACCGCGCCGTGCTGGGCATGCTGTTGCTGCCGAGCCTGGTGCTGATCGGCGTGTTCAGCTATTACCCCGCCGTCCGGAGCCTGATCGGCGGCTTCTACCAGTGGAACGGCTTCTCCCCGCCCACCTACGCCGGGATCTCCCAGTTCAAGCAGTACCTCCAATCGCCGGCGTTCGGCATGGAGGTAAAGAACCTCGGCATCCTGGTGGGCGGCAGCATCGCGATCACCCTGGTCGCTCAGTTCACCGCCGCCGAAGTGGTCATGCACATGCCGAGGCGGGCGGGCGCCGTCGCCAAGTACGTCCTGGTGCTGCCGATCGTGCTGCCCCCGCTGGTGCTGATCGAGGTCTGGAACTACCTGCTCCAGCCCGGGTCGGGCCTGGTCGACCGGATCCTGGGCGCGCTCGGCCTGTCGCAGCCGACCTGGTATGCCGACCCGCACCTCGCGCTGGCCGGCATCTTGCTGATCGGCTTCCCGTGGATCTCCAACCTGGGCTTCCTGATCTTCCTTGGCGGGCTGCAGAACCTGCCGAAGGACGTGCTCGACGCCGCCAGGCTGGACGGCCTCGGCCCGGTGAAGCGGGTGTTCGCGATCGACATCCCGCTGCTGCTGCCGCAGTTCCGGATCGTGGTGATCTTGTCCGGCATCTTCGCGGTGCAGAACTTCGTGCCGATCCTGCTGCTCACCAACGGCGGACCTGGCACATCGACCCTGGTGCCGGGCCTGGACATGTACCAGTCCGCATTCCAGAACGACCAGTACGGCTACGGCATGGCGATCGGCACCCTGCTGTTCGTCGCCATGCTCATCTTCACGCTCATCGTCATGCGAGCGCTCCGTCCCAGAACGCGCTAACCGGACCCCCACCGGAGGTAAGAGATACATGCACCTTGTGTTGGAACGTTACAACCAGCGAAGAACACTGCTGGTCCTGCTCGCCGCCGGCCTGCTGGCCGCGGGATGCTCCTCCGGCAGCTCCGGCTCCGGCGGTTCGGCCTCCGGCAGCAACGCCCCGGTCACGATCAAGGCGGTGCTGCCGCCCAACACCGGCCCGATCACCGCGGCCGACAACGCCGGGCTCCAGCAGCTCACCCAGCAGTACGAGAAGGCGCACAAGAACGTCACCGTCCAGTGGCTGCCGAACAACACCACCGGCATCACCCAGGCCAACGCGGCGATGGAAAGCCAGGCGTCCGGCGGCGCCGCCCCGGACATCGTCTGGGAACAGTACGGCCCGGTGACCTCGGGCGCGCTGCCGCAGGGCCTGCTCCAGAACATCAAGTCCTACCTGCAAAAGCCGAACCCGTACGTGCCAGGGAACACGAGCTGGCTCAGCCTGTTCACCCCGAGCACCGTCCCGTACATGACCTCACCGAACGGTGACATCGACATCGTCCTCGGCTCGAACGTCGAGACCGGCATGTTCTACAGCAACGCCGCGTTCACCAAGGCCGGGATCGCCGCCCCGCCGACCACGTGGGCCGATTTCCTCACCGATCTCGGCAAGCTGAAGGCGGCCGGCATCACGCCGTTCCTGTTCACCACCGGCGCGCCGTGCAACCCGTCCTGGTTCGAGCGGCTGGCCACCTCGTCCCTGCTCGCCAGCCAGGTCAGCCAGTTCGACGTCAACCACGCCCAGGTGACCAACGGCCTGGATGTCGCCGTCGGCATCCAGAAGGGCATCATCTCCATGACCAACCCCCGCTACGCGGAGGTGTGGAAGCTGCTCGGCCAGCTGACCAGCTTCTCCGCCGGCGGGCAGAGCACCTATGACGCGTGCTCGAACCCGAACACCACCACTCCCCCGCTGAGCCCGCAGTCCATGCTCATCCAGGGCAAGGTCGGCATCTTGTGGGGCGGCAGCTGGTGGATCCCGCAGCTCGACTCCGCCGGCTACACCGGTAAGTACGGGGTGTTCCCCGAGCCGCCCATCACCAACGCCTCGACGCCGCTCGGGCTCGGCACCTCGACGCTCGGCGTCATCGGCGGCCCCAACGGCAACGGCGAATGGAGCATCACCTCACAGCGGGCCGACAGCACGATGACCCCGGCCAAGACCGCGACGGTCATGAACTTCATGGCCTGGCTGTTCACCCCGCAGAACCTCGGCTACTGGCTCAAGATCAGCGGCAGCGGCTCCTACATCCCGACCGAGCCGGGCGGACCGACGGTCAACCTGCCGGGCCTGCCCGGCCTGGTGCCCAGCGGCAAGGTGCCCACGGTGATCGACGTGGTCCTCGACGACGTGCTGTCCACCGCGGCCACCAACTCCGGCATGCGGCTGGTCCAGTCCTACGTCAACGGGTCGATGACCTACTCGGCCTTCGCCAGCCAGTGGCAGTCGCTGCTGACCAGCTCGGCGCAGTCCTGGGCCACGCAAAACCACGTTGACCTCAGCAAGTACTGAAACGAGAAACATGGTTCGTTCTGCCATGACCGTCGGCCAGCGGCGGCGACCCCGCTACGGTTGGGTCGCCGCCCTGGCCGGGCTGGTCATCGTGCTGATGACCTGGTTCCCGATCGTCTTCGTGCTGTCCAACTCGCTGAAGAGCGGCCGGAACATCTTCAGCAGCGGCGTGTTCTCGCTGTTCACGCAGTTCGATTACCAGAACTACAGCCAGGCGTGGTCTGGCATTTCCCAGCAGCTGCTCAACACGGTCATCGTCGCCGCGCTGTCCATCGCGATCGGTGTCACGTCGGCCGCGCTCGGCGCGTACGCGTTCTCGCAACTGCGCTTCCGCGGCAAGGGCGTGCTGTTCCTCGCCTACATCGGCCTGCTGCTGATCCCGTCGACGCTGACCCTGATCCCGCTGTTCCTCACCATCCAGAAGCTGCACCTGTTCAACACCTGGTGGGCGCTGGTGCTGCCGTACTCGGCCACCGCGCAGCCGCTGCTCGTGCTGATCTTCCGCGGCTTCTTCGATCAGATACCGCCGGAGCTGCTGGAGAGCGCCCGCATCGACGGCTGCACCGAGCCGCAGGTGCTGGCGCGGATCGTCGTGCCGCTGACCAGGCCGGTGCTGGCGACCGGCGCGATCCTGGTCACGATCAACGTGTGGGGCGACTACCTGTGGCCGTACATCGTGATCCAGGATCCGCACAAGGCCACGATCTCGCTCGGCGTGCAGCAGTTCGTCGGCAGCTTCGGCCTCAACCTGACCGGCGGCGGCTCGGTGTTCGCCGCGTTCGTGCTCGCCACGTTGCCGATGTTCCTCCTCGTCGGCATCACCATGCGCTATTTCGTCTCCGGACTCACCGAAGGAGCCACCAAACTTTGATCCCTCACGATCTGCGGTGCGCCTATCTGGTCGACCCGCTCGCCGTGGCCCCCGAGCGCGTCCGGCTGAGCTGGGTGCCGGGCTCCCCCCAGCGCGCCTACCACCTCGAGCTTTATCGGAACGAGCCGTGGCTCGACTCGCCGGGAACGCTCTTCTGGGACAGCGGGCAGGTCGAGTCCGGTGACTGCGTGGACGTTGCCGTCGACGGTCCCGCGCTGGTCCGCGGCCGCCGGTACACGTGGCGGGTGCGCGTGCGGGATGCCGCCGGGGACCTCTCGGAGTGGAGCGACTGGGCCGCGTTCGAGGTGGAGCTGGACCCGGCCGGAGGCTGGCACGCATCCTGGATCGGCCTGGACCGGGCACGGGACCGCGTCACCCCGCCGACCGGGGCCGGACCGGTCGATCCGCTCGCCAAGGCACTGGACCCGGCGCCCTATCTGCGGCGGGCGTTCAGCGTGGACCGGCCCATGGCTTCGGCCCGGCTGTACGTGACGGCGCTCGGCCTGTACGAGGCCCGGCTGAACGGCCAGCGGGTCGGCGACGGGTTCCTGACCCCAGGCTGGACCGACTACACGCGGCGCGTGCTGTACCAGGCGTATGACGTCACCGGGCTGCTCGTTCTCGGGGAGAACGTGCTCGGCGCCATCCTCGCCGACGGCTGGTACGCGGGGTTCGTCGGATTCGACGCCAAGCGGGCCGGCGCCCACTACGGCACCGCGCCGGAACTGCTCGCCCAGCTCGTGATCACGTTCGCGGACGGCGCCGAGCAGCGGGTCGGCACCGACGAACGCTGGCAGGCCACGGTGGGCGCGATCCGGCACGCCGACCTGATGATGGGCTCCCGGGAGGAGCCGAGCCTCGAGCCGCGGGGCTGGGACGCCCCCGGATTCGCCGCGGGGGCCGGCTGGCTCCCCGTCCGGTGCCGTGACCTTGACGCGGTACCGGTCCTCGCCGACCCGGGGCCGCCGATCCGGGTCACCGAGGAGATCGGGCCGGCCGCGATCAGCCGTGACGCGCACGGGCGGCAGATCGTCGACTTCGGCCAGAACCTGCCGGGATGGGTCAGGCTGCGCGCCGACGGGCCGGCCGGCACCGTGGTGCGCGTGCGGCACGCCGAGGTGCTCGACGCCGACGGGTCGCTGTACACCGAGAACCTGCGCACTGCGCGCCAGACCGACGAATACGTGCTGCCCGGCGGGCCGGCCGTGCTCGAGCCGCGGTTCACCCAGCACGGTTTCCGGTATGCGGAGATCACCAGCGACGTCTCCGACATGGTGGCTCGCGTCGTCCACTCCGACATCGGCGTGGCCGGCACGTTCGAGTCGGCCGAACCCTGGCTGGACCGGCTGTCCGAGATCATCGACTGGGGACAGCGCGGCAACTTCATCAGCATCCCCACCGACTGCCCGCAGCGGGACGAGCGGCTGGGCTGGCTCGGCGACGCGCAGATCTTCGCGCGCACCGCCTGCTACAACCGGGACGTCGCCGCGTTCTTCGGCAAATGGCTGGACGACGTGGCCGACGCGCAGCTTCCGTCCGGCGCGTTCACCGACATCGCGCCGCTGCTCGGCGCGCGCGGGCCCGGTGCGCGCGGGCCCGGTGCGCGCGGGCCCGGCGCGCCGGCCTGGGGCGACGCGGGGGTGATCATCCCGTGGACGATGTGGAAGATGTACGGGGACCGGACGGTACTGCGGCGGCACTTCGGCGCGATGACCGCGTTCATGGACTTCATCGAGCAGGCAAACCCGGATTACCTGCGCACCCGCGAGCTCGGCAACAGCTACAACGACTGGCTGACCCCCGGCCCCGACCAGACACCGCCAGAGCTGCTCGCCACCGCCTACTGGGCGCACGACGCCGCGCTGATGGCAGAGATCGCTCTCGCGGCGGGGCGGGCGGACGACGCCGCGGGGTACCGAGCGCTGCGCGCCAAGATCGGCTCGGCGTTCAGCGACGCGTTCGTGACGGCGGACGGACGGGTTGTCTCCGGCACCCAGACGGCGTACGTGCTGGCGCTGCACATGGGGCTGATCCCGTTCGACCTGTGCGCGGCGGCGGCGTCGCATCTGGTCGCCGCGATCGAGGCCGCGGGCTGGCGGCTGACCACCGGGTTCACCGGCGTCGGCTACCTGCTGCCGGTGCTCAGCTCCTGCGGATACTCCGATGTGGCGTGGCGCCTGCTGGAACAGCGGTCGCTGCCGTCCTGGCGGTACATGGCCGACCACGGCGCGACCACGATCTGGGAGCGCTGGGACGGCTGGACCGCCGAGAACGGCTTCCAGTCCCCCGCGATGAACTCGTTCAACCACTACTCGCTCGGCTCGGTCGGCGAATGGCTGTACCGCTTCCTGCTCGGCATCGACCAGGCGCCAGGCACCGCCGGGTTCGGCGATCTGCTGTTGCGGCCGCACCCCGGCCCGTCGGTGCGATGGGCCCGCGGCGCCTACCGGTCGGTGCGCGGGACGGTGCGCGCGGGCTGGGAAGTGAACGGCGAGCAGCTCACCTACCGGGTGGAGGTTCCGCCGAACGCCACCGCGAGCGTACGTGTGCCAAGTGCCGCGCCCGGCCGGGTGCGGGACGGTTCCGGGCGGCCGCCGGTTTCCGTCGCGGCCTATCTGGGTGCGCTGGGCGCCGAGGAAGCGGTCTTCGACGCGGGCCCGGGGATCCACGAGTTCACCGGTCCGGCCCTCGATGTCCGCTCCAGGTTCTAGCAAACGGCCGCGCCCGCGCGAACTGCTCGCCCGGCTCAGCTTGGCGGAGAAGGCGGCGCTGCTGACCGGCGCGGACCGCTGGACCGTGCCCGAGCATCCGGGTATCGGGCTGCGCGCCATCCGCTGTTCTGACGGGGCCGCCGGCGACACCGCGCTGAACGTCCCGGCGCCGGTCGCGCTGGCCGCCACGTGGGATCCGCACCGAGCCGGACGGATCGGCAGCCTGCTGGCGGCCGAATGCCGCCGCCAAGGCGTCGACGTGCTGCTGGGTCCCGCCGTCAGCCTGACGCGCGGCCTCGGCGAGGACCCGCTGCTCACCGCCGTGATCGGCGGCGCGATCGTCCGCGGCGTGCAACGGGGCGGCGTCGCAGCCGCGGTGAAGCAGTTCGCCGTCGACGACTCGGCGGACGAGCGGGTGCAGCGCGAGGTGTACCTGGCGCCGTTCGAGACCATCGTCCGCCAGGAGCGTCCGTGGGCGGTGGTGACCGAGTCACCGATGCTGCGCGGCATCCTCAAGGACGAGTGGCGGTTCGACGGCGTGGTCGTCTCCGGCCGCGGTGCCGCACGGGGCGTCGCCACCGCCGGCGCCCTCGTCCGGGCGGTCCGTGACGGCCGGGTCAGCGAGTCGGCGGTCGATGACAAGGTGCTGCGGATACTGCGCCTGGCGTCGCGGGTCGGCGCGCTCGGGCCTGCTGCCGCGCCCGGCGCGGCGGCGAAGTGGGCCGGCCAGCGCGCTCGCAACCTGCTGCGGACCACGGCGGCCGCGGGCTTCGTGCTGGCTCGCAACGAGGGCTCGCTGCTCCCGCTGGACCCGCGGGCACTGCGCCGCGTGGCGGTCATCGGCCCGAACGCCGCAGTGACGGGACTGCGCGCCGCCCTGGGTCCGAACGTCGCGGTCAGTTACTCGGCCGGCGAGGAGCCGCACCACCTCGCCCGCGCCGCCGATGTCGCCGTCGTGGTGGTCGGCACCGCCGAAGAGGGGCCTGGCCGCCAGGACAAACTGGTCCGCCGGGTAGCCGCCGTGAACCCGCGAACGGTCGTGGTCGTCAACACCGTGGCGCCGGTGCCGCTGCCCTGAGCCGGCGAGGTACTCACGATCCTGCTCACGATGTTTCCTGGCCAGGAATACGGCAACGCGCTCGCCGACGTGCTGCTCGGCCGCGCCGAACCCGGCGGCCGTCTGCCGATGACCTGGCCAGAGCCCCGCTTCCCGTTCGGCCACGGCCTGGGCTACACCAGCTGGGACTATCTCGGCGCGGATGTCGCCTTGGCGGCCGACGGCATCCGCGTCAGGGTCCGGCTGAAGAACGCCGGGGCCAGGTACGGCACCGAGACGATCCAGGTCTACACGTCACGTCCGGACAGCGTGGTCGAACGGCCGGTCCGCTGGCTGGCCGGTTTTGCCAAGGCGGGCGCGGATCCTGGCGCGGAACCGATCGTCGAGATCCCGCTGCCGTTCCGCCGCCTGGCGTACTGGGACACGGCCACTCGCGCCTGGACGGTGGAACCCGGCGCCTACCAGCTCGCGGTCGGCAGCTCCAGCCGGAACCTGCCGCTAACCGTCACAGTCAAGGTTCCGTGAGCCGCCACCACCTTGCGTGGTCAGTGCCCGGGCGCGTGCGCCGCTGAACTGCGCGAACTGCGCGAGGCCACCGCCCGGCTGGCGGGCGCGGTTGCGTCCGAACCGCCCACGGACCTGTTTGAGCAGGTGGTCGCGGCGGGGCACGGCGATCCTGGCCGGAGCGGCGGCGACCGGGCTGGTCGCGGTCACCGCCGAGCATCATCTCAGCACCGCCAGGCAGAGCGATCACGCGATCGCCCAGGTGCTGAACGCGCCGGATGCGATCCTGCTGACCGCCCGGGTCCGGGCCGGCGGCTCGGCCACCGTCGTGATGTCCCGAAGGGACCGCGCCCTGGTGTTCACCACCGACGGTCTGCCGCCGCTGCACTCCGACCGCTGCTACATGCTCTGGCTGATGGGCCCGGCCGGTGACCGGCCGGCCGGCCGGCGTGCTTCCGGCGCCCGACCACGGCATGACCAGCCCGGTCATGGCGACCGGCGTGATCGCCGGGGACTGGGTGGCGCTCACCGTCGAACCCGCCGGCCGAATGCCCGGATCCGCGTCCGCGCCGATCCTCATGCTGAACCTCGCCGCCTGACCCCGTGAGAACTCGCCCAAGCGCAGCCGCACACTCGCCGCAGGCGGGCCCGGCTAGCTCGGGTATGTCTTGGGCTTCTTGGTGTACCGGAGCCCGCCAGGGGTGATCCAGCTCCGGACGCCGTCCGGCGTCTGCGTTACCTGCCATTTCGGGTCTTTCTTCATCAGGTTGTGCTTCTTGCAGCTCAAGCCCAGATTGCAGCTACAGGTGCCCCCGGCCGGCCATGGCTGGCAGTGCTCGCTCTCGGACCGCCGCGGGCTGCGGTTGCAGCCCGGCAGCATGCACGCCCCGTCGCGCACCTCGGCGAGCCGGCGCAGCACCGGGCCGGGCTTGTACCCTGCCGCCTGGTAGTCGTGGGTGCAGGGGCCGGGTCCGGGGACCGGGTCGAGCCGGACCGTGTACATCGTGCTGCCGATCTCCAGCCGCCACAGGGCGTGGCCGCTCTGTCCGGTGACCCGGTTCCGGCTGCCCGGTGCGGGAACGAAGCGCGCCAGGGGCATGCCGGGGTCGTCCGGTGTGCCGTCCGGTGGGTCTCCGGTGGTTCCGAGGCTGGGGATGGGCAGCTGGGTGCCCTTGGTATGTCGGTCCTCTGGGGGCCGAGTGGCTGGTGTGATCGGGGTGGCCTGTCCGAACGCGGCGGCGCGCCCATCCGGCCCAGTGACGATGATCCGGAACACGCTGCCCAGGTTCCTGGCGGCCATGGCCGCCAGGGTCCGTGCCAGCTCCGGGTCCACCCCGCCCAAGTTCCGCACCTGACCGGCCCGCTGCGCGTACCCCGTCAGGTCGGCCAGCGGGACGATCAGGTCGACGTTCGCCGCCAGCCCGTCGTCTCCTGCCACCGCCCCGCCCCCGCCGCACCCGCACCCATCCGGCCCGGGCCCGGCGTCGTCATCTCCGCCGTCCCCGTTCTCGTCGGTTCCGTCCTGGCCGTCGTCTTCGCCGTCGTCGCCGTCCTCGGCGTCGCCGTCCTCGGCGTCGTCCTCGCTGTCGCCGTCCTCGGCGTCGTCTTGCAGGGCAGGCTCGTCCGGAGAGGGCATGCCGGCCAGGGTCGCGGCGTCGGGGTCGTCCGGGATCCGGCTGTCGTCCCAGGCGTCGTCGGCGCCCGGGCCGGCCGAGAGCCGACTGTCCCAGGCCGCTTCCTCTGCTTCCTCGTCCCCGCCGGGGACCGGACTCTGGGCGATGCGGTCGCGGGCGTCCCGGCCAGTCAGCAGGTCTAGGTAGGCGAGCGCGCACAGTTGGTCAAAGGTGCCGTCGATGCCGTGCCGCCGGTACCCGCGAGCCCGGGCACGGACCCGCTGGTCGGCGCGGATCGCGTCGGCCGGCGGCAGGCTGTACCCGGCCAGGGTCGCGGTCAGCGCGCCCCGGTCCAGGCAGAACCGGTACCGCGCATCCTTGGATGCTTCCTCGCGCCGCTTGCGTGCCCCCTCCGGATCGGCGTTGATCACCGCTGCGGTCACCAGGTCCCGCAGCTCGCCCCAGGTCAGCCCGTCCCACCGGTCCGCGATCTCCGCCTCGGCCGTCCGCGCCTGCTCATCGGTCAGCACCGCGGTCTCCCCGGCGATCAGCCGCACCTTGCCCATGTCCAAGGTGCCGTCCTCCAGCGCCCTGGCGGTCAGCGGCAGCCGGTTCTTCAGTGCGAACGACAGCTCGGCCAAGGCCAGCCCGGAATACACCGACGAGGACAGCTCGAGCGCCAGCTCCTCGCCCAGCGTCTTGTCCCACGCCGCGGGCAGCGCATCCGGGTCCGCGGCCGGACGGATCCCGGCGGCGGCGAGCATGGCCAGCGTCCGCGCGTCCGCCGGACGGCGCCGGATCATCTCCTGGGTCGCGGCGATCTTCTGCGCGCACGCCCAGGACTCCAGCGCCCCCCACTCCCCCAGCGCCAGCATCACCTCCGCATCCGGCCGCCCGGCATAGCGGCGGTCCCGCCCGGCAACCCGGGTCAGCCGCGCCGCCTCTGCCGCGGATGGGCGCGGCCGGACCCGTCCCGGCCGGCTTGTCTCCCTCCCGGCCTGGGTGTTTCGGTACCTTACTCGCGTCCTGCTCACGATTCGAATACTACTACGGACAGTATGCCACGATCGCTCGGCAACCGGCGTGTCGTAGAATTATTTCGATTCTTTTTTTGGCAACGTGTTGCCAAAAGGCTTCCGAGTCAGCGCCACCGTAGACGCTGGCGGAACCGGGGTGGTGAAAGAGTGAGCATGTGCACGCGGTCTTTGAGCATCAGGTCAGCCTTCGGTGGCGGGATGTCGACGCACTGGGGCACGTCAACCACGCGGTATTCCTGACCTACCTGGAGGAAGGCCGGGACGCCTTCTACATGCGGGCGCTCGGCCGCGACCCGCAGTACGTGGTGGCCCGCGTGGAGATCGACTTGCACGCTGAGGTCCGCTACACCGACCGGCGGCTCCACGTGCGTATCGAGGTGGAGCGAATCGGCACCACAAGCTTGACAACGCGGGAGACGATCCTCACGTCCGAGGGCGTGACCGCCGCCGAGGCAAGGGTCGTCACCGTGCTCTGGGATGCCGACGCCCGCAAGCCGAAAGCATTTAACACGAACGAACGCGCGCGACTCGCCACGTCCTGACCTCGCCCACTGCGCGGACGTTCGCTGCGTCTACCGGCGCTCGGCATCGAGCTCGTAGATGATCTCCGGGCCGTCCTCGTCGTCCCACTGCTCACCGACCTTGGTGAACCCGTACTGCGACGCCAGCCGGTAAGAGGCCACGTTGTCAGGACTGATGGTCACCCGCACCGTGCGTACGCGGGGTTCACGGGCAGCGCGCCGCAGCAGGGCCTCCAGCGCGGCCCTGGCGTAGCCACGCCGCCGGTACGCCGGGTCGACCGCATAGCCGATCTCCACCATGCCCGACGGATCGGGCGGCCCGTGATAGCCAGCCCGGCCGACGGCCACCTGGTGCCGCTCATCCCAGATGACACCGGTGACCCATGCCGCACTGGCGGGATCATCCGCTACCTGCTTGCTCCGCCGCTGCCACACCGCTCTCCACTCTGGGCCGGCGAAGTATGCCGACAAAGGCACCGGACTCGCCGCGTTCGCCGCCGTCAGGTCACCGTTGACCAGGGCGCGGAACACGGGCGCGGTCAAGTGCACGATGCGCACGTGCTGCGCGGGACGCGGTTCGGGCGGGTCAGCATGCTCCTCGGGTTCCACCGGACAAGCATGCCAGCCCCACTCGGTGTCGCTGTTCCGGCCCAGTTCCTCGTATGTTTCGCCGATGACGGCGGCGACGGCGGTCTCGGAGTTCTCGGCTTTGCCGCTGGGCAGCTCGGCACCGCCCATTCCCCTGACCTTGCGGTGAGCAGACGGCGATGCCAGGTCTTCTTTGCCTGGCGAGAGGACTGTGACCGCGCGGCCCGTGTGCGCCCTCGTCACCAGCGCGACGGATCAGGCCCCGGTCACCTGCCAGCGCACCCCGTGCGCGGCGAGGAAGTCCAGGAATGATTCCGGGTCGAACGCCTGCGAAGGTGCCAGGACTCCTGGCTCGGCCCCGTCCGTTACCAGACGGCGCGCCGCTTCTACCGCGATGATTGCGGTCGTTCCGTACGGGTCCGTGCCCTCGACCTCGCCGCGCATGGTGCGTTCGCCTCGCCTTGCCGCCTCGACGGTGATCGTCCACTTCCCCTTCTGCCGCTGCTCGTTGTCGGGCCCTTCCGGCAGGGAGTCGATGACCGCGGCGGGGATGCCGTTCTTCAGTGCGTCGAACGATCCCGCGAGCATGCCCTCCATGCGCGCCACCGGCACGTGTCTCGGCACCGTGGCGACTGGCGGGAGCGCCGCCTTGCCTACCTTCACAGGCTGGTCCGTGCCCGGAAAGCACCACTCGGCGTGGCTCGCCTCCTCGTAGGTGGCCCAGCCGCCGTTCTCGTAGCGCAGCGCCTCGTTGAACAGCAGGTCGGGGTCCAGTGACCGCATCGTCCCGCGACTGAAGGCGCCATCACGGTACCAGAGGGCGGCCGTGATCACGTCCACCGTCCCGGCGGTATCGGCGGCCAGGTGGCTGATGAAGTCGCTCGGCCCTCCGTCGTCGGCCATGGCCGGGACGACCGTCACTCTGGCATCGGCGGCGGCGCCGGCGAAGGTGTCGAAGACATTGTTGATGTACTGCTGCTCTCCCGTGGTGTCGACGTAGTGAGTTCCGGCGGCGATCGCGGCCTGGATGACAGGTGGGCCGAGCCGGGCGAACGGGCCGGCGGTGTTGATGACGGCATCGGCATCCGAGAAGGCGGCCTCAAGTGCGTCCGGATCGCCGATGTCGGCGATCCTGACCTCGAAGCCGGTGCCTGCCGCTGCGGCGCGCAACCGGTCTGGGTCGCGGCCGACTAGGACTGTGTCGATGCCGCGGCGGGAGAGCTCGGCGACCGCGAGGCGGCCCGTGTAGCCGCTCGCGCCGTTGAGTGCGATCCTCATCAACTGCTCCGTCGATCGTCGGGTGTGATCTGGATCGACAGTATGGCCTGATGGACGGACGGACAATGCCAGGAAGTCCGGTGTTCATGCTCAATCGTCCTGAATCACGGATGCACGGTAGATTACGTTCATGGATGTACTGAGTGACGCGGTGACGATGATGCGCACCGGCCGTCCCCACTCCAACCGGAACCGGCTGCGGGCACCGTGGGGCATGCGCTTTCCGCCGACGGACGGTGCCGGGTTCCACATCGTGCTCAGCGGCACTTGCTGGCTGCTGCCAGCGGACGCCGAACCGGTCCGGCTGGCTACCGGCGACATCGTGCTTCTGCCCCGTGAGCCCGGGCACGCCATTGCCGACGATCCTGGCAGTCCGCTCACCGAGGTCCGGATCGGCGACCGGAATCTCGACGGCGAGCCGGGTGGCGGTGCCGTCACGGAGCTGGTCTGCGGTGCCTACGTGCTCGACCGCTCGCGCCCTCACCCGCTTCTGGCAGGCCTGCCCGACATCATCCACCTGCCCGCCCATCTCGGCCGGCACCCGCGATTGGAGGCCGCAGTGGGCCTGCTGGGCGCCGAGCTGGCCGAGCCGCGCGCGGGCACGGGCGCGAGCGTCTCCGCTCTGCTGGATCTCCTGCTGCTGTACATGCTGCGCGGCTGGTTCTACGACCAGTCGGCAGCCTCGTCGGCCGGATGGCCCGCGGCGCTCGCGGATCCCGCCGTCAGCGCGGCGCTGCACGCGATGCACACCGAGCCCGAAGCGCCGTGGACGGTGCACGCACTGGGAGAGCGGGCCGGACTTTCCCGTTCGGTGTTCGCGCAGCGGTTCACCGCGCTCGTCGGCCGGCCGCCACTCGGCTACCTGACCTGGTGGCGGATGACCGTGGCGGCGAAGCTCATGCGGGAGACCGACGCACCGCTGCTCGCCGTGGCAAGGCGTTGCGGCTACTCATCGGAGTTCGCCTTCGCGAAAGCCTTCAAACGAGAATTCGGCGCCACACCAGGCGCCTTCCGGCGCCTAGCGGGGCCGGACCCCGGCGGAAGGACAGCCCACAGCGCTAGCCGCCAATCCGGCTGGCAACAATAACTGTCGATTTCCGGTATTCGGCCGCCGGACTGCCGGCCAGCAGGCCGCCGCTGACCGCGTCGGTCCCCGGCGATCACCTTCGGGGTCCGGCCGCCACTTCGGGCTGCCGCGCCATTCCGCCGGTTCCTCCCGGGCCGTGGACCCGGGCCGAGGATCAGTGCTCGCCTGCGACGCTGCCCCTGCCTCTCCAGTGTAGCGATTGACATGTCAACTCGTTTTCGCTACATGATCAGCGCATGGAGCCCGGCGTCTCACGCGTTAGCATCAGCCCGTGGAGTAGATCGGCGACGTGGCTGGGCGCCTCCGCGAAATCGAGCGGGCGATGCCCGACGAGCAGCCGGTACCAGAATGGCCCGAAGATGAGGTCGACGGCGTGCCCGATGTCGATACCGGCGGGCAGGTCGCCCCGGAAGGAGCTACCTTCTGTGCTGCGGTTCCCGGCGGCGGCACCGCCACAGCAGGTATGTCGGGACCGGAGCTGGCGGTTCGGCGAAGCGCTCAGCTTCCAGCCCGGCATCTAGCAGCGCGTTCAGGTAGGTGGACAGCTTGCGGTGCGTCGCGCCTACCCGGATCCGGACACCCTCCGGCCTGTGGTCCGGCGAGGTCCACCAGCCCTCACACTCATAACCCCGCCCTGGTGGCCAGCTGCTGACACCCTGATCTATACCGGGAAAGCACGGATGCACCAGCGAAGCGGCGAACCAGCCGCCCGGGCGCAGCACTGCCGCCACGGCCGACAGCGCACCCGCCAGGTCGTCGATGTCCATCAGCGCCATCTCGCAGGTGCAGCCGTCGAACGGCTGCCCGTCCCACCAGGTGGGCTGGCCGGTGATGTCGGCCTGGATGTAGGTGATGTCCGCCGGGCCGGCCGTGCGTGCCCGGTCGAGCATCTCAGCGGACAGATCGACGCCGGTCACCTCGGCTCCCAGCCTGGCCAGATGGCGGCTCAGCCGGCCCTGCCCGCACCCGATGTCCAGCACCCGGTCACCGGCCAGGCCGGGCAGCAGGCCCGGCTCCGCCGCGATCAGCGGCGGCATGTCCCGGATCCACTGCGAATACCACTCAGCGAAATCGTCATACCGCGCTACCGCCTGGGTCATGGTCCGACGCTAACTGCCTGCCCGGGCGGGGACCAGCCTTGTTCGCGTCAGGCTGACCACGGCGGGCTTTGGCAGATCAAGGAGGGAGCGGGATACCCTGCCTGCGTTGCGTGGAACCCGGGTGATCGGAGGAGTTGATGCAGGGATGACGGCAGGGCGGCCAGTGCCCGCACAGGACGACGTGCTCGGGTATTTCAGCACGCTGTCGAACTGGGGGCGGTGGGGCGACGATGACGAGCGCGGGACGCTGAACTACATCAGCGACGATGTCCGGCTGGCGGCGGCGCGGGCCGTGCGCCACGGCAGGAGCGTGTCGTGCGCATGGGAGGTTGCCGTCCCGGAAGAGATGGAGCGGTCGACGACGACATGCCCGTGCGCCGCCGACATGCCCGGTGCCGAGAACATGCCGCTGCCCGGATTCCGGAACGACCGGCGCTGGGGCTTCTCGAATGAGCGGCTCGGCATCATGTTCCACGGCAACACCATCACCCACGTCGACTCGCCCTGCCACATCTTCTGGGACGGCACGATGTACAACGGGCGGTCGCACTCGCTGGTCGACGCCGCAACCGGCTCCGCATGGGCGGCCGTCACGGCGGCGGCGAACGGGATCATCACGCGTGGTGTCCTGCTTGACATCGCGGGGGCCCGCGATGTGCCGTGGCTGGAACCGGGGCAGGGCGTGTTCCCCGGCGATCTGGAAGAGGCCGAGCGTCGCCAGGGCGTGCGGGTGCGATCCGGCGATGCGGTACTGCTGCGGACCGGTTATGGCCGCGTCCGGCACGAGGCCGGTGCGGCCAGCGGTTTCACGCAGGCCGGCTGGCACGCGTCCTGCCTGCCGTGGCTGCATGAACGGCAGGTCGCGCTGATTGGCGCCGACACCCCGCAGGACGTTCAGCCGTCGGGGTATGAAGACGTGCTGATGCCGGTTCACGCCGTCGGCCTCGTCGCGATGGGCCTGTGGCTGCTCGACAACTGCGACTTGGAGGCGTGCGCGACGACGGCAGCCGCGCTCAGCCAGTGGGACTTCCACCTCGCCGTCGCGCCGGTCCGCTTCGCTGGGACGTCCGGCAGCCCGGTCAACCCGATCGCCACATTCTGACCCGAGGAGTTCGCGTCATGGCGTTGCGGTTGCGGCCTTTCCCGCTGAGCTTGCCGGGGTGGTATCCGGCTGGGCCCGGACCGGCGAGGAAGCGCTGATGTGGTGCAGCGCCACGCAGGAGGCCAGCCGGTCCGGATCAGACGGCTGCCTGGAACACCGGCCAGCCGATCGGGTACGTCTGGCTGAGCGTGGCCGCGTAACGCCTGCGCCGCTCGCGCTTCTTTGCCGTAAATCTTCTGGCATAACGACAGCCGTTCCTGTTCCCGAGCAGCGGCGACGCGGGGACAGACACCGTACTTCGCGGTCTTCGAGGCCGAATTCGCCGACCTTGCGGCAATGACCGCGGCGAGGGCATCTCCGCAGGGCCAGCAGGTCGCAGCCGATGTCGCCAACTACGCCACCGGCGGCGCGGTCGTCATCCACTACCCGGTACAGAACGGCGGCACCTGCTGAGCCTGGCCCCGAGGCACCGCCTTATCCGCGGAGCTGTGTCGGCTCCGGGACGGGTGCCGCTGTGGCTGGCTGGTCAGGCGAGGGCTTCCAGGCGGCCGGAGACTTCGCGGTAGCGGTTCACGGGCACGAGGTGAACGCCATCAAAGGCGCCGCTGTCGCGGAGCCGGGTGATCTGCTCGCATGCGGCCTCGACACCAGCCATCTTGTCGCGGGCGACGTGGTCGGCGAGCCAGCCGGGGATCTCGATGTCAGGGATGGCGGCGGCCAGGCGGCTGGCCATGCCGGCGCTGGCCAGGACCATGACGCCGGCATAGACGGGGACGTCGGCAGGGTTCGCGTCGCGCCAGCGAAGCTGGGACTCGACGGAGTAGCTGACCTGGCTGAAGATGAAGTCGGCTGTGCGCTTCCACGGGGGAAGGGGTCGCAGTGCGGCGGCGACGCCGATCCGCCAGGGCGGGACGCCGGCGAAGGCGACGTCTGAGGCGGTGCAGGTGCGTGCCTCCTCGATCATGGAGCGGACCGTGAGTTCGCTGGTCCGTCCGCCCGCGCGGGGCTTGTCGCCGTAGACGAACAGGAACTGGCGGATGCCATAGGCGGCAGCGGTGAGCAGGTCGCGGCGGAAGCCGAGCAGGTTGCGGTCGCGGGAGTTGATGCAGGCGATGGCGTGTCCGCCCATGGCTTGCACCTCGTGCGCGACCGCGATGCTGGAGACGGTGGCCCGGCCGATGTGGTTATCCGGGATCAGGAAGGTGCCGCACACCGCGGACAGGACTCCGATCTGGTGGCGGCGTGCTTCAGGTCAGGCCGAACGGGTGGCTCGATCTCGCAGACAATCTCGAACGGGCGCGTGCTCATAACGGCAACGCTAGGTCAAGATGCTGCCCGCAAGTGCCGGGATCCCGGCTGCGCGGGCGCCGGAGCATCGGGCCGGCCGGAACTCGCGAACAACGATCTCAGTGCTGCTCCAGGGGACGCGACCCGGTGCCGGGAGTGTGATCACCCAGCTGGTCTGCGGGCCGTCGTGCGGCATCGCCACGCTGCGCGCGTTCAACGTCGCCAGCCGGACTGGAAAGCCACCCGCGGCCTAGGATCCGGCAAGATGGGTTGGTGCCCGAGTCTCGCCGCCCAGTCGTGGGCATGGACGCGCTGGCTGTGTGGTGCACGTGCTGGCTGGGCGCACCGCCCGCGGCGCAGCTGTTCGAGGCGGGCTACCTGTCGACGGTGCGAGGGCTGCGCCTGGCGGACGGCCGGGAGGTTGTCGTCAAGGTGCGGCCCAGCGAGCCGCGGCTGGCCGGATGCGTGGCGGTGCACCAGGCCCTGTGGACGGCTGGATTCCCGTGCCCCGAGCCGCTGGCAGACCTGCGGCCGCTGAACGGCTATGCCGCCACCGCCGAGGCGCTCGTCCCGGGCGCCGGCGAGCCGCCGCCGGACAGCGAGCTGGCCGTGCTGTCGGCGACCGCGCTGGCCCGCCTGGTCGACCTGGCACCGGACCCCGGATCGGTGCCAAACCTGGCCCCGGCGCCGTCCTGGACCGGCTGGGATCATGCCGGCCCAGGGTTGTGGCCGGCGCCCGAAGACCGCGACGTCGACTTGAACGCCTACCCCGAACCACGGTGGCTGGCCCGTGTCGCCGCGGCCGTCCGCGACCACCTGCGGGAACACGGCGGCGAGCCGGTGATCGGGCACGGCGACTGGCACCCGGGAAACCTGTGCTGGCACGGCCCGCAGCTGATCTCCGTGCACGACTGGGACAGCGTGATCTGCCAGCCCGAGCCGGCGATCGCCGGGCTCGCCGCCGTCAGCTTCCGCGGCATCGAGGACCCGGCCGGGCTGGCCAGCGTCGAGGACAGCGCTGCCTTCCTCGATGCCTACCAGCACGCCCGCGGCCACCGCTGGAGCCCCGGGGACTACGCGGCATGCTGGGCCGCCGGGCTGTGGCAGCGCGCCTTCGACGCCAAGGTCCAGTCCCTGAACGGTGATCCCGGGCAGATCTTGACCCGGCACGAGGCCGGAGCCCGCCTGCGCCTGGCCGGACTGGATCCCGGCCTGGCCGCGGGTTAGCCTTTGACGTTAGCCCGTGAGTGGTCATCTCACGATTGGATCGATCATGGATAACCGGCCCGCGGACTTTCCGGCCTGGCCAGGCGACGCCGAGGTGGCCGTGGCCCTGACGTTCGACGTGGACGGCGAGGCTCCCTGGCTCAGCGAGGGCCCAGGGTATGCCCGCAGGCTGACCACCCTGTCGCAGGGCCGCTTCGGTCCGGCACGCGGCCTGGACCGGATCCTCGGGCTGCTGGCCGAGCTGGGGGTCAAGGCCACGTTCTACGTGCCCGGCCACACCGCCGATCAGCATCCCGACGCCGTGGCGGCCATCGTGGCGGGCGGCCATGAGGTCGGCCACCACGGTTACCTGCACCGGGGCACCGATGGCCTGGACGCCGCGGCGCAGCGCGCCGAGCTGGAGCAGGGGCTGACCGCGCTGGACAAGCTGGGGATCCGCCCGGACGGCTACCGGTCACCGGGCTGGGAGCTGACCCCGGAGACGCTGGACCTGCTGGGCGAGCTCGGCTTCTGCTACGACGCCAGCCTGATGGCCGACGACCGGCCGTACTGGGTGACCAGCGGAACCGGGTCGCTGCTGGAGCTTCCCGGCCACTGGAGCCTGTGCGACTGGCCCTACTTCGGCTGGACTGCCTACCACGGCGGGCTGCTCGCCGACCCCACCGCGGTGGCGCGGATCTGGCTGGCGGAGTTCGACTCGGCCCGCCAGGACCGCCGGGCGGTGACCTACACGATGCACCCCGAGGCCATCGGCCGCGGCTATCTCGTGCCCATGCTCGACAGCGTGATCACCGCGATGGCCGGGCATGGCCGTACGTGGTTCGCCACGCACGCGCAGATCGCCGAACTGGCCAGCGCCCCATCCGCAGGCAGGCGGTAAACGGATTGCGCTGCCGGCGCCGGCTTGCGATTGTGGCCAGGTGCCTCAGCCCGTTCTGCGAACCGCCCGCCTTCTCCTGATCCCGCTCGCCGACCGCCATCTCGACCTGGAGATCCAGCTCGATTCTGATCCAGAAGTGCTCCGCTACATCAGCGGGCGAGCGCGCTCCAGGGCCGAGGTTGCCGAATCCCACGCGCGCAGGATGGCCCTGACAAGCAGGGTGGACGGGCTCGGCTTCTGGATGGCGTTCGGTTCCGACGGGGGCAAGCGCGGCTCCGTGCCGCCGGTGTCGGAGGAGGAGGGTGAGTTCCTCGGGCTCTTGATGCTCCCGCCCGCGCACGGCCCGGACCAGCCCGATGACCCCGCCGTCTCAGACCTGGGCTACCGCTTCGCCCGCCGGTACTGGCGGCAGGGCCTGGCCAGTGAGGGATCCCGCGCCCTGCTGGCGCACGCCTTCGACACCGTCGGTCAGAGCCGGGTCATCGCGCAGACCATGGCGGTAAATATCGCGTCCCGAGCCGTGATGGAGGCGATCGGCATGCGCTACGCGCGTGCGTACTTCCCCGCCTGGGCCGATCCGCTACCCGGGGCGGACCAAGGCGAGGTCGAGTACGAGATGACCCGCGACATGTGGCATGCGGCACAATCAGCCAGATGAGCGAACTCACCGATGTGTCCGGCGCATTCGGCTACGGCGACTCGATCCTGGCCGGGGAGCGGGTGCGGCTGCGCGGCGTGCGCGATGACGACCTGCCCGTGCTCGCGAAGTGGGAGATGGATCCAGGGCGGATGACCACGCTGTCGAGCTGGGTAGCTCCGCCATCCGAAGCCGCTGCGAAGGAACGCATCGCGAACTGGAGCGCGAACCAGAAGGACGACCTCGGCTTCGCCATCGAGACACTCGACGACCCGCCGGTGCTGGTGGGCAACATCGGGCTGTGGGGCGCGCGGCCTAAGGACCGGTGCGCGACGCTCGGGATCGCGCTCGGCCGTGAGCACACCGGACGCGGCTACGGCACGGACGCGATGCGCGTCATCGTCGGCTACGGGTTCCGCGAGATGGGCCTGCACCGCATCCAGCTCAGCGTGGCCCCGTTCAATCCCGCCGGGATCCGCGCCTACCAGAAAGCCGGGTTCGTCGAGGAAGGGCGCTTTCGCGAGGCGGTGCTGCACGACGGGCGCTGGTACGACGAGGTGCTGATGTCGATCCTCGACCACGAATGGGCAGCCCGCCGGTTATCGTGTCGGTGTAACAGTGAGCCGTGGGAGACTAGGTGGACATCACCCAGCTGATTCTTGACGATCACCATGAGCAGCGCAGGTTGTTCGCGATCCTGGAACAGATCGACCGGTCCGATACCGGGGCGCTCTCGGCCGTCTGGGGCCGGCTCGCGGCCTTCCTCGAGGTGCACGCGGCAGCGGAGGAAGCGATCTTCTATCCCGTCCTGCTGCGGGTAGGCATCGCCGCGCGGCGGAAGGCTGGCGTGGAAGATGAGACGCTGGATGCCATCCACGACCACAACGAGATCCGCGACGCGATCGCCGAGGTAGCGCGGCATCCGGCGGGCAGCGACGGCTGGTACGCCGCCGTCGCCGGGGCGAACCTGGCCAATGGCGACCACATGGCCGAAGAGGAACGCGAGGGTCTGACCGACTTCCGACGCCTGGCCGGACTCCAGCAGCGGCACGACCTCGCCGTGGCGTTCGCCGCGTATGAGGCGCGGAACTTCGCGGGCGTCCAGCCGGTCGACAAGGACCCCGCCGCCTATGTCGCCCAAGCGGAGGAGGGCATCCAGCCGGGGGGCGACGGGACGCTGGGCATCGGCGATCTACGTGATCGGCGGCAGCACCTGGCCCGCGGTTAGTACGGTGCGGAACGGGTCGCCTCGCTCGGTCAGCCGCCGCGGGAAGTCCCGGATAGTGAACGAGCCAGGGCGCAGCGCGGGATCGTCGAGTTCTTCCCAGTCGATCGGCGCCGAGACCGGGGCGCCCGCGGCCGCGCGGGGACTGTACGGCGCGACCAGGGTCTTGCTGACGATCCAGGTACTCGATGGGATGGTCCTCCACGTGCACGGCGGGTGTGCGGGCGAAATCCCGCTTGTGCTGGTACCGCGCAAGCTTGCCCATGCAAGCCGCCTTCCCGTGCCGTTACCTCGCGAGATCACCAGGCAGGCCCGCGGCAAACCTCCTCAGGGTGCCGCGGTAATCGAGCTGGCGACTTCGTTGAGGGCACGGATGCGCACGTTCTCCCGGCTGGCGGACCAGACCAGCCCCAGCGGCAGCGGCGGCAGATCGTCGATCGGGATCAGGACCACGTCGTCGCGGTTGAAGATCGGGACCGTGGAGCTGGTGGGGTGCACAATACGGCCGCGGGCCACCAGCGAAAGGATCTCGTTGATCGTCTGGATGGGCTGGGTGCGGCGGATCTCGTGGCCCGACGGGGTGCGCGGGGGCACGAGCAGGTCGTAGACCGCCGGCGGGATGGTCGCCGGGAGCAGCGCGACCTCCTCGGTGGCCAGGTCCTCGATAGAGACCGCGCGCCGTCCGGCGAGGCGGTGTGTCGGCGCGACGGCGAGGGCCCGCTGGTAGTGGGCGAACGCGGCACCCGCGGCGAGATCTGGCTCGTCCACGGCAAGCCAGTTGCACAGCACGTCGACGTCGCCCCGCCGCAGCCCACGGTAGGCGTCGAAGGTTTCGACCTCCTGGAGCCGGACCTCGCAGGCGGGGTACCGTGCCTGGAACGCGGCGATGAGCCGGCTGAGCGCCGGCCCCTCGGTGGTCAGCACGAATCCGACACGCAGCAGCCCGCTGACGGTACTGGACAGCTCGCTGGTCTGGGTCAGCGCACGATCCACGGCGGCCAGGGCGGGCACCAGGCCGGATCGCAGACCCTCGCCGGCGGCCGTCAGCCGGACCCGGCGGCTGGTCCGGTCGAAGACCTTGACGCCGAGCCGGGACTCAAGTACCCGGACGGCGTCGCTCACCCCCGGCTGCGAGATACCCATGCGTTCGGCCGTCCGGCCGAAGTGCAGCTCGTCGGCAAGCACGAGGAATATTCGCAGCTCACGTAGTTCCACGTCGCGCCACATCAATCAAGAATCCTAATCAATCCGATCGGCGATCGGTGCTTGATCAACCCCGGCTCGGTACCAGAGGGTGGACCAGACAACCGAACCAGACAACCGAACCAGACGATCGAACCTGACGATCGAACCTGACGATCGAACCAGACGGGAGACAACGGTGATTCTTGTCATCGGGGGCCGCAGCAAGATCGGCGCCGCGCTGATCGGTGAGCTGCTGAACCAGGGTGAGCAGGTCAGGACACTGGTCCGCGGCGGGGAACCCGCGACCGGGACCGAAGCGGCCACGGGTGACCTGGCCGACGAGGGTTCGCTGGTCAAAGCGATGACCGGGGTCGAGAAGGTGTTCCTGCTCTCCAGCCCGCATCCCGACGCGGTCAGCTGGCACCGCAACGCCATCGACGCGGCACGCAGGACACAGGTGCAGCTGCTCGTGCGCAGTTCGATCATGGGCGCCGACAAGGAATCTCCGGCGGAGTTCGTCAACGCGCATACCGCATCCGACCGCTATCTCGAGGACTCCGGACTCCCCTACGTGATCGTGCGGCCCAACTTGTTCCTGCAGAACATCCCCGAGTCGACGATCCCCGCCATCGACGCATCCGGGACCTTCTACGCCGACGCCGGCGATGCGGGGATCAGCATGGTTGACACCCGTGACGTGGCCGCGGTGGCCGCCCGGGCCCTCACCGAAGCCGGACATGCCGGGGCCCACTACGACGTCACCGGGCCGGAGGCACTGTCTTATGACGACGTCGCCGCCAAGCTGAGCAGCGCGCTGGATCGCCCGGTCAGCTACGTCAGCGTGCCCGACGACGCGGTCCGCCAGGCACTCCTCGGTGCCGGGCTGACCTCGTGGTTCACCGACGCGCTCGTCGGCCTGTACCAGGATTACCGCCGCTCGGGTGCCGACGGCTACGCCGCCCAGGTCACCGGGACGGTCCAGCAGGTCACCGGCCGCCCGGCGCGGTCGCTGGACGACCTGCTCCGCGAGGTCGTCTAGGCCGGGTCAGGTGCGTGTCGCGGCAGCTCGACCGTCACGATCAGCCCGCCGCCGGGCCGCGGCCGTGCCCGCAGCGTGCCCTCGTGCGCGCCGACGATGGACCGGACGATGGCCAGCCCGAGGCCGGCGCCGCCGCGGCCGCGGACCCGGTCGGCGCCGAGCCGGCGGAACGGTTCGAGCAGCGTCGGCACCGCCTCCGCCGGCACGTCCTCACCGGTGTTGCCCACGGTGAGCGTGTGCTCGGTGCCCGACTGGCCTGGGCCTCCGGCCGCGGCGGTGACGATGACCTCGACCCAGCCGCCCGGCTCGTTGTAGGTGATCGCGTTCGACACCAGGTTCGCGATGAGCCGTTCGAGCAGCACCGGATCGCCGGGCACCAGCGTCTGGTCCAGCTTGCTGCGCAGCGTGACATCGTGCTGTCCGGCCAGCTCGGCATGCGCCTCGAGCACCGCCTCGGCCAGTTCGTCGAGCCGCACCGGGACCTTGCCCTGCATGCCCCTGTCGCTTTCCGCGAGAACCAGCAGCCCCTCGATCAGCCGTTCGTTGCGTTCGTTGGTCCGCAGCAGCTGAGCCCCGAGCCGGTGCAGGTCCTGACCCGCGTCCGGCGCCTCCATCGCCACCTCGGTCAGCAGCCGCTGGACGGCGAGGGGGGTGCGCAGTTCGTGCGAGGCGTTCGCGGCGAACCTGCGCTGGCTCTCGTATCCGGCCGCGAGCCGGTCGAGCGCGTCGTCGATCGCGTCGGCCAGTTCCTTCAGCGCGTCGGCGCCGCCGCCCAGCCGGATGCGCTGGCCGAGGTTCTGCGGCCCCAGCCGGCGCACCGTCTCCGCGGTCGCCGACAGCGGGCGCAGCGCCCAGCCGGCGGCGAGCCAGCAGCCGCACACGACGAGGATCACGACGAGCACCGAGCCGATTCCCCAGACCGCCAGCGGAGCGGGGAATTGGCAGTCGCCACTGGGCCAGCTCGGGAAGGTGCGGTTGCACTGGGAGTAGTCGTACGAGAGCACCGCCGGCTGCACCAGAAGGCGGATGCCCGCGATGGCGAGGCCGTCGATGATGACCATCGCCCCGAAGGTCAGCGCGAGCCGCCGGCGCATCGAGGACCGCGACGCGCTCAGCACCCGAGCCGGTAGCCCGCGCCGGGTACGGTCTCGATCACCGGCGGGTCGCCGAGCTTCTTGCGCAGCGACAGCACCGCCACCCGGACCGCGTTGGTGAATGGATCCGCGTTCTCGTCCCACGCCTTCTCCAGCAGCTCTTCGGCGGTTACCGCCGCGCCCTCGGCCCGCAGCAACACCTCAAGGACCGCGAATTCCTTCGGCGACAGGGCCAGCAGCAGCCCGTCCCGCCAGACGCGGTACCCGGGCCGGTCCAGCCGGATCCCGGCCCGCTCCAGCACCGGCGGCAGCGCGGGCCTTGCCCGGCGGCCCAGCGACCCCACCCGGGCGACCAGTTCGGCGAAGGCGAACGGCTTGGTGAGGTAGTCATCCGCGCCGAGATCCAGGCCGTCCACCCGGTCCCTGATCCCGGCCGCCGCGGTCAGCATCAGGACCCGGGTCTCCCCGCTGGAGGCGACGATCCGCCGGCACACCTCGTCCCCGTGCACCAGCGGCAGGTCCCGGTCCAGGATCACCACGTCGTACCGGTTCACCATGACCCGCTCCAGCGCGGCGTCCCCGTCGTAGCAGACGTCCACCGCCATGGCCCGCCGGCGCAGCCCCTCGGCGATCGTGTCGGCCATCACCGGCTCGTCCTCCGCCACCAGCACGCGCACCGGCGCCACTCCTTCCGCCCTCGCTGATTCAGTATCCCCCGCGCGGGATAAGCGCGGGATAAGCGCGGCGCTAACCGGGCCGCGACGGCCCCGCGGATAGACAAGACTGCCGTGACCATTCGCCTGGACCGGCCCGCGCCGCTCGCCGTGACAACGGTCCCGTGGCCGTCGCGGCCCGCCTCTCCCCTCGGGCGGGCGCTGCTCGTCGCGGTGAACCTGGCGGCCGTCACGTCGTTCCTGCTGTCATACGGCCGGCACGGTATCGGGTTCGGTCAGTTCCGGATCGACCTGGACGTGTACCGGATCGGCGGCGATGTCTGGCTGCGCCACGGAGACCTGTACGGAGCCCTGCCGCCCACGAGCAACGGCGTGCGGCTGCTGTTCACCTATCCGCCGTTGGCCGCGGTGCTGCTGTCGCCGCTCTCGCTGGTGCCGATGGCCCTCGCGGGCACGGTGCTGTCGCTGGCCACCGTCGCGTTGACCGCTGTGGTGCTGCGGCTGTTCCTGCGGTCCGCCGCCGGGCCGGCGGCGGGATCGTGGTGGACGATCGGCTGGCTGCTTCCTGTCGCGCTGCTCCTCGAACCGGTACGGCATACGCTGGGCTACGGCCAGGTCAACGTCTTGCTGATGGCACTGGTATCGGCGGACTGCCTGCCTGCCAGGACGCGCTGGCCCCGCGGCGTGCTGACCGGTATCGCCGCCGCGATGAAGCTGACCCCCGCGGCGTTCGTGCTGTTCTTCCTCTGCCGTGGCGACCGGCGGGCCGCGGCGACGGCGACCGTCACGTTCGCCGCGTGCGGAGCGGCGGGTTTCCCGCTCGCCTGGCACGACTCGGCGCGTTACTGGACGTCGGTCGTCTTCCAGACCGGCAGGCCGGGCAGCCTCGTCAACGCCGCCAACCAGTCCATCCAGGCGGTCCTGGTCCGTGCCGGGGCCGATCCGCACGCGCCGGCCGAAGTGGCCGGATGGCTGGCGCTGTCGGCCGTCGTGGTGGTGCTTGCCTGGCACGGCATGCGACATGCGCTCGCCCGGTCAGCGGACGCCTGGGCGCTGTCGCTCAACGCCTTTGCCGCGCTGCTGATATCGCCGGTTTCCTGGTCGCACCACTGGGTATGGGCCGGGCCCGCGCTGCTCGTCCTCGCGATCGACGGCGCGCGGGCCCGGGCCGCCGCGGGGCTCGCCGTCTTCGTGGCGGCCCCGCAGTGGTGGTTCCCGACCGGCGCGAACCGCGAGGCTCACTGGGCCGTGTGGCAGCAGGCCGTCGGCGCATCGTATGTGATCCTCGCCGCCAGCATCCTGCTGGTATCCGCTTGCCTGGCACCGGCCGCCGGACTACGCATCCCGGTGAGCACCGACCATCGCCGGGTCCTGGCGTCCTCAAATATCTCGGCACCTGACTCCGTGCGCGCTACGCTCAACAACTATGGAGGACTGGGATCCGACCGAACCGGATCTCAGCCTGGCGTGGGATGCCGCCGAACAACACGGGGTCAGGCTGCTCCGCGCAGCGCTGCCCGATTCGCGCGGGTGGCCGGCCCCGGTCGCTGAGCTGAGCGACGCCGCCGCGCGCATCAGGTCGGCCTGTCGCCGACGCCCCTACAAGCAACTGGCCCGGGCCGCGTGGGGCGGTGCCCGGCCGCCAGCCGATGACGCGCGACTGTGGCTGGAAGCGGCCGGTGCCACGGCGACGATGCCGCATCATCTGGCCGTCGAGCTGCCGTGGCTGGCGCCGGTGTCCGTGCTGCGCCCGGCTGACTGGGCAGGCGCGGTGATCGGCGTGGTCCGGTCCGGCGTGAACTCGGCCGTGACCCCCGGGGATCTGGTCAGCCATGCCAGGCAATACCTTGACGACGCGGACAAGCGCGGCGCCGACGAGGCCGAGAGCCCGGCATACGACCCCTTCGCCAGCGTCGCCGAAGATAGCGAGTCGCTGCTGCGCGGCTTCGAGGCCGCGCTGCGGCTCTGGGAAGCCGTGGGCGCGGTCAGCGAGCAGTGGTGGCTGACCACGCTCGGCTGGTGGGGACTGCCGAGGGCACTGGCGCTGGCCTGGAACGGAGACTTCGACTCCGAATGGGCGGCCGCCAGTCAGGCAGACCTCCAGGAACGCGTGTGGATCGGCGACGCGCCGAACCCGGAAGACCTCGGCATCCACCCGCCACCGCTCACTGGCTGACAGTGCATATTGCCGCGTGTCACATCACCTGCTCAGCCGCCCCGCAGGGCGGCTGAGCAGGTGATCTCGCTGCGTTCAGATGTTTGCGCAGAGCAGCGGCCGGAAGGCGATCGTCGGCTGTCCGTTCGCCAGGATCGTGTTGCTGTCGCCCTGGTGCAGGTTGAGGTACCAGCCGGTCGCGGGAACCGGGCTCGTCACACCGGCGACGGTGCGGGTCTCGTGCAGGATCTGGCCCAGCCGGTTGGCAGTGAAGTCCATCATCATGTACTGGACGCCGCCCTGGTTCTGGCAGCTGCCGACGTGAATGTGCGCGGCGTGCGCCCCCGGGGTAAGCCCGCTGGCGTTCACGGTCACGCTGATCGTCTGCCTCGCCGGGTCATACACGAGGACGGCACTCCCGCGCGCGGAGCCCAGGCCGGCCTCGACCGCGTGGAGGTTGTAGGTCATCAATCCCGGCCAGGCCGGTGAGCTCTCCGCGATCGGTTCGGCCGAGACCGGGTCGCCCGCGGTGCCGTTCAGGATGACGACCCGGCTACCGGGCGGGACGGCCCCGCCGAACGTGCTGCTCAGGTCGATTCCTGCCGCCTGGCCGACCGCGTTCGCGGTCAGCGTCGTGTTGAACTCCGTAATGACGCGATGGCCGCGCACCAGCTCGACGACGTGGGCTGAGCCGGGGGTGAAACCAAACGCCGTGACCTGGACGTCGAGGTTGTTCCCCGCGTCCCGGAACAGCAGCACGCGGCCGGCGGGCATCGCCCGCAGCTGCAACGGGACGACCGTCCTGGTGGCGTGCTTAGCGGTTGCCGGGCTGGCGTTGGCGGCAATCACCAGCGAGAGCGTGCCCGCCGCCACCACCCCGGACACGAGCGTCGCGACAACGGCCCGGCGTGCAACGCGGTGACCTGCAAGCCTCATAGCGTGATCCTTCCCTTAGCGAAAGCTTGTCCGTTCGCCAGGAAGCCTCGCCGTCCGCTCAGGGG
>DASRFJ010000163.1:0-22844 GCA_035651595.1 Streptosporangiaceae bacterium | reverse complement strand
CGCCGAACGCGCGGTGGTGCTCACCGGCCGCGGCGCGGAACAGCACAGCAACGGCACCGACACGGTCTCCGCGTTCATCAACCTGGCCTTGGCGTTCGGCCTGCCCGGCACCGCGGGCAGCGGCTACGGCTGCCTGACCGGCCAGGGCAACGGACAGGGCGGCCGCGAGCACGGCCAGAAGGCCGACCAGTTGCCCGGCTACCGGCGCATCGACGACCCCGCGGCCCGCTCGCACGTCGCGCGGGTGTGGGGCATCGAGCCCGCTGACCTGCCAGGCCCGGGCCGATCGGCCTTCGAGCTGCTCGACTCGCTCGGCTCGCCCGACGGGGTGCGGGCGCTGCTGGTGATGGGGTCCAACGTCGCGGTATCCGCGCCGTCCGCCGGCCGGGTCGCGCAACGTTTGGCGGCGCTGGACTTCCTGGCGGTCTGCGACCCCTTCCTGTCCGAGACGGCGGCCCTCGCGGACGTGGTGCTGCCGGTCGCGCAATGGGCGGAGGAAACCGGCACGATGACCAACCTCGAGGGCCGCGTGCTGCTGCGTCTTCAGGCCATCGCTCCGCCGGCCGGCGTGCGGACCGATCTCGCGGTGATCTCCGCGCTGGCCCGCCGCCTGGGCGCGCCTGGGGACTGGGACCCGGATCCGGAGCTGGTGTTCGGCGAGCTGCGCCGGGCCAGCGCCGGCGGGCCTGCCGACTACGCCGGGATCAGCTACCAGCGGATCGCCGCCTCGGACGGGGTCTTCTGGCCGTGCCCGGCGCCGGACCACCCCGGCACGCCGCGGATGTTCCTCGACCGGTTCGCGACGACCGACGGCCGAGCCAGGTTTGTCCCGGTGGAGCACCGCCCGGCCGCCGAAGAACTCTGTGAAGACTTTCCTATCTACCTAACGACGGGACGGCTTCTCCAGCATTACCAGTCTGGTTCGCAAACCAGACGGGTAGGGGCGCTGCGCGCGGCCCGGCCGTCGCCCGAGGTAGAGATGCATCCCGACCTGGCGTCGGCGTACTCGCTCGGCGACGGCGACCGGGTTCGCGTGGTCAGCCGCCGCGGCTTCGCCGAGGGGGTGGCGCGGGTGGTGGACACGATCCGCGCCGACACGGTGTTCATGCCGTTCCACTGGGGCGGCGCGGCGTCGGTCAACCGGGCCACCAACCCGGCGCTGGATCCCGTCTCGAAGATGCCGGAGTTCAAGGTGTGCGCGGTACGGCTGGAGGCGGTGCGATGACTCGTCGGGTGGTTGTCGTCGGCAACGGGATGGCTGGCTTCCGCTTCATCCAGGAGCTGCTCGAACTCGGGGATTTCGATGTCACGGTGGTGGGTGCCGAGCCGGGCGGGGCGTACAACCGTGCGCGATTGCCCGAGGTGCTGGCCGGCACCGCCAGCGAGGACAGCATCGAACTGGCGGACCCTGGCTGGTACGCGGCGCGTGGTGTGCGCCTGCTGGCTGGGGTCGCTGTGACGCGGATCGACCGGGCCTTGCGGCGCCTCGTCCTGGCGGATGGCCAGGCCATCCGCTACGACAACCTCGTCCTCGCGACCGGCAGCGTGCCGGCCGGCCCCGATCTGCGTCCGGTCGAGGGTGTCGTGGCGTTCCGCGGGCGCACGGACTGTGCAGCGATGAAGGCGTTCGCCGCTCGCGGCCGCCCCGCCGTCGTGCTCGGCGGCGGCGTGCTCGGCCTCGAGACGGCCCGCGCGCTCGCCATGGGCGGCCTGCCGGTGACGCTGGTCCAGCGCGGAGCCCGGCTGATGGAACGCCAGCTGGACGCCGGCGCGGCGCGAGTCCTAGACCGCACCGTGCGATCCCTCGGCGTCAACGTCCGGACCGGGGTATCCGTCCGCGCGGTCCGGGGCGCCGGCTCGGTGAGCGGCGTCGAGCTCGACGACGGCAGCCGGCTCGCTGCCGGGCTGCTCGTGCTGTGCTGCGGCACGCGGCCGTCTACTGGACTCGCGTCTGCCGCGGACCTGGCAGTCCGAGCGGGCGTGCTCGTGGACGACCAGCTGCGCAGCGTCACCGATCCGCGGATCCTCGCCATCGGCGACTGCGCCGAACACCGCGGATACGTCAACGGGCTGGTGGCCCCCGCCTGGGCGCAGGCGCGAGTCGCCGCGATGACCGTCGCCGGGCAGCGCACGGCCGGCTACGCCGGCTCCCCCGCCGTCGTCCGGCTGAAGGCAGACGGCATCGAGCTCGCCGCACTCGGATCCGCCCGCGCCCCGGGTGCGGAGGTGATCAGGTTCACCGACCCGTCCCACGGCGTCTACCAGAAGCTCATCGTGCGCAACGGCCAGCTGGCGGGCGCCATCCTGCTCGGCGACACCAGAGCCGCCGGCACGCTCACCCAGCTCTTCGACCGCCGCGCACGACTGCCCGCCGACAGGTCATCGCTGCTGGTCACCCGCCGGGCCGACCGCGACGCACCGGCAGCGGCGGCCACAGTCTGCGAATGCAACGGCGTCAGCGGCGCCGCCATCTCCGCCGCGTGGCAGGACGGAGCCAGGAACGCCGGCCAGATCGCCGCCCGCACCCGGGCCACCACCGGCTGCGGCACCTGCCGCGACACCGTCGAAGAAATCCTCGCCGGACTGGCCGCGACCGAGCCCAGCCTGGTGCCAGCATGACGCCTCTTACTTCGCTGCCTGCACGCGCGCGATCAACTCGCTCAACAGCGTCCGCGACGACGGATCAGTGGGGATCGGGCGGCCGTACCCGATGACACCGGCAGTGAATACGTCATCACCTGCTACAACAATCAGCATTACGGTGCTCACGGGTCAGACTGCGGCTTGGTTTCCGTCATGTCGACCTCGAACGCCGGGTCGCCTCCATACCGCACAAGCTTGACGTGCTGAGCGATCTTGCCGGGATCTATTTCGGTCGCGGCACCCAACCCGGGGCATCGGATGATAATTGCGCGCAAGCCACGCCAGAATGACGCTGCCGCCTTCGCGGCACGGAACTGGTATACCTGCTGGAGCACCCCGGTGCCGTGCAGACCTGAGGAGTCAAAGTAGCCAGCCTCGGCGAGTGCGGACTCACCGAAACCGGTCCTGCCGTTATCGTCATTGATCGCGGCGCAGCTCATCGTCGCCAGGTCGTATTTCCGCGCAGCCGTCTCCAGGCGGCTCCCCGAGTCTTGTCGACTGTTGCGCTCAAGCTTGTAGCCGTGCGGCAAGGCGGCGGCCGGGAGCAGCGATGCGGCAAGCTGTCTGCCGGTGAGCTGGACCCCTGCCGATGACTGGCTGGATGTCATCGCGATCGCAGACCCAGTAATGGCGATAGCCGCACATGCGGCCATCGCGGCCGCGGCGATGCGGGTGACACCGAACGGCATTGCCACCTCCAGATAGTAGGAGACCTACCGCCTCGTGTGTAGTGTTCTGAGTCTTTGAAAGCTGGCGAGCGCACTTTGCGGAATATCGATGATCTCTTCCCGACGCTTCAAGGTTGCACTTGCCGCCAACCTCGTAATTGTGCGCGTGCAGCGCCGCTCCAGCGCGCTCCATGACCGGCGTCGAGTACTTCTGCGCCATCCGCTCCTACCTGGCCACCGCATCCCGCCACGGCATTCCCTGGCTCGACGCACTCACTCAGGTCGCCGAAGGCAACCCGTGGATACCCAAGCCGCATAGCACTCGGCCTTGCCCGTACACCATCACCAGTGCAAACCCGCAATTACCGGCGACCTATCCAGTAGCACCTGCGGTTCGCCCCACGATTGCTGGAACCCTGATTATGCTTCAATCGTATTACCCCATGATGAATCCATGCTGGTCTCGATCCAATATCGTTGCGCTTCTTCCTTGCCGAATAGGACGAGCAGGTTATCCGGAGAGAACCGCGGTTCCGAGTCCATGTCACGGTCATGCACAGGAAAATCGCCGAGGGCAATAACAGCAGGTTGAGCACCGCCAAACTCGAGGCGTAGCGCCCATATCCAGTCGCCGAAAGTGTCCTCGCCGTAGATGTCGGTGGGTCGATGCAACGCTACCCCCACACTTGTCACACAGTTATCGATGCGACAAGACCACTGCGGGTCCTTACTCATGTCTACGAGTTCGCCGTACTCTGGATCAACCTCCGCTAGCGCCTCCGCAAACAGTTCCAAACCACCAGCATTAGCGTCCATGACCCATCGCGCAGAGATTGATATATCACCGAATGTCAGCTCGATAGCTTTGTCTACAAGATGCACATGCGTGGCGGATCGATCAAGCACACTTGACCAGAGAAGCAAGAGATACCGGACGCGTGTCAAGCGCGCCCGTATCACTCCGCTGAGAATCTCACGCGCGTTGTCGTAAGATGCAAGCCCCAATTTTTAGCCACCATGCGAAGGATCCATTCCGAAGAACTCAAGGTTGCCATTTGCATCGCACGTTATTCCGACGAATTAGTCGCGTCCGTCGATGATCTCATTCGAGATGATCGAATATCCTCCCTTGTAGCGCCCGCTAGTCTTTCGGGACGTACCTGATTCGCCTCACCTGAGCCTGCCGGGGAATATTTCTAATTCCCTCCCTAGCGGGACCGGCCCAGCACCGATCGCGGCAGCTCCAACCGCAAAAGTCGAGGCAGCAGAGTTACGGGAAACTCAGGAAGAGCCTCGATATTCACGCCCCAAGCAGAATCTAGGCTTTCCTCAACCTGGTACTCTCGCGCATGTTCCTCATCGAAGAGAACTAGCAATGTGTCTGGGGCGTATGCCGGCTGACCATCTATCAGTTCGCCCAGCGCAACGACAGCAGGCTTCGCATCCGCAAATTCGAAGCGAACCGACCATAGAGTATCCGGGTAGTCGGAGACTGGAAAGTGCAAAGCAATCCCACAACGCACCACCTCCCGTTGGATTCGTCGAGACCAACCCTGCCTCTTGGCGGCATCGACTCGCTCCTTTGAAGCCAGGTCAGGTCGCCCTGGCTCGCCTTGATAGAGAGCAAGGACGCCTGTCGATCCATCCATTACCCAGAGAAAGCTTATCTGCTGATCGCGAAATATTAGCTCAACTCCGATGTCTACTACATCGATAGCATCAGTAGAGTTTTCCATCTCACTTGAACTAGGCAGCAGCCTATACTGAACCTGGTGAAGTTTGCTGCCCACAAGCGAGGTCAGGAGGCTAGAGGTCGAACTATTCCACGTCATGTGCTTATCGTTGTTTGTCATCTCTGCGAGGGATATGCTCCGAAGAATTCTACGTTTCCGGATGGTCCGTACGTAACGCCGACGAACTGATCACGCCCATCGATTATCATGTTCGATATGATTGTGTATCCACCCTTAAAGCGCCCACAGGTTATCTGCTTGAAGTCGGCGTCGGGATCTGTCATTATCTCCATAAGCAGTTGCTACCCGGCAGAGTTCCAAGCTTCTGGACCACCATTGACCTTGGGCAGAAAAACCCCGTCCCTTCCAGTACCTTCCATATGTTTGTAATATGTTTGCCCGGCGTCCGATGTACTACTTTCCCGCTGGTTGGTCGAAGTCCTTCCGCGTATGCCCCTTCATAATTGAACCCACAAGGCATGTTGTTGTTATGGACGAGAACGGGGAACGCGCCCGCGTCTACATAGCATGTGTGCAGACTCGCTACAGTCAGGTTGTAGGTTATCTGGTGGTCGAGGTAGTTGTATGCTCCCGCAACGGTTACCGTCGCCCCGCTCGTGGACCGCAGACGATCGCCCACGCGCAGTGAAGCGGCGTCGGTCCAGCGGTGTGTTGTCATGTCCCAGTAGGGGTGGTGGTGCATCGTCGAGACGATGCTTGCGCTTTCCGATGGCGTCCTGAGGCTCAGGATCGTGAAGTCCTGGTCGGTGGCAGTGACGATGAACCGGGTGACAGGCTCTGCTGCCGTCTTGCCTGTATGCGGATCGGAGGCGATGACCTCGGACAAGGACAGGCGATCCCGGGACGGCGCGCAGCGTGGCACCGCCCTCCCAGTACCTGACCCCGGCCGCCTGTTCCATGCCGTGCAGCGCCACGTTCATGATCACTGGGCTGATCACGCCGCCCTGGGGTACTCCTTCCCTGGTCAGCGTGACCTTCTCGTCTTCCATCACCCCGGCCCGCAGCCACCGGCGGACGAGTCCCCTGGCGGGAAACGTCCCCAGCGAGCGGAGGATGTGATCATGACTGAGCCGGTCGAATGCCGCCTCCAGGTCCGCGTCCAGCACCCACAGCCTGCGGGCATCCTGGCGGGATGCCGAGGTGTGGATGGCCACGATCGCGTCATGGCAGCCCCGGCCTGGCCGGAACCCGTAGGACCTCGGCTCGAACCGGGCCTCCCCCTGGGGTTCCAGCGCGCTCACCGCCAGGGCCTGAAGCGCCCGGTCGGCGATCACCGGAATCCCGAGCCCGCGGCGGCGCCCGTTGCTCTTGGGCACATACACCCGCCTGACCGGCCTGGGCCTCCATCCGGCCGCCCCGTGCTGCAGCCAGGCGGCCAGGTCGGCCTTCTCCCAGCCCGCGAGCACGATGCGCCCGTCGACCCCGGCCGTCTTGCGGCCAGCATTGACCTCCGTGACCCGCCGCACGCTGACCAGAGCGTTACTGCGGGACCGGAGCATCAGCTTCTGCAGACCGCGGACCCTCTTCAGGTCACCGGCCCGCGATGCCGCGAAGATCCTCCGCCTCAGCCGCCGTACGTTCTCCTCGGCCTGGCCCCAGTCCACTGAGTCCCCGCCCGGGTCGTCCTCAGGTCCATTCACCTGCACGGTGTCCAACTTGCCCCTCGGTGATGGCGTCCTTGCTTCTTCTCTCCGCAGGCTCACCAGGCCCGCGTCAGCGCTCTTTCAAGCCGGGCATGCGCCCTATCCGGCCAGTTATGCGGGAACCGCTGACGGGAGAGCCAGCATCTGGTCCCGGTTTCCTGCTGCCTTTCGGCCACCGGCATTCGCTTCTCGGGCCTTCCTGCGCCGCCTGGGGAACTGGGCCTTCCTCACGGTCGGCTTACCGGCGGAGCGAACCGCCGGACCCCATCGGGGTTGTCATGTTCCGCATGCGATAGATACGGCCGGGGTGGGTGTCCTCTGAACCCCGGGGAAGATGATGCGCTCCCGGCCGGCCAGGTTCGCCCGGCCGGCACCCGCCGCCTTCCAGCGGCCGGCCCCTGTTCTCCCGCCTCCTGCGTCCCACCGGCGGAAGTGCTAATGACGAGGCGTCATCGAGGATTCACTTGCGTTCACCCGTCCGGCCTTCCCCAGCCTGTAGTCCCCCGGATGGAACGGGAGCCCTTGGGCCTTTCCCCGGGCTTCGCACCCTGCAGTTACCCGCAGCGCACGCCGGGGCGGGAACGGTCCTTGCGCACTGGACCGGGAGCTACGTCACCAGCATCAGCTGATCTCCCTTCGACGAGCACCGCTATTCACATGCGACCTCATGTCGCACCACCATGTTCAGCCAGGAACAGCTGGTCGGCGTGAAGTGCAGCGTGATCCGCTGGTTCGCCGGCTCGGCCAGCCACTTGCGGACCTCGGGGTGCTTGTGCGTGCCGTAGTTGTCCAGCACGACGTGCAGCTGCACTCCGGGATGGGCGGCGGCGACCTCCTTGAGGAACTTCAGGAACTCCTGGTGGCGGTGCCGGGAGTAGCAGGCGTCCGCGGTGATCTTGCCGGTGGCGATCTCCAGCGCCGCGAACAGCGTCGTCGTCCCGTGCCGCTTGTAGTCATGGGTGCGGCGCGCGGCCAGGCCTGGCCGCAGCGGGAGCATCGGTGCGGTCCGGTCGAGCGCCTGGATCTGGCTTTTCTCATCGACGCTGACTACGACCGCGTTGTCGGGCGGGTTCAGGTACAGTCCGACGACGTCGCGGATCTTGGCTTCCAGCTGCGGGTCGGTGCTGAACTTGAACGTCTCGAGCCGGTGCGGCTGGATATCCCACTTCCGCCAGATCCGCGCCACGGTTGCGAATGAGATGCCCAGCTCCGCGGCCAGGAACCGGGCCGACCAGTGCGTGATGCCCAGCCGCTGCGGCGGCCTCCCGTCATCGGCCAAGGTCGCGGCGATGACCCCGATCTCGTCTATCTCATGCGGCCGGCCGCTCGCGGGGCGTCGGCCAGGGCGGCGATCCCGCCTTGGGCGTACCGGTCCCGCCAGGAGATCACCGTCGGCCGCGACACCCCGACCTTGCGGGCGATCTCGGCGTTCGGGATGCCGTCGGCGGCCAGCAGGATCATCCGGGCCCGCTTCGCCAGGCCCGACGGCACGCTGGGCAGCCGCGCCAGCTTATCGAGGCGTTCCCGGTCGCCACTGCGGAGCGCGAGGGCAGGAGCAAGAGACATGCTCCATTGTCCCGCCTAATACACCGTTAAACAACTTACGACACGCGACACTAGGAACACTAAGAACAATGCCCTGACGCTACGTCACGGCGCGCTTCCTGCTTTTGCCGGGCCCATGAAAAGCCAGGCTAGTAAGGAGAAATAGTCTTCTCATCAAGAAGTATGGAATCGGTCACGGCCATAATTGCGGCATCCTCGCTCCATAGGACGAAATCAAGCCTAATGCCGCTGGGCTCCGTCCAGCTCGCATGCAATTCAGTTAGTTCAGCATATTTCCACGGTCCTTGCATCGAATTATGGTACCTAAACTCCGAAAGTCCTCGGCACTCCAGCACCCGAGTATTAGCCTGCGATGATTCGACAACCTTGATCACCATCTTCAAGGTCTGGCCGACAATATCTAGCTCGATATTCTCAATGATTCCCGCCCATAGCTCGTCAAATGCGCTAAAGCCTGCCAAAGTTCTACCTCCTACCGAGTCGCCGAGGCCGGGGTGTTCGGTTGACGTCAGCCCTCTCCTGCTGAAGCAGAGTCCGCGCCGTGCGACTCCCAGTGCCATGTTACCAGGCGCCAGGGCAGTAAAAAATGAGAGCGCAGCCCCAGTTCGCCTTCCCATCCGTCATTCATCCGCCGCATCGCCCATGATGCGTCCCAGGACATTAAATATGTCCTCCAGCGAAGTGCTGCCGATGTTGATGTGGGTGAGCGCCCGATCCGAGCTAACGGCACCCTCGACGGTGAATGTTTCCTGACCCGGAATGCTGATTCTGTAATAGTTTGTCCTTCCGCCCCCTTGCTCCATCACTCTAATCATGATCCCGTTCTTTCCGTATGGTATTAGCAATTTGTATCCATTCTTTATCCGCGTGATATCGATGCCCATTCTATTCGCAACTCCCGCCGCCAGGTCCGCCGCAGAAGGCGCCGCCTCACCTCCGAATCGAGCGTATTCCGTTCTAGCGATTATCGAAAAGATCGCGACCGAGGTGTAATCGCAAACCCCAAGCCACCGGCATTTCCATCCTCCGGATACATCATCCATGGAGGTTTGGAACCCTTTCAGAAGGCCATCTACTTCTGTTTTAAAACCGCTCGGGCAATGATGCGTCTTGTCACACGCCTCAGACAGCGCTCCAATTTCGTTGTAGTAGGAGGAGAGACCCGTCGGCGCGTTTCCCCACGTCCACACCAGAGGAACTCTGCTTGCGTCCCGGTATGCTGCTATAATCTGGGCCAGATTTGGCGTGTTGCAAGGAAGGCTGAAATCGGCACTCACGTGACATGCTTGTGTGTCTTTCGGTGTGCCTCTTGGTGTTGGCCCAGGGAGGGTACCGCCGTTCTCCTCACATGCTTTGTGCTGGTCATAGTTCTTGTACTTGTCGCATGGGTCTGGGTTGCATTTGGGCTCGTTGCCAACGCCACATCCGTTGTCCCCGGGGAGGACCGTCCCGTTTGGATCTGCGTAAGTGGCGGGGTTGCCTTGGGCATAGGCGTAGGGGTTGAGGTCCTGAGGGTCGTAGGGTTTGAGGACCGGGTCGGCGGAGATGAATGACCCAGTTGCGGGCTGGTATTCGCGGGCGCCGAGGTCGGTGAGGGTAGTGGCGCTGTCGTCGGCGCCGCCGACGAAACCCTTCTCGCCGACCGGGAAGCTCGGCGGCGCGCTACCCCTGGGATTGCCGTAGGGGTCGTAGTAGCGGCGAGTGACGTCGAGCGTGGCGGCGTCTATCGCGACGGAACTAGTGTCCTGCTGATCTCCGGCCAGGTAGGCGACGCTGGACGCGCCGGAGCGGGCGGCAACGATTTGGTCGTTCAGGGAGTAGTAGCGAGTGCCGGTCACCGCCTTCGAACTGGTATTGAGAGAGAGTTCCTCGTCAGGCAGGTACAAGGTGGTAATGCCGGGATCGGAGGTGACGAGCAAAGCGCCGTCTGCGTCATAGGTGTAGCTGGTGTCCTGTGCGGTGCCTCCCGGGGGGTGACCACATTCTGGCTGAGCTGCCCATTGTCGTTCCAGGTAAGGGCCGTGCTCTGGCTAGCGCCTGCAGTGCGGGTGAGGTTCCCGGACAGGTCGTAGCTGTAACTACTGCTTGTAGTGCCCGCGGCAGTGGTGACCTTACTGGTCGTGATGGTGTGCGGCTGAGCCGAAGTGGCTGTCGGATAGCTGTTCGCGGTAGTTGTCACGGCTCCGCCGGCGGCGGTGGCGGTGATGCCGGTCAGGTTGCCGGTCACGTCGTAGGTATAGGAATTCCAGTAAGGGGCGGAACCGCCTTCCGCGGATGCCGATGGCGTGCTGGCACAGCCGACGGCCCCTTGGGCCCATGCCTGTACGAGACGGCCGAGGTAATCGTACTGGAAGCATTGCACGTCGACGGGGGTACTGCCGCCGGACGGGGTGTCCGCCTCGGACGTGACATTGCCGATTTCGTCGTAGGAGTAGTGCAGGTCATCGACCGAGTTCCGCGTAGGCGTGGTCTGGACATTCTGCTCGGTCAGCCGGCTGGTCTGCGGATCGTAGGTGTCGGTCATATAGACCGGTTCGTCGGATGTGCCCATGGTGAACTGGAGCGGCTGGTCCAGATTGGTGTAGGTCAGCGAGTCAACATAGCTGGACGTACCGGTCAGCGAGTCAGGATTCCCTGCCGCGTCGTACCCGGTAGTGACGGTCTCCTGCGGCAGGCCGCCCGCGGCGGAGTCGGTGTAGGAGGTTTCCTGCCCGTCGGGCGCATAGGTGTAGCTCCGGGTGTAAGTGCCTGCGAGCGCACCGAGCGAGGGCCGGGCAGGGATATTTGTCTCGGTGCCTGAAGCAAGTCCCTGGGGGTTGTACCCGGTGACCTCCTCGGTATACGCGGCTCCGCCAGAGTAGGAGATGGACGAGGTGGGCTCGCCCTTAGCCAGCGTGTCATAGACCCAGGATGCGAGTTCGGTCGAGGTGGATTCGAGGGCACCACCAGTGGTGTCGTACTCAGCGTTCTTGCGGCCGTCAGGGTCGTAAGTCCAGGACGTGGTCTTGCCGCGGGCATCGGTGACCGACATCAGTTCGCTGGCGTTGTCATAGAAGCTCGTGGTTTTGCCCGCGTCGGGTGTGGACTGGGATAGCTGGTTACCGAGCAGGTCGTAGGTGTAGGTCCAGTTGTTCCCGCTCGCGTCGGTGATGGCGGAGAGCTTCATCGCGGGGGTATAGGCGTAAATGGTCTTGTCATAGTCGCTGGCGGGGTCCGTCGGACTGGGTGCGGCTCCGGCGTGGTACTCGATGATGGCCGTGGTCAGGTCACGGCCATCGGTAAACGCTGTGGTGCTGGTCCCGCCAGGAGGCGGGATTACGGTTACGTAGTCGCCACCATAGGTGGTGTCGGTTTCCCAGGTTTCGGTGCCGAGCTTGTAGGCGATTTGCTTGAGGACGCGGCCCGCACCGTCATACACGTATCCGGTCTGTGACGGCACGCTGCCGGACCCTGCAGCGATTAGTGTCCCGGATGGGGTGCCGCTGACGTAGTACAAGTCCGAGGTGAGGGCCTTCCATCCGTCGGAGTTGTAGCTAGTATCGGTGATATCGGTGCCGCCGGCCGCAGTCCCCAGCTGGATTTCGCGGACCTGGCCAATGGAGTCATCCAGGGTCTGAGTGGTGCGGTAGCCGCCGCCTGGCTGCTCGACCTGCTCGGTTGTCACTGACGGGGCTGTGTTGCTGACGGTGTACGTGTATGTGTCTACTGCTGGTCCGGTCGTGGGGTTGCCGGGAGTCCATTCAGACGTGACGCGGCCGAGGGCGTCGTAGGCCTTGGTGGTCTGATAGCCGGCCGGGTCAGTGACGGTCAGCGGCAGGTCACGGACCGGGTCGTAGGAAGTGGTGGTGCTGAGCCCGACGGGGTCAGTGACCTGAATCGAGGTCGGTTCGGCACCGCTCGCCGGGGTGTAGGCGGTGGTCGTGGTCCGGTTGTCGGCATCGGCGGAGGTGAGGACGCGGCCGTACTGGTCGTAGGTGGCGGTCTGCGTGGTGGTGTAGGTGAAGGTGAGGCCGAAAGTGAGGCCGCCGGGGTTGTAGCTGGCGGCGGTGGCTTTCTGGGTCTTCATGACGTTGCCGGTGCCGTCGTAGGTGTAGGCGGTGTCGGAGACAAGCTGGCTGGTGGTGAAGGAGCTAGATACCGTGCACGGGTTCTTGGCCGATCCCGTGGCGAGGACCGTGACCTCGAAAGGCATGTCCGTGACCGTGGCGGGCAGCGGATCCGGGTTGGAGATGGAGGGAGAGTAGCTGGTCAGGGTACAGGTGGTCTGCGACGGGTCCGTCGTGTCGGGGACGTCGATTTTCTGCGTGACGTTGCCGTGGGAGTCGTAGCTGTAGGAAATGGTGGATTCGCGGGTGCCGCCGCCGGCCAGGGCGGTGTAGGTGATGGTCTCGGCGCCACCGGCCATGATGGCGTGCACGCCGGTAAACGAGTCCGCGCCGAAGTCTTCAAGGGTGCCCGGCAAGCTGATCGTGTCGGTGACCTGATTACCGGTGCCCGCGCCGTTGTACACGACGGATTCCAGCAGCATCGCGGCATACCCGTCGGAATCGGTGACCTTGTCGCCGTGGCCGTCGGTGATCGTGACGACGTTGGAGCTGTTGCAGCCGAACGTGCCGCATCCCCCGGCCACCTCATCACCGGACATGCCCTGCAGATACGTGTCTACCTTCTCGGTGACCGGGTCGGGGACGGTCCCGGTCTCGGTGGTGACCGTCCGGAAGCCTCGCCACTGGTCCCACGTGGCGGTCGCCGACCGGCTGAGCGTGTCGTCATCGAAATGCCACGCCGGCCCTGCGTAGGTGTAGCTGGTTACCACAGGCGGGTCGCCGCCGGTGGTGTCGGTTACCGTCGACGACTTGACGTCGTACACGTTGAACCAGTCCTGGACCTTGGCAGACGAGCCGGCGGCGGTCCAGAAGTCCGGATAACACACCGTCGTGTTCGACGACAGGACCGGCGGGAAGTTCCCTCCCGAGCACGCCGGATCAGTCCCGTTGTAGGCGATGGTGGTGACCCCGCCGGCCTGGCTGGTGATCGCGGTGAGCCGGGACCGGGTGATCACCGAGTACCCGGCCGCCGTATCGGCGGCTGTCTGGACCCGGTTCGGCATCGGGGTGGGGGCGAACAAGGTGGGCGGGAGCGTGACCGGGGCGGCGCCGTCCTGGCCGGTGTGCGTGACCGAGGCCAGCCACAGCGACGGTGACGTGGTCGGGTCACCGGTCGCCGGGTAGGCATCCGCCAGGGCCCAGGTATCCACGTTCTGGAGAGAGCTGCCGGTCTGGGACTGCGTGCTGATGCCAGTGAGCGCGTCGTCGGTCCAGAACGTCGGCGCGGTCACCGAGCACGGCGCGGCGGCGGCGCAGGCCAGGTCATCCGGCGCGTCCTGCCGGGTGCTGCTGGCGGTGAAGGTCACCTGCGCGGCCGGGATACTCCCGTAGACCGAGCCGTCGCGGAACCCGTACTCGACCTTAGCCAGCACCCCGCCCTGGGTGTACTGCCCGGTGCCAGTGGTACCGTTGTCCTCGGCGTAGTAATTGGTCTGGGCGTTGTAGAAGTAGGCGATCGCGTCGCCGTGCAGGTCGGTGACATAGTCCAGGTTCCACCGCCACACCTGGTTGACGTACGGTGCCTGGGGGCTGCCCGGGTCGTAGACCGGCACGGTCCACGCGCTGCTGGTGACCGGGTCGCCGGAGCCATAGCCGGGAAGCTGGTTCAGCCCGAAGTAATAGGACGTCCCGTCCGGCTGGGTCACCACCCAGTACTCCGGCAGCGTGACCGGGCCCTCGGTCTGGGTTACCTCGGTGATCTTCGCGCCGCCGTCCGCCTCCGCATGCCACCCGGTCTTGGAGTCCACCAGCGTCGTATCGGTGCCGTTCAGCGACAGCGTCAGCCAGTCCTGGTCCCCCGGCTCACACAGATCGCTGGTCTGCGGATACCCCGCCGTCTTGATAGACGAGCACACCGGGTACTCGGCCTGGATGAACCCTGGCGAGTAATCCCAGCCATCCCCGATCCACGACGCCTCGTTGTTGGTGGACGAGGTGAGCCCGTCGACAGCCTGCGAATCGTACTTCAGCGCCACCGTCGGCTCAAACCCGCCCGGCACCGGCGGCACCGCGACCGGGTACGAATACGTGTACGCACCCGACGAGCCGCCGTTCACCCACTCATCCTGTTCCGACAGCGGCAGCGCCGCATAATTCCCGCCCGACCCGGCCGGCGCGGCAGTCGCGGCCAGCACGACCGCCTGCGACCCGGCCATGGTCAGCTTGGCGGTGAGCACCGTGGCGGAAGCCGCGGCCAGGCCAGGCAGGGTGACGTCGGCCCCGACGTGGCTGGTCCGCACGTTGTCCGCTGATCCGGCCGGGACCGGGGCCTGCTTACGGCACGACGGCACCTGCGGCGTCGTCAGGGCACAGGACGGCAGCTCCACCAGACGCATCCGGGAGGCGTAATCGCCGCCATACGCGTGGGCGAACGAGGAAAAGTCCACGCTCACATGCACCCGGCCAGCCGCGCCGCTGCCGTCGTCGCGGGTAACGCCGAACACCGCTCCGTGAACGCCCAGCGCATCTGCTGTCGCGTGGGAGGCCATCGCGACCCGGACCCGTGACACGGCTACAGCAGGCTGCAACGCCGACGGCACGGTCCCGCCCGTACTGGCATCCGGCGGGCCGACCCACACCGGCAGCGACCCCGCCCGTCCAGAACCCGCCGACGGGCCAGCGGCAAGCATGACAGGCTCCCGCTCCGGCACGGCAGCGGCAGCGATCCGCGCGGTGGCCGTCTGCGCGGCCGGCCATGACGTCGATGGGCGGTGCCAGGTGCGCATCGGCGGGATCTTCACGGTCCGGCCGTGCACCGTGTGCACCGGAACCGGGCTCCCTGCGTCAGCCGCCGGGGCCGGACCCCAGCCGGTGAACAACCGCAGCCCCGTGATCAAGGCGGCGACCAAGGCCAGCACCGATCCCAAGACGGCGAGCAGTTGCCAGCGGGAAAAGCGCGGTCGACCAGGGGCGTTACCAGTCATTGCGGTCACCATCCAGGCCAGGAACGGGGTAAATGCCGATGCCCCATCAATCCTGAATGCTGGGTGTTGCCTCAGCGTTGCCTCGGAGTGCACCGGGTGGGCACCTCGGTCTGGACATGGTGGATATAGCGGATTAATTTCGACGCGGGGGGGCCACAGTGCACGGCGGGAGGCCTGTTGATCACGATCGACCTGCTCAGCTCGTTCCGGCTTTCCTGCGACGGCCAGCCGGTCGTGCTGCCGCACCGGCGGATCCTGCTGATCCAGGCGCTGTGGTGCGCGGGCGGCCCCGTCCCGGCTGACAGCCTGATGCGGCGGCTCCAGGACCGGCCTGGACCGGGGTCGCGCATCACTATGCGCACCCACATATCGCGTACCCGCGCGGCCGTCGCCGCGGCCGGCGGCCAGCTCAGGGAACTGATCATCACCAAGCAGGCAGGCCCGGGCCAGACCGCCTACCAGCTCGCGGACGGCCTCGAGGTCGACGCCGAGCGGTTCCAGCACCACGCACGGCTTGGGTCACAGGCGGTACGAGCTGGTGATTACGAGCGCGGAGCCGAGATCCTCGACGGCGCGCTTTCGCTGTGGGGCGCCGACCCGGACGACGACCGGCGGCCGCTTCCCGAGGCCGCGGACCGGCCGTTCGCGCGCCAGCGGCGCGTACGGCTGCGGGACATGCGGAAGGACGCGATGCTGGCCATGCTCACCGCCTTCGTCAGCCTGGGCAGGCACCGCGAAGCCGTGGCCGAGCTGGAGCAGATCATGGCCGAGCATCCGGGCGAGGGCGCCGCGCCGCGGCTGCTGGCCGTCGCCTTGTACCGGTGCGAGCGGACAGCGGACGCCGCCGCGGTATGCCGGCGGGCCATCGAGGACCTGCGTGCCGCCGGGCACGACGACACCCCGTTCCAGGAACTCCAGCACGCCATCCTGACCCGGTCGCTGCCGCCGAACGGCGCGCTGGCGTCGTGATCGGGTATGACCGTGGAATGACCACTGGTATGGTTGCGGTATGACCAAGAAGATAGGGATCTCGCTTCGCGATGAGCTGTACGAATGGGCTGTCCGCGAGGTTGAAGAGGGCCGGGCCGAGTCGGTCTCCGCGCTGATCGCGGAAGGCCTCGAGATCGTCGAGGCTCGCGCACAGCTCGAGACCCTCGTGCGTGATCTGCATGAGGAGACCGGAGACTTCGACGCCGACTCGGAGCAGCGCGTCGCCGATGCTCTTCGTGCCGCCGACACGGCCTACAGCAGGCATCTCGCCGGCCGGGCCGGAAACGCCGCGTGAAGGGCTTTGTCCTCGACGCCGGAGCGTTCATCGCCCTCGAACGGCGGTCACAGTTCATGCTCGGCATTCTGGACGAGGTCTTGCGCGGGCGGATCGAGATCGTCTTGCCCCGGACCGTGATCGCTCAGGTATGGCGAGGGACGCCACGGCAGGCGAACGTCGGCCGTCTTGTCGCGGCCGGACGTAGCCGTGGCGGCCTGGTGATCATCGATGAGCTGACCGCCGAGCGGGCCAAGGACATCGGCGTACGCATAGGGCTCACGTCGCACGCGGACATCGTCGACGTGCACGTAGCGCTGGCCGCGGCGGACCGGGGACACGCGGTCCTGACGTCAGACGACTCCGATATCGCGCGGGTGGACGCCGATCTCGTGATCGTGCACGTATAGCTGGCGCAGCCTTGACCTTGCGGGTGTGCCAGGTTCTCGGCGCGAGAAACCTCTGCCGTTATGACAAAAAGGATGAGCGGTCCCCGACAGCAGCGACGTTATTGGGTGCGAAAAGAGCCGGATTTCCGGCCCTTTTTGCACGATCATGCAGCCGCGCGACACGCCCAAGGCTAAAGGCCACGGAGCTGGCGCACATCGGAGATGACCGCGCGGTGAGGCACGTGTTTCACGGCCGTAACGCGCCCGTTCGCGGCCGCTAACGAAGCGGCGACACGCTGGGAGAATGTCTGATCACGTTGTCGTCGCCGGTAACGGGATGGTGGGGCAGCGCTTCGTCGAGGCTCTCAAAGACCGAGACACCGAACGGCAATGGCGCGTCACCGTCCTGTCCGAGGAGCCGCGCGGGGCGTACGACCGGGTGAACCTGTCGTCCTGCTTCGAGGGCGCCGCGCCCGAGGAGCTGGACCTCGTGCCGGACGGCTGCTACGGTACCGGTGGCTACGAGCTTAAACTCGGCGAGTCCGCGACTGCCATCGACCGTGCGGCGCGCACCGTCACGTGCGGCAGCGGCGCAGTGCTGAGCTACGACGCGCTCGTGCTGGCGACGGGCTCCTATCCGTTCGTCCCGCCGGTCCCCGGCGCGGATCTGCCCGGCTGCTTCGTCTACCGGACGGCCGCGGACGTGGCGGCGATCCGAGCCGCCGCCGCGGCACGGTCCGACGGCCGGAACAAGGGCAGGCTGGCCGGCCTCGTCGTGGGCGGCGGACTGCTCGGCCTGGAGGCGGCCCGCGCGCTGCGGCTGCTCGGCATGTCGCCGCACGTGGTGGAGCTTGCTCCGCGGTTGATGCCGCTCCAGGTGGACGAGGGCGGCGGGGCCCTGCTCCGCCACCTGATCGAGGAGCTGAACGTCACCGTGCGGCTAGGCACGTCGGTGCGGGATATCGTGCCGGACGGCGAACGGCTGCTCGCCACGCTCGCCGACGGCACCGAGTTCGACCTCGACCTGGTCGTGTTCGCCGCCGGGGTGCGGCCGCGCGACCAGCTCGCGCGGGCCGCCGGACTCGCCGTCGGCCAGCGGGGCGGCATTGTCGTCGACGAGGGCTGCCGCACCGGTGACGAGGCCGTGTACGCGATCGGCGAGTGCGCCTGCGCCGGCGGGCGGGTGTACGGGCTCGTCGCGCCGGGTTACGCGATGGCGGAGGTGCTGGCCGACCGGCTCTGCGGCGGCGCCGCCACGTTCACCGGAGCGGACACCTCGACCAAGCTCAAGCTGCTCGGGGTCGACGTGGCCTCGTTCGGCGACGCGCTGGCCAGCGAAAAGGGCGCGCTCGAGGTGACCGTGAACGACCCGGTGGCCCGAAGCTATGCCAAGCTCGTCGTGTCCGGCGACGCGCAAACGCTGCTCGGCGGGGTGCTCGTGGGCGATACGACCCGCTACGGCCTGCTGCGGCCGCTGGTCGGACGGCCGCTGCCCGGCGATCCGGTGACGCTCATCACGCCCGCCGGCGGGGCCGGGCTGGGCGTTGACGCGCTGCCCGGCGACGCGCAGGTCTGCTCGTGTCGCGGCGTGACCAAGTCCGCGATCTGTGCGGCGATCGCCGACCGCGGGCTGTCCGACGTGGCGGGCGTGGTGGACGCCACGAGCGCCGGCAGTGGCTGCGGGTCCTGCGTGCCCGCGCTGAAGACGCTGCTGGCGGCCAACGGCGTGCCGGTCAGCAAGGCGCTGTGCGAGCACTTCGCGATGAGCCGCGCTGACCTGTTCGAGATCGTCCGCACCGAGCGGATCACCACGTTCACCGAGCTGATCTCGCGGCACGGCAAGGGGCGGGGCTGCGACATCTGCAAGCCGACAATTGCCTCGATCCTGGCCAGCCTCGGCCAGGGACATCACATCCTGGATGGCGAGCAGGCAGCGCTCCAGGACACCAACGACCAGTTCCTCGCCAACATCCAGCGCGACGGCACCTACTCGGTCGTGCCGCGCGTGCCTGGCGGCGAGATCACCGCGGACAAGCTCATCGTGCTTGGCGAGGTGGCACGCGAGTTCGGCCTGTACACCAAGATCACCGGCGGGCAGCGGATCGACCTGCTCGGTGCCCGGGTCGAGCAGCTGCCGCTGATCTGGCGCCGGCTCGTGGACGCCGGCTTCGAGTCCGGGCACGCCTACGGCAAGGCGGTCCGCACGGTGAAGTCGTGCATCGGCTCGACCTGGTGCCGGTACGGCGTGCAGGATTCGGTGTCGCTCGCCGTCGAGCTGGAGCTGCGGTACCGCGGTCTCCGGTCGCCGCACAAGATCAAGGCCGGCGTGTCCGGCTGCGCGCGCGAATGCGCCGAGGCCCGGTCGAAGGACATCGGCGTTATCGCCGTGGAGGACGGCTGGAACCTGTATGTCGGCGGAAACGGCGGCTTCCGGCCGCGGCACGCTGACTTGCTGCTGTCCGGGATCGACACGGCGACGCTGATCCGCACCATCGACCGGTTCGTCATGTTCTACGTCCGCACCGCCGACCGGCTGCAGCGCACCGCGAGCTGGCTGGAAGCGCTGGACGGCGGGCTAGACTACCTGCGTTCGGTCATCGTGGACGACAGCCTGGGCATCGCCGCGGAGCTGGACGACGCGATGGCCCGGCACATCGCCGGGTACCAGGATGAGTGGGCGGCGGTCCTCGCCGATCCGGTGAAGCTGGGCCGGTTCGTCCCGTTCGTCAACGCGCCGGAGGTGGTCAGCAGGTGAGGTGGGCCGCTGTCTGCCGCTATGACGATCTGCAGCCAGAACGGGGTGTCGCTGCGCTCCTTGGTGACACGCAAATCGCGCTATTCCGGTTGTTTGACGGGTCGCTGCACGCGATCGGCAACCAGGATCCGTTCACCGGGGCGTTCGTGCTGTCCCGGGGCATCGTGGGCACCAGGGGCGAGACCCCGACGGTGGCGTCGCCGCTGCACAAGCAGGTTTTCGACCTGCGTACTGGGGCGTGCCTCGACGACGCGACCACGGTCGTGCCCGTTTTCGCGGTGCGGGAGCGGGGCGGCCTGGTGGAGGTAGGTACCCGGTGAGCGTCGAGCCGCTCGCCGGGTACACGATCGGCATCACGGCGGCGCGGCGCAGAGACGAGTTCGCCGCGGCGCTGGAACGGCGCGGCGCGGCGGTCATCTCCGCGCCCGCGATCACGCTCGTGCCGCTCGCCGACGACAGCTCGCTCCGCGCCGCGACGGACCGGTGCCTGGGTTCCCCGCTCGACGTGGTCATCGCGACCACCGGCATCGGGTTCCGGGGCTGGATCGAAGCCGCGGACGCCTGGGGTCTGGCGTCGGATTTGCTGAAGGTCCTGGGCCAGGCCACCGCGCTCGCCCGCGGGCCGAAGGCACGCGGCGCCATCCGCGCCGCCGGCCTGCGTGAGACGTGGTCGCCGGAGTCGGAGTCCTCCACCGAGGTCCTCGAGTACCTGATCGCTCGCGGCGACTTGGACGGCCGGCGGGTCGCCGTCCAGCTGCACGGCGAGCCGCTCCCCGACCTGGTCCAGGCGCTGCGGCTGGCGGGCGCCGAGGTGATCGAAGTGCCGGTGTACCGCTGGGTGCTGCCGGAAGACACCGCGCCGCTGCACCGGCTGATCCAGGCGGTGTGCGCCGGTTCGGCCGACGCGGTGGCGTTCACCAGCGCTCCCGCGGCGGCGAGCTTCCTGCAGGCCGCCGAGTCTTTGGGGCGCGCTGATCTTGTCCATGCCGCGTTGCGGGGGCCGGTGGTGCCCGCGTGCGTGGGCCCCGTCACGGCCGGCCCGCTGGTGGCGGCGGGCATCGCGGCGATACAGCCGGATCGCGCCCGGCTCGGCGCGCTGATCAGGAAGATCGTCGAGGAGGTGCCGCGCCGGCGTGGCATTGTCTTGCCGGTGATCGGCCACGTCCTGGAGATACGTGGTCAAGCGGTGGTGGTGGATGGCGAGCTCATGCCGCTCACCGGAGCCGGCATGGCGCTGCTGCGCGAGCTCTGCGTGCGTCCCGGGCATGTCGTATCGCGGGCTGATCTGCTGCGGGTGAGTCCCGGCTCCGGTGACGACGATCACGCGGTCGAGGTCGCCATCGGCAGGCTCCGCACCGCGCTCGGCGACCCGCGCATCATCCAGACCGTGGTGAAGCGCGGTTACCGGCTGGCGTACGAGCCGCTCAGCTGAGGTTGGCCGCCTTCAGGATCGCGGTCGCCATGACCTGGTAGCCCGCAGGGTTGGCGTGCTGGTTCGGGCCGCGCGGCGGGGCGGTGCATTCCCATGTCCACTTGCAGATCAGCGCCACGTTCTTGGGCACCATGCCCACGCCCGGCACGTCCTGCTGATCGCCGAAGTTCGTGGTGTCGAACGCCCCGAATACGTTCGCCACCGCGATGTTCGCCTTGGCGTACGCGTTGCCTAGCAGGTTGTTGTAGCTGGCGGCGAGCCGCTCGCTGGCGTAGGCGGTGACGCGGCCGAGCATGCCGTGCCGCCATTCGGCGAGCGCGGGCAGGTAGTAGCTCATCCCGACGATGCGCACGTTTGACCCGGCCGCGGCGCGCAGCGCGGTGAGGATGGCGGTCAGCTTGGTTGCCGCGCTCGGGATCGCCCCGATGCAGGTCACGGTGGCGGCCAGGTTCGACTGGGCGCCGCAGGACTCGGGGTCGTTGGCGCCGATGTCGATGGTGACGAGCAGCAGGTGACCGCGGTGCGCGTGCAGGAAAGCGATGGCGGCGGCCAGCTGCGAGCCCGTTTGATAGTGGCAAATGCCGCCATGCTGCATCGACCCGGTCGTCTCGCCCGGGCAGCCGAGCCGCACCAGCTTCAGGCTTGGATGGGTGCGTTCGAGCGACGCGTACACCAGATCCGGATAACCCTGGGATGTCTCCACGCTGGTGCCCGCCGCGTTGGGCTGCACGCCCTGGGAAAGGGAGTCGCCAAGGGCCAGGTAGTAGCTCGCCGGCCCGGTATGAGCAGGTGACGAGCACGCCGGGACCGTCATCCCAACCGCGGCGGCCACGGCTGCGATGGCGGCAATACGACGAGAGCGGGGGCATGCACTCACTTCGCTCAAGAATACCCGCACGACTTTAACGAGCAGAACGTGACAATCGCCGGCTACTGGGCCAAACTGCCGGTCATAGGAGGGACCGGATGCCACGCGCGCAACGGAGCAATTCAAGATCGGCCACTGCCATAATCCTGGCGGTGATATCCGCGCTGCTGTTCGCCGCGGGCTTCGTCTTCATCGGATTGTTTGTCTGGTCGGCTTCGGACGGCCCGCACCTGCGATTTCTCGGCGCCGGCTTCCTGACCGCGTGCGCGGCATTCGCCGTCGGCGCGCTGGTCGGGCTGATCGTCGGCATCCCGCGCTTCGTCTCCTCCGGCGCGATGCGCCAAGACGTCGAAGCGCGCCGCCAGCGAGCCGTCGCCGTCCAGACCGTAACCGCCGCGGCTTCGGCAGGCATCCGTCCAGTTACCGCACCCGCACCCGCCCACTCAGCACCCGCCCAGCCGGGAGCCGCCCAGCCGCAACCCGGCGGCGAAGGCGCCGGGCAGGCAGGGCAAGGCGGTCAGGCGGGGCAGGCAGGGCAAGGCGGTCAGGCGGGGCAGGCAGGCCAGGCGGGGCAGGGCGGTCAGGTCGGCCAAGACGGCGGCCAGGACGGGCAGCCCGGGCAAGGTGGTCAGGGAGGCCAGGCAGGGCAGGGCGGTGGCGCTCAGGTTGGCCAGGGCATCGGTGTCCTGGTTGCCAGTGCTCCCCGGGCGAGTGCCGGGCAGGGCGCAGTTGCCGGGCAGGGCGCAGTTGCGGGGCCGGATGCTGGCCAAATTGCGGGAGCGGATCAGGGCGGCGATGGCGGGCAGGCTGACACCGCGCCGCTGATACCCGG
>DASRFJ010000162.1:0-2173 GCA_035651595.1 Streptosporangiaceae bacterium | reverse complement strand
CAGCTGCCGGTAGCGGGCGGTGATGTCGTTGACCAGCCAGCGGGCGCTGTCCAGGACCAGGCCGAGCGGCGCCGCCAGGGCCTGGGTGACCGCCTGGCCGACTGCTATCCGCACGTCGCGGACGGTGTCCTGGTAGACCAGTGTCCGCCCGGCGTAGTTCTCCCCGGCCTTGCGGGTGGCGGTCGACCCGGTGATCTCTTCGAATGTTTCGGCCAGGCACGCCAGCGCGTCCCGCAGCTTTTCCGGGTCCCCGGCCGTGACGGCCACGGCGTCGCGTGCCGCGATCAGCCGGTCGAGCGGCTGGAGCGCCGCCGCCCGGGCCGCCGGATCGGGGATCTGTTCGAGCTTGTCTCGCAGCAGGAGTTCGGGGGTGGCGTGCATGGGGCCTTCCAGGTCCATGCGGAGCGCGCCGAGTTCGGCGAGCCGGGACAGGATGGCGCGGCCCTGCGTGGCGCCCGCGCTGTCGATCAGGTCGTTGATCGTGTGGTGGCCGTCGCAGGCGTGGAGGATGGCGAGTTCGGCGGGGGTGAGGGTGACTGGTTTGCGGTGCGGGCGGTGCAGCATGGTGCCGTCCAGGAACACCGACCGGGTCCGCCGCGGCACCAGCCACCCCAGCTCGCGGCCCTGCCGGGCGATGACCGCGGCGATCTTGTCGACCGCCCATACCTCGAAATACGTGGTCCGCCGGGCGAGCAGCTGCTCTCCCGGGGTCACGGCGAGTCCGGGGGTGGCGGGGTCTGCGGATGCCCAGCCCACGGGGCCGAAGAACCCGATCGTGTCGTTCTTGAGGCAGTACCGCTGCAGGTAGCTGGCGATCACCAGCTCCCGCCCTCGGTCCTTGGCCCGGCGCGCCTTCCCCACACCCGCATCGTTCAGCCGCTGGGCCAGCCCCGGGTTCTGCCAGGTGAGCGCCTCCCGGAACAGCGGATCGGCGTAGACCGCGGCGACCGCCCGGGACAGCCTGCCCGCTGCTTCGGCATACACCTTGTCGTACGCGGCCGCGTGGTCCGGGTCCGCGGCGGCCTGGTCCGCGGCTACCTGGTCCGCTGCGGCCGCCAGCTGCTCATCGCAGACAGCCAGCACCATCTCCGCCGGGAACCCCGCGCTGCGCACGCACGCATCCCGCCACACGCTCCAGGATGTCTCCCCCAGCGCGACCCGGTGCCCGGCCCCGGCTTCTTCCCTCGGCTCCTCCGCCTCCTCCGCCTCCTCCGCCTCCTCCGCCTCCGGAGCGCGCATCTGCGTCCTCACCCTCGTAGGAATCCAACGGCGAAAGCCTTGGCCAGCGTGCCAGCCGCCAACGACGGCGGTCACCTTGCCGGTTGCTACCCGTGCCTGCGCAACTGGCGAGGTGAGCGCCGCGTCTCCCGGCTGCCACAGTGAGGCGGTTTGGCGGTTGGCGCCTCACGAAGGTTAGGGACACGCAGGCTATGACACAGGTGAAGATGTCGTGAGGTCCGGTCCGTCGGGGCATCGGGTCGGTCTGGGCGGGACGGGGTGGAGCGTGTGGCGGGATATCTGCGTGCGCAGCGCGGGGTTCCCGGCCGGGCTTTTGGCGGCGCTGTGCGATGAGCCGCTGGCCGCCGCCGCGGACCAGGCCGCCGCGGGCCAGGCCGCCGCGGGCCAGGCGGATCCTGCGAGGGTGGCGACGGTGTACCGGGAGGCGGCCGGGCGGCTGTCCCGGGCGGTGGCCGCGGTCTACGCCGATCCGCTGTTCCGGGAGGCGCTCACCTGGCAGAACCCGGGACTGGCGCAGTTCCTGCACGACCACGACAAAGGCCCCGGCGCGCCGCGGCTCAGCAAGCAGCGCCAGCGGGAGCTGGTGATCGCCAGCTACCTGCAGCGGTACTGCCTCAAGAACGACACGATCGGGTTCTTCGGCCCGGTCGGCTGGGCATCGGTGCACCCGGGCACCCCCGGGCTGGCCGTGACCCCGGGAGAGCAGCTGCTCGCCCGGCGGACCACGTATTTCGAGGTATGGGCGGTCGACAAGATCGCCGCGGTGATCGCCCGGCAAGGCCGCGAGCTGGGGTGGCTGGTGCCGCGGCGGACCCGGTCGGTGTTCCTGGACGGCACCATGCTGCACCGCCCGCACCGCAAACCGGTCACCCTCACCCCCGCCGAACTCGCCATCCTCCACGCCTGCGACGGCCACCACACGATCAACGACCTG
>DASRFJ010000161.1:0-3588 GCA_035651595.1 Streptosporangiaceae bacterium | reverse complement strand
CGCGACGATGCCCGCCACCGGCAGGCCAGCCGCCGCGGCCCGCAGCGCGATTGCCGCCCCGGATGAGTGGCCGAACACGAACGGCGGCTCGGGACCGGTCGCCGCCGCGACGGCGGCGAGGTCCTCGTACTCCCGCTGCGGTGCGAACGGCTCAGTGTCGCCGCTGTCACCTCGGCCGCGGCGGTCGTAGGTGTAGACGGTGAAGCGCTGCCTGAGCTCTTCTGGCGCGACAAACGTCTGGCGAGTGCAGAACGCGCCGACGCTGACGATAAGCGGGGGACCGTCGCCCGTACGGTCGTAGGCGATGACGGTGCCGTCGGCTGACTTCACGGTTTCCATATGCGTCCCTTCGTCTCTGGCATATGGGACGAGCGGGCAGCGCGAAACTCATCGGAGTCAGGGTCGTGGCGCTAGAGCCACTCGTCCAGCTGATCCCAGGTCACGGTGACCTCGATGGGGTCTAGCGCGTCGATGGCGAGGATGTCCTTCTTCCGGAAAGTGACCTGCTCCATCGCGTAGGTGCCGTCCGATGTCAGACGGAGCAGTTCGACGGACACGGCGGGGCCGTCGTTCTGGGCTAGGCGGACGATCCAGTAGTAGCCGATACCTGCCCGCGCGTAGCGTACCCGCTTGACGAGCAGGTCATCAGAGACAGAGCCGGGTGACACGATCTCGACGACGATCAACGTGTCAGCGGCGGCTGGCTTGCCGCTCCATCGTCCGCCACGCGAGTCGTCAAGGCACCGGAAGAGGGCTAGGTCCGGACGGCGGAAGTGGAAGGGCACCTCGCTGAGGAGGACGTCGATGTCAGCACGGACCCGGTGGCATGTTCCCTTGCGCTGGTCGTGTTTGCGGCCCGCCTCGGCCAACGCGTTGAGTAGCGCGTGCTGGACGGCCTGGTGCTTGTCACTGGGCGAGTGGCAGACGATGATCGTCCCGTCCGACACTTCGATCTGCCTGGCAAGGTCTTCGGGGAGCGCCTCGTAGAGCTCCAGGGTCATCTCGGGCGCCTCCGCAGCGGCGCGGAGCCACGACCAGTCGGATTCCTGCGGCATCGCCATGTGCCCCACGTTACCTGTAGATACCGCGCGTCAGTGCTCGTGGACGAGCAGTCCGCGGACGTTGCGGCCGTCGAGCAGGTCCCGGTAGCCCTGGTTGACGTCGTCCAGCCGGTACCTGGTGGTGACCAGCTCGTCCAGCTTCAGGTGCCCGCTTCGGTAAAGCTCGAGCATCCGCGGGATCTCATCGAACGGGTTGCCGCCGCCGAACAGCGTGCCCTGGAGCCGCTTCTCGAACAGGGTCAGCTCGAACCCGGTCAGGTGCACGGTCTTCGCCATGGGCCCGGACAGGCCGGTGACCACCACGGTGCCGCCCTTGCTGACCGCGGCGAACGCGGCGGCGATGACCTCCTCGGTCACCACGCCCATCGTGACAAGTGCCTGGTCCGCGCCCACGCCCCTGGTCACCTCGGTGACGATCGCCTGTGCCTCCTCGGCGGTCGCCGCGGTGTGGGTCGCGCCGAGCCTGCGGGCCGTCTCCAGCTTGTGCGGCACGGGGTCGACCGCGATCACGTGCCGGGCACCGGCGAACGCCGCGCCCTGCACCGAGTTGATGCCGACGCCGCCAACCCCGTACACCACGGTCGTGTCGCCCGTCCGTACGCCGCCGGCGTTCACCGCGGAACCCCAACCGGTCGGGACGCCGCAGCCGACCAGCGCGGCAACCTCGAGCGGCAGGTCGTCGTCGATCTTCACCACCGAGTACTCGGACACGACGGCGTACTGGGAGAACGTCCCGACCAGGCACATCTGGCCGAAGTCCTCCCCGCCGCCGTGGAACCGGAACGTCTCGTCTACCAGGCTGTTGTTCACCAGGAGGTAGCCCAGGTCACACAGGTTGCCCTTGCCGCGGGCGCAGAACCGGCAGTGCCCGCATACCGGCAGGAACGAGCAGACCGCGTGGTCGCCTGGCTTGAGCCGGGTGACCCCCGCGCCTACCTCTTCGATGATCCCGGCGCCCTCGTGGCCGCCGACGATCGGGTAGCGGACCGGGATGTCCCCGGTGCGCAGGTGATCGTCGGAGTGGCACAGCCCGGACGCGACGTACCGGATCAGCACCTCGCCCTGCTTCGGCTGGTCGAGGTCCAGCTCGGTGACCTCCCAGTCCTTCCCCACGTCCCTGAGTACCGCTGCTCGAGTCTTCATGCGACCTCCTGCCGTGTTGCCGCCAATCATCCGGCTTTGCCGCCCGCCGGTCTAGTGCGTGCGCGGTCACCCGGTTCGTCCGCGCGGCTTGTTACTACGAAACGTAGTAACATAACGTGCGTGAATGGCGCCGTCCCCACGACGATCATCGTCGCTGGGCTCGCGCTGGCCGGGTACGCGCTGGTGATGACCAGCCTGAACCACCGGATGAACGTCCCGATGCTCGCCGCGGTCGGTGTGCTCGAGGTCCTGGTGCTCGTAGAGGTCGGCATCGTCGCGGCCAAGCTCGGCGGCGGTGAACGCCCGGCCGGGATGGCGACGCTCGTCGGATACCTGATCGCGACGCCGCTCGTCCTGGTGGCCGCCGCGGTCTGGGGCCTGATGGAGCGATCGCGGTGGGGCCCCGCCGTTGTCGCCGTGGCGGGGCTGGTCGTGGCCGTGCTGATGGTCCGCCTGCATCAGGTCTGGCCGGCCATCCATGTCTGAACCCGCGGCATCGCAGCAAGCCTCGACCAGGTCAGGGCCGGGACGGCTGCTGGTCGCCGTCTACGCGCTCTTCGCGCTCTCCGCCTGCGCCCGGGCCGCCGTGCAGATCGCGACCAAGTTCAGTCACGCCCCGGTCGCTTACGTGCTCTCGGCCTTCGCCGGCGCGGTCTACATCCTCGCCACGGTCACTCTCTCCATCGGCAGCCCGGCAGCACGCCGGATCGCCGTTCTCTCCTGCTCGATCGAACTCGCCGGCGTGCTGGCGGTCGGCACATGGAGCCACGCCGACCCGGCCAGCTTCCCCGACGCAACGGTGTGGTCCGGCTATGGCAGCGGCTACGGCTTCGTCCCGCTCGTCCTTCCCGTGCTGGGCCTGGTCTGGCTGCGCCGCTGGACCAGGCGATCGCCTGACTCGTCGGCGGGCGGATAGGCCGCCGACAGGCAGGAGCCGTTGAAAGCGCCGAGGGCATGATTGATGACGCCCGCGCCGGAGTTCATGACGGCCCGCACGTATATTCCTCCGTAGCCGGGCGAACCGGTGAACAGTCCCCAGACGGGAATCCACGGGATCAATTCGCCGTCCTCGTCGGGAAAGAGCTCCGGCTCGGGCCGGACCCGCTGCTGAATGACATACCAGGGGTCCGAAACGCTGCCGAGATGTGTCCGCCACTGCTCGGGGCTGAGATCCTGCCAGCCAGGGATTATCCCGATCCCCTCCCAGCCCATGCTCGGCTTGAGGATGAGCTCGTCCTGATGGGCCATCGCGTAGTCGAGCAGGTCGGCCCTGCTGCCATCGGGGGTCGTCACCGGGCCGGGCCGGACCAGCCGGGTCCACGGGACGATCCGGTCGATGCTCGCCAGCTCCGCCGCCGTGAACAGGTGCCGGTTCGCGTCGTCG